>NZ_JBVKBN010000003.1:0-501495 GCF_055657065.1 Streptomyces sp. NPDC110618 | reverse complement strand
GGCATCACGGTCAACCGCAACGCCGTGCCCAACGACCCGCGGCCGCCGATGGTGACCTCGGGTCTGCGGATCGGTACCCCGGCGCTGGCCACGCGTGGTTTCACGGCCGAGGACTTCGCCGAGGTCGCGGACGTGATCGCGCAGGCGCTGAAGCCGTCCTACGACGCCGAGGCCCTCAAGGCCCGGGTCACCGCCCTCGCCGACAAGCACCCGCTCTACCCCGGCCGTTAGTCCGTTCCGCGCGGCGTGCCGGGACCGTGCGGCACGCCCTGCCTCTTCCCACGGAGCATGGCGTGGCAATCAGCGTCTTCGACCTGTTCTCGATCGGCATCGGCCCGTCCAGTTCACACACCGTGGGCCCGATGCGCGCAGCCGGGCTGTTCGCCGCCCGGCTGCGGCAGGACGGCGTACTGCACCGAACGGCCACCGTGCGGGCGGAGTTGTACGGCTCCCTGGGCGCGACCGGTCACGGCCACGGCACCCCGAAGGCGGTGCTGCTGGGACTGGAAGGCGCGTCGCCGCGCACGGTGGACGTGGAGACGGCGGACGACCGAGTGGAGACGATCAAGTCCACCGGTCGCCTGTCCCTGCTCGGCGAGCACGAAATCGCGTTTGATGCCGGGGACCTGGTCCTGCACCGCCGCAAGGCCCTGCCGTACCACGCCAACGGCATGACGATATGGGCGTACGACGACTCGGGTGCGGAGCTGCTGTCGAAGACCTACTACTCCGTCGGCGGCGGATTCGTCGTCGACGAGGACGCGGTCGGCGCCGACCGCATCAAGCTCGACGACACGGTCCTGAAGTACCCCTTCCGCACCGGCGACGAACTGCTCCGCCTCACCCGGGAGACCGGCCTGTCGATCTCCGCCCTGATGCTGGAGAACGAACGAGCCTGGCGCACCGAGGACGAGATCCGCGCGGGCCTGCTGGAGATCTGGCGCGTGATGCGCGAGTGCGTGCAGCGCGGCATGACCCGCGAGGGCATCCTCCCCGGCGGCCTGCGCGTCAAGCGCCGCGCCGCCACCACGGCCCGCAAACTCCGCTCCGACGGCGACCCGCAGGCCCTCGCCATGGAGTGGATCACCCTCTACGCCATGGCAGTAAACGAGGAAAACGCCGCAGGCGGCCGAGTCGTAACCGCCCCGACCAATGGCGCCGCCGGGATCATCCCAGCCGTCCTGCACTACTTCCTGGAATTCGTGCCCGGCGCCGACGAGGACGGCGTGATCCGCTTCCTCCTCGCCGCGGGCGCCATCGGCATGCTCTTCAAGGAGAACGCCTCCATCTCCGGCGCCGAGGTCGGCTGCCAGGGCGAGGTCGGCTCCGCCTGCTCCATGGCGGCCGGTGGGCTCGCCGAAGTCCTCGGCGGCAGCCCGGAACAGGTCGAGAACGCGGCCGAGATCGGCATGGAGCACAACCTGGGCCTGACCTGCGACCCGGTCGGCGGCCTCGTCCAGATCCCCTGCATCGAACGCAACGGCATGGCCGCCGTCAAGGCGGTCACCGCCGCCCGGATGGCCCTGCGCGGGGACGGACGGCACCACGTATCCCTCGACAAGGTCATCAGGACCATGAAGCAGACGGGCGCCGACATGAAGGTCAAGTACAAGGAGACCGCTCGTGGCGGGCTCGCCGTGAACGTCATCGAGTGCTGAGGAGGCGGGCCGTGGGACGCGTGACCGAGCGGCGACCGGTGCTGCGGATCCGCGACGGCCGGGCGAGCCGCCGCCCGGACACCCTGGTCGCGGAAGAGCCGCTGGAGATCCGCCTGAACGGCAGACCGCTCGCCGTCACCATGCGTACCCCGGGTGACGACTTCGCGCTGGCCGTCGGTTTCCTGGTGAGCGAGGGAGTCGTGGGCCGCGCCGAGGAGGTGGCCAACGTCGTGTACTGCGCGGGCGCCACGGCCGACGGCTCCAACTCCTACAACGTCGTCGACGTGCGGCTCGCCCGGGGCGTACCACTGCCCGCCATCACGCTGGAGCGGAACGTGTACACCACCTCCTCCTGCGGCCTGTGCGGCAAGGCGAGCCTGGATGCCGTACGGACGACGGCGCGTTGGGCGATCGCCGACACACCGCCGGTCCGCGTCACCCCGGAGCTGCTGGCCGCACTGCCGGACCAACTGCGGGCCGCGCAAAGGGTGTTCGACCGAACGGGCGGACTGCACGCGGCCGCGCTGTTCTCGCCCGAGGGTGAACTGCTGGACCTGCGCGAGGACGTGGGCCGCCACAACGCCGTCGACAAACTCATCGGCCGCGCACTGCGCGACGACGCGCTGCCGCTCTCCCGGGCCGTGCTGCTGGTGTCGGGGCGGGCCTCCTTCGAGCTGGCGCAGAAGGCCGTCATGGCGGGCATTCCGGTGCTGGCCGCGGTCTCGGCGCCCTCCTCCCTCGCCGTGGACCTGGCCACGGGGACGGGGCTCACGCTGATCGGCTTCCTGCGCGGCGGTTCCATGAACGTGTACGCGGGCGGGCACCGCATCACGGCGGAGGCCGGCGCATGACCGGCCGCGACGGCTTCCCGCGCCGCGTCGCGATGCTCAGCGTCCACACCTCACCCCTGCACCAGCCCGGCACGGGCGACGCGGGCGGCATGAACGTCTACGTCGTCGAACTCGCCCGGCGCCTGGCCGCCCGCGGTATCGAGGTGGAGGTCTTCACCCGGGCCACGTCGGCGGACCTGCCGCCCAGGGTCGTACTCGCCCCCGGCGTCCTGGTCAGGCACGTGGCCGCGGGACCGTACGGGTGCCTGGCCAAGGAGCACCTCCCGGCGCAGCTCCGTGCCTTCGCACACGGAGTGACCCGGACCTGGGCCGGACAGCACCACGGCCACTACGACCTGGTCCACTCCCACTACTGGCTCTCCGGTCACGTGGGCCGGCTGACCGCCGCCCGCTGGGGCGTCCCGCTCGTCCACGCCATGCACACCATGGCCAAGGTCAAGAACGCCCACCTCCCCCACGGCGACACCCCCGAGCCCGCCGCCCGTGTGCGCGGCGAGACCCAGGTCGTACGCGCCGCCGACCGGCTGATCGCCAACACCGCCGAGGAGGCCGACGCCTTGGTCCGCCACTACGCCGCCGACCCGGCCCGGGTCGCCGTCGTCCACCCCGGGGTCGACCTGGACCGCTTCTCGCCCGGCGACGGCCGTGCCGCCGCCCGCGCCCGGCTGGGGCTCCCGCCGGACGCGCTGATCCCGCTGTTCGTGGGCCGGGTGCAGCCCCTGAAGGCGCCGGACGTCCTGTTGCGTGCGGTGGCCCGGCTGCTGGAGCGGCGGCCGGGGCTGCGGGAGCGGATCGTGGTGCCGGTGGTGGGCGGACCCAGCGGCAGCGGTCTGACCGAGCCGGAGGGCTTGCAGAAGCTGGCCGCCCGGCTCGGGATCTCCGACGTGGTGCGGTTCCGGCCGCCGGTGCGCCAGGAGCGGCTGGCCGACTGGTACCGGGCCGCGTCCGTGCTGGTCATGCCGTCGTACAGCGAGTCCTTCGGGCTGGTCGCGGTGGAGGCGCAGGCGTGCGGGACGCCGGTCGTCGCGGCACGGGTGGGCGGGCTGCCGGTGGCCGTACGGGACGGGGTGAGCGGTGTGCTCGTACGCGGGCACGATCCGGCGGACTACGCCCGTGCCCTGGAGACCTTCGCCGACAACCCGGAACGCTCCGCCCGCATGGGCGGGGCCGCCGTGCGCCATGCCGGGAACTTCGGCTGGGAGACGGCAGCGGCGGCCACGGCGGAGGTGTACGCGGCGGCCCTGCCGCGGACGCACCGGCGCAAAGCGCTCGACGCGTCGGCCGGGGTGTGCCTAGGGTGATCTTCGCGGCATCGCGTGCCGGTCACCGGCCGGGTGAGGCATGGAGGCGCCGCGGATGTGCCCACGGAGGCATTCGTCTTGTCCGTAGAGCTCAATCACACCATCGTTCCCTGTAGTGACCGGGAAGAGTCCGCCCGCTTCTTCGCCCGCGTCCTCAACCTTCAGGTCGGCGAACCCGCGGGGCCCTTCCTGCCCGTCGACACCGAGAACGGCGTCACGCTGGACTTCGCGACCGTCGGCGGTGACATTCCGACCCTGCACTTCGCGTTCCTCGTCTCGGAGGCCGAGTTCGACGGCATCCTCGCCCGGCTCGTCGAGGAGCGGATCCCCATCCAGGCCGACCCGCACGGCCGGCACCTCGGCCGGATCAACCGCAACGACGGGGGCCGGGGCGTGTACTTCCGCGACCCGTCCGGACACGCCCTCGAAGCACTCACCCGCCCCTACGGCTCCGACCCGACCTCGGAGCTGAACGGGGTGACCGAAGAAGTGCCGGGCGCGGCCGTGAGCCGATCCGTGCGGTGAGCAGTGCTCTCTGAAGGAGGCGGAGATGACCGAGCAGTCCCACGAACCGTCCGGAGCCTTCGCGACGGACCGTTCCGCGGAGGTCGTCGCCGCCTCCTTCGCCGCCGCGCCGGACGAGCGCCTGCGTGAGATCCTCACCTCGCTCGTGCGGCACGCCCACGCCTTCGTCAAGGACGTGGGCCTGACCGCCGAGGAGTGGGCCGAGGGCATCCGCTTCCTGACCGAGACCGGCCACCGCTGCGACGCGACCCGGCAGGAGTTCATCCTGCTCTCCGACGTCCTCGGGGTGTCCTCGCTGGTGGAGTCGCTCGCCAGCCCGACGGACGGCCACTGCACCGAGGCCACCGTGGAGGGCCCCTTCCACCTGGTCGACTCGCCGGCCCGCGCCCTCGGCGACACCATCGACGAGACCGGCCGCAGCGGCGAGCCGTGCCTGGTCACCGGCCGGGTCACCGACACCGACGGAGAACCGGTGCCCGGCGCACGGGTGGACGTCTGGCAGGCCGACGCGGACGGCTACTACGACGTCCAGCGGCCCGGCGAGATCCCGGCCGGCAACCTGCGCGGCCTGTTCACCGCCGACGCCGACGGCGCCTTCTGGTTCCGCACGGTCGTCCCCCGCCACTACCCGATCCCCACCGACGGCCCCGTGGGCGCCCTGCTCAGGGCCACCGGCCGGCACGCCAACCGCGCCGCCCACATCCACTTCCAGATCTCCGCGCCCGGCGTGCGCACCCTGACGACCCATCTGTTCGCCGCGGACTCCCCGTACTTGGACTCCGACGCCGTGTTCGGCGTCCAGGAGAGCCTGATCCGCCCGTTCGCCCCCACCGACGACCCGGCCCGCGCGGCGTCCCACGGGCTGCCGAACCCGTTCCGGCACGTGGACTTCCCGATCACGGTGCGCCGGTTGTAGGCCGCGGGCCCTGGGGCGGTCGTCCGCCCCAGGGCCCGTCCCCTCCGCAGCCTCCGCCGCCTCAGGGAAGCACGACGATCTTGCGGCCCTGGCCCGCAGCGAACTGCTCCAGCGCCTTCGGGTACTCCGACAGCGGCATCCGGTGGCTGATGAACACCTGCGGGTCGAGCACCCCCGTGGCGAACAGGTCCGCCGCCCGCTCGTAGCTGTGCAGCACCGCCATGGAGCCGGTGATGGTGATCTCCTGGTTGTAGATGCGGTACGGCGAAATGGTCGCCGTGGTCGCGTAGTCGGAGACCCCGAACTGCAGGAACGTGCCGGCCTTGGCGACCCGCTCCAGGCCGTCCTGGATGGCGGCGGCGTTGCCGGTCGCGTCGACGACCACGTCCCAGCCCTCCGGCCTGCCCAACTCGTCGGCGGACAGGGCGGTTCGGGTGCAGCCCAGCTTCTCCGCCGTGGCCAGCCGCTCCGGGTTGACGTCCACGACCTCCACCGAGGCGGCGCCGGTGCGCTTGGCCAGCTCCAGCATCATCAGGCCCATCGTGCCGCTGCCGTAGATCAGCACCTTCGAGGCGAGGCGGCTGTTGAGCACGTCGTAGCCGCGCACCGCGCAGGACAGCGGCTCGATGAGCGCCGCGTCCTGGACGTCGACGTGGTCGGGGAGCCGTACGCAGTTGGCGACGGGGGCGACGGCGTACTCCGCGGCGCCGCCGGAGACGGTGACACCGATCGCCTGCCAACGGTCGCACAGGTTGTTGCGGCCCACCCGGCAGTAGCGGCACTCGTTGCAGTACAGCGAGGGGTCCACCGCGACCCGGTCGCCGATGGAGAGTTCGGTGACCTCGGAGCCGAGGCCGACCACCACCCCGGCGAACTCGTGGCCCGGCACGACCGGCAGGGTGGGCGCGAACTCGCCCTGGAGGATGTGCAGATCGGTTCCGCACAGTCCGCAGGCCGCCACGTCGACCACGACCTCGCGCGGTCCGGGCGTGGGGTCGGGCACCGTGGTGACGGTGACCTTGCCGGGGGCTTCGATGACAGCGGCCTTCACTTGACTGCTCCTAGGGACAGGCCCCGGACCAGCTTGTCCTGGGCGGCGAAACCGGCGATGAGGACCGGCAGGGAGACCAACGTGGCGGCGGCGCACAACCGGGCGAGGAACAGGCCCTCGCTGGTGATGAAGCCGACCAGGAACACCGGCGCGGTGGAGGCGTTGGTGGCGGTGAGGTTCACCGCGAACATGAACTCGTTCCAGCTGAAGATGAAGCAGATCAGCGAGGTGGCCGCGAGCCCCGGCATGGCGACCGGCGCGACCACCCGCCACAGCACGGTCATCAGGTTGGCGCCGTCGACCTCGGCGGCCTCCAGGATCTCCTTGGGCACCTCGGCGAGGAACGAGCGCATCATCCACACCGCGATCGGCAGGTTCATCGCCGTGTAGAGGATGACCAGCGTCCACACGTTGTCCAGCATCCCGGCGTCCTTGACGATCAGGTACACCGGCAGCAGGGCCGCGATCGCGGGCAGGAACTTGGTGGACAGGAAGAAGAACATCACGTCGGTCCACTTCTTGACCGGCTTGATGGACAGCGCGTAGGCCGCCGGCACCGCGAGCGCGAGCACCAGGACCGTCGAAATGACACTGGCCATAGCCGAGTTGAGAAGGAACGGCGTGATGTCCCGTTCGAACAGCAGCTTGTACTGGTCGAGGGTGACGGGGGCGAACAGGCTCGGCGGGTTGGTCGCCGCGTCTGCCTCCTGGTGGAAGGAGGTGAGCACCATCCACGCCACCGGTGCGAAGAACGCCAGCGTGGCCAGCCAGGCGATGAACGTCCAGAAGGGGGACAGGCGCGCGGTCATCGGGACACCTCCTCACGGAACAGCGACGCGATGGTGCGCAGCGCGAAGGTCGCGATCACGATGGAACCGAGCACGACGACCACACCGGCCGCGGCGGCCTGGCCGTACTCGAACTTGCGGAACATGGTCAGGTAGATCTCGTAGGGCAGGTTGGTGGTCTGCGAGCCGGGGCCGCCCTGGGTGATCGTGTAGACCGCGTCGAAGGTCTGCACGACGTAGATCGTGCCGAGCAGGATGCCCAGCTCGATGTACTGGCGCAGATGCGGCAGCGTGACGAAGCGGAAGGTCTGCATCGGCGACGCCCCGTCCATCCGGGCCGCCTCCAGTACGTCACCGGGCTGCGCCTGCAGACCGGCCAGCAGGATCAGCATCATGAACGGCGTCCACTGCCAGACCAGCGAGATCACGACCGCGGGCATGGGGTACGTCGACACCCAGTCGATGGTCGGCCCGTTCTCCGCGCCGAAGAGGCGGTAGACGGCGTTGAGGGTGCCGTTGAGCAGGCCGTAGTCGGGGTTGTAGATGGCGTGCTTCCACAGCAGCGCCGCCGCCACCGGCATCACCAGGAACGGTGCGATGAGCAGGGTGCGGGCCAGGCCCCGGCCGACGAACTTGCGGTCGAGCAGCATCGCCAGGGCCAGCCCGAGCAGCACGCTGAGGATCACCACCGACGCGGTGAGCACGATGGTGTTCAGGACCGCCGTGCGCAGCCGCTCGTCGGTGAAGACGAAGGTGAAGTTGTCCAGGCCGACGAAGTGCCGCTCGCCCGGCTTGAGCACGTTCCACTGGAACGTGGAGATGACGATGGTGGCCACGAAGGGCAGCTGGGTGACGACGATCGTGAACACGAGCGCCGGCAGCAGCGGGATACGGCGGCGCCAGGGGCCGACGCCTTTCTTGGTGCGCTGACGGCTGGGCGGTGGCGCCGTCTTGGGCGGGGCGGTGAGCGTGGTCATGGGAGGTTCCTCTGCCGATGGTCGGCGGGAGTGGGAAAGGGGCCCGGCCGGGGGAGGAGGTCTCCCGGCCGGGCGGCACTGGGGGCTACTGGTAGTTCTTCGCGACGTCCTCGGCGAGCTTCTGGCCGTCCTCAAGTGCCTTGTCCACGCTGGTCTTTCCGGCGATGGCGGCGGAGATCTCCTGGGTCACCTTGGTGCCCAGGTCCTGGAACTCGGGGATGGCCACGTACTGCACGCCCACCGTCGGGCGCGGCTGCACACCGGGGTTGGCCGGGTCGGCCTGCTCGATGGACTTCAGCGTGATCTCACCGAACGACGCGGCGGCCTTCTTGTACTCCGGCAGCGCGTACGTGCTGGCCCGCTTGCCGGCCGGGACCCGCGACCAGCCGAGCTTCTCGCCGACCAGCTTCTCGTACTCCTTGCTGGAGGCCCACAGCATGAACTTCGAGGCGGCGTCGGCCTTCTTCGTGGTCTTGGGCATGGCCCACGCCCAGCTCCACAGCCAGCCGCTGCTCTGCGTCTCCACGGTCGGCGCGTACGCGTAGCCGACCTTGCCGGCGATCTTGCTGGAGCTGGGGTCCTCCAGCGAACCGGCCGCGCTGGTCGCGTCGTACCACATGGCGACCTTCTTCTGGCTCATGGCGTTCAGGCACTCGGTGAAGCCGGCCTGGGCCGCGCCCGCCTCGCCGTGCTCGCGCACCAGGTCGACGTAGAAGTTGGTGGCCTTCTTGAACTCCGGGCTGTCGACCTGCGCCTTCCAGTCCTTGGTGAACCAGGTGCCGCCGAAGGTGTTGACCACGGTGGTCAGCGAGGCGCCGAGCTCACCCCAACCCGCCAGGCCGCGCAGGCAGATGCCGCGCATTCCCGGCTCCGCGCGGTCGACCTTGGCCGCGATGTCGGCGATCTGCTGCCAGGTCGGACGCTCGGGCACCTTGATGCCCTTGGCCTCCATGACCTCCTTGTTGTACATGAGCATCGACGACTCGCCGTAGAACGGCAGGGCGTACAGCTTGCCGTCGGTGCCGGACAGCGAGGTGACCATCGGCTTGAGCAGGTCGGCCTTGTCGAACTTGGCATCCTTGTCGGCGTAGGAGCTCAGCTCGTGCAGCCAGCCGTTCTTGTGCCAGATCGGTACCTCGTAGGCGCCGATGGTGGCGACGTCGTACTGGCCGGCCTGGGTGGCGACGTCCTGGGTGACCTTGTCGCGCAGTTCGTTCTCGGGAAGGATCGTGAACTTCACCTCGATGCCGGTCTCCTTGGTGAAGTGGTCCTTCGTCAGCTTGGCGATGTCCTCCATCTGCGGGTTGCCGACCATGAGCACGTTGATGGACTCGCCGTCCCCACCGGAGGTCGAGGAGCCGCCCGCGCCGCTGCAGGCGACGAGCAGGGAGCCCGCTGCCGCGGCGGTGACGGCGACGTGGATCATTCTTCGAGTGCGCATGACTGACTCCAGGGGATGTTTCGGGCGTGCGGAACCAGACCCCCTGACCTACGGGGGTGCGGAAATCGGGGAGTTGACTGCGGCTAGGCCCGGATGACCTCGGGGCCGAGCAGGGAGTAGCGGTGAGCTTCGGAGGCGGGCAGCCCGGTGTCGGTGACGATCGCCTCGAACTGGGTGACCTCGGCGAACCGGCAGAAGCTCGCCACACCGAACTTGGTGTGGACTCCGGAGAAGACCCGGCGCCTGGCGGCCCTGAGCACCTGGGTCTTGACCTCGCTGACGGCGGGGTCGGGGGTGGTGAGCCCGTACTCGCGGGAGATGCCGTTCGCGCCGACGTACGCCAGGTCGATGACGAAGCCGGACAGCATACGGGTCGCCCAGTGGTCGACCGTGGCCAGCGTGCCGCCCCGCACCCGGCCGCCGAGCAGCACCACGGAGATGTTCTCCGCGGACGCCAGGGCACCGGCGGTGGCCAGTGAGGAGGTCACGACGGTCAGCGGCCGGTCGCGGGGGAGCGCGGCGGCGATGAGCTGCGGGGTGTAGCCCTCGTCGATGAAGACCGTCTCGGCGTCGCCCAGCAGCTGTGCCGCCGCCGCGGCGATCCTGGCCTTCTCGGGGACGTGCATGGTGGTGCGGAAGGCGAGCGTGGTCTCGAAGCCCGCGCTCTCCACGGGGTGGGCCCCGCCATGGGTACGGCGGACCAGTCCGTGTCGTTCCAGCAGGTTGAGATCACGTCGCACGGTCTCCCGGGAGACCTTGAGGTCGGCTGCGAGTTCTCCGACATCCACGGATCCAGAACGGCGTGCCGTCTCCAGAATCCCGCGTCTTCGTTCATCGGCGTCCACGGCGACACCTCCGTTTCACGGCTCTGTGCGCGATCCCGCGCCGGTGCTTTCCCGCAACCCGTCCCGTCGGGTTTCGGTGGCCAAATTTCTACCGGCGCCGGCCACTACTGACCAGGTTCGTCGTAGCGCCGCCGATGACCGAATATGCCCGCTTTTCAGGGGGGGAGGCCCAGCGTGAGGCCTCAGCGGGCCCCGGGGCACGGGCGTCTCCTGCCCGCTCGGCCGTGGATCCGTGCCCGAACGCTGCCCGCTTGCGTCTGTCCTGATCCGGTCGGTCGAACGCAACGCGCGTGGACCGGAGTGCCGCACGGGGGAACGCACCCGCCCTCATTGCTCTCTTGCACGGCGACACACCCTGTCCGACCCATCCGATCCATCCGATCTTCAACGACTTCCACGAGCTTCTACGACTCCCACGAGCTCTTACGACTTTCACGAGCTCTTACGACTTTCACGAGCTCTTACGACTTTCACGAGCTCTTACGACTTCCACGAGAAGGGACGCATTGTGCGCCGACGTACGCGTTCACGTACGAACCCCGCCGGACCCGTGATCCTCGCCCTGGCCGCGGCCGGATCCGTCCTGGCCGGACCGCACCCGGCCCTCGCCGCGGAACCGTCGGTACGGGCCGATCTGCGGGCCGACGTGAACCGTGACGGCCGGGTCGACGTCAGCGGCGACACCGACCGGGCGGGCGAGGACACCTGGACCGTCGGGCGCGGGGCGGTCTACCTGCCCAACATCGACGACGACACCAAGCGCTGCCCCGTCAAGGGCGCAGGCGGCAGACCGCTGTCCGACGCCAAGCTCGTGGCCTGCAACGACGCCTCCGACACCAAGGTCAACGGCACCGCCGACACCGCCGACCTGGCCCGTGTGCGCACCGTGCCGATGCCCGACGTGCCCTCCGGCGCCCAGGGGAGCGTCAAGGTCACCACCGGCGCCGAGCACACCCGCGTCTTCCTCAAGCGGGACGGCAAGTGGGTCCTGGTGACCGGCCAAACCCGGCTGAGTGCCGCCGAGTTGCGCTCCGGTGCCGAGTTCGGCGTCGAGGCCACCGACGTCATTCGCGACAGCGCCAAGTGGGACGGCCGCGCCGTCATCCGGCTGAGCGTCACCTCCGGCGGACAGACCACCACCGACTCCGTCACCCTGCGCGTGGCACCGCTGCTGACCCACCATCACCTGCAGAACGCCCAGCAGATGATGGTCACCAAGCTGCGCGGCGCCGGGGACTGGAACGAGATCCAGCGCAAGTTCGTCAAGGACCTGGAGAAGCAGGTCAAGGCGGCCGGTATCACCCGACCACTGGTGACCTTCGAGAAGTACGGCGACATCTGGGCGCAGGACTTCTTCGAGCCCGCCTACGTCAGCATGACCGGGCCGCGCGGACGGCGGCAGACGATGCGCGTGATGCTGCGCTCCGACCAGCCGGGCCGCGAGGCGGGCCGTGAACTCTTCGAGAAGGTGCGCGGCCGGGACATCGGCGTCGTCCAGGCCTTCGACCGGGGCGAGCCGGACGACTGGTCGCTGAACTCCATGGGCAACCTGGAGACCATCCCGCCCTACACCCTCGGCGACCGCTCCTACCCGGCCGGACGGGTCATCCAGGGCTGGCGCAAGGACAGCGGCGAGAGGCCCTCCAAGGCCGTGACCAAGCTGCTCAAGTCGCAGGGCATGCAGGACCCGTTGCTGCTGGACACCTCCTGGCTCGGCGTCGGCCATGTCGACGAGTTCGTGCAGTTCCTGCCCGCCGACACCCCGCGCGGCTGGCGCATCGGCATCGCCGATCCCGACGCCGGGCTCCAACTCCTGCGCGACGCCCAGCGCGACGGCCACGGCCGGACCAAGATGTTCTCCGTGCCGCGCGAACAGGGCATGCCCGCGCCCAGGGAGACCATCGACGAGGCCCTCGCCAACCGCGACCTGCTGGCCGACAACAAGCTGGCCGCCGAACGCATCGCGGCCAACCTGGCGATACTCAAGCGCGAGACCGGCGTCACCGACGACGAGATCGTGCGGGTACCCGCCCTCTACGTCCGTGAACGCCAGCCCGTGGGCGAGCGGGACGGCGTGCCCGTGCCCCGTCTGACCCGGCTCGGAGCCGACACGCCCCTGATGGACCGGCTGGAGGAGCACGGCCAGCAGAAGTGGAGCGCTCGGGGCGAGCAGGGCGAGCGCGCCGCCGCCGAGCCGACCGTGCAGACCAGCGCGTACATTCCCGGCGCCGTCAACGGCATCGTCGTCGCCCGCGACCGCTACCTGGCCCCACGCCAGTGGGGTCCCGTGATCAACGGCAAGGACATCTTCACCGAGGCCGTGACCGACGTGTACCGACGGGCCGGGATGCGGGTGTCGTACCTGGACGACTGGTTCACCTACCACCTCGGGCAGGGCGAGATCCACTGCGGCACGAACACGCTGCGCGACATGTCCGCGCCCTGGTGGGGGTCGCGGAACGGCCTGCCCTGGAGCGGAATCCGGCGCTGAGGGCGGGGCGTCCGACGGGCACGGGCCCGTCGGACGCCCCTGGGCCGTGGAAGAAGCCTCAGAAGAATCCGAGCTTCTTCGGGGAGTAGGACACGAGCAGGTTCTTCGTCTGCTGGTAGTGCTCCAGCATCATCTTGTGCGTCTCACGGCCGATGCCCGAGCCCTTGTAGCCGCCGAACGCCGCGTGCGCCGGGTAGGCGTGGTAGCAGTTCGTCCAGACCCGGCCCGCCTGGATCGCGCGGCCCGCGCGGTAGGCCGTGTTGGCGTCCCGGGTCCACACGCCCGCGCCCAGCCCGTACAGCGTGTCGTTGGCGATCTTGATGGCGTCGTCGAAGTCGTCGAACGAGGTCACCGAGACCACCGGGCCGAAGATCTCCTCCTGGAAGATGCGCATCCGGTTGTGGCCCTCGAAGATCGTCGGCTGGACGTAGTAGCCGCCCTTGAGTTCGCCGTCGTGCTCGATGCGCTCGCCGCCGGTGAGGACCTTCGCGCCCTCCTGCCGGCCGATGTCGAGGTAGGAGAGGATCTTCTCCAACTGGTCGTTGGAGGCCTGCGCGCCGATCATCGTGTCCGTGTCCAGCGGATGCCCGGTCCTGATCCTCTCGGTGCGGGCGATCGCCGCCTCCATGAACTCGGCGTAGTGGCCCCGCTGGACCAGTGCCCGGGACGGGCAGGTGCACACCTCGCCCTGGTTCAGCGCGAACATCGTGAACCCTTCCAGCGCCTTGTCCCGGAAGTCGTCGTCCGCGCGCCAGACGTCCTCGAAGAAGATGTTCGGTGACTTGCCGCCGAGTTCGAGGGTGACCGGGGTGATGTTCTCCGAGGCGTACTGCATGATCAGGCGGCCGGTCGTGGTCTCACCCGTGAACGCCACCTTCGCCACCCGCGGACTCGACGCCAGCGGCTTGCCCGCCTCCACGCCGAAGCCGTTCACCACGTTCACCACACCCGGCGGCAGCAGATCGGCGACCAGGCTCAGCCAGTAGTGGATCGAGGCCGGGGTCTGCTCGGCCGGCTTGAGCACCACCGCGTTGCCCGCCGCCAGCGCCGGGGCCAGCTTCCACGTGGCCATGAGGATGGGGAAGTTCCACGGAATGATCTGCGCGACCACACCCAGCGGCTCGTGGAAGTGGTACGCCACCGTGTCGTCGTCGATCTCGCCGAGCGTGCCCTCCTGCGAGCGGATCGCGCCCGCGAAGTAGCGGAAGTGGTCGATGGCGAGCGGGATGTCGGCCGCCAGCGTCTCCCGCACCGGCTTGCCGTTCTCCCAGCTCTCGGCGACCGCGAGACGCTCCAGGTTCGCCTCCATCCGATCGGCGATCTTGAGCAGGATGTCGGAGCGCTCGGTCGCCGAGGTACGTCCCCAGGCAGGGGCCGCCGCGTGCGCCGCGTCCAGCGCCCGCTCCACGTCCTCCGCCGTACCTCGCGCGATCTCCGTGAACGGCTGCCCGTTCACCGGCGAGGGGTTCTCGAAGTACTGCCCCTTCAGCGGCGGCACGTACTCACCACCGATGAAGTGGTCGTACCGCGCCTGGTAGGAGACGATCGCGCCCTCGGTCCCGGGTGCCGCGTAACGGGTCATGTCGGCCAGCCTCCTCGCAACAGCGCTGCCCGCCGTTGGACAGCTCCTGGCGGGAGGCTAGGGACGGGGACGTTGCAACGACGTTGCGTGTGCGCGGGGGAGAGAGGATCTTGTGCGTGGGGAAGGGCGGAAGGGGAGCGGGATCCGGCGCCGTGGGCGCGCCGCCTACCCCGCGATCCCGCTCAGCTCCTGTTCCAGCGCCGCCAGCCGCGCCCGGACGGCCGCCGTCGGGCGTACGGCGGCCAGGGCGCGCCAAACGTCCAGGTCGTCCTCGCCCCACGGCGCGTGCGCCCAGTCCGCCAGCAGGTCGGGGTCCCGGCGGGCGATCAGCGCCGTCCGGAGCCCGTCCGCGAGCCGCCGTCTGATCCGGGCCACCGCAGGCGCCTGCGAGCCGGGCAGCAGCGGACCCGCGTACGCCGTCGCCGCGGCGCTGACCGCGCCCACGGCCAACCGCCGCTCCACGACGGCGACATCGGACTCGACCGGCGCGGTGAGCCGGTACGGTCGCGAGGCCAGCAGCCCCGGCCCGAGGATCCGCCGCAGCCGCGCCAGCTCCGCCCGCAGCGTCACCGGTGTGACCGTCTCGTCCTCGTACAGCGCGCACAGCAGCTCGTCCCCGGTCAGTCCCTCCGGATGGCGGGCGAGCAGCACCAGGATCTCGCTGTGCCGTCGGCTGAGCCGGATCCGGCGGCCACCGGTGACCAGGTGTGCCTCGTCCCGGCCCAGGGCGGACAGCTCGTGCCGGTCCTCCGTCGGGCCCGCCGGGGCGAGCAGCGCCAGCTGGGACTCCGCCGCCCGCGCCACGGCCTGTACGAAGCCCAGGCTGTGCGGATGGGCCAGACCGTCGCCGCCGGTGATGTCCACCGCCCCGAGCACCCGCCCGGTCCGCGGATCGTGGACCGGCGCCGCCGCGCACGTCCACGGCTGCACCCGCCGGATGAAGTGCTCGGCCGCGAACACCTGCACCGGCCGGTCGACCGCCACCGCCGTGCCCGGCGCGTTCGTCCCGACCGCCGCCTCCGACCACCGCGCCCCGGGCACGAAGTTCATCCGCCCCGCCCGCTGCCGAGTCGTGGCGTGCCCCTCGACCCACAGCAGTCTGCCGTGCTCGTCGCACACCGCGAGCAGATGCTCCCCGTCCGCCGCGAACGAGCCCATCAGCTCCCTGATCAGGGGCATCACCCGGGCCAGCGGATGCTCCGCGCGGTAGGCGCCGAGGTCACCGTCGGCCAGCTCCACACTCGCCGTGCCGTCCGGCCCGACCCCCGCTCTCGCGGAACGCCGCCAGGAGTCGGCCACCACGGAGCGCACCGGCTGCGGCACGGTGCCCGCCGCGGTGAACGTCTCATGCGCGCGGCGCAGCACCCGCGCACGCTCGGCAGGGTCGGCCCCCGGCTCCAGGGCCACCCACGGATCGGTCAACTCGGCCTCCCGGGACGCGATGCGGCTGGGGGACATCGTCACTCCGGGTATACGCGCTGACAACCGTTTCGACGTCGGTCACCCGAACGACGGGCCGCTCGCCTCGAACACGGGGCCGTTGCCGCCCTCGCCATCACATGGCCGCCTCCACGAGTGTCATGTAGCGCTCCCAGTCCCAGTGCGGCCCGGGATCGGTGTGGTCGGTGCCGGGCACTTCGTGGTGTCCGATGATGTGCCTCCTGTCCGTCGGGATGCCGTGCCGGGCGCAGATCGCCGCGGTCAGCGCGGCCGAACGCCTGTACAGGGCACCGGTGAAATAGCCGGGCTCGTCCACCCAGCCCTCGTGTTCGATGCCGATGCTGCGTGTGTTGTGCTCCCAGTCGCCCGCGTGCCAGGCCACGTCCGCCTCGCGGACGCACTGCGCCACATGTCCGTCGCCGGAGCGGACGACGTAGTGCGCGGACACCTTCTTCCTCGGGTTCCGGAAGACGTTGAGGGTCTGGGAGTAGCGGGTCTGGGTGACATGGATGATGACGAGGTCGATGCTGTACTGCGCGGGTCGGCGGGCCCGGGTGTAGTTCGCGGCGCTCGCCGGCTGCCACTCGGCGGTGGGGTGGTCGGGAGCCTGGACGTGCGCGCCCGCCCGCGGCCACGGGAGCAGGGCGTAGGGCACGGCGGCGAGGGCTGCGCCCCGCAACAGCCGGCGTCTGCTGGTCAGTGATCGTGCCCGTTCCATACGGGTGGTGCCTCTCGGTCGGTGATCGGGGAGCGGGGGCCCTCGCGTGAATCACCGTACGTCGGGGAGGGGTTGGGCGGGGGCGACGATCAAGTTCCGTGGACGGGTCGTGGGTTGTGGACAACTCGGGCACTCGTGTGGGTGAGTGCTTGAGTGGGCTCCAGCCCTTCACACCCTCGCGGCAACTCCCGCCGGATCGTCCAGCACCCCGCGCACCACCCAGTGCGCGGCCCCCAGCAGCGGCCCCTCGGAGCCGAGCCGTGACACGGCCACCGGACAGGCCGGACCCGCTGTCCGTCCCGCCAACTCCGCCTCCAGCGACGGCAACAGCCACGGCGCCAGCCCGGCCAGTGCCCCGCCGAGCACCACGCTGTCGGGGTCCAGCAGATTCACCGCGCCGGTCAGGGCGATGCCGAGCGCGGACCCGGCGTCGTGCAGCGCCCCGCGTACCTTCGGATCCCCGTCGGCCGCCCGCCCCGCGAGCAGCCCGACGCGGTCCTCGCCGGGCTCCAGCCCGGCCGCCCGCAGGACGGCCTCCTCGCCGGCGTACTGCTCCAGGCAGCCCCGGCCCCCGCACGGACACGCGGGCCCCTCCGGCCGGACCGGCACATGACCCAGTTCGCCCGCGAATCCCCGGGTGCCGCGCAGCAGTTGTCCCTCCACCACGACGGCGGCACCGATGCCGATCTCCGCCGACACATGCAGGAAGTCGCGGGGGGTGCTGTCGCCGAGCCAGAGTTCGGCCAGGGCGCCGAAGTTCGCCTCGTTGTCCACGGTGAGCGGCACATCGTCCGGCAGCAGCGCCCCGAGGTCGACGTCGTGCCATTCGAGGTTGGGCGCGCGCACGACCGTACGGCCGTCGCGGGCCACCAGACCGGGCACGGCCACCGCGAGCCCCGCGGGCCGCAGCCCCTCCGACTCCGCCTCCGCGACGACCCGTCGCACCAGCTCGGTCAGCTCACGGACCACCGGTTCCGCCGCGCGTCCCCGGTTGGCGCCGTGCCGTACGGCCCGTGCCCGTATCGACCCGCGCAGATCGACCGCGCACACCGCGAGGTGGTCGACGCCGATCTCCGCGCCGATACCGGCCGGGCCGTGCGCGCTGACCGCGAGGGCCGAGCCGGGCCTGCCCACGCGGCCGGGCCGCTCCGGGCCCAGCTCCTCGATGAGGCCGGAGCGGATCAGCTCGTCCACGAGGGTGGACACCGCGGCACGGGTGAGGCCGATCCGGGAGGCGACGGCCGCACGGGAGAGGGTCCCCTCCGCGCTGACGGTGTGCATCACCCGCGCCAGGTTGCGGCGGCGCATGCCCTGCTGGGTGTCGGGCAGCGCGCGGCCGGGACGGGGCGGCTGGGGCTCGTGCAGCGGTGCGGTCATGCCTCCGTCAGTCCTCGGTCGGTGTGTGGGTCGCCGCGCCCCGTTCACCGGGCGCGCGGCACCCGCTCCAGCAGTGGGGCCGCGTCGGAGAGTACCCCGGCGATCCGCGCCAGGGCCGCCTCGTCCCGCTCCACGGCCTCCAGCACCGGGCCGGCGGCGGTGTTCCAGCGCCGGGCGACCGCGGCCGGGTCCTCGCCGGTGAGCAGGCCGGCCGCCTGCGCCGCGGCGCCCAGCGCCACCAGTTCCTTGGCCTCGGGCACCTGCACGGGACGGCCCGACAGCCTGCGCACGGTCTCCTGCCAGGCCGTGCCGCGCGCCCCTCCGCCGATCAGCAGCAGGGGAGCCGAGCGGTCCGCGTCCGCATCTAGGACCAGGTCCAGGGCGCCGAGCAGGGAGTGCACGGCGCCGTCGTAGGCGGCCTGGAGGAGCTGACCGGGGGTCGTGTCGTGGCGCAGGCCGACCAGCAGTCCGGAGGCGGCCGGCAGGTTCGGGGTGCGCTCGCCGTCCAGGAAGGGCAGGAACGTGACCTCGGTGGTGGGCTCCACCGCCTCCCGGTCCAGGCCGAGCAGCGCCGCCACCCGGTCCACCGCAAGGGTGCAGTTCAGCGTGCAGGCGAGCGGCAGCCAGTCGCCGTGCGCGTCGGCGAAGCCCGCGACCGTGCCCGACGGGTCGGCGGGGCGGTGCCTGGACACGGCGTACACCGTGCCGGAGGTGCCGAGGCTGAGCACCGGGGTGCCCGGGCGCAGGCCCAGACCGAGAGCGGCGGCGGCGTTGTCGCCGGTACCGGGGGCGACCAGGGTGCCCTTGGAGAACGGCAGGTCGTGGTGCTCGCGCACGGTGCCCGCGACCTCTCCGGGGCGGACCACACGGGGCAGGAACGCCGGGTCGAGGCCCACGTGCGCCAGGGTCTCCTCGTCGTACGCCTCGGTCCCGGACGCCCACCAGCCGGTGCCGGAGGCGTCGCCGCGGTCGGTCGTGCCCTGGCCGGTCAGCCGCTCGGTGAGGTAGTCGTGCGGGAGCCGTACCGCCTTGGTGGCGTGGACGGACTCCGGCTCGTGCTCGGCCAGCCACGCCCACTTCGTCACCGTGAAGGAGGCGCCGGGCACGCTGCCGGTGCGCTCCGCCCAGGCCTTCGGGCCGCCCAGCTCGTCGACGAGACTGCGGGCCTGGGGCGCGGAGCGGACGTCGTTCCAGAGCAGGGCCGGGCGGACCGGCTCACCGCGCTCGTCCAGCGTGACCAGACCGTGCTGCTGGCCGCCGATCGACACGGCCGCCGCCTCGCGCGCCGCTTCACCGCACTGGCGCAGCGCCTCGCACAGGGCGTCCCACCACTGGCGGGGGTCGGACTCGCGGCCCGCCCCGGAGGACACCGTGTGCGGGGCCTGGCCACTGGCCACGACCCGTCCGGTGGCCGCGTCCACGACGAGGGCCTTGGTGGACTGGGTGGACGTGTCCACGCCGACGACGAGCGGTCCTTCGGCTGCTGACATCGGGGCTCTCCTTGTTGCGGCTCGGTCTGCGCCGACTGGCGGCGGCGGGGTGCGGGGGTGCCCCGCGTGGGGCACGTCTCTCGTCCGGGGACACCTGTTCTCTTCCCAGGGACGCGTCGGCATACTAATTTGTAAACGGCCATGACGAAATAGCCGTGAGGGAGCCGGAACGGCTTCAGGCGCCCCGCGGGCGACCGACCCACCCAACGGCAGCAAGCAATACGCAGCAAGCAATACGCAGCAGGCAAGGAGCCGCGGCATGAACTACCAGCCCACCCCCGAGGACAGGTTCACCTTCGGCCTGTGGACCGTCGGCTGGCAGGGACGGGACCCCTTCGGCGACGCCACCCGCCGGGCCCTCGACCCCGTCGAGACGGTGCAGCGCCTGGCCGAGCTCGGCGCCTACGGCGTCACCTTCCACGACGACGACCTGATCCCCTTCGGGTCCTCCGACACCGAGCGCGAGGCGCACATCAAGCGTTTCCGCCAGGCCCTGGACGCCACCGGCATGACCGTGCCGATGGCCACCACGAACCTCTTCACACACCCCGTCTTCAAGGACGGCGCCTTCACCGCCAACGACCGCGACGTACGCCGCTACGCCCTGCGCAAGACGATCCGCAACATCGACCTGGCGGTGGAGCTGGGCGCCAGGACCTACGTCGCCTGGGGCGGCCGCGAGGGCGCCGAGTCCGGCGCCGCCAAGGACGTGCGCGTCGCGCTCGACCGCATGAAGGAAGCCTTCGACCTGCTCGGCGAGTACGTCACCGCCCAGGGCTACGACCTGCGCTTCGCCATCGAGCCCAAGCCGAACGAGCCGCGCGGCGACATCCTGCTGCCCACCGTCGGCCACGCGCTCGCCTTCATCGAGCGCCTGGAGCGCCCGGAGCTGTACGGCGTCAACCCGGAGGTCGGCCACGAGCAGATGGCCGGACTGAACTTCCCGCACGGCATCGCCCAGGCCCTGTGGGCGGGCAAGCTCTTCCACATCGACCTCAACGGCCAGTCCGGCATCAAGTACGACCAGGACCTGCGCTTCGGCGCCGGCGATCTGCGCGCCGCGTTCTGGCTCGTCGACCTGCTGGAGAGCGCGGGCTACGCGGGCCCGAAGCACTTCGACTTCAAGCCGCCGCGCACCGAGGACCTGGACGGCGTGTGGGCGTCGGCCGCGGGCTGCATGCGTAACTACCTGATCCTCAAGGAGCGCGCCGCGGCCTTCCGCGCCGACCCGGAGGTCCAGGAGGCGCTGCGGGCCTCGCGCCTGGACGAGCTGGCCCAGCCCACGGCCGCCGACGGCCTCGACGCCCTGCTCGCCGACCGCGCCGCGTTCGAGGACTTCGACGCCGAGGTGGCCGCCGCGCGCGGCATGGCCTTCGAGCGGCTCGACCAGCTGGCCATGGACCACCTCCTGGGGGCGCGCGGCTGACGGCGGACCACCTTGAGGGGGCGTGCGGCTGAGGGCGGACCACCTTGAGGGGGCGTGCGGCTGAGGGCGGACCACCTTGAGGGGGCGTGCGGCTGAGGGCGGACCACCTTCAGGGGGCGTGCGGCTGAGGACGGACTCCTTGAGGGGGTGTGCGGCTGAGCGGGCACGCGCGCGTACGGTCCCGCGCGCGGGGCGCTACGAGCGGGTGAGCGTCTCGTGCGCGGGGCCGTGCTTCGGTGCATACGGCGGAACCGTGCGGTCCGTGACATGGGCCGGTACCAACTGCCGCGACTGGCTCGCACGAGCCCCGTCGGGAGGTGACCCTGGGAGGTATGGCCATCCCGCCCGTACCTCCCCAGCCGCCCGGTACGCCGGGTGACACGCCGCCCCCGGGCGGCGGATACGGACCACCGCCCAACGGCTTCGGGCCGCCGCCCGACGACGGCTCACCCACCTACGGCGGCCCGCCGCCCGAGGGCCCGAGGCGGCGGGGACTTCTCCTCGCCCTGCTCGCGGTGCTCGTGGCGGGCGCGGCCGTCGCCCTGGTGGTGCTGCTCAACTCGGGGAGCGACGACCCGAAGTCGCCCTCCCCCAGCAGCGAGAGCGCGTCCCCGAAGCCGTCCTTCAGCATCCCGACCGAGCTGCCCAGCAGACTGCCGAGCGAACTGCCCTCGTCCCTTCCGTCGGAGCTGCCGAGCGGGCTCCCCAGCGAACTGCCGAGCGACCTGCCCAGTGACATCGAGTCGCTGCTGCCGGACATCGGCGACGTGGAACTGCCCTGAGCACGGCGCCACGCGCGTGTGGCGCCCCGCTCATCCCTCGGCCGGCCCCCCTGCCGAGGCCAGTGCCGTGGCCGGGTCCTGTGCCGGACCCGCGGCCGGCACCCAGTGGCCCCGCTCCTTGCGGTACGGCCACCAGCGGCCGTCGCGCCCCAGCCGTACCTGGGCCGGGGCGCCGACCGCCGTCCACCGGTTGCTCCTCGCCCGCAGCGTCGGCCGCTCCTCCTCGTCCCAGGCCGCGTCCAGTGCCGCACGCGCGCGTGCCAGCGCTTCCCCGGTCACGGCCCACTCCTCCTCCAGTACGGCGAGCCCGGGCGCTCCGCCGAGCCGCCAGGCCCGTACGGCCAGGTCCAACTGCTCCCGGTCGCGCCCCGAACCCTCGGCGAGGCGCTCGGCCACGGCCGGGTCGGGAGCGCCTAGGGCGAGCCGGACCGCGTCCCGCGCGAGCGGGATGTCCTCCGCGCGGGAGTGCGGGTCCGCGCGCAGGGCGTCCACGAGCAGGCGGTGGGCCTCCGCCGCGGTGCGCGCGGCGAGGTACTCCAGGGCGGCGGGGTCGGTGCCCGCCGGGGGAGGGGTCTCCGTGTCGAGCGAGGGCGGCACCCCCGGCTCCTCGGGCAGTTCCGGGAGGTCCGGCAGCGGCGGCAGGATGTCCCCGGCCGCGAACGCCTCCGCCGCGTCCACGCCCTCCGGCTCGGATACCGCCTCGGCCGGAGCGGCGCCGCGTGCGCTGCGGGCCTGAAGGTCCTCCAGCAGGGCTTTCTCGCTCCGTCCCCGCAACAGCAGCAGCACGAAGGGGTCATGGTCCAGCAGCCGCGCCACCTGGTAGCACAGGGCTGCCGTGTGCGCGCAGTGGTCCCATGCCCCGCAGTCGCACTCGGCCTGCAGTTCGCCCATGCCCGGTAGCAACTCGACGCCGGTGACCGCGGCGTCCTCGACCAGGTGCGGCGGCATGTCACGGTCCAGCAGCGCCGCCACATGCCCGGCCCGCTCGGCCGTCATGCCCAGGAACCGGTCCCACTGGTCCTCGGACAGCTCCTCCAGCAGGACGTCGGCGCGGTGGTGGGTGCGGTCGCGGTCCTGGACCACGGCCGTGACGCGTCCCGGGCGCACCGACACCGCGCCCACACCGCCCGCGCGGGCGAGCCTGCGGCCCGCCTTGAGCTGTTCGTTGTCCAGCGCGGAGTCCTCCAGCGCCTTGAGCCACGCCAGACCCCACCAGGTCCGCGCGAATCCCTTCCCCCGCGCGGGCGGCAGCGCCGCGAACGTGCGCTCCAGGCTCTCGTCACCGTCGTAGCGATTCATCGCGCGCCCCCTCGCAGCTCCACCAGATCGGCCAGTTCCGCGTCCGTCAGTTCCGTCAGCGCCGCCTCCCCGGAGCCCAGCACGGCATCCGCCAACTCCTTCTTGCGGGTGAGCATGGCGGCGATGCGGTCCTCGACGGTCCCCTCGGCGATCAGCCGGTGCACCTGCACGGGCCGCGTCTGACCGATCCGGTACGCGCGGTCCGTGGCCTGCGCCTCCACGGCCGGGTTCCACCAGCGGTCGTAGTGCACGACATGCTCGGCCCGCGTGAGGTTCAGCCCCGTCCCCGCCGCCTTCAACGACAGCAGGAACACGGGCACTTCACCGTCCTGGAACCGGCGCACCAGCTCCTCCCGCTCGGCGATCGGCGTACCGCCGTGCAGGAACTGGGCGTGCACCCCGCGCTCCGCCAGGTGCCGCTCGATGAGGCGGCCCATGCGCACGTACTGGGTGAAGACCAGAACCCCCGCCTCCTCGGCGAGGATCGTGTCCAGGAGTTCGTCCAGGAGCTCCAGCTTCCCGGAGCGTCCGGCGATCCTGGGCCGCTCCTCCTTGAGGTACTGCGCCGGGTGGTTGCAGATCTGCTTCAGGCCTGTCAGCAGCTTCACGATCAGCCCGCGCCGCGCCATGCTGTCGGCCTCGGCGATCTCCGCGAGCGTCTCGCGCACCACCGCCTCGTACAGCGCGGCCTGCTCCGCGGTGAGCGACACCGCACGGTCCGTCTCGGTCTTCGGCGGGAGCTCCGGCGCGATGCCCGGGTCCGACTTGCGGCGGCGCAGCAGGAAGGGGCGGACCAGGCGGGCGAGCCGTTCGGCGGCGGCCGGGTCCTGACCGCCCTCGACGTCCTGCGCGTAGCGCGTGCGGAAGGTGCCGAGCCGGCCGAGCAGTCCCGGTGTCGTCCAGTCGAGGATCGCCCACAGCTCCGAGAGGTTGTTCTCCACCGGAGTGCCGGTCAGCGCGACACGCGCGCGTGCGCCGATGGAACGCAGCTCCCGCGCGGTCGCCGAGTAGGGGTTCTTCACGTGCTGTGCCTCGTCGGCCACCACCATGCCCCACCGCACCTCGCCGAGCCGGGGCGCGTCCAGGCGCATCGTGCCGTACGTGGTGAGCACGAACTCCCCGTCGGCTAGGCCCTCCAGGTCGCGCCGGGAGCCGTGGAAGCGCCGGACGGGCGTGCCCGGGGCGAACTTCTCTATCTCGCGCTGCCAGTTGCCCATCAGCGACGTCGGGCACACCACCAGCGTGGGACCGGCCGAGGAGTCGTCGGTCTGCCGGTGCAGATGCAGCGCGATAAGCGTGATGGTCTTGCCGAGCCCCATGTCGTCGGCGAGGCAGCAGCCCAGGCCGACGGAGGTCATCCGCGCCAGCCAGTTCAGGCCCCGCCGCTGGTAGTCGCGCAGAGTGGCGGCGAGGGCCGCGGGCTGCGGCACCGGCTCCTGCGCCTCGGGGTCGGCGAGCCGCTCCCGCAGGGCCGCCAGCCATCCGGTGGGCCGCACCTCGACCCGGCGGCCCTCCACCTCCGCCGAACCCGTCAGGGCCGCGCCGAGCGCGTCCACGGGTGTCACCTTGCGGTCCTGCCGCGCGCGGGCCCGGCGCACCTCGTCGGGGTCGACCAGGACCCACTGGTCGCGCAGCCGGACCAGGGGCCGGTTGGCCTCGGCGAGACGGTCGAGGTCGGAGCGGCTGAGCTGCCGCCCGCCCAGCGCGAACCGCCAGTCGAAGGAGAGCAGCGCGTCGGCGGACAGGAACGACGGCGTGTCGGCGGTCAGCCCGGAAGGGCCGTCATCGTCGGGCGGGCCGACCACCGCGTGGGCGGTCAGTTCCCGGGCGAGCTGCCGTGGCCAGTGCACGTCGACGCCGGCGGCGGCCAGCGCCCGGGCGCCCGCGGAGAGCAGGTCGGTGACCTCCTCGTCGGCCAGCTCCACGGCATCCGGTACGGCGGCCGACAGCAAGGGGGCCAGCGGCGGCCACGCGCGTACAGCGCGTCGCAGCGCCAGCAGGGTGTCCATCGTCGCGCGGGGACCGAAGCCGGTGGTCCCGGCCCACACCTGCGCGGCGTCGGCGACCAGCGCCTGATCGGTCACCCCGTGCACCTGGAGCACGGCACGGAAGGCGGGCGCCGGATCCAGCGTGTCGGCCTCTTCGGTCAGGCCGGGGACCTCGACGCGCAGCGACAGGCGCACCCCGGCGTCGTGGCCCGCGGCGACATCGGCCGCCCACGCGCGGTGCTCGGGCAGGTGCTGAGGGTCCGGTGCGGCGTAGGCGGGAGCGCCGGTCACGAGCGGTGCCGCCGAGGTGCGCGGCAGGGTGTCCGCCACGGCGTCCAGGAAGGCGCGGAGCAGGTGCTCGGGATCGGGCAGCCGCAACGGGCCCGTGGCGGTGAGCGGCACGGCGTGCGCCTCGGGCGGCATCGCCGCGGCCAGTCGGCGTACCCGCTCGATGTCCGCACGGCTCAGAGGACCCATGCGCCAGGCGTCGTGGTCCGAGGGGGACAGGCCGGGCAACAGCAGCCCGCGCGCCGCGAGTTGCAGCGCCAGCACGGCCGCCGCGCCCCAGAACGCGCACGCGCGATGCGCCTCGCCCGCGGCGCGGGCACGGAGCAGGACCGGCAGCGCGGCGCGTACGGGCAGCAGTACGGCCGGAACGCCCACCCGCTCGACGCCCCCGTCGCCGGGCACGGCCACGGTCAGGTGCTCGGCCGATCCGCCCATGACGGCGGGCGGGGTGTCGGCGTCGGGGTGCCAGAAGGCAACCCTGCCGGTGCGGGCGGGATCGCCGGGTACGAAGACGGTGGAGCAGCGGGCTAGTTCGTGGAGGTCGGAGCGGGGTGCCGGGAGAGCCGTCTGCACAGGAATGGCGTATTCCTCAAATTTGACTACTGGGCTGAGTCGCCGAGGGTACAGCACGTCCGGCCCGGATCCGGCATGGCAGGACTGTGTTCCGTGTCACGCCCGTGGGAGGGTGGGGGCACGCGGGAGCACCAGTAGGGGGCACACCTCAGGGGCGTCTCAGGGTCGCGGACAGGAACCGCGGGAAGCGCGGGTCCGTTTTGAGAGCAGAGAGCGGCAGTGCGCCGCGGAGGAGGCGACAGACATGACGAGGAACCAGAAGATCGCCGCAGGGGGTGCGGCGGTCGGCATCATTCTGCTCATCTGGCTGCCCTGGTGGGCAGCGCTCCTGATCATCCTGGGCGTCCCGGCCGCCGCGTACCTCGCACTCGACCCCTCGCAGCGCCGCAGGCTGCGCCGCGCGGGCCGCAAGGAGCTCGGCCGCTGAGGCGGCGGAGGCCCTGCCCCTCGGCCGGGCCTCTTCCGCCCCTCACCGGCTACCGGAGGGCGCGGGAGTCGAGCCCCCTCACCGGCTACCGGAGGGCGCGGGAGTAGACCCCCGCACCGATTACCGGAGGGTGCAGGAGTTGACGACGTCCCCGCCGTCCACCGGCCTGGCGACGGTCCGGTCCGCCAGCGGGCGTGCGCCCCGCTCCACCCAGGCGACCAACGTGTCGAAGGCCGACCGATAGCAGGGCAGGATCGGCCGCAGCCGGTCGGGGTGACTGTCGTAGAGCCCGTCCACATGAGTGCCGCCCGCGATCGTGTAGTACCGGTGCAGCCGGGACCTGCCCACGGCGCCGGTCATGCGGTCGTACACATCCGAGTCGGCCGCCTTCGGCAGCAGCGCGTCCAGGTCGCCGTGCAGGGTGATCAGTGGCTTGCCGATCCGCCCGGTGAGCGCGACCCGGGCCACCGCGCGATGGACGGAGGCGGGCCGGGAGGCGTAGTCGTAGGCCGCGTCCTCGGCGCAGGGGGCGAGGATCCGCTCCGGGGTGCTGCCTGCGGACGGGCCGGGGCAGCCGGGAGCGTACGTCGGATCGAACTCGGCGCGGTAGATCTTCTGCGTGACACCCCAGTAGGCCTTCTCGTGGTAGGGCCACAGGAATTCCGAGCCGCGCGCGAAGCCCGCCGCGTACAGGTCCTCGTCCCCGGCCTCGCCCAGGGTGCGGGCCACGGTCGCGGGCAGGGAGGTCAGCAGGTTCGGGCCGTGCGGGGTCCACAGCGTCCCCTCCCAGTCCACGCCCCCGTCGTACAGCTCCGGACGGTTCTCCAACTGCCAGCGCGTGAGGTAACCGCCGTTGGAGACACCGGTGATGTACGTGCGACTCGGGGAGCGCCCGTACCGCTGGGCCACGGCCTTGCGGGCCGCGCGGGTGAGCTGGGTGGTCCGGGCGTTCCACTCGGCCACCGCGTCACCGGGCCGGACGCCGTCCCGGTAGAAGTCGACGCCGTTGTTGCCCTTGTCGGTCGCCGCGTACGCGTAACCCTGGGCGAGCACGTGGTCGGAGATGGCCTTGTCCGTCGCGTACTGGCGCCGCGTGCCCGGTGCCCCGGTGACGACCAGCCCGCCGTTCCAGCGGTCCGGGAGCCGGAGGACGAACTGCGCGTCGTGATTCCAGCCGTGCGTGGTGTTGAAGCGTGAGGAGTCCGGGAAGTACCCGTCGACCTGAATGCCCGGCACCCCGGACGGTACGCGGGTCCCGGCCGCCGTCAGTCCGGCCTGGTCGGCGAGATCGGTGTAGGGGGTGCCGGCGAGCCCGGTCGTGGTCAAGTCACCGAGACAGGCGCTCTGTTGGAATGCCGCGCCCGGCACACGGATCTGATGCCGACGCGCGCAGTGTTCCTCTCCGGCTGCGGCGCTGGCGGTGGGAGCGGGCCACACGAGTGCCGACGCGAGCAGGGCGGTCACGGCGAGAGGGGCACCTCGGGACAAGCGCATTGTGGCCTCCAGAGCACAGGGGAATATGTCGACAGGGCGACAACGGGAGGGAGTGGGGCGGAGCCGGAACTGCCCCATGGTGCGTTTCCTTCTGTGCCTCATCCATGGGTTGGGACCACATGGATCGGGGGCCCTTCGTGGCGGGCTGAGACAGGCCTTGGTGGAAGGCCCGGCTCAACCTGCCGTCCCTGTTCCCCGAAGCGGCCGGGGCCGCGCAACGGCCCTCAGGCCGCCGCCTCCGTTCGCGCGGGGCGCACGGGCTCCTGCTGGACGACCCGGCGGCGCCGGACCGGCATGCCCATGGTCGGGTTGGCGATGCCCCAGGCCGCGCTCTTGCAGATCAGTTCCTTGTAACGGGCGGCCAGCCGGCCGGTCAGGGCGCGCTCGACGGCCTGGTCGTCGGCGGTGACGAACTGGATCAGGCCCTCCCTGCGGCCGAGCGAGATGCACTGCTGGAAGTACCGGACGGTGTTCTTCGGGAGCTTGCCGCCGGTGAGGCGGGCCGCGATGCTGTCGGCGGCCAGCCAGGCCATCGGGACACCCGAGGCGCAGGACATGCGCAGCGGCTTGTCACCGGGGCCCATGGCCCGGGCGGCGTCGCCCACGGCGTACACGTCCGGGTGCGAGACCGAGCGCATGGTGTCGTCGACGACGATCTGCCCCCGGTCGGTGACCTCCAGGGTGGTCGCGGAAGCGATCGGGTGGACGGCGAAGCCGGTGGTCCAGATCGTGACGGCGGCCGGGACGACCGCACCGTCGGCGGTCTTCACACGGTGCGCGTCCACCGCCGCGATCTCGGTGTTCTCGTGGACCGTGATGCCGAGCCGGTCCACCACCTCGCGCAGGTGGCCGCGGCCCTTCTCGGAGAGCCAGTCGCCGAGGGCGCCACGGGCGGCCAGGGCGACATCGAGGTCGGGACGGGCCTCGGCGATCTCGGTCGCGGCCTCCACGCCGGTCAGGCCGCCGCCGACCACGACCACGGGCTCACCGGCGCCCAGGGAGGCCAGGCGCTCCCGCAGGCGCAGCGCGCCCGGCCTGCTGGCGATCTCGTACGCGTGCTCCGCGGTCCCGGGCACCCCCTGGTCGTTCCAGCCGCTGCCGAGCGCGTAGACGAGGGTGTCGTACGCGAGGACTTCCTCGGCGCCGTCCGCGACGACGGTCACCGACTTCGCGTCCACGTCCACCGCGGTGACCTTCGCGAGCTTGAGCTCCACACCCGTGCCCGCGAACAGTTCGGCGAACGGCCGGGCCTTGAGCTCCTGGCCGGTGGCGAGCTGGTGCATCCGGACGCGCTCGACGAAGTCGGGCTCGGCGTTGACGAGGGTGACGGACACGTCGTCGCGGTGCAGTCGCCGGGCGAGGCGGCCGGCCGCGACAGCTCCGGAGTAGCCGGCGCCGAGGACGACGATGCGGTGCTTCATGTGACTGCTCCTGTCTGGGTCGGTTCACCGCTGTTCTGCGCGGTGTCGCCCCTTGAACCGGGCAGCTCGCCGATTCCTGACAGGATCAGGATGTGAACCACGTCACATCGGGCGGGGAGGGGTGTCAGAGGGTCAGGAGCGGGGGCTCCCGGTGGTCCGTGGCGGCCCACTGCTCGGTGGCGCGGACCAGCTTGTCGGGGTTGACCTGGCTGCGCACCGCCACGATGCCCTCCGGCGTGACCTCCAGGCAGGTGATCCCGACGACCCGGCCCTCGACCACCACGACGATGGCGGGCTCGCCGTTGGCGGTCGTGGCGTAGATCTCGGGAACGCCGCCGACCAGGGCACGCTTGGCCTCGCCCGGTTTGAACAGGCCGCGCAGGAACTTCGCGACCGCGAGCGCGCCCTCGAAGGGCTTCGTACGGGCCGGGATCTTCCCGCCGCCGTCCCCGACGGTGATCGCGTCCTGGGTGAGCAGGCGCACCAGGGGCTCGGTCCGGCCGCTGGTCGCCGCGGCCAGGAACTCCTCCACGATGCGCTTGGCCGCGGCCTCGTCGATCTCGGTGCGCGCCTTGCCGGCCGCGACGTGCTTCTTCCCCCGGTGGAAGATCTGCTGGCTGGCCGCCTCGGTGATGTCCAGGATCTCGGCGATCTCGCGGTGCGAGTAGTCGAACGCCTCCCGCAGCACGTACACCGCGCGCTCATTGGGCGACAGCCGCTCCAGCAGCACGAGGACGGCGTACGACACCGACTCGCGCTGCTCCACTGTGTCGGCCGGGCCGATCATCGGGTCCCCCGCGAGCAGCGGCTCGGGCAGCCACTGGCCGACGTACGTCTCGCGCCGGGCGCGCGCCGAAGTCAGCTGGTTGAGGCAGAGGTTGGTGAGGACCTTGGTGAGCCATGCCTCGGGCACCTCGATCCGCCCGGTGTCCGCCGCCTGCCAGCGCAGGTAGGTCTCCTGCACCGCGTCCTCCGCCTCGCCCGCCGAGCCGAGCAGCCGGTAGGCGATGGCCTCCAGCCGGGGCCGCGCGGCCTCGAACCGGTCCACTGCACTCATGATCGACGGCATGGACGCGATCCTATGCGGCCCCGGGCGCCGAGCACATAGGGACTCCTCGCCGAGGCCGTCGCACCCGCTCCGCCATCGCTCGCCGAGGCCGTCGCACCCGCTCCGCCATTGCTCGCCGAGGCCGTCGCACCCGCTCCGCCCGCGGCCTCAGCTCGGGCGCACCGCCATCTTGTCCAGGGCCTCCAGAAGGCCGGGCAGCTCCGGGCCGCGGCCCACCGGCAGGACCTCACCGGGCTCGTCGTCGAGGAGCACGAACGCGATGTCGTCGGTTCTGGCCACCAGGGACCAGCCGGGGCCGTCGGCGCGCAGGGTGCGGGCCTCGCCCGAGGCGAAGGCGGACCGCACCCGGCCGAGCGGCGGCGGCGATTCGATGTACGCGCGTGCCTCCGCGAGAACCCGCCGGATACCGGCGTGCCCCTCCGGCTTCTCCCCGTCGCCCGAGGCGCCCTCGGACGGCTCCTCACCGGCCTCCTCGCCCTTGGGATTCTCGGGGGCCGGGAAGTCCGCGTCGTCGATCTGCTCCCGCCACGTCGCCCACTGCAGCGCGATCTCGTCCGCGCCCAGCCGGCGCTGCGCCGGGCCCCACGTGGAGGTGTCCGGCGGCGTCAGCAGGGGGCCGTCCGCGATGTCGGGCTCGGGGTCGTGCGGCGGCGGCACGTTGGGGGCGGCCACGGCGACCGCGAGCGGCCAGCCGGGCAGCGCGGCGACCACCGTGCGCTCGTCCGGCGACAGGTCGTACTCCATGCCGCAGTCCCAGGACGCGATGGCGACCGCGACCAGCGAGACGTCGTCGATGACGACCGTCCAACGGGCGCCCTCGCCGTCCTGGCCGAGCACCAGCCCGTAGCCGTCGGCCAGCGGCGCGAGGCCGAGCGCCGCGCACGCCTCGGGGTAGTCGTCGCCCAGCACGCTCGGGAACTTCGCCGGTGTCAGCAGCACCGCCGTCAGCACATAGAGCGCGTCGTCCTCGGCGGCGACGGCGTCCTCGTCCGTCCCGGCCATCCCAGCCTCCCCATCGGTTCGTCCATCGGCGCGCACCCTAGTGCGCTGGGAAGGCCCTTGTCACGACTCCCCACCCCACGCGGAGCTGCAGTTTTCCGGCTGGACGGGGTGAAATCACCCCTCCCGGGGCGACGTGGGTCACGCCGCCGGAAGCCCGAGCAGGTCCCGTGCGACGGTCCGCGGGGACTCGTCGCGCTCGCGCGCGAGGGCGATGACGGCCCGGCACGCCAGCTCGTTCACCCCGAACGACAAGGCCTCCGGTGAGACCCACCCCGCAGCCTCGTCGATGCGCTCCTGGTCGTCCTCCGCGCAGGCCGACACGTACGCGGCGGCGGCCTCGAACAGATTGTGCGTACGTCCGTCCTGCTGGGCGCTCTGTTCCGTGCGCCACGCTTCCCGCATGCGCCCCCAGGACCGTCGGACCCTGCCGAACATGCTGACCACCTTCCCCCTGTGCGGTTGTCATGTCGCGCGCCCATCTCCTGCCGCCCGACGTGGAGTTGCGGCTCCGGGCGACAGCGGAGAACGGCACGCTCACGAGCATCGGGCACTCGTCCGCGGTCCGGTAGTCCCCCTCAGTCCTCCAGGGAGGCGAGGGTCTCGCGCAACCAGCGGGTTTCGGCCCGGGAGGTGGCCCGCGCGATGGTGAGGACGCCGCGCCGGAACGGGTCGTCGAACTCCTCCGCGCTCAGCGGCCGGTCGCCGTCGTAGAAGAAGCTGGCCGGTTCCTCCAGGAAGGCGAGGCGGCGGCGCAGTACGGCCGACTGGGCGGCCGGGTCGTCGAGGTGCCGGAGGAATGCGAGGACTGTGAACCAGCGGTTCTCGTCGGTGATGTCGCGCCGGTGGGGCTCGGCGAGCCGCCGCCGCAGTTCCTGCCTGCCCGCCCCGGTGAGTGTCAGCACATGGCGGGGCGCCGCCACCGCGCCGGGCTCGGTGGCCCGCTCCAGCAGCCCCGCCTTCTCCAGCCGCTTGATCGCCGGGTAGAGCGTGCTCTCCGCGATCGGGCGCACGTGCCCGGTGAGCGCGGTGATGCGCTTGCGCAGCTCGTAGCCGTGCAGGGGGGTGTCGTAGAGGAATCCGAGGATGGCGAGCTCCAGCATGGCCACATCTTCGCGCACCGCGCGGGGTATGCATCGCTCTCGTAATACATCGGTTCCGATGTATTCTCCTCAGGGCGAGGTTGTCGACGGGGAGGGTGCCGCGGTGAAGCAGACGGAATTCGACGGCAAGGGGAGCTGCGTCCGGTGGACGGAGGTACTGGGGGAGGAGCCCGCGCGGGTGTATGTGCACGGGCTGGGGTCGATGTCGTCCGTGTATCACGCGCACATCGCGGCCCGGCCGGAACTCGCGGGGCGGCGCAGCCTGTTCGTCGATCTGCCGGGCCACGGTGTCAGTGACCGGCCCGAGCACTTCGGCTACTCCCTGGAGGACCACGCCGACGTCCTGGCCAAGGTGCTCGACTCGGCGGGACTGACCGGTGCGGAGCTGATCGCGCACAGCATGGGCGGCGCCGTCGCCCTCGTGCTCGCCCACCGACGCCCCGAACTGGTCTCCCGGCTGGTCCTGACCGAGGCCAACCTCGACCCGCTGCCGCCGCCCTCCGCGGGCAGCCGCGAAATCGCCGCCTATGGGGAGGAGGATTTCGTCGTCGACGGCCACGCGCGCGTGCTGGAGGGCGTGGGGCCGCTGTGGGCGGCCACGATGCGCCTGGCCGACCCGCGCGCCCTGCACCGCAGTGCCGTCGGGCTCGTCCGCGGGTCGCGGCCGACGGGGCGGGAGATCCTGGCGGCCCTGCCGGTGGACCGGGTCTACATGCAGGGTGGGCTGAGCGGTGAACTGCCGGGCAGCCGGGAGCTGGAGGCGGCGGGCGTGCGCGTGGTGACGGTGCCCGGTGCCGGCCACAACGTCATGCTCGACGACCCGGACGCCTTCACCGCCGTGGTCGCCGGGACCGTGTGAGTGCTCAGTGCGTGCGTCGGGACCGTCTGAGCGCTCACTCCGCGCGCCGGGAGGCTCCGGTGATCGGTCCGCATGCCGGGAGGGTCCGAGTGGTCAGTCCGCGCGCACGGCGAGCGCCAGGAAGCGGGAGTCCTCGTCGACGTACGACGTCATGCGCCAGCCGGAACCGGCCAGCAGGGGGCGGAGCTTGGGCTCGGCGCGCAGGTCGTCCGGGGTGATCTGCCGCCCCTGGCGGGCCGCGAGGGCCGCCCGGCCGATCGGGTGGAACAGCGCCAGCGTGCCGCCGGGGCGCACCACGCGGGCCAACTCCCGCAGATTCCGGTCCGGATCGGGCAGATGCGCGATCAGCCCCGCCGCGAACACGGCGTCCAGCGACTCCGACCGCAACGGCAGCGCGGCCACGTCGGCGAGCAGCAACCGCCCGTCCCGGTCCCGCCCCGCCCGTACGGCCGCTTCCAACATGGCCGGGGTCAGATCGGCCCCGACGACCACTCCCGACGGTCCCACAGCCGCGCGCAGGGGCGGCAGGGCGCGGCCTGTGCCGCAGCCCGCGTCGAGCACGCGGTCCCCCTCGCGCAGGGCGAGGTCGGCGACGGCCGCCGCGTAGGCGGGACCGTCGTCCGGGAAGCGGGCGTCCCAGTCGGCCGCGCGAGCGGTGAAGAACTCCTGGACGTGTGTGTGGTCGTCGCTCATGTTCGGCATGATCCCTCACCGGCGCGGGTGATGACGTCACCGACAAGGAGGACGCGTCTGCGCGCATGTTCGAGCTGGAGGCGATCGTTCTGCGCGTCTTCCGCGTCATATTCCAACAGCTTTCGAAACGCGCCCCGGTTGTGCGCCCCTGCCGGGACTAGCGTCCCGGGGCCATGGGACACCTGGACCACGCCGCCCTCGGCTGGCTGACCCCCGCGCTGTCGTACGCGATGGCCTGCATCGGCGCCGCCCTGGGGCTGCGCTGCACCGTGCGCGCCCTCGGCGCGACCGGACGCTCGCGCCGGAACTGGCTCGTCACCGCCGCCTCCGCCATCGGCACCGGCATCTGGACCATGCACTTCGTGGCCATGCTGGGCTTCAGCGTCAGCGGCACCGACATCCGCTACGACGTACCGCTCACCATCGCGAGCCTGCTCGTGGCCATGGCCGTGGTCTGCGCCGGTGTCTTCGCCGTCGGCTACAGCCGTGACCGCACCCGCGCGCTCTTCCTCGGCGGGCTCACCACCGGTCTCGGTGTGGCCAGCATGCACTACCTCGGCATGGCGGCGGTCCGTCTGCACGGCGAGGTGAGCTACGACCCGGTCCTCGTCGGGCTGTCGGTCCTGATCGCCGTCGTCGCCGCAACCGCGGCCCTGTGGGCGGCGCTCAACATCAAGTCGCCCGTCGCGGTCACCGTCGCCTCCCTGATCATGGGCGCCGCGGTGAGCAGCATGCACTACACCGGGATGTTCGCGGTCGGCGTGCGGGTCACGCCCGGCGGCGACGTCCTGCCCGGGGCCACGGCGATGCAGTTCATCTTCCCCCTCGCCGTCGGCCTCGGGTCCTACCTGTTCCTGACATCTGCCTTCGTCGCCCTGTCCCCGACGACGGGGGAGCGGGCGGCCTCCGCCTCCGCCCAGCGGCCGGTCGAGAGCGCCGCCCGCTAGCCACGGGCCGCCCCGGCGAACCACATCCGAGCGAGGAGGCCATGCGTACACCCCGTAGGACCACCGCCCCCGGCGCCGAGCCGCCGCCCTCACCGCCCGTGCGCGGCCGCCGAGCGCACGCCGGACCGCCCGCCGACGAAGGACCCGACGACGCCCTCGGAGGCCTGCCGGAGGAGGCGCCCGCGCGGGGAGGCCGCTGGCACCTGCGCCCGCGCACCGTCCGCGCCAAGATCGTCTGCCTGCTGATGGTGCCCGTGGTCTCCCTGCTCGCCCTGTGGGCCTACGCCACCGTCACCACCGCGCAGGACGTGTCCCGGCTGCGGCAGGTCCAGCGCGTCGACGCAGCCATCCGCGGCCCCGTCGCGGACGCCGTCGCCGCCCTCCAGGCCGAACGCACCACCGCGGTGCGCCTCGCCACCGAACCCTCCGCCGCGTCGGACGGCGACTACAAGGAACTCGCCGCGCGCACCGACGCGGCCGTGGCCCGACTGCGACTCGGGGACCGCAGCACCGTCGCCCACGCGGAGGAACTGCCGGCCGGAGTGGCGAGCCGCCTGGAGGAGTTCGTCTCCGGAGCCGAAGAGCTCGGCGCGCTGCGCTCCGACGTCCTCGACGGCCGGACGAAGTGGGACCAGGCCTACGCGCGGTACACCGAGACCATCGCCGCCGCCTTCTCCGTCGGCGGCGCGCTCACCGGCATCCAGGACGCCGCCCTCGGCTCGGACGCGCGCGTGGTGCTCGAATTCTCCCGCGCGGGGGAGGCGTTGGCCCAGGAGGACGCCGTCCTGACCGGCGCACGCCTGGCAGGCCGGCTCGACGGGCAGCGGCTGCGCCTGTTCACCGGGGCCGTAGAGACCCGACGTGCCCTCATCGCATCGGCCGTGGCCGACCTGCGCGGCCCCGAGCGCGCCGCGTGGGAGAAGCTCGCGGCGGGGGACGACTACGCCGCCGTCGGCGCGGCCGAGGACGCGGTCCTGGACGCCGCACCGGGAGCACGCGCCGTGGCCGCCGCGCCCCGGGCCGCCTGGGACCGGTCCCTCGCACAGGTGCGGGACGGGATGCGCGCCATCGAGGCCGACGCGGGCCGCGGCGTCGCCGACCGGGCCGACCCGTTCACCCGGGGACTGCTCACCCCGGCCGGAGCCGCCGTACTGCTCGGCCTCCTCGCCGTCGCCGCCTCCCTGGTGATCTCCGTCCGCATCGGCCGCGGCCTCGTCGTCGAACTGGTCGGCCTGCGCAACAGCGCGCTGGAGATCGCCCGCCGCAAACTCCCCGAGGCCATGCGCAGGCTGCGCGCCGGGGAGGAGATCGACGTCCGCGCCGAGGCCCCGCCCCAGGAACCCGCCGAGGACGAGGCCGGACAGGTCGCCGAGGCCCTGAACACCGTGCACCGCGCCGCCCTCAGGGCCGCCGTGGAGCGCGCCGAACTCGCCAGCGGCATCTCCGGGGTCTTCGTCAACCTCGCCCGCCGCAGCCAGGTCCTGGTACACCGTCAGCTCAGCCTGCTGGACAGCATGGAGCGCCGCTCCGACGACCCCAACGAACTGAGCGACCTGTTCCGGCTCGACCACCTCACCACCCGAATGCGCCGCCACGCGGAGAGCCTGATCATCCTCTCCGGCGCGGCACCGGGACGCGCCTGGCGGATGCCGGTCTCCCTGACCAACGTGGTCCGTGCGGCGGTCTCCGAGGTCGAGGACTACGCGCGCGTGGAGGTACGGCAGCTCCCCGAGGCCGCCGTGGTGGGCACGGCCGTCGCCGACCTCACCCACCTGCTGGCCGAACTCGTCGAGAACGCCGCCCAGTTCTCACCGCCCCACACGCGCGTGCGCGTCACCGGCGAGCCCGTCGGGAACGGATACGCCGTCGAGGTCGAGGACCGCGGACTCGGCATGGGCAAGGAGACCCTCGCCGAGGCCAACCGTCGTATCGAGCAGTCCGAGGCGCTCGATCTGTTCGACAGCGACCGGCTCGGCCTGTTCGTGGTCAGCAGGCTCGCCGCCCGGCACGGCATCAAGGTGCACCTGCGCACGTCGCCGTACGGCGGCACCACCGCGGTCGTCCTGCTGCCCACCGCCCTGCTGCAGAGCGGTGCCGTGGAACGCTCCCCGCGCCAGGAGGCCGAGGCGCCCCGGCCCGCCGAACGCGAGTACGCGCGCGTACCCGGCGGAACCCCGCGCCCGCACCAGGAACCGGTCGAGGCCCCGGCGGACCGGCCCGCGCTGGTGCCCCCCGCGCCGGTGGCCGCCGATCCGCCGACGCCTCCCGGCGTCACCGCCCTGCGCCTCCACCGCACACCGGACGAGCCCGACGACTCCGACAGCTCCGAAGACCTCCCGCGCCGGGTCCGGCAGGCGAACCTCGCCCCCCAACTGCGCCAGGCGCCGGCGGCGGAGCAGACCCCGGCCGCCCCCGCGGACGACGAGCGCACGCCCGAACTCGTCCGGGACCGCATGGCGGCCTACCGCGCCGGCTGGACGCGCGGCGGCGGACGGCAGCCCGGCCGTGGCACCGCCCCGCATTCCCCCGTGCGCAGCGACAGCAGCGAAGGAGACCGCACATGACCCAGGACCCCGGCACCAGGGACGGCGTGGGGGTCCCCCCGCGCGAGCGAAGCCGAGAGTGGGGGAGGTCCGGTGAACTCGACTGGCTGCTGGACGACCTGGTCCTGCGCGTGCACGAGGTGCGCCACGCGGTGGTGCTCTCCAACGACGGGCTCGCCGTGGGCGCGTCCAGCGACCTGCGCCGCGAGGACGCCGAGCATCTCGCGGCGGTCGCCTCCGGCTTCCACAGCCTGGCCAAGGGCGCGGGACGGCACTTCGGGGCCGGCGGGGTGCGCCAGACCATGGTGGAGATGGACGACGGCTTCCTGTTCGTGGCCGCCGCCGGTGACGGTTCCTGCCTGGCCGTCCTCACCGCCGTGACCGCCGACATCGGGCTCGTGGCGTACGAGATGGCCCGTCTGGTGAAACGTGTCGGCGAGCACTTCTACGCCCCGCCGCGGGCCACCGCGCGGCCGCCCGCGGCGGGCTGAGCCGAGAAGACGGACCTCAACCATGACCGAAGACCTCAGGGGCGGCTCGCGCGAGCAGGGCATCCAGTGGTACGACCACGAGGCCGGGCCTCTCGTCCGCCCCTACGCCATGACCGGCGGCCGCACCAAGCCGGGCCCCGCCGGAGTCCGCTTCGACCTGATCGCGCTGGTCACCCTCGACACGGGCGCGCTCGGCGCCGTCGACGACGCGGCGCTCGGACCGGAGCACCGCACCCTGGTCGAACTGTGCCGCCCGGAGACCCAGTCGGTGGCCGAACTCGCCGCGGGCGCCGATCTGCCGGTCGGCGTCGTCCGGGTGCTGCTCGGCGACCTCCTGGAACTGGGCTGCGTCACCGTCAGCCGTCCCGTCCCGCCCGCGCAGCTTCCTGACGAACGGATTCTGCGCGAAGTGATCGAAGGGTTGCGGGCGCTGTAGATGACAGTTCAGAAAACGGCAAAAACCAGACGAACCCTCCGGGGCGAGACCGCAGTTGTCATCATGCTGACTTCGCACATACGCGCAACGGTCGCACGGGCACGTCATATGACCGTGCGGCACACCCCCGACGGCGCCGACCGTTGCCGGCACTCCCGAGAGAAGTGATCGATGGCCTCCGAGGACCTGGGTGGCGAGACAGCCGCCCTCGCGTTGAAGATCCTGGTCGCCGGTGGATTCGGCGTGGGCAAGACCACCCTGGTGGGCGCGGTCAGTGAGATCAAGCCGTTGCGCACGGAGGAACTGCTCAGCGAGGCCGGTCAGTGGGTGGACGACACCGACGGGGTGGACCAGAAGGTCACGACCACCGTGGCCATGGACTTCGGACGCATCACCATCCGCTCCGGCCTCTCCCTCTATCTGTTCGGCACACCCGGCCAGGACCGCTTCTGGTTCCTGTGGGACGAACTGTCCCAGGGAGCCCTCGGCGCGGTCGTCCTCGCCGACACCCGGCGCCTGGAGGACTGCTTCCCGGCTGTGGACTACTTCGAGCACCGGCACATCCCCTTCGTGGTGGCCGTCAACTGCTTCCCCGGCGCCCGCACCTACGGCGCCCAGGACGTCTCCCGAGCCCTCGACCTCGACAAGGGGACACCCGTCGTGCTCTGCGACGCCCGGGAACGCGACTCGGGCAAGGAAGTGCTCATCCGGCTCGTCGAATACGCCGGACGCATGCACACCGCCCGGCTGCTCGACTCCGTGGGCTGAACCGACACCCGCCCGTCGGCCGCGGGATGCGGGGACTTCGGTCAACTTCGGTGGCTCGCCCCGTTCTCCTTGCTCTGGGCACGACTTGTCCGGAAGGCTGGCGAGCGGATCCTCCCCCGGCCCGGGGGAGATGTCGCACGGGGAGACGGGACATGGCGCAGAACCAGGGACTGGGCTGGCTGCTGGACGACCTGACGGAACGGGTGGAGCATGTGCGGCACGCACTGGTCCTGTCCAACGACGGTTTGGTGACGGGCGCGAGCACCGGGCTGCGCCGCGAGGACGCGGAGCACCTGGCCGCGGTCTCCTCGGGCCTGCACAGCCTCGCGAAGGGCTCCGGCCACCACTTCGGCGCGGGCCGAGTACGCCAGACGATGGTCGAGTTCGACGACGCCGTGCTGTTCGTGACCGCGGCGGGCAGCGGCAGCTGCCTGTGCGTCCTCAGCGGCGCCGAGGCCGACATCGGACAGATCGGCTACGAGATGACCCTGCTCGTCAACCGGGTCGGCGAGCACCTCGGAGTGGACCCGCGCAAGCCCGAGGGAAATTCCGGGGAAGAGTTCTGACCTGCTGTTTTCCGCTCCCTCGCAGAGTTATCCACAGGCTCGCCACGGGTTCCGCCGGATTGGTTACCTTTCTGTCACGGCTCACGAACACAGCGTGAGCACCGACTCCACGGGGGAGACCATGACCGGATCCACCATCACCCAGCCACGCCGCACCTCCCGCACGCCCGGCCACGCGGCCCGCGAACTGGGACTGCGGCGACGCGAGTTCGACCTCGCCGTCCACCTCGGACTCATCCGCACCGTGCCGGACGAAGGAGGCGGCGGCACCCGCCGGGTCCCGCGCGACGAGATCGAGCGGGTGCGCGCGACGGAGGGATTCCCCGACTCCCTGCTGGACCGCGTGTGGACCGTCGGCACCACCGAGGGCGCCAACCTGATGCAGGTGCCGCCCGGCCGCTTCACCCGCCTCGCCCGACTGGGCCTGGTGGTGCCCGTGTCCTTCTACCTCAACCGCTACCGGGCCGTCGTCTGGATGTATCTGGCCGAGGAACTGCGGCAGTTCGCGGCCGACGAGAAGAACACCCCGCTGCTGAAGGCACGCACGCCCGAAGGCCTGCGCGATCAGCTCGCCGGGGGCCTGGACCTGCGCGCCCGCAACTGGCGCGGACGCCATCTGGGCTTCCTGCTGCGCCAGAACGACGACCCGTGGCAGCGGGCCGGAGCCGTCGCGGCCTTCCTCGACCCGGTGCAGATCGCGGAGATCGTCCCCGACCCCTACGAACGCTCCCATCTGAACCGCTTCCGGCCCGGTCCGCCCGCGCACGGAGCACCCGGCTCCCCGGCCGCCCGCATCTGCGAGCAGATCATGACGGCGGATCACGCGGACGAGATCGGATGGCTGCGGGCCGACCTCGCCCGGGCCGTCGACGAGGCCCGTACTGAACGGCCGGCACCGCGGCCGAAGCCGCTCGCGCACAGGCCGACGGTTCCGGAACCGGACGAACCCCGGCCGACCCACCGTCTGTTCGGCTGGCTGCGCCGCAGAAGCGGATGACCCGCGCCCGCGGATGACTCGTACAGGCGGCTGAACTACAGCGCCCGGAACAGACCCTCCTGGACGACCGACACCAGCAGCCGCCCATTACGGTCGTAGATCCGCCCGCGGGCCAGACCTCTCCCGCCCGTGGCGATCGGCGACTCCTGGTCGTACAGGAACCACTCGTCCGCGCGGAACGGCCGGTGGAACCACATCGCGTGGTCCAGCGACGCCATGTCGAAACCGCGCGGACCCCACAGCGGCTCCACCGGGATGCGCACGGCGTCCAGGAGGGTCATGTCACTGGCGTACGTCAGCGCGCAGGTGTGCACCCACGGGTCGTCGCCGAGCGGGCCCACGGCACGCATCCACACCGCGCTGCGCGGCTCGGCGTCCTTGACGTCCGCGGGCGTCCAGCGCAGCCGGTCCACATAGCGGATGTCGAAGGGCTGGCGGCGCGCCATCCGCTCCAACTGCTCCGGCAGCGCGCCCAGATGCTCCCGGATCTCCTCGACGACCGTCGGCAGCGACTCCGGGTCCGGCACCTCGCGGGCCGGCGGCAGCTGGTGCTCGAAACTCCCCTGTTCAGGCTTGTGAAAGGAGGCGGTGAGATTGAAGATCGTGCGGCCCTGCTGCACGGCGGTGACCCGGCGGGTCGTGAACGACCGCCCGTCCCGCACCCGTTCGACCTGGTACACGATCGGCACCCCCGGGCGGCCCGGGCGCAGGAAGTACGCGTGCAGCGAGTGCACCGGCCGGTCTCCGTCCGTGGTGCGGCCCGCTGCGACCAGCGCCTGGCCGGCCACCTGGCCCCCGAAGACCCGCTGCAAGGACTCGTTCGGGCTGCGGCCCCGGAAGATGTTGACCTCGATCTGCTCCAAATCGAGCAGGTCGACAAGCCTCTCGGCCGGATTCGTCGTCATGTCTGGCATTCTCCCGTGCTCACAACTGGCCCACGTCGGTGACCCGGACCACCGCGCGGCCCTCCGCGTCGGAAGCCGTCAGGTCGACCTCCGCGCTGATGCCCCAGTCGTGGTCGCCGTTGGGGTCGTCGAAGATCTGCCTCACCCGCCACAGCCGGTTCTCCGGCTCCTCCTCGATGACCAGCAGCTTCGGGCCGCGCGCGTTGGGGCCGGTACCGAGGTCGTCGTACTCGTCCCAGTACTTGTCCATCGCCTCGCCCCAGGCCTCCGCATCCCAGCCCGCCTCGGCGTCCATCTCGCCCAGCTCCTCGACCTGGTCGAGCGCTGCCAGCTCGACCCGGCGGAAGAGGGCGTTGCGGACCAGGACGCGGAAGGCACGCGCGTTGGTGGTGACCGGCTTGACCTCGTCGGCCTTCTCCTGGGCCTCCTCGGCGGTCATCTCCTCCGGGTTGGCGAGCTGCTCCCACTCGTCCAGCAGGCTGGAGTCGACCTGGCGGACCGTCTCGCCCAGCCACTCGATCAGGTCCTGCAGGTCCTCGGACTTCAGGTCGTCCGGGATGTTGTGGTCCAGGGCCTTGTAGGCGCTGGCCAGGTAGCGCAGCACGATGCCCTCGGTGCGGGCCAGCTCGTAGAAGGACACCAACTCCGTGAAGGACAGCGCCCGCTCGTACATGTCCCGGACCACGGACTTCGGCGACAGCGGGTGGTCACCGACCCAGGGGTGGCTCTTGCGGTACGTGTTGTAAGCGTGGAAGAGCAGTTCCTCCAGGGGCTTGGGGTAGGTGATGTCCTGGAGGCGCTCCATGCGCTCCTCGTACTCGACCCCGTCGGCCTTCATCGCGGCGACGGCCTCGCCCTTGGCCTTGTTCTGCTGGGCGACCAGGATCTGCCGCGGATCGTCCAGCGTGGACTCCACCACGGACACCATGTCCAGGGCGTAGGACGGCGACTCGGGGTCCAGCAGCTCGAACGCGGCCAGCGCGAAGGTGGACAGCGGCTGGTTCAGCGCGAAGTCCTGCTGCAGGTCGACGGTGAGCCGCACGATCCGGCCCTCGGCGTCCGGCTCGTCGAGCTTCTCCACGATGCCGCCGTCCAGCAGCGACCGGTAGATGGCGATGGCTCGCCGGATGTGCCGCAGTTGCTGCTTGCGGGGCTCGTGGTTGTCCTCCAGCAGATGCCGCATCGCCTCGAAGGCGTTGCCGGGCCGGGCGATCACCGACAGCAGCATGGTGTGCGTGACCCGGAACCGGGACGTCAGCGGCTCCGGCTCGGAGGCGATCAGCTTCTCGAAGGTGTTCTCCGTCCACCCGACGAACCCTTCGGGAGCCTTCTTGCGGACGACCTTGCGCCGCTTCTTCGGGTCGTCGCCGGCCTTGGCGAGCGCCTTCTCGTTCTCGATGACGTGCTCGGGCGCCTGAGCGACCACGAAGCCAGCCGTGTCGAAGCCCGCCCGTCCGGCCCGGCCCGCGATCTGGTGGAACTCACGGGCGCGCAGCGTACGGACGCGGTTGCCGTCGTACTTGGTCAGCGCCGTGAACAGCACCGTGCGAATGGGCACGTTGACGCCCACGCCCAGGGTGTCGGTGCCGCAGATGACCTTCAGCAGACCGGCCTGCGCGAGCTTCTCCACCAGCCGGCGGTACTTGGGCAGCATGCCCGCGTGATGGACACCGATGCCGTGCCGCACGTAACGGGAGAGGTTGCGGCCGAACTTGGTGGTGAAGCGGAAGTTGCCGATCAGCTCGGCGATCTGGTCCTTCTCCTCGCGCGAGCACATGTTGATGCTCATCAGGGCCTGCGCCCGCTCCACGGCCTGCGCCTGCGTGAAGTGCACGATGTAGACCGGCGCCTGCTTGGTCTCCAGCAGTTCGGTCAGTGTCTCGGTGAGCGGGGTCAGGCGGTACTCGTAGGACAGCGGCACCGGGCGGGTGGCCGAGCGGACCACGGCGGTGGGGCGGCCGGTGCGCCGGGTGAGGTCCTTCTCGAACATCGAGACATCGCCGAGCGTGGCCGACATCAGGACGAACTGCGCCTGCGGCAGTTCGAGGATCGGGATCTGCCAGGCCCAGCCCCGGTCGGCCTCCGCGTAGAAGTGGAACTCGTCCATGACGACCTGGCCGACGTCGGCGTGCTTGCCGTCGCGCAGCGCGATCGAGGCCAGCACCTCGGCGGTGCAGCAGATGACCGGGGCGTCGGCGTTGACGGAGGCGTCGCCGGTGAGCATGCCGACGTTCTCGGTGCCGAACAGCTTGCACAGTTCGAAGAACTTCTCCGACACCAGCGCCTTGATGGGGGCCGTGTAGAAGGTGACCTCGTCCCGGGCCAGCGCGGCGAAGTGGGCACCCGCCGCGATCATGCTCTTTCCGGAGCCCGTGGGTGTCGACACGATGACATTCGCGCCGGACACCACCTCGATCAGCGCCTCCTCCTGGTGGGGGTAGAGGGTGAGCCCCCGCTCCTGTGCCCACGACTCGAAGGCTTCGTAGAGGGCGTCGGGGTCGGCGGTCGGCGGCAGCTGATCGATGAGGGTCACCCACCCATCTTGCCTGCCGAGGGGCCTGACCGGGGAATCGGCTGCCGGACCGAAGATCGTGACCGCTACGCTGTGTCGCCGACAGCAGGTCAGCGCACACCGTCAACTGGACAGCGGCGCACGAGGAATGGGGCGGGCAACGGCCATGATGGGACCAGCACACTCACTGTCGGGCGCCGCGGCCTGGCTCGGCGTCGGCGCGGCCGCCGCGGCGGCCGGACGGCCGATGCCCTGGCCCGTCGTCCTGGTCGGCGCGCTGATCTGCGCCGGCGCGGCTCTGGCCCCGGACCTCGACCACAAGGCCGCCACCATCTCCCGCGCCTTCGGACCCCTGTCCCGCTGGCTGTGCGAGATCGTCGACAAGCTCTCCTACGCCGTCTACAAGGCGACCAGGAAGCAGGGCGACCCGCGCCGCTCCGGCGGTCACCGTACGCTCACGCACACCTGGTTGTGGGCCGTCCTGATCGGGGCGGGCACCTCGGTCCTGGCTATCACCGGTGGCCGCTGGGCGGTACTCGCCATCCTCTTCGTGCACATGGTGCTGGCCATCGAGGGCCTGCTGTGGCGGGCGGCGCGCGGGTCCAGCAGCGATGTCCTGGTCTGGTTGCTCGCCGCGACCAGCGCCTGGATCCTGGCCGGCGTGCTGGACAAGCCGGGCAACGGCGCGGACTGGCTGTTCACCGAGCCGGGCCAGGAGTACCTGTGGCTCGGTCTGCCGATCGTGCTCGGGGCCCTGGTGCACGACATCGGGGACGCGCTGACCGTGTCGGGCTGCCCGATCCTGTGGCCCATTCCGATCGGCCGCAAGCGCTGGTACCCGATCGGCCCGCCGAAGGCCATGCGCTTCCGGGCGGGCAGCTGGGTGGAGCTGAAGGTGCTGATGCCCGCGTTCATGCTGCTCGGGGGAGTGGGCTGCGCGGCAGCGCTCAATGTGATCTGAGCGGCTGCGGCGGGCGCAGGTCAGGAATCGTCGGCGCCCGCCCCGCCGTAGCGGCGTTCGAAGCGGGCGACGCGGCCCTCGGAGTCCACGGTGCGGGCCTTGCCGGTGTAGAAGGGGTGGCTCTCGGAGGAGATCTCCACGTCCACGACCGGGTAGGTCTCGCCGTCGTCCCACTCGATGGTCTCTCCGCTGGTCGCGGTGGACCGGGTGAGGAAGGCGTACCCGGCGGCGCGGTCCCGGAAGACGACCGGGTGGTAGTCGGGGTGCTTGTCCTGCTGCATCGGGGCTCCTCGGGGGCGGGTGCGGCGGTGGGTTCAGCCGGACAGGGCGTCCTCGTCGACGATGTGCATCGCGGCCTCCTCGGCCGAGGCCGCGGCGCCGTCGATACCGACGTCCGTGGCGACCAGCGCGCTCTCCTCGTCCTCGTGCGCACCCTCGTCGGGGGCGACGAGCCGGCCGGAGCGGGTGGCCCCGACCTCGTTGTCCAGCAGTTCGCCGTCGGTGCCGTCGCAGTCACCGAGGCCGTCGCCGTCGGGGGTGGCGAGGTCGGGCAGCTCCTCGGCGAGCCGCTGGTCCAGTGTCTCGCCCTGATGGCCTTCCGCGGCCGTCACACCGCTGCGCTCCACTGCCCAGGGCCGGTCCGGCGGCGACCAGCCACGGTCCAGGGGGTCGTCGACGCCGTCGTTGTCCAGGGTGTCCTCGGCGTCGAGCAGCCCCGCGTCGTCCTGGATCTCGGACGCGTCGGGCTGGTAGACGTCGTCCCCCCATCCGTCGGCGCTGTTCACGGATACCTCCAGGTGCTGGGGACGGGCCCGTCGACATCACCGTCGACGACGGGCCGGCGCGCGGGGCACAGGCCGCGCCCGTCACGAACCGCAGGCTTCCCGGGCGCTCCCCGAACCGGTGCCGCTTTCCAGACTTCCACCCCTGTTCCCCCCCGCGCAACGGCACGGGGCCGGACCGGGGCCGTGACAGGGCCGGGTGCCCCCGCCCCGCCCGGAGACCGCTTCAGCCGTCTCCGCCGGTGCCGCTGCCCCAGCTGTCCTCGCCGTCTCCGCCGGTGCCGTTGCCCCAGCTGTCCTCGCCGTCTCCGCCGGTGCCGTTGCCCCAGCTGTCCTCGCCGTTTCCGCCGGTGCCGTTGCCCCAGCCGTCCCCGCACCTCACCCGTGCCACGACCGCCACAGCGCCGCGTACGCCCCGTCCGCCGCGACCAGGTCGTCGTGGCTGCCCAGCTCGCTGATGCGGCCGTTCTCGACGACGGCGATGACATCGGCGTCGTGGGCGGTGTGCAGACGGTGGGCGATGGCGACGACCGTCCGGCCGTCCAGCACCCGCGCGAGGGAACGCTCCAGGTGGCGGGCGGCGCGCGGGTCGAGGAGGGAGGTCGCCTCGTCCAGGACCAGCGTGTGCGGATCGGCCAGTACCAGCCGGGCCAGCGCGATCTGCTGCGCCTGCGCCGGGGTGAGCGCCAGTCCGCCCGAGCCGACCTCCGTGTCCAGGCCGTCGTCGAGGGCCCGGGCCCAGGAGTCGGCGTCGACCGCGGCGAGCGCCGCCCACAGCTCGGCGTCCACGGAGTCCTCCCGCGCCCCAGCCCCGGCGGGGAGCCGGGAGTGGGGCAGGGCGAGCAGCAGGTTGTCGCGCAGGGAGCCCACGAACACGTGGTGCTCCTGGTTGACCAGGGCCACGTGCTCACGGACCCGCTCGGCAGGCATCCGGGAGAGTTCGGAGCCGCCGAGGGCGATGCGGCCCTCCCGGGGCGCGTAGATGCCCGCGAGCAGCCTGCCCAGGGTGGACTTGCCCGCGCCGGAGGGACCGACCAGCGCCAGCCGGGTGCCGGGGGCCACCTCCAGGGACACGTTGCGCAGGACGTCCACGCCGTCCAGGTAGCCGAAGTGGACACGGTCGGCGTGCACGTCGCGTCCGTCGGGGGCCAGCGACGAGTCCCCGGCGTCCGGCTCGATGTCCCGCACGCCGACCAGCCTGGCCAGCGACACCTGGGCGACCTGGAGCTCGTCGTACCAGCGCAGGATCAGGCCGACCGGGTCGACGAGCATCTGGGCGATGAGCGCGCCGGTGGTCAGCTGGCCCACGTCGATCCAGCCCTGGAGGACGAAGACGCCGCCGAGTATCAGCACCGAACCGAGGACGGTGACGTGGGTGATACTGATGACCGGGAAGAGCACCGAGCGCAGCCAGAGCGTGTAGTTCTCCCAGGCCGTCCACTCCTTGACCCGCTGCTTCGTCAGGTCGATGCGGCGGTCGGCGAGCCGGTGGGCCTCGACGGTACGGCCGGCGTCCACGGTCTCGGCGAGCACCGCGGCGACGGCGGCGTATCCGGCGGACTCGGAGCGGTAGGCGGAGGGCGCCCGCTTGAAGTACCAGCGGCAGCCCACCGCCAGCACCGGCACGGCGAGCAGCACCGCGGCGCCCAGCGGCGGCGCGGTGAGCACGAGCCCGCCGAGCAGCAGTGCCGCCCACACCACGCCGATGGCCAGCTGGGGCACGGCCTCGCGCATGGCGTTGGCGAGCCGGTCGATGTCGGTGGTGATCCGGGACAGCAGGTCGCCGGTCCCGGCCCGCTCCAGGACACCGGGCGGCAGCCCGACGGACCGGACGAGGAAGTCCTCGCGCAGGTCGGCCAGCATCCGCTCGCCGAGTATCGCCCCGCGCAGCCGCACCTCCCGGACGAACACCGCCTGGACGGCGAGCGCGGCCAGGAACAGCGAGACGGTGAACCCCAGATGAAGCTCCCGGGCGTCCTCCGACACCCGCTGCACCAGGTCGCCGAGCAGCCAGGGCCCGGCCATGGAGGCCAGTACGGCTGCCGTGTTGACGCCGATCAGGACCAGGAAGGCCCGGCGGTGGCGGCGGAACAGCTCGGTCACGTAGGCGCGTACGGTGGCCGGGGCGCCGACGGGCAGGGTGTGCGCCGTCGTCGGGGCCGCGGGGTCGTAGGCCGGTGGCGCCACGCCGATCATGCGGATTCCTCGATTTCTTCCAGTGCGTCGAGCTGGGCGGCGCCCGCCGGTCGGGCGTCCACGTCAGGTCCCGGATGGCCACCGGGCCGCGCGGCCCCGTCGGCACCGGAGACGGCCCCCTCGCGCACCGCCTCGTGCCGAGCCGCCTCCTCGTCCGTCTCCCGGGTCACGACGGCCCGGTACAGCGGCTCCTTGTGGATCAGTTCGCGATGCACGCCCACCGCCGTGACCTCACCCTCGTGGACGAGGACGACCCGGTCGGCCCGGTCCAGGAGCAGCGGCGAGGAGGTGAACACCACGGTGGTGCGACCGGCGCGCAGCTCCCGCAGACCGCGCGCGATCCGCGCCTCGGTATGGGAGTCGACGGCGGAGGTGGGCTCGTCCAGGACGAGTACCTCGGGATCGGTGATCAGTGAGCGGGCCAGGGCCAGGCGCTGGCGCTGGCCGCCGGACAGGGAGCGCCCGCGCTCGGTGATGAGTGCGTCCATCGGGTCGGCAGCGTCGAGCGACCCCTGTACCAGTGCGGCCAGTACGTCCTCGCACTGCGCCGCCGCCAACGCCTCCGCAGGGCCGACGGCACCGGACTTGGGCACGTCGAGCAGTTCGCGCAGGGTGCCCGAGAGCAGCACCGGGTCCTTGTCCTGGACCAGGACGGCCGTGCGCGCGGTGTCGAGCGGCAGTTCGTCCAACGGCACCTCGCCCAGCCGGACCGAGGTGCCGGGCTGCGCCGGGTGTCCGCCGAACCGTTCGGCCAGGCGTCCGGCGGCGTCCGGGTCGCCGCAGACCACGGCGGTGAACAGGCCCGCGGGCGCGAGCAGTCCGGTGTCCGGGTCGTACAGATCGCCGGACGGCGGTTCCCCGGCACGGGACCCGCCGGTGTCGGTGGCCCGTTCCAGCGACAGCACCCGCGCGGCCCGCCGGGCCGACGGGCGCGAGAAGGAGTAGGCCATCGCGATCTCCTCGAAATGCCGCAAAGGGTAGGTGAGGAGCATGATCGAGCTGTAGGCGGTGACCAGTTCGCCGACGGCGATGCGGCCGTCGCGGGCCAGGTGGACGCCGTACCAGACGACCGTGACGAGCAGCAGGCCCGGGAGCAGGACCTGGATCGCGGCGATCAGGGCCCACATCCGGGCGCTGCGGACGGCGGCGTGGCGGACCTCCTGGGAGGCGCGGCGATAGCGGTCGAGGAAGAGTTCCTCGCCGCCGATGCCGCGCAGCACGCGCAGTCCGGCGACGGTGTCGGAGGCGAGTTCGGTGGCCCGGCCCGCCTTCTCGCGCTGGAAGTCGGCCCGTCTGGTGGCCCGGGGCAGCAGCGGCAGCACCGCCACGGCAAGGACCGGCAGGCCGACGGCGACCACGAGGCCGAGTGCGGGCTGGTAGAGCACCAGGCCGACGCAGACCAGCACGATGGTGACCGCGGCCGCGGTGAAACGGGACACGGCCTCCACGAACCAGCCGATCTTCTCGACGTCGCCCGTGGAGACCGCGACGACCTCGCCCGCGGCGACGCGCCGGGTCAGCGCGGAGCCGAGCAGCGCCGCCTTGGCGGCCAGCAGTTGCTGGACGCGGGCGGCGGCGGTGATCCAGTTGGTGACGGCGGCGCGGTGCAGGAAGGTGTCGCCGAGGGCGACTCCGGCGCCGCTGAGCACCAGCAGTCCGCCGGCGAGGGCGAGGCGGCCGCCGGAGCGGTCGACGACGGCCTGAATGGCCATGCCGACGCAGAACGGCAGCGAGGCCACGGAGGCGAAGTGCAGCAAGCCCCAGGCGAGGGCCTTGAACTGTCCGCCCAACTGGTTCCTGAAGAGCCACCACAGGAAGCGGGGACCCGAGCGGGCGTCCGGGACGCCCGGGTCGGGATACGGAAGGTCTTGAATCTGCATGACGTCCCAGTGGCTCGGGTCGGTGGGCGGGAGAGGAGAGCGGTGGCCACCGCTCGCGGTGGCAGCAAACCGTGTCAGGTTCGCGTCGCGGCGGGGGTGGTGGCAAGCGGTTTTCCCCGCGGTGGAAACGATTCGGCTGCACCCACCCGCCCCACCGGACCCACAGCTTCCGCCTGGCCTCGAAGGAGCGGCGCCCAGGGCGCCCGCCGACGGGAACCCAGGAACCAGGGAGCGCTTTCCGACCGGCGGGGCGACCGGCTTCCGCCACCCCTGGCGGCGGCCCGTCGTGCCGACCCGGGACGCCCGCAGGAGGCGCCGCACTGCGCCGGCGCCCCCGGGGCCCCAGTAGAAGGCGCGCCCTATTGCGCCGCCCCCGGGCACCCCCGTAGAACACGCCCATGAAGAGACGGATCGTCATGTCCATGCTCGCCGGAGTGACCCTCCTGGCGGGCACGCTCCTCGGAGCGACACCCGCGTCCGCCCAACAGGTCGACATCCCGGCCGAGTTCGGCTCGGACTGGCACGACCCGGTCACCGCCGCGCCGCCCGTCACCGCCCCGAGTACCAAGGCCTGCCGAGTGACGCTCGCCGAGGCCCAGTTCCGCGACTTCACGCCGTACCGCGGCACCTACACCCCGCCCAGCACCTGCGGCGACCGCTGGAGCAAGGTCGTGCTGCGCCTCGACGGCAAGGTCAAGGGCCGCCAGTACGACCGCCTCGGCCACCTGAGCGTCGGCGGCGTCGAGATCTTCCGCACCTCCACCCCACAACCCTCGCCCGACGGCATCGAATGGTCCGTGGAGAAGGACATCACCCGCTACACCGACACCCTCCGCAGGCCCGGCGACGTGGAGATGCTGATCGGAAACGTCGTCGACGACACGTACACCGGCATCATCGACGTAAAGGTGACCCTGACGTTCTACGCCGGCAGGCCCGCACGCCTCACCGGCATCCCCGACCGAATCCTGCCCCTGACCGATGGCAGGCTGACCACCCCGCGCAACAGCGAACGCATCGTCGCCGAGGTGTACGCCACCGGCTCCGGCGGCGGCTGCGAGGAGTACTGGTACCTCACGGTCCCCGAATCCGCCCCGTACTCCTGCCGGGCCGCCGACGGCCCGAACCGCGAGGTGCAGATCAGGGTCGACGGCCAACTGGCCGGGATCGCCGCCCCGTTCCCGCACGTATGGACCGGAGGCTGGTCCAACCCCTTCCTCTGGTACGTGATTCCGGGCCCGCGCGCCTTCGACGTCCGGCCGGTCGAGTACGACCTGACACCGTTCGCGGGGATCCTCAACGACGGCCGCCCGCACGACATTCAAGTTTCCGTCGCCGGACTCCCCGAGGGGAGACCCGGCTGGAGCGCACCCGTGAACGTCCTCGTCTGGCAGGACGAGGGCCGCGCCCAGGTCACCGGGGCGCTCACCGCGCACCACGACCGAGGGCTCGACAACTCCTCGTCCTACACGCCCGGTGCGCAGCACCGGGTGGACACCGGGAGCACACACCGCCTGACCGTCGCGGGCTACGTCGACACTTCGCACGGCCGGGTGACCACCACCGTCCGCCGTTCGCTGGCCCACACCTCCGTCCACCGGTGGACCGACGGCGAGACGACGGACGCACTCGACGCCACCTGGCGCGACAGCGAGTCGGTCACGTCCGACGGACGCGGACCGGCCCGGACGACGCACACGCACCGGACGTACACCATGGACGGCACCACCACCCTCGGTGCCGACGACCGGCTGCGCACCGCCCTGACCCTCGGCGACCGGGCGACGTCCGAGACCACGCGCGACGGACGGCGCACCGCCTGGTCCCGGCTCGACGACACCTATCGCGGCGACGCGACGTGGACCGTCAACGTGCCCCGCGACCAGCGCCACGCGGTCGGCACATCGACCGAGCGCTACCGCCTCCACGGCTCGCACGTGCCCGGCGGCTGCTACGACCGCTCGCTGGCCACGCAGCAGGGCACGCTCACGGAGGACCGGCGGCGCTGCTGACACGGCCGAAGGCTCCTTGACCGGCGGAAACCGGTCAAGGAGCCCGGAGTTCAGTACCGCACCGCACTCTGCAGCAACGGCGGATACACCGCCGACTCCTCCCCGTCCACCGTCGCCCCGGCGAACTGGAGCATTGACCGGATCGAACCGTTCACCGAGGACGGGTAGTCGAGCTCCGGCTCGGACACCTTGTCCAGCGCCTCCAGGTGCTCCGGCGCCAGCCGCACGTCAAGTCCCGCGAGATTGTTCTCCAGATGCTCCAGTCGCCGGGCTCCGATGATCGGTACGACCGTCCCGGGGCGGGACCGCAGCCAGGCCAGGGATACCGCCGCCGACGAGGTGCCCAACTCGTCCGCCACGGCGGCGACGGCGTCGATCACCTCGTACTCCCGCTCGCTCGGCCCGCCGACGAAGGCCGAGCGGGCGGAGTCGGTGACCTCGGTGCCGCGGCGGTACTTGCCGGAGAGGAAGCCGTTGCGCAGGGGGCTCCACGGCACCAGTGCCATGCCCTGGTCGGCGGCGAGCGGGGCGAGTTCGCCCTCGACGGTACGGGCCAGCAGCGAGTACTCGACCTGGAGGGCGATCAGCGGGGTCCAGCCCTTGAGCAGGGCCAGCGTCTGCGCCTGCGCGGTCAGCCAGGCGGGGGTGTTGGAGAAACCGACGTAGCGGATCTTGCCCGCCCGGACCAGGTCGTCCAGGGTGCGCATGGTCTCCTCGATCGGGGTGTGGCGGTCCCAGTTGTGCAGCCAGTACACATCGAGGTAGTCGGTGCGCAGTCGCCGCAGTGTCTCGTGGAGCTGCGCGATGATCGAGGCGCGGCCCGCGCCACCGCCGTTGGGGTCACCGGGGAAGAGGTTGCCGAAGAACTTCGAGGCCAGGACGACGTGTTGGCGACGTCCGGGGCGCGCGGCGAAGTAGTCGCCGAGGATCTTCTCCGAGTGGCCGTTGGTGTAGAAGTTCGCGGTGTCGATGAAGTTCCCGCCCCGGTCGAGGTAGGCGGAGAGGATCCGCTCGGACTCCTCGACGCTGCACCCGGCGGCCCCCGGGTCCTCGCCGAAGGTCATCGCGCCGAGCGCGAAAGGGCTGACACGGAGACCGGAACGGCCGAGAGTGATGTAGTGATCGAGCGGCATGATCGTGCTCCTTGATGAGGGAATCGGTCGGATCGACTACGTCAAGGAAATCGCAAAGATGCAGTTCATCGGTAGATCGATCCAATCGGCCTCTTGCACAATCCGACCGGACTCGGTCCGATCATGCTGTCCCCGCACTTACAGTGAAGCGTGCGCACGAGAGAAGAACTGCTCGACGAGATCCGCGGCATCATCGCGGAGCGGACGGCCACCGGAACCTCCGACACCGCGATCCCGGGACTGCTGCTGTCCCGGGTGGAGACGGCCGAGCCGGACTACTCCCTCACCGAGCCGCTGCTGGTGGTCATGGCGCAGGGCGGCAAGCGGCTGCTGCTCGGTGAGCAGGTCTACGAGTACCGGGCCGGGGACTGCCTCGTGGTCACCGCCGATCTGCCGGTCACCGGTCACTTCATCAACGCCCGCCGGGAGGAACCGGCGCTCGGCATGGCCCTGGAACTGCGCCCCGCCACCGTGGCCCCCCTGCTCCTTGAGGCGCCGCCGTTGCCCACGGCGCCCGGCACGGCGCTCGCTACCGGGCAGGCGGATGTCGATCTGCTGGACGCCGTGGCCCGCTTGCTCCGCCTGCTGGACCGCCCGACAGACGCGCCGGTGCTCGCTCCTCTCATCGAACGCGAGATCGTCTGGCGCCTGCTCACCGGCCCGCACGGCGCGATGGTCCGTCAGATCGGCATGGCCGACAGCAGCCTGACCTACGTGGCCCGCGCCATCCGCTGGATCCGCGAGCACTATGCCGAACCGATGCGCGTCGAGGACCTCGCCCGGCTCACCGGGATGAGCAGTTCGGCCTTCCACCGCAACTTCCGTGCCGTGACGGCGATGAGCCCGCTGCAGTTCCAGAAGCGCATCCGGCTCCAGGAGGCGCGTTCCCTGCTGGTCGCCCGGTCCGGGGATGTCGCGGGCGTGGGGCACGAGGTGGGCTACGACAGCCCCTCGCAGTTCAGCCGCGAGTACCGGAGGATGTTCGGCGCGCCGCCGGGCCAGGACGCGAACCGCCTGCGTGCGACGGTCGGGCCTTCCTCCGTACGGCAGTTGCCCTGAACCCCTGGCTACGTGCCGCCTGAACCCTGGCTACGCGCCACAGCCGCGGGCATCCCCGTCCACCAGTGTGTCCAGCAACCCCCCGAGCACCTCACGCTGTTCGGCCGTCAGCGGTGCCAGGATCTCCCGCGCCGCGGACCGTCGCGCCGCGTGCAGTTCCCGTAGCGCCTTCAGCCCGTCCTCGGTGAGTTCGATGCGGATCACCCGGCGGTTGGTCGGGTCCGGCGCCCGGCGCACCTTGCCGCTCGCCTCCAGCCCGTCCACCAGGGACGTGACGGCACGGGGGACCACCTCCAGCCGTTCGGCGAGGTCGGCCATCCGGGGCGGCGAGTCGTAGTGGGCGAGGGTGCGCAGCAGCCGGGACTGGGCCGGGGTGATGCCCAGGCCGGAGAGTTCGATGTGCCGCTTCTGGATCCGGTGCACACGCCGGGTGAGCCGCAGCAGCTGCTCGGCGAGCGAGCCGTCGGGGTCGGCCGCGGAGGCGGAGGCGGAGATCACCGGATCGGGGCTGGTCATACGGGAACAATAACAGGACCTTGTTCATTGTGAGTATAGGTAACAATGAGCTAAGCTCCGTCAGTCCCGTCCTCACCCCTCCGTAGGAGCCCATGCATCCCGATCACCAACCCACCTGGACACCGCCGGACGACAGCGATCAACAGCCCCGGCAGGTGCGCCGCATCCTGCGTCTGTTCCGCCCCTACCGCGGGCGGCTCGCGATCGTCGGCCTGCTGGTCGGCGCCGCGTCCCTGGTCTCGGTCGCCACACCGTTCCTGCTGAAGGCGATCCTCGACGTCGCCATCCCCGAGGGCCGCACCGGCCTGCTCAGCCTGCTCGCCCTCGGCATGATCCTCAGCGCCGTGCTGACCAGCGTCTTCGGCGTCCTGCAGACCCTGATCTCGACGACCGTCGGCCAGCGCGTCATGCACGACCTGCGCACCGAGGTCTACGGCCGCCTCCAGCGCATGTCGCTCGCCTTCTTCACCCGGACCCGCACCGGCGAGGTGCAGTCCCGCATCGCCAACGACATCGGCGGTATGCAGGCGACCGTCACCTCCACCGCCACCTCCCTGGTCGCCAATTTCACCAGCGTGGTCGCCACGATCATCGCGATGCTCGCCCTGGACTGGCGGCTCACGGTCGTCTCGCTGCTGCTGCTCCCGGTGTTCGTGTGGATCAGCCGCCGCGTCGGCAACGAACGCAAGAGGATCACCACCCAGCGCCAGAAGCAGATGGCCGCGATGGCCGCCACGGTCACCGAGTCGCTCTCCGTCAGCGGCATCCTGCTGGGCCGCACCATGGGCCGCTCCGACTCCCTGACCAAGGCCTTCGCCGATGAGTCGGAAGCCCTGGTCGACCTGGAAGTGCGCTCCAACATGGCCGGGCGCTGGCGCATGGCCGTCATCACGATCGTGATGGCCGCGATGCCCGCCGTCATCTACTGGACCGCGGGCCTGGCCCTCCAGTACGGCGGCCCCGAGGTCTCGATCGGCACGCTCGTCGCCTTCGTCTCGCTCCAGCAGGGCCTGTTCCGCCCCGCCGTCAGCCTGCTCGGCACCGGAGTCCAGATCCAGGCCTCGCTCGCCCTCTTCCAGCGCATCTTCGAGTACCTCGACCTGCCCATCGACATCACCGAGCCGGAGAACCCGGTCCACCTCGACGCGATCAAGGGCGAGGTCCGCTTCGAGAAGGTCGAGTTCCGCTACGACGACCAGGGCGCCCCCATCCTCGACGGCCTGGACCTCACCATCCCCGCCGGCGGAAGCCTCGCGGTCGTCGGCCCGACCGGTGCGGGCAAGTCCACGCTGGGCCACCTGGTGCCGCGCCTGTACGACGTCGTCGGCGGCCGGGTCACCCTCGACGGGGTCGACGTGCGCGACCTGGACTTCGACACGCTGGCCCGCGCGGTCGGTGTCGTCTCGCAGGAGACCTACCTCTTCCACGCAACCGTCGCCGACAACCTGCGCTTCGCCAAGCCCGACGCCACCGACGAGGAACTGCACGCGGCTGCCAAGGCGGCGCAGATCCACGACCACATCGCCTCGCTGCCCGACGGCTACGACACGGTCGTGGGTGAGCGCGGCTACCGCTTCTCCGGCGGCGAGAAGCAGCGGCTGGCGATCGCCCGGACCATCCTGCGCGACCCGCCGGTCCTCGTCCTCGACGAGGCCACCAGCGCCCTGGACACCCGCACCGAGCACGCCGTGCAGGAGGCCATCGACGCGCTCTCGGCCAACCGCACCACGCTCACCATCGCCCACCGGCTGTCCACCGTCCGGGGCGCCGACCAGATCGTGGTCCTGGACTCCGGCCGCGCCGTCGAGCGCGGCACGCACGAGGAACTGCTGGCCCTGGACGGCCGGTACGCGGCGCTGGTGCGCCGGGACGCGCAACTGGAACCGACGAACTGACGCCGCGTCCGGGGCCCATGAGTCGGCGTCGCGTCCGGGGCCCACGCGCCGGCGTCACGTCCGGGGCCCACGCGTCGGCGTCACCGCCGGGCCCACGAGTCGGCATCACCGCCGGGGCCCACGAGTCGGCATCACCGCCGGGGCCCACGACTCGGCGTCACCCCTGGGGCCCACGCGCCGACGTCACCGCCGGGCCCATGAGTCGGAAGCATCGCCTCCGGAGTCGACCGGATGGCCGCCGTCCGATGTCGACAAGATGAAAATATGCCGGGTTTGTGGCGATATGCGGGTTACCGTGCCCGCATGCACATGAACACTCCGTCACGGAACGCGATCCGACTGACGCGCCGGGGCCGAATCGTCCTCATCGCGACCGGGGCCGTCGTGGCCGGCACCGCCGTGGCGGTGCCGCTGCTGAGCATGGACAGCGAGGGCGAAAAGAAGCCCACGGCCCTGGTGATCCCGGAGGGCTGGCGGTCCGGACAGGTCTACGAGGCCGTCGACAAGGCCCTCGCCCTGCCCGCGGGGACCACCAAGAAATCCCTGGCCAAGGCCAACCTGAAGCTGCCGACCGACGCGGACGGCAACCCGGAGGGCTACCTCTTCCCGGCCACGTACCCGCTGGAGACCAACGGCACGAAGGCGACGCCGGAATCGCTGCTGAAGGCGATGGTCGACACCGCGAACAAGAAGTTCAACGGTGCCCCGATCGCCGCGGGCGCCCAGCGCAACGCGATGAACGTCTACCAGGCGGTCACCATCGCCAGCATCGTCCAGGCCGAGGCGGCCACCAAGGCCGACATGGGCAAGGTGGCGCGGGTCGTCTTCAACCGCCTGGAGCGCGGGATGCCGCTCCAGATGGACTCCACCATCAACTACGCCCTCAACCGCTCCACGCTGCGGACCACCGAGTCCGACACGAGGATCGACAGTCCCTACAACTCGTACCAGCGCATGGGCCTGCCCCCGACCCCGATCGACAACCCGGGCGAGGAGGCGGTGCGTGCCGCGATCAACCCCACGCCGGGTGACTGGCTGTACTTCGTCACCGTCAGGCCCGGCGACACCCGCTTCACCGCCGACTACGCCGAGCACCAGCGCAATGTCGCCGAGTTCAACCGCAACCAGCGCAGCGGCTCGCCCGAGGCCAAGTCGAAGTGACCGCGCGGGACATCACGCGGCGAGAGGGCGCTCCTCGGCCAGCAGCCGCCTGATGTCCCGTACGGCCGCGCGGCCCGCCCGGTTGGCGCCGATCGTGCTCGCCGAGGGGCCGTAGCCGACCAGGTGGATCCGTGGATCGGCGACCGCTCTGGTCCCCTCGACCCGGATACCGCCGCCCGGCTCCCGCAGCTTCAGCGGTGCCAGATGGTCGATGGCGGCCCGGAACCCGGTCGCCCAGAGAATGACGTCGGCCTCCACGCGGCGGCCGTCCGCCCACTCCACCCCGTCCGGGGTGATCCGCTCGAACATGGGCTGCCGGTCCAGCACCCCGTCCGCGAGGCCCTGCCGGATCGCGTCGTTGAGCGGCAGCCCGGTGACCGACACCACGCTCTTGGGCGGCAGCCCCTGCCGCACCCGCTCCTCCACCAGCGCCACCGCGGCCCGCCCCAGGTTCTCGTCGAAGGGGCCCTCGCGGAACACCGGGGGCCGCCGGGTCACCCAGGTGGTGGCGGCCGCGTACGGGGCGATCTCCAGCAGGTGCTGGGTACCGGAGGCACCCCCGCCCACCACGACCACCCGCAGCCCCGCGAACTCCTCCGGCCCCGGGTACTGCGCGGTGTGCAGTTGCCGCCCCCGGAAGGTCTCCTGCCCCGGATAGCGGGGCCAGAACGGCCGGTCCCAGGTCCCCGTGGCGTTGATCAGCGCCCGGGTCGACCAGTCCCCGGCCGAGGTCTCCACGACCAGCCGCCCGCCGTCCCCCTCGCGCACGGCCCGGACATCGACCGGCCGCCGTACGCGCAGGTCGAAGGCGCGCTCGTACTCCGCGAAGTACGCGGCGATCACCTCGGCGGACGGCCGCGCGGGATCGGCGCCGGTCAGCTCCATCCCGGGCAGCGCGTGCATCCCGTGCGCCTTGCCGTACGTCAGCGAGGGCCACCGGAACTGCCAGGCGCCGCCGGGCCCGGGGGAGTGGTCCAGCACCACGAAGTCACGGCCGGGCTCGAAGCCGGTGCGGCGCAGGTGATAGGCGCCGGAGAGCCCTGCCTGACCGGCGCCTATGACGACTACCTCGGTGTTGTTCACGGTTCTACTAACCAAGCGGGGTGCGAGGATCTTCCCGGGACGAGCGCGGCTCGGTGCGGCGGGGACGCTCATGGACGATGACACCGCCGTCGATCACGACCACCCGGTCGGCCAGGCGCTCGGCCGCCTCTGCGTCCCGCGTGGCCAGCAGTACGGCGACTCCCGGCCGCCGCCACACCTCCCCGCTCGGTGTGCCGAACGGTTCGTCCAGCAGGAGGAGTTCGGGCTCGCGCAGTAACGCCTGTGCCAGCCAGACGAGTTGGACCTCGTCGGGGGAGAGGGCCTTGGCGCGGGCGTTCGTACGGTGCCCGAGTCCGACCGCGTCGAGGGCGCGCTCGGCGCGGGCACGGTCCGGCTTGCCGGGCAGGCCGAGGAGGACGCAGCGCCAGACCCGTTTCCACGGGGGGAGTTGGGGCGCGTGCAGGGCAACGGCCTTGCGGCGCGGCACGAGAACAGTGCCCTCGATGTCACGGTCCAGCCCGGCGAGGACGCGCAACAGCGCCGACTTGCCGCTTCCGGCCCGCCCGAGGAGGGCGACGACCTCACCGGGTCGGATGTCCAGTCGCAGCCCGTCCAGGACCGGGCGGCCGTCGTAGGCGCGGGTAAGGCCGTCGACACGGACGGCGAGCGGGGCCTTGACGGTACGGCGGCGGGCTCGCGGACTCGTCGGCCGGTGGAGGTCGGTCGCCATGACGGCAGCCTTTCGCGGGTGCGGACGACGAGCGGCCGTTGGCTGACCACGCCGTACGCCCGACGGTAGGAAGGCGCCGGAGCACGGGTCAACGGAGGCCGGTTGAACTTCATACGGACGTCACACGCGGGGCGCGCGAGCGCGCTGCCGGGGAAGCGGATGACGGAGGATGGAGCACATGTCAGACACCTTCACCACCCGAGTCCTCAACGTGGCGTCCGGCTCCTCGGAGACGGTCGTCGATCTGACCCGCGACTGCGAGGCCTTCCTGCGGGAGGCGGCCGGGGGCCGGGACGGCCTGCTGAATGTCTTCGTCCCGCACGCCACGGCCGGCATCGCCGTCATCGAGACCGGCGCCGGCAGCGACCACGACCTCCTCGCCGCCCTCCACACGCTGCTCCCCGCCGACGACCGCTGGCAGCACCGCCACGGCAGCCCCGGCCACGGCCGCGACCACGTCCTCCCCGCGATCGTCCCGCCGCACGCGACCCTCCCGGTCCTGGGCGGCCGCCTGGAACTGGGCACCTGGCAGTCGGTGTGCCTGGTCGACACCAACAAGGACAACCCGCACCGGCAGGTCCGACTGAGCTTCCTGGGCTGACCGGGGGTGCCTGGGGGTATCTGATCACAGCTTCATATCGCGGGGTTTACGCAGGCGGCGCCGCATGATCGGCTTCGGGGTGCCATGCACGGGTGGCTTCTGGGGAGGGGAGCGTGCCGATGAGTGTCGCCGCGGAGGGGACCGCGCAGACGTGTCCGGAGTGCGGAGCGGAGATCCGCGTGGACGGACGGTTCACCACATGGTGCGCCGCCTGCGACTGGAACGTGGACCCCGGGCAACCGGAGGAGCCGCAGGGACGGCTGGAGCGGACGCGCCGCGCCCTGGCCCGACGGCACGGCGAGAGGCTTCTCGCCGAAGTGACGTCCTCCGGTGCCCTGCAACCACGACGGGACGCCTCCGCGCTCCTCGCCCACGCCATCGCCCTCGCCGTCCACGCCGTCACCCTGGTGCTGGCCGCACTGGGGATCTGGCTGTTCGTACGGGGGCTCGGCGGATTCGGGATGGTGCCCGGACTGTTCCTCCTGCTCGTGGCCTGGGTGCTCAGACCCCGGCCGAACCGGCTGCCCGGCGACATCCCCGCGCTGCGACGGGCTGACGCACCGGAGTTGTTCGCGCTGCTCGACGAGGTCGGCCGGGTGGCCGGCACGCGCGGTGTGGACGCGATCGTGGTGCGGGCCGAGCTCAACGCGAGCGTGACGACGTACGGCGTCTTCGGTCGTCGTGTGCTGACCATCGGGCTGCCGCTCTGGGAGATCCTCACTCCCCAGGAGCGGATCGCCCTGATCGGCCACGAGATCGGCCACTTCGGCAACGGCGACACCCGGCACGGCCTGGTGGTCGGAACGGCGTTCCATTCGCTCGACGCCTGGTGCTACTTCCTGGCACCGATTCCCCAGCCGACCGCGCTGCAGATGGCCGTCAACGTCGTGTCCTTCCTGCCGTACATGGCCGTTCAGGGTGTCATGCTCCTGCTCGACCAGCTGACCCTGCGCGCCACCCAGCGCGCCGAATACCTCGCCGACCGGGTGGCCGCCCGTGCCGGGTCCACCGAGGCGGCCGTGGGACTCATGGACCGGCTCCTGGTCCTGGACTCCGCCGCGGTGACCCTGCGCCGAGAGGCCAATCAGGCGAGCCTGAGGGGGCCGCGGGCGGGGACCACGAACGACACGGAAGGCCTGTGGGAGCGGCTCGCCGAGGCCATGGCGTCGATCCCGGAGCACGAGTACGAACGCCAGCGGCGGGCGGGCGCCCGGCGCGGCCACAGCGTGGACACCACCCACCCCCCGACCCACCTGCGCCGGTCCTGCCTCCTCACCGCCGAGCCCGTAGCCGCGGCCGTCCCGGCGGACCCCGAACGCGACCGGCGGATCGCCGCCGAACTCGCCGACGGGCGGCGCCGGGTGACACGGCAGATCCTGCGCCACGAGTTCGACGACTAGGTTTTCGGCCCATGGAGACCGAAGTGACCGCCGCGTACCCCTCCCTCACCCGAGCGATGGCCGAGGCCTTCGTCGATGTCCTCTGGTTCGTGGAGAGCTGCGAGGACGAGCAGATGCACCCGGACGACGCCGTCAAGGTTCTCGAAGGCGTCGCGCACTGGGCGACCCGACTGACCGACGACCAGCGCGCCGAGCTGCTCGAACTGCTCGACACGATGGCGGAGGCGGAACCCAGCCCCGCACGGCGGGAGTTCCTGGAGGGATTCGCGGTGGGCTTCGGGCTCGTCGACGAGTGACAATGCTCGGCATGACGACTTGAAGGGCACGGGCCGACCGTTGGCGCTGGACCAAGGTCGGCACCTGGGACACCGTCCTCGACGGGGACCACCGGGTCTGCGCCACCTGCGGCACACCCGTCCGCTCCTACCAGTACCGCTTCCACCCGCCCGACTCCGCGATGTACGAGCGCTGCGTCGGCCTCGCCTGGTGCTCCGGTTGCCGCGTCTACTCGGCGAACATGGTCCACGTACCCCGGGCGCGACGCCTTGTCGATGCCCTGGAGTCGCTGCCCCCTGAGCACAGGGAGCGGCTGCTCCGGTCGGAGACGCGGCTGATCGAGTATCTGGACAAGGCCCGCCCCTGGAGCGCGTGACGGCGATTACGATCACCGGGTGAGCAGCGGCATGGTGAGGGCGTTCACCGGCCTGTTCCGGGGACGCGGGCGCGCGGACGAGCACGCGGAGGAACTGGCCCGGGTCGAGGCGGAGATCACCGCGTTCGGGCAGACGCTGGCCCGGCATCCCTTCGTACCGGACCACCAGGCGCACGACGTCGAACTCCTCGCCGACTACCAGCAGGCGCTGGACGCGTACGAGCGGGCCAAGCGGGACTCCTGCCGCTCTTCGACGCCGAGGGCGGGAATGTCGTCGGTGTATCGGTGGCTGAAGTGGGCCAAGAGCGCGTCTACTTCTGGGACCACGAGCGGGAGGACACGGACTGTACCGTCCTGCTGATCGCCGACTGCCTCGATGAGTTCATGGGCTCTCTGCGTGATGCCGGTGACTGGGACGACGGCCCGTTCCGTGAACGCACCCGCCTCGACACCCACACGGTCAGCCCGATGACGGACAGGAGTATCGGGCCTCCGACGAGGATCGGGACGGAGCCCACGAGGACCGCGGTCAGGATGAGGTCCTGCCAGGTGGCTTCCGGCCCCGTCATGTTCCCCTCCGTCGTGCCGTCGATTCCTGCGGCAAGTCCCGTTCAGCAGTCGACACGGTACGTCACATGAATGACCTGGGTCGCGGCTCGGGAGCTGATCTGGGTCAGCTTCAGGGGCGGGACGTTCGCGAAGAGGCGGGAGCCCGCGCCGATGGTCACCGGGACGATGTGCAGGCGGAGTTCCTCGATCAGGCCGGCCGCGAGGTACTGGTTGATCGTCGTGGCGCCGCCGTGGATCAGGACGTCGCCGTCGCCCGCTGCCGCCCTCGCCTGCTCCAGCGCTGAGGTGATTCCGTCGGTGACGAAGTGGAACGTCGTGCCGCCCTCCATCGGCTGGGGCTCGCGCGGGTGGTGGGTGAGGACGAACACCGGGGTGTGGAACGGGGGATCGTCGCCCCACCAGCCGTTCCAGGGCCGGTCCCACGGTCCGCGCACGGGGCCGAACATGTTGCGGCCCATGATGTAGGCCCCGGCGCCGCCCAACTGCTCGATCTCCGCCTGGTTCTCCTCCGCCCGGTCGAACATCCAGCTGTGCAGCACAGCCCCCGAGCCGTCACCTCCGTCGTCGCCGAACGGGCGCTCCTCGCTCTGGTTCGGCCCGGCCGCGTACCCGTCCGCCGAGATCGTGATGTCGCTGATCACCCTGGCCGTTGGCGCCGTCATCGGCAGCTCCGCTCGTCGTCGTGGTCCGTCCGGGCGCCACGGGCCCGGGGGACGGCTTGCGCACAGGCGTCCCCCACAGCCTCGCACGCGTCACGCCGCCCAGCCCTTCACCCTCGGATTCGTTCGAGAATGTGAACGAGATTCCGTCCACGGTCTTGTCAGCCGGTCGACCCACCCCTATCGTCTCCCGCCAGAAAGCGCTTTCCCGCTCGCCACAGCCGCCCCGGGAACCCCCTTCCCGGCCGTCGGCCGGGTGCCCTCCGCGCGGATCGCCGCGCCACGGAACCAGGCACCGCGCAACGCCCGCACCACGCATCGGACGTACCCCGCACACGCCAGGAGACGACCATGAAAAGACCTCTCGCCCTACGCCTGTCCGCAGTCTCGGCCGCGCTCGCCCTCGGGGCCGCGGCGGGGATCGCCGCGCTGTCCATGCCCTCGGCATCCGCCGCGACCAGCGGCGCGACCGGCTATGCCACCCAGAACGGCGGCACCACCGGCGGTGCCGGCGGGCAGACCGTCAAGGCCACCACCGGCACCCAGATCCACGCGGCGCTGTGCGGCCGGGCCAGCAGCAGTACGCCCATCGTCATCCAGGTCGAGGGCACCATCAACCACGGCAACACCGCGAAGGTGTCGGGCGGCAGCTGCAACACCGCCGCCGGTGTCATCGAGCTGAAGCAGATCAGCAACGTCACCATCGTCGGCGTCGGAAGCGGCGCGGTCTTCGACCAACTGGGCATCCACATCCGTGAATCCAGCAACATCATCATCCAGAACGTCACGGTGCGGAACGTGAAGAAGTCCGGCTCGCCCACCTCCAACGGCGGCGACGCCATCGGCATGGAGAGCGACGTCCGCAACGTCTGGGTCGACCACGTCACCCTGGAGGCGTCCGGCGGTGAGTCGGAGGGCTACGACGGCCTCTTCGACATGAAGGACAACACCCAGTACGTGACTCTCTCGTACAGCATCCTGCGCAACTCCGGCCGCGGCGGACTGATCGGGTCCAGCGAAAGCGACCTGTCCAACGGCTATGTGACGTTCCATCACAACCTGTACAGCAACATCGACTCCCGCGCACCCCTGCTCCGCGGCGGCACGGCGCACGCCTACAACAACCACTACAAGAGCCTCAACGAGTCCGGCATCAACTCCCGCGCCGGCGCCAAGGCCAAGGTGGACAACAACTACTTCGAGGACTCCAAGGACGTCCTCGGCACCTTCTACACCGACGAGCGCGGCTACTGGCAGGTCAGCGGCAACGTCTTCGACAACGTGACCTGGTCCTCCACTGGCTCGAAGAACTACCCCGCGGGACCGAACCCGACGTCCAACACCACGGTCTCCATCCCGTATGCCTACACCCTCGACGCCGCCACCTGCGTGCCGGACGTCGTGAGCCGTACGGCGGGCGCCAACACCGGGCTGAAGGTGTCCGACGGCAACTGCACCCCGCAGACGCCGAGCCCGACCCCGACCACGCCCACCCCGACACCCACCACCCCCACACCGACCCCGACCGAGCCCAGCGGCACCAACCTCAGCATCGGCGCCGGTTCCGACGGCTCCAGCAAGGCCGACGGCACCAGCTACGGCAACGTCCGCGACGGAAACATGAGCACCTACTGGTCCCCGAGCGGTTCCACCGGCTCCATCTCCATCAAGTGGGGCTCCGCCACCACGGTCAACAGCGTCAACATCCGCGAGGCCGCCGGGTCCACCGGCGCCATCGGCTCCTGGCGCCTGCTGAACGCCGACACCGGGGCCGTCCTCACCTCCGGCACCGGCGCCGGCGTGATCACCTTCGCGCAGACCTCGCTGAAGAAGATCACCTTCGAGATCACGGGCTCCAACGGCACCCCCAGGGTCGCCGAGTTCGAGACCTACGCCCCGTAAGGGCTCATAAGGCACTCCCCGCTGCTCCGCCGCTCACCGGCGGGGCAGCGGGCCGTGGCCTTCCGGTCATGGCGAGCCTCGACGACATCACGGCCCTGCTGTGAGAACCCGGCTTCCACTGGTCCGACCCCGCTCCGTGGGAACGGCTGGAAGAGGAACTCGGCGTCCGCGTTCCTGCGCGTGCCGGACCCTCCGTCCGGACCCTGGGCGGTGGGCGTGCACGAGTGGAACAGCTTCAGCCACACCCCCCACGACATGCCGTTCAGCGACTGGTTGCCGGCGTATCTCAGGAACGAGGACGCCACGATGTACGCGCACGAACCCGGGCCGGAGTGGCGGCCGTCCTGCGAAGACACCACCTGAGGTGGCATCTTGGCCCCGTGACCCAGGTGCAGGAAGACGGACCGGGGAAAGAGGAACAGGCATGGCTCGCCACTCAGCGGCCCTCACGCATCCGTGACGTCCAGGCCGGGCGGCTGGGCTGGACGGAGGTCGATCTGCTCGACATCGACAGCGGGGGCGGGAAGCCGTTGCGGGACGCGCTGGAGGTGTTCGGCGTCCGGGTGCACTACCTGCCCGTCGGGCAGCCCCGCCATCTGGTGGCGGCCCTGGACGGGAGCAGACCGATTGCGCCCTACGTGATTCTCGCCTGCCATGGTGACGAGGGACGCGTCCTGCTGGACGAACTCGCCGAGGAACTGGCCCGGTTCCAGCCGTTCAACGGCACGCTGGGGCCGGAACAGGTGCGCGCGCACCTGCGGTTGCCGGGCAGCGTCGTCCTCGTCACGGGTTGCGAGACGGGGCACCCCGCGCTCGCCGACGCCTTCCTCGACGCCGGCGCCAGCGTGTACATCGCCCCTGAGGGCGCCCCGTTCGGCTACGCGAGTGTGTTCGCGCCGATGTTCCTCTTCTACGAACTCACCCAACAGCGAGGCCTGACCGAGGCCGTTGAGCGCCTGCGCGCGCACGACGACGAACTGTCCATGTGGCGCCTCCATCGGCGGTGACGCCGGGGGACCGGGCATACCAGGCCCCGCTCAGTGGCGGGCCGAGCCGCTTGCCGCCTCGGTGGGCACATCCGGCGTCGAGGCCCCGCGCGGTCGGGGAAGGGACGGGAGGGGGTGGCGGTCCCGGGTGCCCGACTCGATGTCCGTGATCAGTGCGCGCAGTGCCTCGTGGCCGTGCGGCAGGGCGCGTGCCCGGTCGAGGGTGGCCAGCGTACGGCGGGCGCGACGCGCCGCGCGGGTGTCGCGACCCTGGTGGTGGTCGACGTAGGCCATGGCGTAGCGGGCGAGGAGGGTGCCCCAGGCGTCGTCGCGGATCTCCCGTCGGGACAGGGCGCGATGGGCGGTGCGCCGGGCGACGTCGGGGGCGAGGGCCGTCTGGGTCACGGCCCGGGTCGCCAGGGCGACGGCGGGGGACGGGCCGTAGTCGGGGCGGGCGGGGAGCGTGCGCGCGGACTCGGCGAAGTGCGCGGCGGCGCCGCGCGGGTCTCCTTCGTGCAGCGCGATCAGCCCCTGCACATGTGCGATCTGCCCGATCGTGGTGTCGTCGCCCGCCAGGACCGCCTGCGGCCAGGCCTGGCCCAGCAGGACGCGGGCGGCCTGCGGATCGCGGCGCGCGCTGAGCCAGGCCGCCAGCCAACGGCCGCGCCTGGACGCCGGGTTGTCCTCCGGGCACAGGGGCAGCAGCCGCAGCAGGTAGTCGAGGCCCTGCTCGCCATGGCCGTAGACCACCCACCAGAACCACAGGCCGACGACCGTCCGCAGGGCCGTGACTCCCTGGTCGGGGCGGTGCACGGCCTGGTTCAGTACGGCGGTCAGCTCCTCCTGCTCCTCCTGGACCAGGGCCACCGCTTGGTCCTGGCGGCCCGACGCCCACAAGTACTGTGCTGTTCCGGCGAGTTGCCGCGCATGGGTGGCCCTGCGCTCCAGGGCGGTCTCGCACTCGCCGGCCGCCCGGAGCCGTTCGGCGCCGAAGTCCCGTGCGGCGCGGGTCATCCGGTAGCGGGGCGGGCGCGGCCCGCCGGGGTCGCGGACCGGTTCGAGGACGTTGATGGCCGCCAACCCGGCCAGCAGCGAGGGGACTTGGTGGGGTTCCACACCCCCGCCGCCGCACAGGAAGGACGCGGTGGACTCGTCGAACGCCCCGGCGAGGACGCTGGCCCTGCCCCAGACGATCCGCGCCTCGCGCTCGCACAGGGCGTAGGACGCGCCCACGGTGGCCCGCAGTGAACGGTGCCGGCGCAGCGCGGGGCCCTCCCCGTGCAGCCAGCACTGGTGGACCTCCAGGACGGCGGCGAGGTCGCCCACCCGCTGGAACGCGAGCTGTTCCGCGGCCAGTTCGAGGGCGAGCGGGACCCCTTCGAGGGAGCGGCAGATCCGTTCCACCGCCCGCAGGTCGGGGCCCTCTGCGCGGAAGCCGTCCGAGGCGGCGCGGGCGCGGCGCAGGAAGAGATCCACGGCCGGGGGAACGTCCGGACCGGTGGCGGCGAGCGGGGGCAGGCGCAGTACGCGTTCCTCGCCGAGGCCCAGCGCCTGCCGCGCCGTCACCAGCACCCGCAGTCCGGGTGCGGCGTCCAGCAGCCGCCGTACCCGGCCGACGGTCGCCCGGTGGACGGGGTCCACGTCGTCGAGCAGGAGCAGGCCCGTCGACGGCACCTGTGTGAGTGCCGCGGAGCAGTCGCCCTGCCCGTGCACCTGCACCATCGGCCACCGCGCGCCCACCGCCGCCGCCAGCCGGCTCTTGCCGACGCCCGCCCTCCCGGTCACCGTCACCAGACGGTGCGCCGCCAGCAGCCGTGCCAGCTCGGCCGACTCCCGCGCCCGGCCCACCAGCTCACCGGCGTTTCCGGTGCCGCAGGCACCCGGCGTCGCCGGGTCGCCGACGCAACTCCACACGCTCATGAGGCCCCCGAGGTCGGCGGCCCGGCGGTGCAGAACCGTCTCTTCTGTGGTGTCACGGCAACTCCAACGGGAGAACCGCGCCGAGGTGGCGACGTGGCCGACGGGAGTACACAACGCGGCTATCTTTCGCACGTACATACGACCCCGTGGTTGCGGTTACGCTGGGTTGATGATCGAGAATCTTCCGCCCTGTCCCCAGTGCTCCTGCGAGTACACCTACGAGATGAACGCCCTGGTCGTGTGCCCCGAGTGCGGCCACGAGTGGGTGCCCGCCGAGGGCGAGGCCGACACTGCGGGTGAGCGCGTGGTCAAGGACTCCGTGGGCAATGTGCTCCAGGACGGCGACTCCGTGGTCGTCGTCAAGGCGCTCAAGGTCAAGGGCAGCCCCTCGGGCATCAAGGCCGGGACCAAGGTGCGCAACATCCGCCTCGTCGACGGTGTCGACGGACACGACATCGACTGCAAGATCGAGGGCTTCGGTGCCATGCAGCTGAAGTCCAGCGTGGTCAAGAAGGCCTGATCCGGTAGACCGTCCGGGGGATCGGGGCGGCCGTGTCCTGCGGAATTGCAAAATTTCGCAATTGGTTAGATGCTGTGTTGGCTGTGCTCGCAGGTAGCCGCGAGCACAGCTTTTCGCGTACGCCCCGACGACGGGGCCACCACAGCAGGGAACCGAGGGGTCGTGTCCGTGCCGCAGCGGATCAACACAATCTGGGCCCGGATCGCGGCACTCTTGCCCGGTCGCGAGGACCTGGCGTACGTGCGCCGGGATCCGCGCCGCGATCTGCTGGCCGGTATGACCGTGGCGATCGTGGCGCTGCCGCTCGCGCTGGGCTTCGGAGTCTCCTCCGGCCTCGGCGCGGAGGCGGGGCTGGCGACCGCGGTGATCGCCGGAGCGCTCGCCGCCGTGTTCGGCGGATCGAATCTGCAGGTGTCGGGTCCGACCGGCGCCATGACGGTCGTGCTGGTGCCGATCGTGGCCGAGCACGGACCCTCCGGCGTCCTCACGGTCGGCCTGCTGGCCGGTGTGATGCTCGTCGCACTCGCCGTGCTCCGTGCCGGACGCTGGATGCGGTACGTCCCCGCTCCCGTCGTCGAGGGCTTCACTCTCGGCATCGCCTGTGTGATCGGCCTCCAGCAGCTCCCGAACGCCCTGGGCGTGCCCACCCCCGAGGGTGAGCGCGTCCTGCAGGTCAGCTGGGAGGCGTTCGAGGAGTTCGTCCAGCACCCGAACTGGACCGCGCTGGGGCTCTCCCTCGGTGTCGCGGCGCTCATGCTGGCCGGGGCGCGCTGGCGGCCGACCGTGCCGTTCTCGATCATCGCCGTCGTCGTCGCCACGGTCGTCGCCCAGCTGGCCGACCTCGACGACGCCGAGCCGATCGGCGACCTGCCCGCCGGGCTGCCCGCGCCCTCGCTGGGCTTCCTCGACCTCGGCTCGCTCGGCACCCTGCTCGCCCCGGCCGTGGCGGTCGCCGCACTGGCCGCGCTGGAGTCGCTGCTGTCCGCGTCCGTCGCCGACGGCATGACCGTGGGCCAGTCCCACGACCCGGACCGGGAACTGTTCGGCCAGGGCCTGGCCAACATCGCCTCCCCGTTGTTCGGCGGCGTGCCCGCCACCGGAGCCATAGCCCGTACGGCCGTCAACGTGCGCACCGGCGCCGGGTCCCGGCTCGCCGCCCTCACCCACGCCGCGGTCCTCGCCGTGATCGTCTTCGCCGCCGCGCCCCTGGTCGAGCGCATCCCGCTCGCGGCGCTGGCCGGTGTGCTGCTGGCGACCGCGGTCCGCATGGTCGAGGTCGGCTCCCTGCGGGCGATGGCCAAGGCCACCCGCTCCGACGCGCTCATCCTCGTCCTGACCGCCGCCGCCACCCTGGCCCTGGACCTCGTCTACGCCGTGGTCATCGGCCTGGCCGTGGCCGGCGCCCTCGCCCTGCGCGCCGTGGCCAAGCAGGCCCGCCTGGACCAGGTGGAGCTGGACCGCGGCGACCACAGCGCCGAGGAGCACGCCCTGCTCGCGGAGCACATCGTCGCCTACCGCATCGACGGCCCGCTGTTCTTCGCCGCCGCCCACCGCTTCCTGCTGGAACTGACCGAGGTCGCCGACGTCCGGGTGGTGATCCTGCGTATGTCGCGGGTGTCGACCATGGACGCCACCGGCGCCCTCGTCCTGAAGGACGCGGTGGAGAAGCTCCGGCGGCGCGGCATCCTCGTCCTGGCCTCCGGTATCCGGGCGGGCCAGCGGCAGGTCCTTAACTCCGTGGGCGCGCTGGACCTGCTCACGCACGGGGAGGCGGAGTACGCCACCACACCCGACGCGATCCGGGCGGCCCGCGCGCACCTGGAGTCGACCGGGGTGCTGCCCGCCCGCTCGGAGGCGTGATCCATGACCACCGGGCTGGAAACCCTGCCGTGGCGGCATGTGCTCACCCTGCCCACCGAGCCGGCCGCCGTGCGGATCGCCCGGCAGACGGCCGAGCTGGTGCTGGTCGAGTGGGGCATCGGCGTACGCCACCCCGCCGCGGACCCCGCGCTGCTCATCCTGAGCGAGCTGGTGACCAACAGCGTCCGGCACGCCGCCGAGCTCTCCCCGACGCTGACGGTCGTCTACGCGGCCGGCCCGGACTGTCTGGTCCTCGCCGTCCATGACCGCCACCCCTACCGGCCCTCGATGTGCGGACCCCTCCCCGAGGACGGCCGCGGGATTGGTACCGTCCGGGAACTCGTCCGCACCCTGGGCGGAACCGCGGTGGTCCGCGCGGACTCGGACGGCCGCGGCAAGAGCGTGTGGATCACGCTGCCGCTGTGAGTCCGGTGACAGAACGGCCGACGAGGCGCCCTGGCTCCCCGGCTGACCTCAGGAATTGCTAAAGTTGGCAACTCCTGAGGTCACATCGCCGGTGCCACAGGCGAGGATCGGAGAGGTGGCACGGTGAGTACGCCGCTGTATCAACTGAAGGCCGAGTTCTTCAAGACGCTCGGCCATCCGGCCCGGATCCGGGTGCTGGAGTTGCTCAGCGAGCGTGAGCACGCGGTGTCCGAGATGCTGCCCCAGGTGGGCATCGAGCCCGCGCACCTGTCCCAGCAGCTGGCCGTGCTGCGCCGGGCGAACCTCGTGGTGACCCGCAAGGAGGGCTCCACGGTGTACTACTCCCTCACCAGCCCCCACGTCGCCGAACTGCTCCGCATCGCCCGGACCATCCTCTCCGGCGTCCTGGCGGGCCAGGCCGAACTCCTCGCCGACCTGCAGGCGGCCCAGGGGGAGCCGAAGCGGTAGCCGTCGGCGCCGCGCGTGCGTGCAGCCCAAAGCGGCGGCACTGCGTTTCCACACGGTCAGGGCGGTCGTAGAACTGTCCATTTCTGGCCGAACTCTGTCTTGTGATCGTGTTCGACGCCCCCTTGCGAAGCGCTATTTAGGTTAGGCTAACCTTTGTTGTATGCGATCAGGTGAAGAGATCCCCGCGGCCTCCCATGCCCGCGGTCATGAACTGTCGGCCACCGGCGTCACCGTGGCCTACGACGGCACGGACGTCGTCCATGACGCCTCGGTGACCCTGCGGCCGGGCGAGGTGACCGTGCTCGTGGGGCCCAACGGCAGCGGCAAGTCGACGCTCCTGCGCACCATCGCGCGACTCCAGCGGCCCAGGACCGCCACGCTGGAGATCGACGACGCGGACGCCCTCGCGCTGAGCCCCCGTCAGTTCTCGCGTCTGGTGGCCCTGCTGACACAGGGTCGGCCCACACCCACCGGGCTGACCGTGCGCGAGGTAGTCGAGTTCGGGCGCTACCCCTACCGGGGCCGCTGGGGCAGGGCCGACCCGGACGGACCGGCCGCCGTCGACCGCGCGCTCGCCTTCACCGGCGTCGCCGAACTCGCCGACCGGGGCGCCGAACACCTCTCCGGCGGCCAGCTCCAGCGGGTCTGGCTCGCGAGCTGCCTCGCCCAGGAGACCGGCGTCCTGCTCCTCGACGAACCCACCACCTACCTCGACCTGCGCTACCAGATCGAACTCCTCGACCTGGTACGCGACCTGGCGGACGACCACGGCATCGCGGTCGGCGCCGTCCTGCACGACCTGGACCAGGCCGCGGCCCTCGCCGACCGCATCGTGCTGCTGCACGAGGGCCGCATCGTCGCGGACGGCCTCCCCGAGGACGTCCTCACCGCCCAGCGGCTGACCGACACCTACGGCATCCGCATCGAAGTCGACACCGACCCCCTCACGGGCCGGCTGCGCACCCGCGCGATCGGCCGGCACCACACGCGCACCGAAAGGCTCAGCACACCCTCATGAGACGCCTGATGACCACCGCGGCCCTCGCCACCGCCGCGGCCCTCGCCCTGACCGCCTGCGGTACCACCGAGCCCGCCGCCGACAGCGACGACGCGAAGAAGACCACCGAGGCCATCACCCTCACCGACGCCTCCGGCAAGAAGGTCGAACTCGACGGGCCCGCCAAGAAGGTCGTCGGGACCGAGTGGCACGAGGTCGAACTGCTGGTGTCGCTGGGCGTGGACCCCGTCGGCGTCGCCGACGTCAAGGGCTACACCACCTGGGACCAGGCCGTCCCGCTGAAGAACGAGCCGAAGGACATCGGTACCCGCGGCGAGCCCAGCATGGACACCATCGCCGCCCTCAAGCCGGACCTCATCGTCGCCAGCACCGACCTGCCGCCCGCCGCGGTCAAGCAGCTGCGCGAGGTCGCCCCGGTCGTCGAGGTGCGCTCCGCCGACGCGGCCGACCCCATCGGGCAGATGAACGAGAACCTCGACCTGCTCGCCAAGGCCACCGGCACCACCGCGCAGGCCGAGAAGCTCAAGGAGGGCTTCGAGACGAAGCTCGCCGAGGGCAAGAAGGCCATCGCCGACGCCGGTCTCGCGGGCGCCAAGTACGCCTTCGCCGACGGCTACGACATCTCCAACCAGGTCTCCATCCGCCCCTACACCAGCGGTTCGCTCATCGGAGCCGTCAACGAGCGGCTCGGCCTGAAGAACGACTGGAAGGTCAAGGGCGACGAGAGCTACGGCCTCGACACCACCGACGTCGAGGGCCTCACCGAGCTCAGCGACGACGTGCGGTTCGCCTACATCGGCAACGACGGCGACAAGAGCAGCACCCCCTTCACCGACGCCCTCGCCAAGGACAAGGTGTGGACGTCGCTGCCGTTCGTGAAGAAGGGCAACGTGCACCGACTGCCCGACGGCATCTGGATGTTCGGCGGTCCCGAGTCGATGAATCAGTACATCGACTCCGTCGTCGCCGCGCTGACGAAGTAGCACCCATGGCCGTCACCGCGACACCTCCCGTCACCCGTCCCCCGGTCACCACGTCCCGGACGGGCGCGGCCGCGGTGACGGCCGCACTGGTCCTGCTGGTCGCCGCCCTCGCGGTCGTCGACATCACGCAGGGCACCGCGGCGGTCGGCGCGGCCGAGGTGTGGAAGGCGTTCACCGGGCAGGCCGACCCCGGTGACGCCTCCGTCGTCATCGCCTCCCGGCTGCCGAGGATGACCGCCGGAATCCTCGTCGGCGCCATGCTCGGCATCGCGGGCGCCGCCCTCCAGGCGGTCAGCCGTAACGTCCTGGCCTCGCCCGACACCCTTGCCGTCAACGCCGGTTCGTACCTCGCCCTCGGCCTGGTCGCCGTCACCGGCGTCTCCCTGCCGCTGTTCGCCTCCTCCGCGGTCGCGCTCGTCGGCGCCCTCGCCGCGGCGACTGTCGTGCTCGGGCTGTCCGGCCTCGGCGCCGGAACCGTACGCCTGGTGCTCGCGGGCACCGCGCTGATGCTCGGCCTGAACGCCGTCACCGAGGGGCTGCTCCTGCTGTTCCCCGAGGAGACCCACGGGCTCTACCAGTGGAACCAGGGCAGCATCGGCCAGAACGGCTTCGACGGCGTGCTGCACATGGCGCCCCTCGGCGTCATCGGCCTGGTCGGGCTGCTGCTGGTCGCCCGCCGGGTCGACGCGCTGGCCCTCGGCGACGACACGGCGCGGGGGCTCGGCGTGCCGGTGCGCGCCACCCGCGTCACGGCCGTCGTGCTGGCGGCGCTGCTGTCGGCGGCGTCCGTCACGCTGGCCGGACCCATCGGCTTCGTCGGCCTGTGCGCGCCCGCCCTCGTACGCTTCCTCGCCCGCCGGGTACGGGCCTTCACCCGCACCCGGGCCGGCCTTCCCCTCACCGGCCTGACCGGCGCGGCCCTCGTCCTCGGCTCGGACGTGCTCCTACGGGCCCTGGTCCCCGCGGACCAGGCGGTCGCCGTCCCCACGGGCGTCGTCACCAGCCTCGTCGGCGCCGTCTTCCTCGTCGTCATGGCGGTACGGCTCAAGGACAGCGCGGCCTCGGCGGCTCCCGACCGACTGCGCATCCGCAGCCGAACGGTGTTCCTCACCGTCACCGCGGTCCTGGTGACCGTGCTGATCGGCGTGGCCATCGCCGCCGTACTCCTGGGCGACGCCAAGCTGTTGCTCGGGGACGTCGTCAACTGGGCGCAGGGCAGGGCCGGTCGGACCGTCTCCTTCGTCCTGGACACCCGGGTGCCCCGCGTGCTGGCCGCGCTGCTCGCCGGGGCCGCGCTCGCCCTGTCCGGCACGCTCATCCAGGCGGTCACCCGCAACCCGCTCGCCGAACCCGCCGTGCTCGGCGTCTCCGGCGGGGCCGCGCTGGGCGCCGTACTCCTGGTGACCACCACGCCGCTCGCCGGATCGTGGAGCCTGGCGGGCGCGGCCTTCGCGGGAGCCGCGGTCAGCTCCGTCATCGTCTTCGGTCTCGCCGCGCGGGGCGGCTTCCAGCAGAACCGGCTGGTGCTGGTCGGCATCGGCGTCGCCACCGCGGCGACGGCCCTGATCAGTCTCCTGATCGTCCTCACGGACCCGTTCAACGCGGTCAAGGCCCTTACCTGGCTGTCCGGTTCGACGTACGGGCGGACCATGCCGGACGTCGTGCCGCTGGCAGTCGTCGTGGTGGTCGGCGCGGTCGTGGCGGGAGCCCGGCGTGCGGAACTCGACCTCGTCTCCCTCGACGAGGACACCCCGCGCCTGCTCGGGATGGACCTGGCCCGGGCGCGGCTCGGTTTCCTGGTGCTGGGTGTGGTGCTGAGCGCCACCGCGGTGGCCGCCGCGGGCACGATCGGCTTCGTCGGCCTGGTCGCCCCGCACGCGGCCCGTGCCCTGGTGGGGCGCCCGCACACCCGCGTCGTCCCGGTGGCCATGCTGCTCGGTGCGGCCCTGGTGTGCACGGCGGACCTGCTGGGGCGCACGGTGATCGCGCCCGCGCAGTTGGGCGCCGGGATGGTGACGGCGGTGATCGGGACGCCGTACTTCCTGTATCTGCTGGTGCGCAGTCGGCGGTAGACGGAGCGCGGGTGCGCCGATGGGACCGGGGAAGCCGGTCCGATCGGCGCATTGTCAAGTGAGAGGGGTGTCCTCCCGCCGGTGCAGCCTGCGCCGGGCCACCAGTTCCACCGTCAGGGCCACCGAGACCGCCTCCACCGCCAGGAGCGCGATGAGGACGAAGACCTGGACCGTGCCCGCCTGAATCGGTGACGCCCCAGCCAGGAGCATGCCCACGAAGGCGCCGGGGAGGGTGACCAGGCCCACCGTGCGGGTCTGGTCCAGCGCGGGCAGCAGGGCGTCCGAGGCGGCACCGCGGGCGACTTCGAGGTGGGCCTCGCGGTCCGGGAGCCCCAGGGACAGGGCCGCCTCGACCTCGCCGTGGCGTGCGGTGACCTCGTCCAGGGCGCGCCGGCCGGCCAGTACCGTCGCGGTCAGGGCGCCGCCGATGAGGATGCCGCTCACCGGGACGATGGCGATGCCGGGCACGGTGAGCAGGCCGGTCAGCACCAGGGCGGTGATGACCGGCGCCACCGGGACCGCGATCGGCAGCGCCGCCCACCACCAGGTTCCGTTGCCGGTGATCCGCCGTCCCGCCGTGCGGGTGGCGACGGCGGACATCAGCAGCAGGAACCCGATCAGGCCCGCGGTGCGGTGCACGGCCCAGCCGATCACCAGGGACACCGCGGCCAGTTGCAGGGCCGCCCGCACGCCTGCCGTCACGACCTCGCGGGCACGTCCGTACGACTCGTCCGGCGCGAGCCGGAAGAGGGCCGTCACGGCGGTGGCCGTGAGCAGCAGGACGACGAGGGCGACGGCGAGCGTGGCGTTGACGGGCAGCAGGGTGTCGGCCGCCAGCGGGAGCACGGGCTACCGCGCGGCGGTGCTCGCGTTCCGGCTGAGGAGCGAGGCGCTGATCTCCCCGGCGCGTACGGCGGTCGTGGACAACAGGGTCGAGGTGAGGCCGTGGGTGTGCTCGGTGCCGCCCTGGAGGTAGATGGCCGCCCGCACGTGCGCCGCGGTCTCCACCCGGTGGTCGCGACCGATCCTCAGCTGGTCCTCCTCGTCGCGCAGGCAGAGCTTGGCGATCTCCCTGAGGTTGTCGCCGAGGCCCCTGGGCTGGTAGCCGGTCGCGTAGACGACCAAGTCGCAGTCGAGGAGCTGCTGTTCACCGGTCGGCAGGAACTCCACCGTCACCTTCACGCCGTCCGCGTGCTCGGCGACCTCGCGCAGCCGGGAGACGTTCATCATCCGCAGCCGCTGCCTGCCCTGCACCTTCTCCTGGTACATCGTGCGCGACAGGGACTCGATCAAGTCGATGTCCACCACGGAGTAGTTGGTGCCCCGGTGGTAGTCGTACAGGGATCGTTTCACCTGCGGCGGGGCCTCGAAGAACAGGTCCACGGCCTCGGGGTCGAAGATCCGGTTGGCGAACGGACTGTCATCGGCCGGTGTGTAGCCGTACTTGGCGAACACCGAGCAGATCTCGGCCTCGGGGAAGGTCCGGTGCAGATAGTCGACGGCCTCCGCGGCGCTCTGCCCGGCGCCGAGGACGACCGCTCGGCGGACGGGCCTGCCGGACCGTACGCGCTCCTCCACGCGGGACAGCAACTCGCTGTTGTGCCAGGCGCGTTCGGAGAAAATCGCGCCGGGCGGCAGGTGGGGTTCGAGACCCGTCGCCACGCACAGCGTGCGGGTCCGGCGTACCGTCAGCCGCTCCGGGGCGGCCGGATCGCGGCTGGCGACGTCGAACCAGCGGACCTCGCCGTCCTGCGTCACCGGCTTCACGGAGACCACGTCGGCCCCGTACTCCACGAGGTGGTCCACGCGGGCCGCCGCCCACTCGAAGTAGTCGTGGAACTCGATACGCAAGGGGAACAGTGTCTTCTGATTGAGGAAGTCCACCAGCCGCCCGCGCTCGCGCAGATAGCACAGGAAGCTGAAGTCGCTGGTGGGGTCACGCATCGTCACCAAGTCCTTGAGGAAGGACACTTGCATGGTGGCGTCGTCGATCAGCATGCCGCGATGCCAGCCGAACCGCGGCTGCCGCTCCAGGAACTGGACGCGCAATCCGTCCCCTTGGTGAGGGCCGGCGCCCTGCTCGTGCAGCGCGATCGCGAGGGCGAGGTGTGAGGGGCCGAAGCCGATACCCAGAACGTCGTGGATGGAGTCCGGTTCACTGTGCAGCGTGGTCACCGCGTCATCGCCTCCTGTAGGGGGGAGTTCGCAGCACCCTCAAATGAGGTCGACAGTCTCCCCCGAGCACCCACATGCTAGATAAGGTAAGCCTTACCTAGCAATGGCTGAGGAGGGCATACATGCGGGTCGTCATGTTCGGTTACCAGACCTGGGGACACCGGACGCTACAGGCTCTGCTGGACTCCGAGCACGAAGTGGTCCTGGTCGTCACCCATCCCAAGAGCGACCACGTCTACGAGAGGATCTGGTCCGACTCCGTCGCCGAACTCGCCGAACAGCACGGCGTACCCGTGCTGTTGCGCAACCGGCCCGGCGACGACGAACTGCTGCGCGCGCTCAAGGACGCCGCGCCGGACATCATCGTCGCGAACAACTGGCGCACCTGGCTGCCCGCCGAGATCTTCGACCTGCCGCCGCACGGCACGCTGAACATCCATGACTCGCTGCTGCCCTCGTACGCCGGCTTCTCACCGCTGATCTGGGCGCTCATCAACGGCGAGAAGCAGGTCGGGGTCACCGCCCACCGGATGGACGCCGACCTCGACATGGGCGACATCCTGCTCCAGCGCGCGGTGCCGGTCGGACCCACCGACACGGCAACGGACCTGTTCCACCGCACCGTTGACCTGATCGGGCCGGTGGTCCGCGAGTCGCTGGACCTGATCGCCTCCGGGCGGGCCGTGTGGATCCCGCAGGACCGCACCCGGTCCAGCTTCTTCCACAAGCGGTCCCTGGAGGACAGCCGGATCGACTGGAGCTGGCCCGCCGAGGACCTGGAACGGCTGGTGCGGGCCCAGTCCGATCCGTACCCGAACGCCTTCACGCACTACCGGGGCGAGCGGATACGGATCATCAAGTCGGCGGTGTCCCAAGGACGTTACGGCGGCACACCGGGCCGGATCTTCATCCGTGAGGGCGACGGCGTGGTCATCGTGGCCGGGGCCGAAGCGCGCTCGGGGAAGCTGCCGGGGCTGGTGGTGCAGCGCGTACGCACCGAGGACGGCACGGAGTACGACGCCACGGACTACTTCCGCACGATGGGGGGCTACTTGACGCCCCATCCGTGATCGGCCGCACGCGGGACCGGTCAGGCGCCGGGGGCGCCCACCGGTTCCGCGTCTTCGATCCCCTCGTGGTGCCGTCCCATCGGAATCACCATGGGGGTGCCGGAAACCGGGTCCGTGCCCACCACGCACCGCAGCCCGAAGACCTCCTCCACCGCCTCGGCGGTCACCACATCGGCCGGGGCGCCCTCCGCGACGATGCGGCCCGCCTTCATCGCGACGATGTGATCCGCGTACCGGCAGGCCTGGTTGAGGTCGTGCAGCACCATCACGACCGTGCGGCCCTGATGGCGGTTGAGGTCGGTGACGAGGTCCAGTACGTCGATCTGGTGGGCCAGGTCGAGGTAGGTCGTCGGCTCGTCCAGGAGCATCACCGGGGTGCCCTGCGCGACCGCCATCGCGATCCACGCCCGCTGCCGCTGCCCGCCGGAGAGTTCGTCCACCGCGCGGTGTGCGAGGTCGGTCATGCCGGTGGCGCGCAGCGCCTCGTGCACGGCCTCCTCGTCGGCCGAGGACCACTGCCGCCACCAGGTCTGGTGCGGTGAACGGCCGCGCCCCACAAGGTCGACGACGGTCAGGCCCTCGGGCGCGACCGGGGTCTGCGGCAGGATGCCGAGGCGCTGGGCGAGGGTGCGGGTCGGGATGGCGTGGATGGACCGGCCGTCCAGGTGCACCGCGCCGGACTTCGGGGGCAGCAGCCGGGCGAGCGCGCGCAGCAGGGTGGACTTGCCGCAGGCGTTGGCCCCGACGATCACGGTGATCCTGCCGGTCGGCACCACCAGGTCGAGGTCTTCCACGACCACGCGGTCGTCGTACGCCAGCCGCAGGCGCTCGGCGCGCAGTTCGGGGCCGGCGGTGGGTGCGGTCTCGGTCTTCGACACGGTGTCAGCCTCCTGAACCGGCGCGGTTGGCGCGGACGAGCAGCCAGAGCAGAACGGGCGCGCCGAGCACACCCGTGACGATCCCGACCGGAAGTTCCGTGTCCGGGACGAGTTTGCGGGCGGCGAGATCGGACCCCAGCACCATCACGGCGCCGGTCAGCCCGGCGCCGACCGGGGGCGGGAAAGCCGTGCCGGCCAGGCGCTGGGCGACCTGGGGCGCGGCGAGGGCGACGAACGCCACCGGGCCGGCGGTCGCGGTGCCGAAGGCCACCAGGCCCACGGCGGCGAGGAGCACGGCGACGCGGACCGTCTGCACGCGGGTGCCGAGGCCCCGGGCCACGTCGTCGCCCAGCTCCAGCGTCCGCATCAGCCGTCCGAGCAGCAGCGCGGGGGGCAGTAGCAGGACCAGCGCCCAGCCGAGCGGGGTGATCTGCTCCCAGGTACGGCCGTTGAGGTTGCCCACCAGCCAGCCCAGCGCGGCCTGCGCCTGGAAGCGCTGGCCCCGGGCCATCAGGTAGTCGGTGGCGCTGGTGCAGATCCAGGCGACGCCCACGCCGACCAGGACGATGCGGTAGCCGCTGGTGCCGCGCTTCCAGGCCAGGACGTACACCAGGAGCGCCGCCGTCAGCGCGCCCAGCAGACCGAGCGCCTGCGTGCTCAGCCCGCCGTCCCAGCCCAGCACGATCCCGGCCACCACGGCGGTACCGGCGCCCTGGGTGATGCCCATCATGTCGGGGCTGGCCAGCGGGTTGCGGGTCATGGTCTGCAGCAGCGCGCCCGAGACGCCGAAGGCGATGCCCACGAGAGCACCCCCGAGGGCGCGGGGCAGCCGCAGCTCGTGCACGATCAGCTCGGTGGCCGGATCCGAGGCCCCCACCAGCGCCTTCATCACGTCCGTCAGCGGCAGCGCGATGTCCCCGACCGAGGTCTCCACGGCGAACAGCAGGAACGCGGCGGCGGCGAGCCCCAGGCAGACGGCCACGAGCCGGGGCCGCACCAGCCCGGACACCGGCGGCACCGACAGCCGGAACGGCACCCGCCCTCCCGTACGCCGGGCCACTGGCTTCACAGCGCCCTTGCGTCCCGGACCGGACGCGAGATCAGTCGTCATGGGTCACAGCTCCGGGGGGTGCGGGGTCGGCGCGGTGGGTCGTCATGCTCACAGCTCCGCGAGTCGTCGGCGGCGGACCAGCGCGATGAAGAACGGGCCGCCGAGGAAGGCGACGAGGATGCCCGCCTGGATCTCCGTGGGCCTGGCCAGGAGGCGGCCGGCGATGTCCGCGGCGAGGAGGAGGCAGGGGGCCAGGACGGCCGACAGCGGCAGCAGCCAGCGGTGGTCGGGGCCGATACCGGCGTACTGGGCCAGGACCCGGGCGATGTGCGGGACGACCAGGCCGACGAAGACGACCGGCCCGATGACGGCGACCGCGCCGCCCGTGAGCAGGGTGACGGCGACCACCCCCTGGACGCGGACCAGGCCGACCTTGAGCCCGAGCGAGCGGGCCACGTCGTCACCGAGGGCGAGGCGGTTCAGAGCGGGGGCGCAGGCCAGGGCGAGGAGGGCGCCGACGCCGAGGAACGGCAGGACGCGTACCAGGACTTCCTGCTCCTGGTTGGCGAGGGAACCCGCCGACCAGAAGCGGTAGCGGTTCAGGGCGTCCGGGTCGGTCAGCGCGACGGCGCTGGTCAGGGAGAACAGCAGCGAGGTCACCGCGACCCCGGCCAGGGCCAGCTTCACCGGGGTGGTGCCCGAACGGCCCAGCCCGCCCAGCAGATAGACCAGCACGCTCGCGGCCATGGCCCCGGCGAACGCGAACCAGATGTAGCCGTACACCGAGCCGATGCCGAGGACACCGACCGACAGCACCACCGCGAACGCCGCGCCCGCGCTGACCCCGAGGATGCCCGGGTCGGCCAGCGGATTGCGGGTGAGAGCCTGCATCAGCGCGCCCGACAGGCCGAGCGCGGCGCCGGTGGCGAGGCCGAGGGCGGTCCGGGGCAGCCGTACCGACCAGATGACGTTGTCCACACGCTGGTTGGGCGGGTCGCCGAGGAGGGTGTGCCAGACCTGGTCGAGGGGCACGCCGAGCGCTCCGTAGGCCATCGACAGGCCGCACAAGGCCAGCAGCGCCGCGCCGGAGAGCGCGAGCAGGAGTACCGCGCGGGGGCCTTTCGCCGCCCGGACCGCCGAGGTCCCCACGTCAACTTCCTTCGGTCAGCCTTGCCTAACAAACAGGACCATAGGGGGAGTTGGGCCCCGGTCCCATCCCCTTGTCGAAATATGTGTGCGTGCTTTGAATTAGGTAACCCTTACCTTACTATGGCGCCGATCCCCGGCCCAGGCCGGGAACGACCCGCTGGGGAGGGCGCGCTGCTGTGTGCGGTTCCGAAGAAGTCCTGGCCTACTGGCAGCGGATGCTGACACCGCTTCCGCTGGAGACATCACTTCCCGTCGACCGACCTCACCCGACCGAACCGGACCGCACGCGCGAGGTCCGTACCCTGTCCGGCCTCCCCGAGGCCACGGACGCCGAACTGCTCACCGCCTTCGTGGCGTTGCTGCACCGCTACGGTCAGGCCACCGATGTCACCGTGGGCCACGACGGACTGCCCCTGCGGGTCCGCGTCGACCACGAACCCTCCTTCCAGGGGCTGTTGCGGCAGGTGGAGCAGACCTGGGCGGACGCCGAGATCCACCGGCTGCCCATCGACATGCTGGTCGAGGAACTGCACCCCCGGCCCACCCGCGGCGGCGGGCTCTTCTTCAACACGGTCCTCGCCACCCCCACCCGCCCCGCCGGTGAACTGCCGGGCCCTGTCGACCTGTTGCTGGAGGTGTGCGCGGGCGAGGCACGGGCCACGTACGACCCCGGGATCCTCGACGCCACGACCGTCGACCGCCTCCTCGGCCACTACCGCACCCTGCTCGCGGACGCGCTCGCCCGCCCCCGAACAGCCCTGGACAGGCTGCGACTGATGGCGGAGGGCGAGTACACCCAGGTCGTCCACGACTGGAACGCCACCGAGCACTCCGTGCCCCTCGCGACCTGGCCCGCGATGTTCGCCGAACAGGTCCGCACCCGCCCCGACTCCGTCGCCCTGGTCTTCGAGGACGAGCGGCTCACCTACGCAGAGCTGGACGAGCGCGCCAACGGCCTCGCCCACGCCCTCATCGCGCGCGGCGCCGGCCCCGAGCGGATCGTCGCCCTGGCCCTGCCCCGCTCGATCGACCTGATCGTCACCGAGGTCGCCGTCCTGAAGTCCGGCTCCGCCTACCTGCCGATCGACCACGACTACCCGGCCGACCGCATCGCCTACATGCTCGGCGACGCCGCCCCCGTCTGCATGGTCACGACGGAGGAGACCGCACGCGACCTGCCCGAGCAGGAAGGCATGACCGTCCTGGCGCTCGACGCGCCCGACACGGCCGCGGAGCTGGCCGCGTGTCCGGCCCACGACCCGGACGCCCCGATCACCGTCGACAACGCCGCCTACGTCATCTACACCTCCGGCTCCACGGGCAGGCCCAAGGGCGTCGTCCTCGCCCACAGCGGCGTCGCCAAGCTCGTCGCCACCCAGAGCGAACGCTTCGGCATCGGCCCGCACAGCCGGGTCCTCCAGTTCGCCTCACCCAGCTTCGACGTCGCCTTCTGGGACCTGTGCCTCGGCCTGCTCTCCGGTGGACGGCTCGTCGTCGTACCCGCCGAACTGCGCGTCCCGGCCGCCCCACTCGCCGACTACGCCCACGCGCACGGCATCACCTTCATGATCCTGCCGCCCGCCCTGCTCGCGGCCATGCCGGACGACGTCCAACTGCCGCCCACCGCGACCCTCTTGGCGGGCACCGAACGGGTTTCCCCGGAACTCGTCGGCCGCTACGCCCGCGGCCGGATGATGTTCAACGCCTACGGCCCCACCGAGGCCACCACCAACTCCACGCTCGGCCTGTGCGACCCGGACATCCCCGCCGGTTCCATCGTCCCCATCGGCGTACCCGACCCCGGCACCCGCGCCTACGTCCTCGACGCCTACCTGCGCCCCGTCCCCGCCGGACTCACCGGCGAGCTCTACCTCGGCGGCTCCGGACTCGCCCGCGGCTACCTCGGCCGCCCCGACCTGACCGCCGAACGGTTCGTCGCCGACCCCTTCGGCGCCCCCGGCGAACGCCTCTACCGCACCGGCGACCTGGTCCGATGGCGAGCCGACGGACGCCTGGAGTTCCTGGGCCGCGCCGACGCCCAGATCAAGATCCGCGGCTTCCGCATCGAGCCCGGCGAGATCGAGTCCGTGCTGCGCGGCCACCCGGCCGTCGACCAGGTCACCGTCGTCGCCCGCGAGGACCGCCCCGGCGACCGCCGCCTCGTCGGCTATGTCGTGCCCTCCCTCGACGGCTCCGCGAGCCACGTCGAGGAGTGGAAGGAGGTCCACGAACTCCTCTACAGCGCCGCCGGATCGGAAGGCGCCCAGGAGAACTTCGCGGGCTGGAACAGCATGTACGACGGGCTGCCGATCCCCGTCGAGGAGATGCGGGAGTGGCGGGAGAACACCGTACGGCGCATCCGCGAACTCGGGCCCGCCCGGCGCGTACTGGAGATCGGCGTCGGCAGCGGACTGATCCTCTCCCGTATCGCCCCCGACTGCGAGGAGTACTGGGGCACCGACCTCTCCGCCGAGGCCGTCGCCGCCCTGCGCGCCCAAGTGGACCTCCCCGGCGTCCATCTGCGCGCCCAGCCCGCCCACGACACCACCGGGCTGCCCGACGGCCACTTCGACACCGTCGTCATCAACTCCGTCGCCCAGTACTTCCCCAGCGCCGACTACCTCACCGAAGTCCTGCGCGCCGCCTCCCGGCTGCTCGCCCCCGGCGGGCGGATCTTCGTCGGCGACGTACGCAATCTGCGGCTGCTGCGCACCCTGCGCGCGGCCGTGGAGACGCGGCGGGCCACCACCGACGACAAGAGCGCCCTGCGCGCCGCCGTCGAGCAGTCGGTCCGCTGGGAGGGCGAACTCCTGCTGGACCCCGACTACTTCGCCGCCCTCGACGGGTTCGACGCCGAGATCCGCATCAAGCGGGGCACGCATCACAACGAACTGAGCCGCTACCGGTACGACGTCGTCCTGCGCCCCGGCCCCCGCGCGGTCGTCCCCGACGAGCGCGAGGTCCCCTGGGCGGGCGCGGACCACCTGGAGGCCCTGCTCGACGCGCGCCCCGCCCGCCTGCGCGTCACCGGCATCCCCAACGCCCGCCTCGCCGACGACCTCGCCGACCTGCGCGCCCTGGAGGGCAGCAGCCGCGAGGCCGCCCCCGGCGCCGACCCCGAGGACCTGCACGCCCTGGCCGAGCGCCACGGCTACCGCGCCGCGCTCACCTGGAACGGCACCGCCGACGACGGCGCCCTCGACGCGGTCCTCGCCCTCACCGACCCGACCCCCGGCCTCTACCGCGGCACCGACGCCCACCCGCACGCCAACCGCCCCGCGCCCTTCCGCGACGTGCACGCCCTGATGCGCACCCTGCGCGCCCACGCCGCCGAGTGGCTGCCCGACTACATGGTCCCCTCGGCCCTGGTGCCCCTGCACGCGCTGCCGGTCACCCCGAGCGGCAAGATCGACGCCCGCGCCCTGCCCGCCCCCGACTACGGCGCGATGAGCTCCGGACGCGCGCCCGGGACACCGCGCGAGAAACTGCTGTGCTCCCTCTTCGCCCAGGTGCTCGGACTGGACGCGGTCACCGCGGAGGACGACTTCCTCGCCCTCGGCGGTGACAGCATCACCGCGATCCAACTCCTCATCCGGGCCCGCGAGTCGGGACTGAGGCTGACCACTCGCGACGTCTTCCGGCACCGCACCGCCGAGTCCCTGGCCCGAGCCGCGGTGGAGCGCGTCGAGGAACACGCCGAGCAGGCGCCCCTGCTGGAGGTCGACCCCGGCGAACTCGCCGAGATCCAGGGCGGCAACCCCCTCGACATCGAGGAACTGCTCCCGCTCACCCCGCTCCAACAGGGCTTCTTCTTCCACTCCCTGACCAGCGGTAACGGCGGTGACGTCTACGTCGTCCAGCAGGTCCTCGACCTCACGGGTCCCGTCGAGGGCAGCGCCCTGCGCCGCGCCGCCCAGCGGCTGCTGGACCGGCACGCGCCGCTGCGCGCCGCCTTCCGCCAGCGCCCCGACGGCACCCCCGTGCAGATCATCACCCGGCACGCCGAACTGCCCTGGCGCGAGGTCGACCTGTCCGCGCAGGACGGCGGGATCCGCGAGACGCTCGGCGAAGCCGTCGCCGCCGACGAGCGCGCGGCCGGCTTCGACCTGTCCGCGCCGCCTCTGCTGCGCTGCGCCCTGGTTCGGCTCGGGGAGCACCGCAGCCGACTCGTCCTCACCTTCCATCACGCGGTAGCCGACGGCTGGTCCCTGCCCGTCCTGCACCGCGAACTGATGGCCTGCTACGGCACCGACGACCCCGCGCTCCCCGAGGTCGCCCCGTACCGCGACTTCCTGCGCCGCCTGGCCGCACAGGACCGCGAAGCCGCCCGCGAGGCCTGGCGCACCGCGCTCGCCGGACTCGACGAGCCCACCCGCCTGGTCGACACCCCGGCCACCGGGGAGCCGGTGCGGCCCGCGCACGTCCGCGTGGAGCTGTCGGAACGCACCACCGCACGCCTGTCCGACCGCGCCCGCGAGCACGGCGTCACCCTCGGCACCGTCGTCCAGACCGCCTGGGGCCTCCTGCTCGGCAGGCTCACCGGCCGCCATGACGTGCTCTTCGGCACCACTGTCTCCGGCCGCGACAGCGAGGTCGAGGGCATCGCCTCCCTGGTCGGCCTGTTCATCAACACCCTGCCCACGCGGCTGCGTTGGGCTCCGGGCGAGACCCTCGGCACCCTGCTGACCCGCCTCCAGGAGGAGCAGGCCCGCCTGCTGGACCACCAGCACCTCGGACTCGCCGAGATCCAGCGGCTCGCCGGGCACGCGGGCGCAGGCGAACTCTTCGACACCCTGGTCGTGTTCGAGAACTACCCCTCCGAACCGGACCTGCGGGACCCCTCGGGCACCGTCCGCATCACCGGCGACGCCTTCTACGACGCCGTGCACTATCCGCTCGCCCTGATCGTCAAGCCGGGCGAACGGCTGGACCTGCGACTCAAGCACCACAGCGAGCGGCTGGACGGCGATGCCGTACGCGCGCTCGGCGACCGGCTGGCCCGGCTGCTGGAGGAGTTCGCCGCCGACCCCGGTCAGCGGGTCGCGGCCCTCGACCTGCTCACCCTGGACGAGGCCCTGCGCGCCCACGTGGCCGGCGAGGAGCACGAGGTCCCGGAAACCACACTTGCCGAGGCCATCGCGGCCCGGACCGCTCGCACTCCGGACGCCACGGCCGTCGTCTTCGCGGACGAGCGGCTCACCTACGCCGAACTCGACGCCCGTGCCGAGGCGTTGGCGTCGCGCCTGCGCGCCCGCGGGGCCGGTCCCGGCGGGTTCGTCGCGGTTGCCGTACCCAGGTCCGCCGAGCTGATGGTGGCGCTGCTGGGCGTACTGAAGTCGGGCGCCGCGTACCTCCCGATCGATCCGGACTACCCGGCGGACCGCATCGCCCACATGGTCGCCGACTCCGGGACGAGCACGGTGATCACGCTGACCGGGATCGCGGACCGGCTCCGGCTCGCGCCCGACGCCGTACTCCTCCTCGACGACAAGCACACCGACGAGCCCCCGGCCGCACCGGCACGCCCCGCCCACCCCGACGACCCCGCCTACCTCATCTACACCTCCGGCTCCACCGGCCTGCCCAAGGGCGTGATCGTCACCCACCGCGCCATCGTCAACCGACTCGCCTGGATGCAGTCCGCCTACGGGCTCACCGCCGACGACCGCGTCCTGCAGAAGACCCCGTCCAGCTTCGACGTCTCGGTCTGGGAGTTCTTCTGGCCCCTCCTCGAAGGCGCGGCGGTCGTACTCGCCAAGCCCGACGGCCACCGGGACCCGGCCTACCTGGCCGCCCTGGTGCGCGACGAGGGCGTGACGACCATGCACTTCGTGCCGTCGATGCTGGAGGCGTTCCTCCAGTCCGACGAGGTCACCGCGGACTCTTCCTGGGCGGCCTCCCTGCGCCGCGTGTTCAGCAGTGGCGAGGCCCTGCCCACGGCCGCCGCGCACCGGTGGCGGGACCTGACGAGCGTCCCCCTGCACAACCTGTACGGCCCCACCGAAGCCGCCGTCGACGTCACCCACCACCCCGTCGACGGCACCGACCAGGGCGTCACCGTGCCCATCGGCCGCCCCGTCCGGAACACCGGCCTGCGCGTGCTCGACACCTGCCTGCGCCCCGTGCCCGACGGCGTCCCCGGCGAGCTGTACCTGACCGGCGTCCAGCTCGCCCGCGGCTACCACGCCCGTCCCGCGCTCACCGCCGAACGCTTCACCGCCGACCCCTACGGCCCGCCCGGCACCCGCATGTACCGCACGGGTGACCTCGTCAGGCGCCGCCCCGACGGAGTGATCGAGTACCTGGGCCGCACCGACCGGCAGGTCAAGCTGCGCGGCAACCGCATCGAACTCGGCGAGATCGAGGCCGCCCTGACCCGCCTGCCCGCCGTCGCCCAGGCCGCGGCGACGGTACGGGACAACTCCCTCGTCGCCTATGTCGTACCGACGACCACAGCCGAAACGGACGATCTGCGCGCCGCGCTGGAGGGCACCCTGCCCGCGCCCATGGTCCCGTCCGCCTACGTCGTCCTCGACGCCCTGCCCCTGACCCCCAGCGGCAAGCTGGACCGCAACGCCCTGCCCGCCCCGCAGGCCGTGCGCGCCCCGTCCCGCGCCCCGCGCAACCCTCGCGAGCGACTGCTCACGGAGATCTTCGCCGCCGTGCTGAAGCTGCCCGACGCCGGAGTGGAGGACGACTTCTTCCTGCTCGGCGGCGACAGCATCAGCTCCATCGCCGTGGCGAGCCGCGCCCGCCGGGCGGGCCTCGCCATCGGCCCGCGCGAGGTCTTCGAGCACCGCACCCCGGCCGCGCTCGCCGAGGCCGCCACGGTCCTTGAGGACGCGGGCACCACCCAGGAGGCCTCCGCCTTCACGCTCACCGACGAGGAGCGGGCCCGCGTCGACCGACTCGCCCCCGGACGCGTCGAGGACATCTGGCCGCTGGCCCCGCTCCAGGAGGGCCTGTTCTTCCACTCCACCTACGACGACAGCGCGCTGGACGTCTACACGGTCCACGAGTCCTTCGACTTCGCCGAGCGCGTCGACGCCGACCGGCTGCGCACCGCCACCCGCGCCCTGCTCGACCGCAACCCCTCCCTGCGCGCCGGGTTCACCAGCGAAGGGCTGCGCCAGCCGGTGCAGTTCATCGTCCGGGACGCCGGTATCCCGCTCACCGAAGTGGACCTGTCGGGGCTTTCGGCGGCCCAACAGGACCGGCGCATGGCCGAGTTGCTGGACCAGGAGCGCGCCCGCCGCTTCGACCTGAGCCGCCCGCTGCTCTTCCGGATGCTGCTGATCCGGCTCGGCGAGGAGCGCGGCGACCGGCTGATCGTGGGCCGCCATCTGATCCTGTGGGACGGCTGGTCGGCCTGGCTCTTCCTGGACCAGCTGTTCGCCCTGTACGAGAGCGGCGGCGACCCGGCAGGGCTCGCCCGGCCCGGCTCGTACCGCGACTACCTGACCTGGCTGGAGCGCCAGGACGACTCCGCCGCCCGGCGCGCCTGGCGTGCCGCGCTGGCCGGGTTCGAGGAGCCGACGCTGCTGGCCCCGGCGGTCGACGACCGGGGCCTGGAGCCGGTCATTCCGCGTCAGTTGGACGCCGTGCTGGCCCCGGACACAGCCGGGCGGTTGCGGGAGGCCGCCCGGCGGCACGGACTGACCCTCAACACCGTGTTGAACGCCGCCTGGGGGCTGGTGCTCGCGAGCGCGTGCGGCCGCACGGACGTCGCCTTCGGTACCACGGTCGCCGGCCGCCCCAGCGAGGTGCCGGACGTCGAGAACGTCATCGGTATGTTCCTCAACACCGTGCCCGCCCGGATCGCCTACGACCCGCGCGAACCGGTGCTGGACCTGCTGCGCCGCATCCAGGGCGAGCGCTTGGAGGTCATGCCGTACGAGTACCTGGGGCTCGGTGTGCTCCAGGCCGAGACCGGGCACCGACGGCTGTTCGACACGCTGTTCGTGCTGCGCAACGCCGACACCGACGAGCGGCTCGCCGAGCTGAGGGACCGGCACGGGGCGAGTGCGGTCGCCAACGTGGACGCCACCCACTACCCGGCCAACCTCGTCGTCACCCCCGGCGAGCGCGTCCGCGTCACCCTGGCCTACCGCCCCGACCTGCTCGCGGACGACTTCGCGCAGCGGCTGATCGACCGGTTCGTACTGCTCGTCTCCGCACTCGTGGCCGACCCGTCCGCCCCCGTGGGCACGCTGTCCGCGCTGCTGCCCGACGAGGCCGCCGCGCTGGCCCGCGAGGAGGAGGCGGGCCGGCAGCCCGTACCGCACGAGACGGTCGCCGACATGCTCGCCGCCCAGGCCGCGCGCACCCCCGGGGCCACCGCCCTCGTCTTCGGCGAGCAGAAAGTCACCTACGCCGAACTCGACGCCCGCTGCGACCGGTTGGCCCGACTGCTGGTCTCGCGAGGAGCCGGTCCCGAGAAGGTCGTCGCGCTCGGTCTGCCGCGCTCCATCGACACCGTGGTCGCGCTGTTCGCGGTGCTGCGCACGGGTGCCGCGTACCTGCCGCTGGAGCTGGACCACCCGGCCGAGCGGCTGTCCATGATGCTCGCCGACGCCCGCCCGCTGCTCCTGCTGTCCACACGGGCTGTCTCGGCGACCCTCACCGGCGACACCCCGCGCGTACTCCTGGACGACCCCGAGACCCAGGCCGAACTCTCCGCCCTGCCCGCCGAACCGGTGCACGTGTCCTTCAGCCTGGACCACCCGGCGTACGTGATCTACACCTCCGGCTCCACCGGCCGTCCCAAGGGCGTGGTCACGCCGTACATCGGCCTGACCAACATGCAGCTCAATCATCAGAAGGAGATCTTCGCCCCGGCCATCGCCTCGGCGGGCGGACGCCGGCTGCGCATCGCGCACACCGTGTCCTTCGCCTTCGACATGTCCTGGGAGGAGCTGCTCTGGCTCGTCGAGGGCCACGAAGTCCACATCTGCGACGAGGAGTTGCGCCGGGACGCCACCGCGCTGGTGGCGTACTGCGAGGAACACCGCGTCGACGTGGTCAACGTGACCCCGACCTACGCCCATCTCCTCATCGAGGAAGGCCTGTTGGAGGGCCACCGGCCGCCGCTCGTGCTGCTGGGCGGTGAGGCGGTCACCGAGACCGTGTGGAACACCCTGCGGGACACCGAGGGCACCTACGGCTACAACCTGTACGGGCCGACCGAGTACACCATCAACACCCTCGGCGGCGGCACCCACGACAGCGCCACCCCGACCGTCGGCAAGCCCATCCGCGCCACCCGCGCCCGCATCCTCGACCCCTGGCTGCGGCCCGTCCCGGACGGTGTGGCGGGCGAGCTGTACATCGCCGGCGTGGGTCTGGCACGCGGCTACCTGGACCGGCCCGGCCTGACCGCCGAGCGGTTCGTCGCCGACGCCTACGGCCGCCCCGGCGAGCGCATGTACCGCACCGGCGACCTCGTCCGGCGCCGCCCGGACGGCAATCTGGACTTCCTCGGCCGTACCGACGACCAGGTCAAGATCCGTGGCCACCGCGTCGAACTCGGCGAGATCGAGAGCGCGTTGGCGCAGCACCCCGAGGTCTCCCAGGCCGCCGTCATCGCCCGCGACGACGCCTCCGCGCCCGGCACCCAGCGGCTGGTGGGGTACGTCGTCCCGGCCGAGCCCGACGCCGAGGCCCGCCGGGAGGCCGAGGCGGAGCAGATCGGGGAGTGGCAGGAGATCTACTCCGCCGAGTACACGGAGATCGGCACCGCCGTCTTCACCGAGGACTTCGCGGGCTGGGACAGCTCCTACGACGGCTTGCCCATCCCGCTGGAGCACATGCGGGAGTGGCGCGAGGCCACCGTCGAGCGCATCAAGGAGCTGCGGCCCGCCCGCATCCTGGAGATCGGCGTCGGCTCCGGCCTGCTGCTGTCCAGGCTCGCCCCGGACGCCGAGGAGTACTGGGCGACCGACTTCGCGGCACCCGTGATCCGCAAGCTGGGCGAGGACATCAAGGCGGACCCCGAGCTGGCCCGGAAGGTGCAGCTGCGGTGCCAGGCGGCCGAGGTGACGGACGGACTGCCCGTCGGCCACTTCGACACGATCGTCATCAACTCCGTCATCCAGTACTTCCCGAGCCTGGACCACCTGCGCAAGGTGATCCGGGGCGCGATGGGTCTGCTCGCGCCGGGCGGCGCGCTGTTCCTGGGTGACGTACGGGACCTGCGGCAGGCGCGCGTCTTCCAGACCGGTATCCAGGTCGCGCGCGGCGCCGAGCCGCTGCGGCAGGCCGTGGACCGAGGGCTCGCCCTGGAGAAGGAACTCCTCGTCGACCCCGACTGGTTCACCACCCTCGGTGTTGGCGTCGACCTGCGCACCAAGCGCGGACGGCACCACAACGAACTGACGCGGTACCGGTACGACGTCGTCCTGTACGCCGGCACCGCCGACGCCCTCCGGCTCGACGACGTGCCCGAGACCGAGTGGGGCGCCGACCTCAGCGGACTTCTGAGCGCCGCCGACCCCTTCCGCGTCCGTCGCATCCCCGACGCCCGCACGGCCGCCGACCTCGCCGCGATGCGCGCGATGGACGCCGAGCCCGCCCCCGCAGCGGGCGAGGAGCCCGAGGACGTACGGCAGTTGGGGGAGACCCACGGCTTCCGGGTGCTGACCACCTGGGCGGACGAACCGGGCTCGTTCGACGCCGTCTTCGTCCCCGCCGCGCACACGGGCCGCACCCTCGGCCTGTACCGCCCCCGCGCCGGGCGCGACACCGAGCCGTACGCCAACACCCCGACCGCCACCCGCGGCCAGGGCGCGCTGATCCGCCGTATCCGGGAGGATCTGGGACAGCGGCTGCCGAGTTACATGGTCCCGGCCGCCTTCGTGGTGCTGCCACGCCTGCCGATGAACGACAACGGCAAGCTAGACGTGCGCGCCCTGCCGGACGCCGAGCCCGCCGTCGCCCTGTCCGCCGGACGCGGCCCGCGCACGCCGGTCGAGGAGGTGCTGTGCCGGCTCTTCGCCGAGGTGCTGGGGCTGCCCAGGACCGGCGCGGAGGACAACTTCTTCGACCTGGGCGGACACTCGCTGCTCGCCACCCGCCTGATCAGCCGCGCCCGTACCGAACTCGGCGCCGAACTGGCCATCCGCGACCTGTTCGAGGCCCCGACCCCCGAGCAACTGGCCCTGCGCGCGGACGCCGGACGGCCCGCGCGCCCTGTGCTGGAACCGGCCGCCGAACGGCCCGGCCGGATCCCGCTGTCCGCCGCCCAGCGGCGGCTGTGGCTGACGGAACGCCTCACCGGCAGCGTCGCCTACAACTTCCCGCTGGTGTTCCGGCTGCGGGGCGGGCTGGACCTGGACGCCCTGCGCACCGCCCTGCGCGATGTGACAGACCGTCATGAGGCCCTGCGGACACGCTTCCCGGTGGCGGAGGACGGCGAGCCGTACCAGTGGATCGCCCCGCCCGGGGCGGCCGCACCCGAGTTCACCGTCGAGGACTGCGTGGAGGCCGACCTGCCCGACCGTGTGGCCGCCGCCCAGCGCCGCCCCTTCGACCTGAGCACCGAACTCCCGGTACGGGCCCGGGTGCTGCGCCTCGGCCCCGCCGACCACGTGCTGGCGTTGATGCTGCACCACATCACCACGGACGAATGGTCCGACCGGCCCTTCCACACCGACCTGACCACCGCCTACCTGGCCCGCCGCGAAGGCCGCGCCCCCGACTGGGCGCCGCTGCCGGTCCAGTACGCCGACTACACGCTCTGGCAGGAGACCCTGCTCGGCCAGGTCGGCGCCGCACAACTCGCCCACTGGACCGAGGCCCTGCGCGGCCTGCCCGACGAACTGACCCTGCCCCTGGACCGGCCCCGCCCCGACGCGCCCACCGGACGTGGCGGCAAGGTCCGCCTGGAGGTGGACCCGGACACCGGACGGTCCCTGCGCGACCTCACCCGGACCACCGGCACCAGCATGTTCATGCTGTTCCAGGCGGCCACCGCCGCCCTGCTGCACCGGCTCGGCGCGGGGGACGACATCCCGCTCGGCGCACCCGTCGCGGGCCGCACCGACGAGGCGCTGAACGACCTGGTCGGCTTCTTCGTCAACACACTCGTCCTGCGCACCGACCTGTCGGGTCCTGAACTGACCTTCCGTCAACTGCTGGCGCGGGTCCGGGAATCCGCCCTGGCCGCCTTCGAGCACCAGGACCTGCCCTTCGACGCCGTGGTCGAGGCCGTCAACCCGCCCCGGGTGACCGGCCGCAACCCGCTGTTCCAGGTCATGCTCGGCTACCACTACCGGCCCGACGGCGACCCGGACGTGCTCGGACTGCCCACCGAGTGGTTCGACATGGACACCGGCGCGGCCAAGTTCGACCTCCACTTCACCTTCGTCGACGAGACCGGGGCCGATCGCCTGGTGCTGCTCCTGGAGCACGCCCTCGACCTGTGCGACACCACGACCGCCCGGACCATCGCCCAGCGGCTCCTGCGCCTGCTGGAGCAGGTGGCGGCCGACCCCGACCGGCCCGTGCGCGACCTGCGGCTGCTGGACGACGGCGAGCACGAGACGGTCGTCGAGCGCTGGAACGACACCGCGCACGACGTCCCCGCGACCACGCTGCCGGAACTGTTCCGCGCCCAAGCCGCCCGTACTCCAGACGCCCCTGCCCTCGTCTTCGGGGCGGAACGGCTCACCTACGCCGAACTGGACAGCCGGGTCGAGCACACGGCACGCGTCCTGGCGGGCCGGGGCGTCGGGCCCGAGGACACGGTCGCGGTGGCGCTGCCCCGGTCCGTCGAACTGATCGTGGCCCTCCTCGCGGTGCACCGCGCGGGCGCCGCCTACCTGCCGCTGGACCCCGGCCTGCCGCCCGAGCGCATCGCGTTCACCCTGGACGACGCCCGGCCCGCGTACACCATCCAGGACGGACTCCCCGACGGACCCGAAGGCGAACTCCCCACCGGACACAACCCGCTGAGCCCGGCCTATGTCATCTACACCTCCGGCTCCACCGGCCGCCCGAAGGGAGTGGTCGTCCCGCACGCGGGCATCGTCAACCGGCTGCTGTGGATGCAGCACACCTACCCCCTCACAGCGGCCGACCGGGTGCTGCAGAAGACCCCCGCCGGCTTCGACGTGTCCGTGTGGGAGTTCTTCTGGCCGCTGATCACCGGGGCCGCCCTGGTCGTCGCCCGGCCCGACGGCCACCGTGACCCGGCCTACCTCGCCGCGCTGATCCAGGACGAGCACATCACGACCGCCCACTTCGTCCCCTCGATGCTCCAGGTCTTCCTGGAGGAACCCGCCGCCGCGCACTGCACCGGCCTGCGCCAGGTGATGTGCAGCGGAGAGGCGCTGCCGCCCGCCGTCGCCGAACGCTTCCACCACCTGCTGCCCGCGAGGCTGCACAACCTCTACGGGCCCACGGAGGCCTCCGTCGACGTCACCGCCGTCGAGGTGCCCGCCGGGGCCCGGCAGGTGGCCATCGGCCGCCCGGTGTGGAACACCCGCGTCTACGTCCTGGACGCCGCCCTGCGCCCGGTCCCGCCCGGTGTGGCAGGGGAGCTGTACCTGGCCGGGGTCCAGCTCGCCCGCGGCTACCTGCACCGCCGCGCCCTGACCGCCGAACGGTTCGTCGCCGACCCCTACGGCGCGCCCGGCGCCCGCATGTACCGCACGGGTGACCTGGCCCGCTGGACCGCCGACGGCACCCTCGACTTCCTCGGCCGGACCGACGACCAGGTCAAGATCCGCGGTATGCGGGTCGAACCCGGTGAGGTGGCGTCCGTCCTCGCCCGGCACCCGTCCGTCGGCCACGCCGTCGTCGTCGCCCACGACCAGCGGCTCGTGGCCTACGTCGTGCCCTCCGACGGTCGTGCCGCCGACCCGGCCGAACTGCGCCGCCACAGCGCCGCCGAGTTGCCCGAGCACATGGTCCCGGCCGCGTTCGTGACCCTCGACGCCCTCCCGCTCACGACCAACGGCAAGCTGGACCGCCGCGCCCTGCCCGCCGCGGACTTCACCGCGCAGGCCGGCGGCGCACGGCCCCGCACGCCCCGCGAAGAGGTCCTGTGCGCCCTGTTCGCGGACGTCCTCGGCCTGCCCGCCGTCGGAGTCGACGACGACTTCTTCGCCCTCGGCGGCCACTCCCTGCTCGCCATGCGGCTGACCGCCCGGATCCGCGCCGCCCTCGGCGTCGAACTGCCCCTGCGCGCGGTGTTCGACGCGCCGACCGTGTCCGGGCTGGCCTCGGCACTCGCGGCCGACGGCCCCGCACCGGCGGCCACCCGTCCGGCACTGACGGCAGGCCCCCGCCCCGAGCGGCTGCCCCTGTCCTCGGCCCAGCAGCGCCTGTGGGTGCTGTACCGGGTCGAGGGACCCAGCGCGACGTACAACATCCCCTCGGCCTGGCGGCTGACCGGCACCCTGGACGTCGAGGCGCTGCGAGCCGCCGTGCACGACCTCGCGGTACGGCACGAGACGCTGCGCACGGTCTTCCCCGAGGAGGACGGCCGCGCCTACCAGCACATCCTCACCCCGGACCAGGCGCGCGTCCCCTTCGAGGTGGAGGACACCGACCAGGAGCGGCTCGGCGAGCGGCTGGCGCAGGCCGGGGCGTACGGCTTCGAGCTGGACCGCGAACCCCCGCTGCGCGTCCATCTGTTCCGCACCGGGGAGCAGGAGTGGACCCTCCTCGTCCTGCTGCACCACATCGCCGGTGACGAGTGGTCGGACGCGCCCCTGAACCGGGACCTCGCCCTCGCCTACGCCTGCCGCACGCGGGGGCGGGAGCCCGACTGGGCGCCGCTGCCGGTGCAGTACGCCGACTACACGCTCTGGCAGCAGAAGGTGCTGGAGCAGGTCAGTGAGCGGCAGATCGCCTACTGGCGGCAGGCCCTCGACGGCCTCCCCGAGGAGCTGGCGCTGCCCTTCGACCGGCCCCGCCCGCTGGAGGCCAGCTACCGGGGCGGCTCGGCCGATCTGTCCCTCGACGCCGAACTGGCGGCGCAACTGCACCGGTTGGCACGCGGCCACGGGGTCAGCGTGTTCATGGTGCTCCAGGCCGCCGTGGCGACCCTGCTCACCCGGCTGGGCGCCGGGACCGACATCCCGATCGGCAGCCCGATCTCCGGGCGCGCCGACGCGGCCCTGGAGGACCTGGTCGGCTTCTTCCTCAACACCCTGGTGCTGCGCACCGACACCTCCGGCGACCCCAGCTTCCGCGAACTCCTCGCCCGGGTGCGGGAGGCCGACCTGGCGGCCTTCGACCACCAGGACGTGCCGTTCGAACGGCTGGTGGAAGTGCTCAACCCGGCCCGCTCGCTGGCCCGGCACCCGCTGTTCCAGGTGATGGTGGTCTACCTCGCGGCCGGGGACGAGAGCGCGAGCTTGCCCGGTCTCCACGGGCGCCGGGACGAAGTCGCCCGCACCACGGCCAAGTTCGACCTGTCCTTCGACTTCGTGGAGCGTGCCGACGGGGGCGGAGTCGACGGCGTCCTGGAGTACAGCGCGGACCTGTTCGACCACGCCACCGCCCAGTCCTTCGCCGACCGGCTCCGCCGCGTCCTGCGCGCCGTGGCCGCCGACCCGGACCTGACCGTGGGCCGGGTGGACATCCTCGCCGAGGAGGAGCGGCAGCGGCTCGCGGACGGCTGGCACAGCCGCCCTGTGCTCGCGCCGCCGACCACCGTGCCCGCGCTCTTCGAGGCGCGTGTCCGTGAGTTCCCGGGGCTGCCCGCAGTGGCCTCCGACGGCGTCGAGCTGACCTTCGCCGAACTCGACGCGGAGGCCAACCGCCTGGCCCGGCTCCTCCGCGAACTCGGCGCGGAACCGGAGAAGTCGGTCGCCCTCGCTTTGCCCCGCAACGCGGGCTTCCTGGTGGCCGTGCTCGCCGTGCACAAGGCGGGCGCCGCATACCTGCCGCTCGACCCGGACGCACCGCGGGAGCGCACCGCCGACGTCCTCGCCGACGCCCGCCCCGTGGTCACCCTCACCACGGGCGAGTTCTCGGACACCCTGCCCCCGGACGCCGAGCGGCTGGTCCTGGACGAGCCCGCAACAGCCGCGCGGATCGCCGCCCAGGACCCCTCCGACCTCGACCGCACCAGCCTGCTGACGCCCCGTCACCCGGCCTACGTCATCTACACCTCCGGCTCCACCGGCCGCCCCAAGGGCGTCGTGGTCACGCACGAGACCCTGGGCAACCTCTTCCACAGCCACCGCGAGACGCTGTACCGCCCTGCGATCGAGGCCACCGGACGGCGGCACCTGCGTGCCGGGCACGCCTGGTCGTTCTTCTTCGACGCCTCCTGGCAGCCGCAGCTGTGGCTGCTGGACGGGCACTGCGTGCACATCGTCTCCGAGGAGGTCAGGCGCGACCCCGAACTCCTCGCCGACGCCGTACGCCGGCACCGCTTCGACTTCCTGGAGGTGACGCCGTCCCTGTTCGCCCAGATGGCCGGCAGCGGCCTGCTGGAGGGCGACGACTGCCCCCTCGCCGTCGTCGGCGTAGGCGGCGAGGCCGTACCGGTCGCCCAGTGGCGGCGACTGGCCTCGCTGCGCGCCACCGAGGCGTTCAACCTCTACGGGCCCACCGAGTCCACGGTGGACGCCCTGGTGGCCCGCGTCGGCGACAGCGACCGCCCGCTGGTGGGCCGACCGGTGGCCGGGACCCGCGCGTACGTCCTGGACGAACGGCTGCAGCCGGTGCCGCCGGGTGTCACGGGCGAGCTGTATCTCGCGGGCGGCGGACTCGCCCGCGGCTACCTCGGCGCCCCCGCCCTGACCGCCGAGCGGTTCGTCGCCGATCCCTTCGGCGCGCCCGGCTCCCGTCTCTACCGCACGGGCGACCTGGCCCGCTGGACGTCCGACGGCCGGATCGACTTCCTGGGCCGGGCCGACGACCAGGTCAAGATCCGCGGCTTCCGCATCGAACCCGCCGAGATCGAGTCCGCGCTCACCGCCCATCCCGCCGTCACCCAGGCCTTGGTGACGGTCAGCCAGGAAGGCGCGCGCAAGCTGCTGGTGGCCCATGTCGTCGCCGAGGGCGCCGACCCCGCCGCACTGCGTGCCCATGTCGCCGAACGGCTCCCCGACCACATGGTCCCGGCCGTCGTCGTCCCGCTCGACCGGTTCCCGCAGCTCGCCAACGGCAAGCTGGACCGCTCCGCCCTGCCCGCACCCGACTTCTCCGCCCTGTCCTCCGGACGCGCCCCCGCCACCCCGATGGAGGAGACGCTCTGCGCGATCGTCGCCGAGGTGCTCGGGCTCGAACAGGTCGGCGCGGACGACGACTTCTTCGCCCTGGGCGGCGACAGCATCGTCGCCATGCAACTCGTCAGCCGGGCCCGGGCGGCGGGCGTCCGCATCACCCCGCGCCTGGTCTTCCGGCACCGCACGGCCGCCGCCCTGAGCGCGGTCGCCGAGACCGAGACGGCCGATGAGGTCCGCCGCGAGGACGACGGCACTGGAACCGTGCCGTTCACCCCGGTCATGCACTGGCTGCGCGAACTGGGCGGCCCCGTCTCGACGTACCACCAGGCCGCCCTGGTCCGCACCCCGGCCGACCTGGACCTGCCCGGACTGACGGCCGTGCTCCAGGCCCTGGCCGACCGCCACGACCTGCTCCGGGCGAGGCTCGTACGCACCTCGCCCGAGGACTGGTCCCTGCACGTGCCGCCGGCCGGCGCGGTCGACGCCGTCGACTGGCTGGAGCGGGTGGACGTCACCGGCCTCGACGCCGAGGCCCTTGGCTCGGCGGTGCGCGAACACGCCCACGCCGCGCGGGCATCGCTGGCCCCGGACGCGGGCGTCATGGTGCGGGCGGTGTGGTTCGACGCCGGGGACGCGCCGGGGCGGCTGCTGCTCATGGCGCACCACCTGGTCGTGGACGGCGTGTCCTGGCGCGTGCTGCTGCCCGACCTGGCCGCCGCCTGGGCGGACGTCCGCGGCGGACGCCCGGCCCGGCTCGCCCCGGTGGAGACCTCCTTCGCCCGCTGGGCCCGTACGCTCGCCGAACGGGCTCAGGAACCGGCCGTGGAGGCCCAACTGCCGTTGTGGACCGGCGTGCTGGACGGCGGAACCGAGCCCTTCCCGCTCGCCCGCCCCCTCGACCCGGACCGCGACACAACCGGCACCCAGCGCGAGGTCGTCCTGCGGCTGCCCGCCGAGCGGACGGGACCCTTGCTGTCCGCCGTCCCGGCCGCGTTCGGCGCCCAGGTCAACGACGTCCTGCTCGCCGGACTCGCCCTCGCCGTCGCCGACTGGCGGCGCCGCGACGGCGGCAGCGACACCTCGGTCCTGGTCGACCTGGAGAGCCACGGGCGGGCCGAGGAGATCGCCGGGGACGACACCGATCTGTCCCGTACCGTCGGCTGGTTCACCAGCGTCTACCCCGTGCGTCTCGACGCCGGGACGGCCGACCCCGCCGACGCCTTCGCGGGCGGACCGGCCGCTGAGGACGCCGTGCGCCGGGTGCGCGAGCACCTGTCGTCGCTGCCCGTCAACGGCGTCGGGTACGGCATGCTCCGCCACCTCAACCCGCGCACCCGCGAGGAACTGGCGGCCCGTGAACCCGCCCGGATCGAGTTCAACTACCTGGGCCGCTTCGGCATCCCCGAGGACACGGACTGGTCGTACGCGCCCGAGGAGGACGCGGCCGACATCGGTCCCGAGGCGGCCATGCGGGCGGGCCACGCGCTGAGCATCAACGTGGTCACCGAGGACCGGGCGGACGGGCCGGTGCTGGCCGCCCACTGGTCCTATCTGGAAGGGCTGTTGACGGGCGAGACTGTACGGGACCTCGCCGAGACCTGGTTCCGGGCGCTGGAAGGGCTCGTCGCACGGGCCCAGCGCACTACCTGAGCCGACCGAAGGACCGTGAGGAGAGGAAGAGCATGAGCAATCCGTTCGAGGACCCCGAGGGCGTCTACCTGGTTCTCGTCAACGACGAGAACCAGCACAGCCTGTGGCCCGACTTCGCCGATGTCCCGGCCGGCTGGCGGACCGTCCACGGCCCGGCGGCCCGCCAGTCCTGCCTGGAATACGTCGAGGAGAACTGGACCGACATGCGGCCGCGCAGCCTCGCGGAGGCCATGGACGGCTGAGCGACAGCGCGAAGAGAGGGGGCGGCCGACGGGCCGCCCCCTCCTTTGTGTGTGCCGGTGTCAGGAAGCCGGCTGCTCCACCTTCGTGTCCGGCTTGCCGTCGACCGCCGCCGCGAGCTGCGGCACCAGGCGCTCCACGACGTACGGCAGGCTCAGGACGGTGCCCATGGACACCGCGTTGCCGTAGTCGCTGGTCTCGTTGATGTACACCTCGCGGCCCTCGCCGACCACCTTCAGGTCCTTGTACGAGGCGTCCTTGTGCAGCTTCGCGGCGTCCTTCTCGACGTCACCGACCAGCCAGACGATCGCGTCCTGGTCCAGCAGATCGGTGCGCTCCTTGCTGATGTTCGCGCCGAACTGGTCCCCGATCGCCTTGTCCAGGTCCTTGGGCAGCTCGAAGCCGAGGTCGGTGAGCAGGTGCGAGCGCGAGTCGCCGCTGCCGAAGACGAACATGCCCTCGTACGGCGTCGCCACCACGCCGGTCTTCCCCGCGAACTCGGGGTGCTCCTTCACGGCCGCCGCGATGGCGTCCTCGGTCTTCTGCACGGCGGCCTCGGCCTCCGCTTCCTTGCCGAGGGCCTTGCCGATGGTCTCGGTCTGCTCCTGCCACGGCACGCCGTAGTCGTTGTACTGCTTCGGCTGGGCGACCACGGGTGCGAACTTCGACAGCGACTCGTACTGCTCCTTGGTGAGCCCGCCGTACACGGCCAGGATCAGGTCCGGCTTCAGCGCCGCGATCTTCTCCACCTGCGGGCCGGTACCGGTGTCCTTCAGCACCGTCGGCGCGTCGGCGCCGTTCAGCCTGTCCTCGGCCCAGGGGCCGATGGCGCCCTTGTAGCCGCCGACCCACTCGGTGGTACCGACCGGGACCTTGCCCAGGGCCAGTACCGGGTCCTGGTCGGTGAGGCCGACGGTGACGATCCGCTTCGGCTCGGACTCGATCGTCGTGGTGCCGTACTTGTGGTCGATGCTGACCGGGAAGGCGGAGCCGCCCGACCCGGTGGCCTTGGCGTCGGCGTCCGAGGAGCCCGTGTCGGAGTCGTCGCTGCCGCAGGCCGTCGCGGCGGTGAGGAGCAGCAGGGACGAGGCCAGCGCGGCGGCGAGCCGGGGAGTTCTGCGGGAGCGGAACATGGGCGGTCCTTCTGTTTCGGTTTCCTGTGGTGCCGGGCGGTGCGGGGGGTTGGGGGAGTCGTGGGGTCAGGGGCGGGTGTCGCGGGTGTCCGACCAGGCCGCCCACAGGGCGGCGTAGCGGCCGCCCGCGGCGCGCAGTTCGTCGTGGGTGCCGGTCTCGACGATCCGTCCGGCGTCCATGACGACGATCCGGTCGGCGGTCGCCGCCTGGCTGAGGCGGTGGGCCACGATCAGCGCGGTGCGCCCGTCGGTGGCCCGCGCGACCGCCTTCTCCAGCGCCCGAGCACCGGCGCTGCCCGCCTCGGCGGTGGCCTCGTCCAGGATCACCAGCGGGGGATCGGCGAGGATCAGCCGGGCCAGGGCCAGCGCCTGGGTGCGGTCGCCGGTGAGCCGGTGACCGCCGTCCCCTACGACCGTGTCGAGCCCGTCGGGGAGCGCCTCGGTCCAGCCGAGCGCGTCCACGCGGTCCAGCGCGGCGCGCAGTTCGTCGTCGGTGGCGTCGGGCTTGGCCAGCCGCAGGTCGTCGGCGAGCGGACCGGCGAACACATGCGTCTCCTGGGTGATCAGGGCGACCGTACGGCTGGCCGCCGGGCCGCCCAGCTCGGTCGGCGGCACCCCGTCGACCAGGACGGTGCCCTCGGTCGGCGGCTGGATACCGGCGACGAGGCGGGCCAGGGTCGTCTTCCCGGCGCCGCTGGCGCCGACCAGCGCGACCCGCTCGCCGTGCCGGATCGTCAGGTCGATGTCGTGCAGCACGGGATGGCCGGGGCGGTACGAGTGGCGCAGGCCCCGCACGACGACCTCGATCCGGCCGCTCTCCGCCTGCTGTGCCGGAGCGGCGGACACCGGCACGTCGGTGACGCCGACCAGCCGCGCCAGGCCCGCCATGGCGGACTGCGCGTCGTCGAGGAGGACCAGGGCGGCGTTGACCGGGGTGAACAGGCTGTGGAAGTACAGCGCGGCGGCGGTCGCCGTGCCGACGGACGCCGAGCCCTGCCGCACCAGCCAGTACCCGGTGAACAGCACGGCCGCCAGTCCCAGGTACTCGGCGATGTGCAGTCGGCTGTAGAACCCCAGCACCAGCCGCACGCCCTTCATGGTCAGCGCGACCACGGACCGGGACCGTTCGGTGACCCGGTCGGTGTGCTGCCGCTCCAGCCGGAACGCCCGTACGGTGGAGGCGCCCGCGACGGTGTCGAGGAGCTGTTGCTGCTGGGCGCCCGCGGCCACCCGCTGCTCGGCGTAGAGCGGGACCGCGCGGGCCACGTACCAGCGGGCGGTGGCCACCTGCACGGGCACCGCCAGCAGCGCGGCGAGCAGGAACCGCCAGTCGAGCAGGGCCATCGCGCCGAGCGTGAGGAGGATGGTCAGCAGCGAACGGGCCAGCTCCGGAAGGGCGTTGCGGACGGCCTCGGCGATGAGGGAGACGTCGGCGGTGACGCGGGCGGTCAGGTCCCCGGCGCCGGCCCGCTCCACGCGCTCCAGCGGCAGGCCGAGGGCGCGTTCCACGAAGCGTTCGCGCAGCCGGGCGAGGGTGGTCTCGCCGAGGCGGGAGATCAGGGACAGGCCGAAGCCGGTGGTGATGCCCTGGGCGACGGCGACCGCCACCAGGAGCGCCGCCGTGGTGGTGATCGCGTCGACCGAGGCGCGGTCGGCGGCCTGGTCCACGATCCGGCCGAGCAGCGGCTGGGTGAGCAGGCCGATGGCGGTGGCGCCCACCATGACGGCGAACGCGGTGACGGCCAACGATCTGTGCGGGCGCAGCAGTTCGGCGACGGCCGCACGGGTGCGCGCGGGGGTCGCTACGGGCAGCAGCTGTGCCGAGGACTCGCTCATGCCAGGACCGCCGCGCGATAGGTGCCGTGCTGGTGGACCAGCCGTTGGTGGGCGTCGGAGGCGGCGACCGTTCCCCGGTCGAGGAGGACGACCCGGTCGGTGACGGCGAGCAGCGCGGGGCTGTTGGTCACCAGGAGGGTGGTCCGCCCGGCCCGCAGTTCCTTCAGTCCGGCCGCCATGCGTGCCTCGGTGACGGCGTCGACGGCGGTGGTGGGTTCGTGCAGGACGAGTACGGGGGCGTCGGCCGTCAACGCGCGTGCCAGAGCGATCCGTTGGCGTTGGCCACCGGACAAGGAGCGGCCCCGCGCGGTCACTTCGGTGTGGGCTCCGTCGGGCAGGGTGCGGACTACCTCGTCGGTGCCGGAGGCGGCGACGGCCGCGTCGACAGGAGCGTCCGGTCCGGCCGCCGCGGTGATGTTGTCCCGGACACTGCCCTCGAAGAGGTCCGCGTCGTGCTCGGCGACGAGGACCGCCGCCCGGAGCTCGGCGAGGCGCAGTGCGGACAGGTTGGTGCCGTCGAGTTCCACGGTGCCCTCGTCGGGGTCGGCGTGGCGGGCGAGGATACGCAGCAGGGCGGTGGCGTCCGCCGGGTCCACGGTGACGACGCCGACCGTCTCGCCGGGGGAGATCTCCAGGTCCACGGCGCGCAGCGAGTCGTACGCCACTCCGCGCAGCCGCAGCCGGCCCTCCACGCGCTCCAGCGTGGGCGCGTCGGCGGGTGCCCGCACGGCGTGTTCGGCTTCGAGGATCTCCGCGATCCGCGCGGCCGAGGCGCGGCCCTGCGCCAACTCGGCGTAGACCCAGGAGAATTCGGAGAGCGGGCCGATCAGGAAGAGGGCCAGGGCCACGGCGGAGACGAGTTCGCCGAGCCCGATGTCACCGCGTGCGGCGAGCCGTCCGCCGACCAGGGCGACCAGGGCCAGGAAGGACCCGGTGAGCATGGTCACCACGCCGTTCTGCCAGGCCTCGGCGCGGGCCGCGCGCAGGGTGGCGGTGAGCGAGTCCTGGCTGATCCGGCGATAGCGGGCGACGGCCGCCGGTTCCGCGCCGATGCCCTTGAGTACGCGCAGCCCGGCCACCAGGTCGGCGGCCACCCCCGACGCCCGTGCGGCGCGCTCCTGTTCGGTCTCGCTGCGCCGCTCCAGCGGCTTGCTCAGCAGGTGCACCAGCCACAGCAGCAGGGGAGTGCCCAGCAGGACGAGCAGGCCGAGCGGGATCGACATGCGCAGCAGGACGATCGCGCCGACCGCGAGTCCGGTCGCGGCGGCGATCCCGACGATGAGCGCCATGGCGACCGCGCCGACCCGTTTGGCGTCCTCGGTCGCGGTGTTGGCCAGCTCGCCGGGCAACCGGCCTTCGGAGGCGCCCCCTTCGGGCGCGAGGACGCGCTCCACCAGAGCCGTGCGCAGGTGGTGCGCGGCGGTCACGGAGGCGCGTTCACCGGCACGGGCGCCGAAGCGGAAACTGTAGGAGAGGCCGACGTACACGACGGCGAGTACCCCGAGCCACATCAGCAGTCCGCCGCCATCGCCGTCCACGACACCTTCGTCGATGGCGAGTCCGATGACGACGGGCACCAGGGCCTCGCCGGTCTGGTGGCCCATGCCCAGCAACGCGCCGAGCGCGACATCGCGGCGCTGTCCGCGCACCGCTCCGCGCAGGACGTGGCGTCCTGGCAGGTCCGCTTTACTCACTCGTCCTCCGGACCGGATTCACAGCGCCCTGACAGCAGTTGCGCACGAACTTAGGTAAGGCTAACTACAACTCCGCGCGTCGGCTACCCCTTTGAGGAAGCGTCGTCCGCGTGGTTGCCGTCCGCCGGTGTGGCGTCGGTCCGGATGAGCCGGTAGCCGTGGGTGAAGGCCGAAGTGCCGCGCCGGTCCGCCCGTTTGGGCCGGGCGCGACGGGCCGCGACGATGAGGGCGTCCACCCGGGGGTGCTCGCGGCGCAGCCGGTTGAGGGTGCGCACGGAGACACCGACGGCCGCTGCGGCAGGCGGGATACGGGTGCCGGCGCGGATCTGCTTGAGCAGGACGCGCAGGGTCACGGGGGTCAGCGGCGGCGGCCGTCCATGGTCGGCGCCCAGCGAGTAGGACCGGGCGAGCGCGTGCGCGGCGGACAGGGCGCCGGCGAACGCGGGTTGCCGGTCCCGCCAGGTGTGCAGCAGGCGTTCGGGCACACCGGCCGCGGCGGCGCACCCGGCGGGGCCGAGGCCGAGGGCCGCGGCCCGTAGCGCCTCGGCCATGCGCAGAAGCGTCTCCTCGCGGAGGTGGGGACTGTTGCCCAGCGCCGCGAGGAGATCGTCGTCCACCTGTGCTTGCGCGTCGAGCCGCGCCATCACGCCCTCGGCCCAGGCCGCCCATTCGCGGTCGGGGCCAGTCGCATCACTCACTGAACCCCCCAATTAGGTTAGGCTTACCTAATCATATGGGAGGGCTGTGTGACCACCCCGGAGCGCCGGATGCGACGCTCAGCTCCTGGCGCGCACCCTCCGCAGCAGCGGCCACGCCAGCAGCACGGCCACCACCGCGTAAAGGGCCACCGAGAAAGGCGTGTTGACCAGCCCCGAGACACTGCCGTCACTGATCTGCAGGGCCCGGCGCAACTGTTGCTCGGCGTTGGGCCCGAGGATCACCCCGATGACGGCGGGCAGGACGGGAAGTCCGTAGCGCCGCATACCGAAGCCGATCAGGCCGATGACCAGCAGGATCACCAGGTCGATCACCTCACCGCCGACGGCGTAGGCGCCGACCGCCGCGAAGAACAGGATCCCCGCGTACAGATACGGCCGCGGGATCCGCAGCAGCTTCGCCCACACCGGCGCCAGCGGCAGGTTGAGCGCGAGCAGCAGCACCATGCCGACGAACAGCGACGCGATCAGGCCCCACACCAGGTCGGGTTCGCGCTCGAACAACAGCGGGCCCGGCTGGATGCCGTACTGCTGGAAGGCGGCGAGCATGACCGCCGCGACCGCCGTGGTGGGCAGGCCCAGGGTGAGCATCGAGACCAGGGTGCCCGCCGCCGACGCGGACGCGGCCGACTCCGGTCCGGCCACGCCTTCGATGGCGCCCTTGCCCCACTCGTCCTTGTGCTTGGACAGACGCTTCTCGGTGACATAGGACAGGAACGTCGGGATCTCCGCGCCGCCCGCCGGGATCGCGCCGAACGGGAAGCCGATGAACGGCCCGCGCGCCCAGGACTTCCAGGTGCGCCGCACATCCTCCTTGCCCAGCCACGGCCGCCCCACCGGGATCGCCTCACCGGGCCGGCGCCGCAGATGCGCCGCCACCCACAGCGCCTCGCCGATCGCGAACAGACCCACCGCCACGATCACCACGTCGATCCCGTCGGCGAGTTGCAGCGAACCGAACGTGAGCCGCTGCTGCCCGGTCATCTGGTCCAGGCCCACCAGACCGAGCGTGAGCCCGATCAGCAGCGAGGCCAGCCCCCTGATCCGCGACGAGCCCAGCACCGACGTCACCGCGATGAACGCCAGCACCATGATGGCGAAGTAGTCCGGCGCGCCGATGTCCACCGCCAGCTCCGCCACCGTCGGTGCCAGTGCCACCAGCAGGATCGTGCCGACCATGCCGCCCGCGAAGTGACCGATGGCCGCCGCCGCCAGCGCCTGCGCGCCCCGCCCCGACTTCGCCATGGGGTTGCCCTCCATGGCCGCCACCACCGCGGCGCTCTCACCGGGGGTGTTGAGCAGGATCGAGGTCGTCGAACCGCCGAACATCGCCCCGTAGTAGATGCCCGCGAACATGATGAACGCGCCGATCGGATCGAGTCCGTACGTCACCGGCAGCAGCAGCGCCACCGCCATCGCCGGACCGATGCCGGGCAGCACGCCGATCGCCGTGCCCAGCAGCACACCGAGCGCCGCCCAGAGCAGATTCAGCGGGGTCAGGGCCGTACCGAAGCCGTCCATGAGGGAGGTGAGGGCGTTCATGTCACAGCGCTCCCATCAGCGGACCGCCGGGCAGCGGCACTCCGAGCAGGTTGTTGAACAGGACATAGGTGAGCAGTGCGAGCGCCGCCGCGATCAGCGGGTCCCGGTCCACGCGGCGGCTGCCCAGCGCGTAGGCCGCGCCCCAGAACAGCAGGGCGCCCGCGGCCGGGAAGCCGAGCGGCTCGATCAGCACGGCCGCACCCAGGAACACCCCGGTGAGCAGGCCCACCGTGCGCCAGTCGGCCGGCTCGGACAGGTCGATGTCCTCGCCCGTCTCCGCCTGCCCGCGCCCGCCGCGCAGCACGTCCACGGCGAGCAGTGCGGCGACCACCAGCAACCCGATGCCGACCACCACCGGTACCGTCTTCGGCCCGACCGGACCGCGCTGCGCGATGTCCACGTCCATGGTGAGCGCGTCGGTGAGCACCAGCACTCCGAGCGCCAACAGCAGCACACACACCCCGAGTTCGGAGTGCTCGCGCAGCCACGTCCGGCGAACGTCCGCCGTCGTGGGGGGAGTTTCCGTCTCCGTCGTCACAGTCCCAGCTCCTTCAGCACCGACACCACACGCCTGTCCTGGGCGGCCAGGAACTCGCCGAACTTGTCGCCGGTGAGGAAGGCGTCCTCCCAGCCGTTGCGCTCCAGCGACCTCTGCCACTCGGGCGAGTCGTGCAGCGCCTCCACGAACCGGGTGAGCTTGGTCCGCTCGGCGTCGGTGAGCCCCGGCGGCGCCACGATGCCGCGCCAGTTGGTGAAGCTCACGTCGTACCCGGACTCCTTCAGCGTCGGCGCGTCCCCGAGTTCACCGACCCGCTCCGGGCCGGTCACCGCCAGCACCCGCAGCTCGCCCGCCTTGATCTGGTCGAGGTACTCGCCGACCCCGGACACCCCGAAGGCGACCTTGCTGCCGAGGATCGACGCGAGCAGCTCACCGCCGCCGTCGAAGGGGATGTAGTTGACGTCCTTCGGCGCGATCCCGGCCGCCCGCGCCATCAGCATCGGCGCCAGATGGTCGGGTCCGCCGGGCGAGGACCCGCCGCCGACCGGCAGCTTGCCCGGGTCCTTGCGCCACGCCTCGATCAGCTCGTCGATCGTCCGGTACGGCGACTCGTCGGCGACCACCACCACGTCCTGCTCCTCGGTGAGCCGCGCGATGGGCGTGGTGTCCGCCAGGGTCTTCGGCGCGTGGTTGGAGCGGGCCGCGCCCACCACACCGAGCCCCATCGACATCGCCAGCTTGCCGTTGCCGTGCTCGCTGACCAGCCGGGTCAGACCCACGGTGCCGCCCGCGCCGGGCAGGTTGAACACCTCGATGTTGTGGGAGAGCCCGGCGTCCTCGGCGTCCTTCGCGGCCGTACGGGCCGTGATGTCGTAACCGCCGCCGGGAGTGTTGGGAACCATGAGCCGCAGTCCCGGGATCTGCGTGCCGGTCTCGGCGCCACTGCCGGTGGCCAGCAGCGGCGGTCCGACGAGGACCAGCACCGCGGCCCCGAACAGGGCGAGGGGAGTGCGCAGGCGCACGAATGCCACCACCTGTCGGTAGATAAGGGGAGAGGGGTGAGGTGGGCCACATCGTGCAGCGCGCCCGGGGGCCTGTCTCGCTTGCGGAACCAACGGAGGTTTTGGTCTTTGTGTCAGCGCCGGATGCTCTGCGTCAGCGCCGGACGCTTCGTGTCAGCGCCGGACGCTTCGTGTCAGCGCCGGACGCCGGTACGCCAGGCGGTTGCGGCACGACCCTGGCATTCCCGCCGACCGTCTGCGAAGGTCACGGCGGTGGGGGTCCCCGGTGGCGGAAGGAGCGACATGACCGACGAACAGCACGAGATAGGCGTCCTCGTGGTGGACGACGACTTCATGGTCGCCCGCATCCACCGCGCCTACGTCGAACGTGTCCCGCCCTTCAAGGCCGTCGGCACCGCCAGCACCGGCGAACAGGCCCTCGCCGCGGTCGACGAACTCCGCCCCGACGTGGTCCTCCTCGACCTCTATCTCCCCGACATCTTCGGCCTCGACGTCATCCCCCGGCTGCGCACCGCGGGCCACGACTGCGACGTCATGGTCATCAGCGCCGCCCGCGACGCCGACACGGTGCGCGGCGCTGTCCGGCACGGCGTCGTCGACTACCTCCTCAAGCCCTTCGACTTCCAGGACCTGCGCCTGCGCCTGGAGCGCTACGCCGACCAGCGCGGCAGGCTGCGCGGCACCGTCGTGCGCAGCCAGGCCGACGTGGACCGGGTCCTGGCCGGGGCCACGGCCCCCGCCACCCTCTCCGGGGCGCTCCCCAAGGGCATGAGCGTGGAGACCGCCGAACTCATCGAACGCACCCTGCGCGACTGCCCCGACACCCTCTCCGCCACCGAGTGCGCCCGCCTCACCGGCATCTCCCGCGTCAGCGCCCGCCGTTACCTGGAGCACTTCCACACCATCGGCCGGGCCGAGGTCACCCTCCGCTACGGCAGCACCGGTCGCCCGGAGCGGCGGTACAGCAGCGTGCGGCAAGGGGTCAGAGCGGAGCCACTGGCATGATCTCCTCACGTCGTACGCGCAAGGGCTGAAGGGGACCGCTGTGAACAGGCAGGGCGCGCTCGGGCGCGGCATGAGAGTCGGCCTGCTCATGGCCGGCGTCCCGGTCCTCCCCTGGGCGGCGCTCGCGCTGGGAGTCGCCGCGGTGGAGTTCCTCAGGGGCGGGGACACCGACCTCGCCGCGCGTGACCTGCGGTACGCGGGGCTGCTCACCGGAGGAACCCTGGTGGCCGGAGCACTGATGGGCGCCGTCCTGTGCGCGGGCCTGGTCCTGGTGTCCCGTGCCGTCCGCCGCGCCTGGGGCCTCTCCCTGGTCGGAGCGCTGCTCGGCGTGCTGGTCTACCCGGCCGTACTCATGATCGTCGCCCTCGGCACGGACGTCGCGTACGCGCCGCTCGTCCTCACCTTCCTGGCCTGGCCGGTCATGACGCTGGTGGCAGCCGCCCACAGCGCCGACATCGTGGGCCTGACGCGAAGGCGCGCCTGGCTCATGGCCCGCCTTGGCACGCGCACGCCGGGCGCCTGACGTCGAGCGGTGGATCTTTTCGGACACTCATGGACAGCCCTGCGCACCGCCGTCGCCGACACCCCCGAGGAGGACTTCGCGTGCCCCTCGGGATGCGCCGGGTGGCTGGTCCGGGATCTGGTGTGCCATCTGGTCATCGGGGCGCAGGACATCCTGATCACCCTCGTCACCCCCGCCGACACCGAGCCGACTGTGGATGCCGCCGGGTACTGGCAGCTCGTCGAACCGCCGACCGGTGACGACCCGCTCGACGCGCTGATCCCGCGTCTCGCCGCCGCCTACGGCGACCCGCGGCTGCTGAAGTTCCACCTCGACGACGTGGGCTCCGCCGCCGGACGCGCCGCCGAACTGGCCGACCGCACGGCACGCGTCCGCACCGGCGACAAGGTGCTGACCGTCGACGACTTCCTCCACGCGTACGTCCTCGAATGGACCCTGCACCACCTGGACCTGATCGCCCGCCTCCCCTCCGCCCCCGAGCCGCCCGCCGAGACGCTCGCCGCCACCCGCGTGCTCCTGGAGCGGATCACCGGTACGCCGTTCCCGACGGCGCTCCCCGACAAGGACGCCCTGCTGATCGCCACCGGCCGCCGCGCCCCGGGCGAGGCGGAGCGGGCCGCGCTGGGCGGCCTCGTGAGCAGACTGCCGCTGTCGGTCGGGTGAGGTGACGCCATGTCAACCGATCGGCCCAGCGGCAAAATCGATACGCCGGGTGAAGGAAGGCGCCGCGTGATCAACTCGCGGCGCGCACCGTGGTGATCATGGGGCGGTAATGATCAACGGGCCGGTCGGTGTCCTGAGCTCCGGTCCGGTCCCCCGTCCCATGGAGTACTTCTTGCGTTTCCGTCGCATGATGACCGGCGCCCTCGGCGCTTCCGCCATCGTCCTGACGTCCCTCGGCGCGGTCACCTCGGCCTCCGTCCCCGCCGCCGCCGACCCGTGCGGGTTCTACGAGACCCACGCGGACGCCTTCTACAACCACTGCACCTCGGACGGCTCCAGCGTCGTCATCAAGGTCCAGGTCGCCCTGGCGCCCGACTACGAGCGGTGTGTCGGCCCCGGCAAGTCCTGGCTGGGCTCCGCCTCCAAGATCCAGGGCGCGTACTACGTCGGCCGCACCTGCTGACCCGGGAACACGCCTGACGGGGCGGACGGTCCGGGGCCCGGACCGTCCGCCCCGCCCGATTTTCCGCCGCTTTCGCTAGCAGATGTTCTGCCGGCTGTTGACCAGCGTGTTGTTGCGGAACGTGGTGTTGTTCCCGCACGGGTTCTCGGTGATGGCCGAGTTGGTGACCGTGAGGTTCTGGATGGTGATGTCGGAGTTGTTCGCGAACTCCGTGCGCGCGGCCAGCCGGATCTCCCCGCCGCCGGTCACACTGCCGCTCTGGGCGGCGATGTTCACGTTGTGGCAGTTCTCCACCAGGATCGCGTTGTTGCCGGTGTGGGAGAGGTTCACCCGGTCGATGACGGCGCCGCCGCTCTCGGAGACACAGAACACCCCGCGCCCGCCGCCCCGCGCGATCACTTCGCCGACCCGGATGTTGGTGGGGTACGAACTGCCCACCCGGCCGTTGCGGTTGGCCATGCGGAAGGCCGCGTAGCCGGTACCGGTGCCCGCGCCGTCGGCGTCGACCTTGGTGACGGTGGCGTTGATCGTCTGGTTCAGCAGCAGTCCGGACTCGCCCACATTGCGGGCGGTGACCGTCCCGACGGTGAGCCCGTCCACGCCGTACGTCTCCACGGCGTGGCTGCTCGCACCGGACACGTACACGGAGTCGATACGGACGTTGCGTGTCCACTGGCTGGTGTCGCCGCGGTTGTCGATGCGGACGCCGAGGCCGCGGGACAGCCGCATGTCGATCTGGCCGAGCACCACGTTCTGCACGTTGCGCATGAAGATCCCGTACAGCGGGGCGCCGGTGACGTTGAGGTGCTGGACCTCGATGTCGCGGACGCCTCGGGCGTACACGGGGGCCTGGTCGCCGGAGCCCGATCCGGTGACGTTGATCGTGCCGCAGACGTCGAGGACGGTGTAGCTGGGCAGGGAGACCCGGGACCCGGCGCTGATCGAGCCGGAGCCGCGGACCACGACCCGTTCCTTCGAAGTGCGGCCGGAGGTGAGGCTGTTGATCGCTGCCTGCATCGCGGCCCGCATGTCCGTGCCGGTGTGGACGACGGAACCGCCACGGCGGACGGTCCAGGTACTGCCGCTGAGTACCGCCTCCGCCTGGTAGCCGCCCTCGCCGCAGGCCGCCGAGGCCTGGGCCGAGGCGGCGGTCGCGGGCTGGGTGAGTAAGGAGGCGCCGGTCAGCAGGGCGGTGGCACAGGCGCCGGCGGCGATGGCTCGGCTTCTGTTTCTTCTCATGTCGGCTCCTATGGGGGGTGTGGGGGGGCACGTCGAAGCGGCTCCGGTCGTGGGACCGAAAGAGTGTTTGAATCGATTCAAAACATGCCCTCGCGACGTGACCGGGAGGGGATGTCCCGCGTGATCACGGAGGCGCGGCCGAACCGCCGTAGCAAGGGTTTTCTACGGCGGCTCGCGAGTGTGCCAACGCCACCGTCGCGCGTCAAGAGGGCCGTTGATCGAGTGGTGGCCGCACAGGGGGCGGCGTACCGTCAAACGGTGGACCGACGGTGGACGCAGCCGTCCACCGACCCCTCGCGAGGGCACAGGCCCCGAGAGTGCGACCCGACATGACCAGCAGCCCCCAGCCGACCACGCCGCAGACCACCGCCCCGAAGAACGGCGGTGGCGGCAATGCGATGGCCCTCCTGGTCATCGCCTCGTGCCAGTTGATGGTGGTCCTGGACATCACCATCGTGAACATCGCGCTCCCGCACATCCAGCGCTCGCTCGACTTCTCCACCACGAGCCTGTCCTGGGTGGTCAACGCGTACACGCTGACGTTCGGCGGCCTGCTCCTGCTGGGCGGCCGGGCCGGTGACATCCTCGGCCGCAGACGCGTCTTCATCTTCGGCGTCCTGCTCTTCGTACTCGCCTCCCTTCTCGGCGGGTTCTCCCAGAACGAGGCCCAACTCCTGTCCGCACGCGCCCTCCAGGGCGTCGGCGGCGCCATCGCCTCACCGACCTCGCTCGCCCTGATCAGCACGACCTTCCGCGAAGGCCCGGAACGCAACCGGGCTTTCGGCGTGTTCGCGGCCGTCTCGGCGGGCGGCGGCGCCATCGGACTGCTGGCCGGCGGCATGCTCGTCGAGTGGCTGAACTGGCGCTGGGTGTTCTTCGTCAACGTCCCCATCGGCCTGCTCATCGCCCTCGCCACCCCACGCTGGATCAAGGAGTCCGAACGCCACCCCGGCCACTTCGACATCACCGGCGCGCTGATGTCCACCGCGGGCATGGTGCTCCTGGTCTACGGCTTCATCCGGGCCGCGCAGGACGGCTGGCGGGACCCCCTGACGCTGGCGTCCTTCGGCGCGGCCGTGGTGATCCTCGTCCTGTTCGTCCTCGTGGAACGGCGGTCCGTCCAGCCCATCACCCCGCTGCACATGTTCGCCGACCGCAACCGCGCCGGGACCTACGGCATCATGCTGTGCCTGGCCGCCGCGATCTTCGGCATGTTCTTCTTCCTCACCCTCTTCGTGCAGAACGTGCTGGGCTTCAGCCCCTTGCAGGCCGGGCTCGCCTTCCTGCCGGTCAGCGCGGTCATCGCGATCGGCGCCGGGCTCGCGTCGAGGTTCCTGCCCGTCTACGGGCCCAAGCCGTTCATGGTCGTCGGCGCCCTGCTCGCGGCGGCCGGCCTGAGCTGGCTGACCCTGACCGACGTCCACTCCACGTACGCCGGCAGCGTCCTGGGCCCGATGCTGGTCTTCAGCCTGGGCATGGGCATGGAGTTCGTCTCCCTGACTCTGATGGCCCTCTCCAACGTCCCCGTCCGGGAGACCGGTGCCGCGTCCGGTCTCCTCAACGCCACACAGCAGGTGGGCGGTTCACTGGGCCTGTCCATCCTGGTCACGATGTACGGCACGGCGAGCCGGAACGAGGCGGAGAAACAGGTCCCGGCCTTCCTGGAACAGGCGAACCCCGCCCAGCGCCTGGAGTTCCAGCGGACGGGCGAACTGCCCCCGCCCTGGTCCCACGAGGTCCTCACCGCCGGAGTCTCCTCCGCCTTCATCACGGCGGCGATCTTCACGGGCGTGGCGGCCCTCATCGCCATCCTGGCGATCCAGGTGCGCCCCTCGGACCTGGAGCGGCTGAAGGGCGGAGGGCCACCGGGGGCGGTGTGAGCGGGGGCCGAAGGCCCGCGAGGGGTCGCGCGGTGACTCCGCTTGGGCGGGGCCACCGCGGGGTTCACGGAGCCGGACCGCGCACTCGGATGATCGGCCGCTGCCCCGGAGTTCACCGTCCCGGCTCGGCCCCCCAAGCCGCCGCGCACAGCGCCCGGTCCACCTCCGTCGTGTAGTGCGCCGCCGCCAGCCAGGCGCGGGCGAAGCCGTTGACGTCGGTGGGGATCAGGCGGCCGAAGATGTCCCGGGTGCGGTCGGCCGCCGCCGCGTGGAGCTCGGTGAGGAGGTCGGCCGCGGTGGACAGACCCGAGCGGCGCAGGCGTAGCCCGTCGGTGGTGCTGTCGCCGGGGAAGGCCAGGACTCGGCGCCCGCCGGAAGCCGCCTGGTGGACCCGGCGGCGCAGCAGGTGCAACGGGGCCTCGTCCCCGGCCGGGTGCCCGGTGCCGGGGACGGCCGGGGCGGCCGTGGGCAGGTCCGCCCGCTGGAGGCGGTCCACGCCCAGGTCCAGGCGGGTTCCCCGCTCCGTCGGGTGCGTCGTGGCCAGGAGGAGGGCTCGGGCGTGTGGCGCGGGGGTGAGACGGGCCACGACCCGCAGCCGGGTGCCGGGGGCCATGGAGAGCAGACGGAGGTTGTCGCGGTAGGGGAGCGCCGCGTGGTCGTGGGCGGCAGCCAGCCGCACCGGGAGTCCGCCGCAGTCGGCCAGCAGACAGTCGCCCGCCGCCTCACGGACCGTGCCCAGCAGGGTGACGTCGAGGAAGAGCAGGTCGTGTCCCTCCTCGGACAGCGCCCGCACCGCCTGCTCGGCGACCGGCACCGCCCACAGCCGCTCCAGCGGATCGGCGTCCCAGTCCACGCCGGACGCACGCACCGCCCGTACCGCCTTCCCCGCGCCCAGCCGCCCCGTCGGCGAGACCGTCGCCCCGGACACGGCGAGCCCCGCCCGGGACAGCTCCCGGTGCGACAGGGCCGTGTCGCCGATCCGCACGGTGCGTTCGGCGGCGCCCACCGCCCGGCCCGCCCCGCCCGGCGCCACGTCGGAGACCGTGTACAGGCGGCCCTCGGCGTCGGCGGTCCAGGTGACGGCGCCCGCGTACCCCGTCGCGGTGAGGATCGGCTCCGAGAACAGCCCGTACAGCCGCAGCGAACCGTCCGGCGTGTACGGCTGCCGCACGGTGCCGCGCAGCGCGGTCAGTTCCGCCCCGGCCGCCCGCGGCAGGCGGTGCGCCGTGCCCAGGACGGAGAGCAGCCCGGCGACCAGGTCGGTGAGCCGGTACGACGGGTCCGCGCCGCGCGCCGCCCGCAGCGCGGTGACCACGCCGACCGCGGAGGCGGCGGCCCGGGGCAGCCCGGCGAGCCGCGCCGAGTGCGCGGCACGCAGCAGCTCCGCCTGGAGCACGGCCCCGGCACCGTCCGTACCGGCGTCGAGCACGGCCGCGGCGGCGTCGTAGAGGGCGCGCGCGGCGGCGAGCTGCTCGGCGGACGCCGTCTGACGCAGCTCCGGCTCCTTGGCCGACGCTCCCGCGTCGGGAGCCGAATCCTCAGCGGAGCCCGGATCCGGCTCCGCCGACTCCGACGCCACCGGGGCCGCCGAGGCGGCGGCCGCCCGGTGCAGACAGTCCGGCGCCAGCAGGCACCCACAGCGGATCGCGTCCGTGCTGGTCACCACCCCGCCCGGCGCGTGCAGTTCGAGGTCGGTGTCGTCGTCCACGGCGAGGCGCACGGTGTCACCGTCCACCACCACGGGACGCGCCGACAGTTTGGCGATCCCCGCGTCGAGGCGCTTGCGCAGCCGGGGCGAAAGGGCCCCGACCAGCTCTGCGGTCACCTCCGGGGCGACCGGCGGAAGGACCGGGCTCATACGATCTTCTCTCCTACCCAGCGGGCGAGTTCGAGCGGACTGAGGGCGGCCACCGGCATGCCCGCGGCGACGAGCTGCCCCGCGACGCCGGTGGAGTAGCGGGGCCGGCCCGCGTCGTCGAGGCTCGCGCAGCCCAGCAGTTGACAGCCCGCCCCGACCAGGGCGCGCACCTCGGCGAGGAGCCCGCCGACCGGGTAGCCCTCCTCGAAGTCGCTGACCACCACCACGAGCGTCCGCGACGGCACCGTGACCAGCTCGCGCGCGTGCCGCAGCCCCGCGGCGACGTGCGTGCCGCCGCCCACCCTGACCTCCAGCAGCAGCGACAGCGGGTCCTCGACATGGTCGGTGAGGTCGACGACCTTCGTGGAGAAGGCGAGGAAGTGCGTGGACAGCGTCGGCACCCCCGCCAGCACGGAGGCCGTCAGCGCCGCCCAGACCGTGGACGCCTCCATCGACCCGGACACGTCCGTGACCAGGATCAGCCGCCAGTCCGCCGCCCGTTTGGCGCGACTGCGGAACACCGGCCGCTCCGGGATGACCACGACCCGCCCGTCCTCCCCGCGTCGCGCGGTGGCCAGGTTGGCGCGCAGGGTGCGCGGCAGGTCCAGGCCGCCGCCCGGACGGCGGCTCGGCCGGGGCAGCGCGGTCCCGTGCAGGGCGGGCCGCAGCCGGGTGGCCAGCTCCCGGGTCAGCTCGTCCACCAGGCGCCGCACCAGCGGCCGCAGCGCGGCCAGCCGCGCCTCGGGCAGCCCCCCGGCGTGCCGGAGCACCGTCCGCAGCAGATCCACCGAGGGCCGCACGCTGTCCGGGTCCAGCTCGGCCAGTACATCGGTACGGCCCTCCGCGGCGGCAGCGGCCAGCACCTCCTCCCGGATCCCCGGCCCGAACAGCGCGGCCAGGTCCTCGGACCACTCGCGCACGCCGGGATACGGCGCCTCGCGCCCGGCGCCCGAGCCGGGCAGCCCGCCCCGGCTGCCCTCGCCGCGCCCGGAGCCGTACAGCTCGTCCAGCGCGGTCGCCAACCCGGCCGCCGACGGCGGAAGTTGATCCTGCCGCCGCCCCAGGACCAGCCGCCAGCGATCGGCGGGGGACAGCTGCCGGTCCGGCAAGTGCGGTACGGGCCTGGGCGCTTCGGGCTCCGCGCACGCGCCCCGCGGCGACGGCAGCAGCCCCAGCCGGTCCAGGTCCGCCCGCGCCGCCAGGTCGGCGCGCGTCCACGTGGCCAGCGCTACGGGGTCCACCTCGCCGGTGTCGGTCACCTGACGCTCGCCGCCCAGACGGTCCTCCACCGTCGAGAGCAGCCGCTCGCGGGCGGCCGGGCTGAGGGTGTCGAAGCCGCCGCGCAGCGCGGGCAGCCGGTCCAAAAAGGCCCGGTCCGACAGCTCCACCACCCGGCCCAGCAGCGGCTCCAGAGCGGCCGGAGCCGACTCCAGCAGCGGCCCGGCCGCGGTCAGTACCCCGGCGAGCCGGGCGGCCAGCACCGACCGCGCCTCGGGGCCGGTCGCCGAGTCCACCCAGGAGGCGATCCGGCCGCCCAGCGCCTGAGGCGCCTCGTGCCCGAGCAGCACCCGTACCGCACCGGCGGCGCCCCGCATCAGCGGCGAGCCGTCGGCGGCGAGCCGGGCGAGCGCGTCGGCCAGCCGGATGCCGCCCAACAGGTCGGCGCGGTGCGCGAGTTCGAGCAGGGCGTGGGCGTCGGCCGGGTCCTCGGAACCGGTCAGCCCGTCCACCTGCCGCACCGCTGCGGACGTCAGCAGCTCGGCCACCGCGACGGCCCGTACCGCACGCTCCTTGTCGACCCCGAGCCCGGCGATGTGCCCGGCCCGCACCCGGTCCAACAGGGCCAGCCCGGCGAGGAGTTCGGGCAGGGTGCCGGAGTTCGGCAGCACGTCGGCGACATCGGCGAGCCGTTCGTCCGCGAGCGCGGGCAGACCGCACTCCGCCGCTTCCCGCAGACCCCGCAGCGCCTGCTCGGCCGTACAGCCGCCGTCATCCAGCTCCGCCCGCCGCCGCTCCCGCAGCACGCCCTCGGCGGCCTGCGCCGCGGTGACTCCGCGCACCCCGGCCGCCGTCAGCATCGCCGCCGTCGCCGGGGTCCAGCGCACCTCCCAGCGCGAGGTCAGCGCCTCGGTGCCACCCGCGCCGGTCACCTCCTGGGCCTGCGCGTACGGCACCCGGCACACCGTCAGACGCCGCATCAGCAGCTCGCGCCGCCGGTCCAGGTCCGACCGGAGCGGATCGAGCCGCAGATCGCGCGCCGCGCCGTCGTCCTGCCCCGGCAGACCGAGCGCCGCGACCTCGGCCTCCACCGCCGGGGCGAGCCCACTGCGGGGCGCCCCCGGTGCGGGCCGGCCGACCCGGGTGCCGACGAGCACCCGCTCCATCGCACGGGCCACCGCCCGTCCCCTGCCGTACGGTTCGCCCTGCGCGAGGACCGTCTGCACCGCCTCGACCAGCTCGCCACGCCCCGCCGCGGGCAGCCCCCGCAACCGGGCCAGATCACCGGCGAGGCGGCTGATCTCCCGCGCGTCGGCGGGCCCCGACGGATGCCCGAGCGACCGCAGTTCGGCACACACCCGTACCGCCGCCCGCGTCAGCGCCTCCTCCAGCGCGTCCGGCTCCCCGGCCGCCTCCAGCACCAGGTGCTGCCACTCGGGGTCGCGGATGCCCGCCGGGTACCCGGAGCGCTCGTCCAGCAGCGAGTACGCGTACGGAATCAGGGAGGTCGTCCAGCCCGTGCCCGCGGCCGTCCCGACCTCGGTGTCCCCCGACAGCAGTGCCGGAGCGTGGAACGCCCCCACGACGACCGCCGCTCGTTCCCCCCGCGCGATCGCCTCCGCGATCCGCGCCCGCATCCACCGCTCGCGCCGCAGATCCAGCTGGGGCACACCCCCGGAGGCCGTCGCGTCCTCGCGCAGCGCCCAGCCCGTGAGCAGCGCCGCCCGGCGCAGCGCCTCGGGCGGGGAGCCCGGGGCGGTGGCCTCCACGAGCCGGTCCCACAGATCGTCCCCCGGGCGTCCGGTGAGCCGGGCGCGCAGCGCGTCGGCGATCCCCTGGCCCACGGACCCCGACCGGGCCGCCGTCCGTCCCTCGCCCCACGCGCGGTCCGCCAGCGGCAGATCGCACGCGACGACCGGCACCCCGTGCCGGTCCGCCCAGCGCACCGCGGCCAGTTCGGGCGAGAAGTCGGCGAACGGGTAGAACGCCGGTCCGGCGGCCGTCTCCGCGCCCGTGGGCGCCGCCGCGAGAGCAACCGGCGCCCGGGTCTCGGCGTGGCCCAGCCACGGCAGCCACTCCTGCATCTCCGCGGGCAGCTCGACCAGGAGCACGTCCGGCTTCGCCGCGTCCAGGAGGGCGGGCACGGCCGCGGCCAGGGAGGGCGCGTGGTGCCGTACGCCGATGAGGTACGGCGCGGCCGGGTCGGTGAGGGCCGTCAAGGCCTCGTCGGGGGAGAGGGACACGGCGTCAGCCCTCCAGCACCGTGCGCAGGTCCCACAGGGCGCGCCAGGTCGCCGAGCCCTGCTCGGCGCGACGCCGGACCGGGCCGTCCCAGTAGCCGCGCAGCCGGGCCGCGTCGGCCGGGTCGTCCTTGCGGACCACGCCGAGCAGATGGCCGGGGAGCAGCCCGAGCACATCGTGGTCGCCCGGGAAGTACGCGGTGGCCAGGCCCAGGGCGCCCGCCACGGACACCGCCTCCGCCGTGCTCATCACGGTCGACGGCCGCTCCACCTCCCAGCCCTCCGCCGACCGGCCCTCGCGCAGGTCCCGGAACGCGGTCACCAGGGCCTCCAGCACCGCGTCGTCGACCTTGAAGGCGGCGCCGGCCCGTTCCACCGAGGCGCGGGCCTGGCTGCGCACCAGCGCGGTCTCGGCGTCGAGGTCCGTGATCGGGCCGACCGTCTCGAAGTTGAAGCGGCGCTTGAGCGCGGCGGACATCTCCGAGACGCCCTTGTCGCGCAGGTTGGCGGTGGCGATGAGGTTGAAGCCGGGCGCCGCGTGCGCCAACGACTCCTCACCGCCCGCCAGTTCCGGAATCGCGATCCGCCGCTCGGACAGCAGCGAGACCAGCGAGTCCTGCACCTCGGGCAGACAGCGGGTGACCTCCTCGACCCGGGCGATGGCGCCGCGGCTCATGGCGGTCAGCACCGGCGACGGCACCAGGGCCTGCCGGCTCGGGCCCTGGGCCAGCAACAGGGCGTAGTTCCAGCCGTACTTGAGCTGGTCCTCGGTGGTGCCCGCGGTGCCCTGCACGACCAGGCCGCTGGTGCCGCACACCGCCGCCGACAGCAGCTCCGACAGCATCGACTTGGCGGTGCCGGGCTCACCGACCAGCAGCAGACCGCGCTCACCGGCCAGGGTGACGACGCACCGCTCGACCAGCGCGCGGTCGCCGACGAACTTCGCCGACACCTCCAGCCGCCGCGGCACCCCCTCCGGGGCCTCGGCGGAGTCGGGCAGCTTCAGCGCCTGCCCGCCGCTGCCCATCACGAACGTGACGACGGCGCGCGGCGTGAGCTTCCAGGCGGGCGGGCGGGGGCCGTCGTCGTAGGCGGCGAGGAAGGCCAGTTCGGTGGCGTACAGATCCTCCGGCGGGACGATCTGGCGGGCCGGGGCGGCGGTGGTCATGGGCTGCGGTTCTTCCGGTCGGTCGGACGGGGCGGAGGCAGGGGCGGTCGTCATCGGCGGCGGCTCTTCCGGGTGGGCCGCGTGACGAGTTCCTCGTAGGCGGGGGCTTCGCCGTCCTGTACGCGCTTCCAGGCGCGGGCGAACAGTTCGGGCAGGGGCAGGTGCGGTACGGCGCGCGCGTTGCCGGGGACCGGGTACAGGCCCTCCTTCCACGCCTCGATCGGCAGCGCGGAGCCCTTCAGATCGCGCCACGGGCCGGGCAGGAACAGGGTGCGCCCGGCGCGGGCCCGCTTGGCCTCGACGACCAGGTCGGTCGCCGCCAGCTCGGCGCGGGCCTTCTTCAGCCGCGCGGGCTTCCAGCCGGTCCAGCGGGCGCAGTTGCGGTCCGTCGGGTCGGGCAGCGCCAGCAACTGCAGGTACAGCGCCGCCGCGTCCTCGCTCAGCCCCCGGGCCGCGGCGACCTCGGTCACCAGGTCCGGCACGCTGAACGTCGGGTCCTGGGCGTAACCGGCGGGCCCCTCGGAGTCGAGGCCGGCCGTCACCAGCCGGGTGAGGTCGTCGGCGAGCAGTGCCCGCAGCCCCGCGACTCCGCCGCCGAGCGGGCCCGCCAGCCCTTCCAGGAGCCCGAAGACCGGGTCGTCCGGGCCGGTGAGCCCGGCCGTGCGGATCACGGGCGTCTCCCGGTCGGGGTGCGCGGGCCGCAGGACCAGCGCCTCGCTCAGCCGGACCAGGCCGAGTTCGTCGCCGCCGCCGGACTCCGGGAGGCCGTACACCTTGCGCAGCTCCGGGGCGGTCGGGCGGCCCTTCTCGGTCCATTCGGCGCCGACCGGGAGCAGCAGTCGCGGGTCGGCGATCCGGCGGCGCAGCGCGGCCAGCCCTTCCGGCAGCGCGGCCCGCAACGCGTGCCCGTACGGCAGCGCGTAGGCGAGGGCGGCCAGCGCGTCGACCGCGCTGGACAGGTGGTGTCCGCCGGGCTCGGCCTTGGGGTCCTGCGCGACCAGGTTGCCGTCCTTGTCGTGGCGCAGGGACGAGGTGCCGCTGACCCACCGGGTGCGGCCGGGGTTCAGGACCGCGTCGGCGGAGTGGACGGGCAGCCCCGCCAGGTCGCCCAGGATGTCCTCGGGGATCCGTACGACCGAGCCGAACCGCTCGGCCCACACCCGGCCCGCGGCCGCCACGTCCGGGCCGGTGGACCACAGGTCGGCGGGGTCGGCGGGCAGCAGCGCCGAGAGCAGTTCGTTGCGTTCCCGCGCCTCGACCGAGCCCAGCATGCCGTGCGCCTGGTCGAGCTGGCGCGGCTTCAGGCCCAGCAGCTCCAGTGCCCGATCGCGGACCTGCGGCAGCGCGGCCAGCAGCACGCCCGCCTGCAGCGGGCCGAGCCCGCCGCCGGTCGCGGCGGCGAGGGCCCCGACCGCCTCCGGCCGCCAGGATGCGGCGCCCTTGTCCCGGATCAGCCGGGCCACGGCGGCGAGTCCGTCGTCCGGGAACGCCCGCCGGAACCGCTTCTCGCGCTCCAGCGTGAAGTGGGCGACGGCGCCGAACGCGCCGGACGGATCGTGGTCCAGGGCGAGCCAGTTGACCCGGTTCTTGGAGGGGTCGACGTTCTGGCAGCCGAGGATGACGACCGTGCGGCCGTCCTTGCGCAGGACCTGGCCGGCCCGCTCCTGTTTGTCGTGCGGTTCGCCCAGGAGGACCTCGCGCAGGTTCTCCCCCGAGGCGAGCGGCCCTTCGGCGATCGCGTCGAACAGCAGGAGCAGCGCCTCCCGGTGCTGGTCGGGCACGGCGGGCAGGGCTGCCCGGTAGGCCAGCGGCCGGACCGCGTCGAGCAGAGCCGGCCAGTTCGCCCCGATGCGCGGGACGGTGAACCCGTCGCTGATCCAGCCGTCACCGACGGACGCCTTGTGCTTGGCGGTCAGCGGCGGGCCCTCGGCGGGGAGACCGGAGAGCACGTGGTTCACCGCGCGGATCTGCCGCAGTGCGGTCCACTGGTTCTTGCCGCCCCAGCCGCCCCACATCCTGGTCACGCCGCTCGCCGCGTCGAGGAGGGTGTGGTCGTCGCCGTGCCGGGGGCGGTAGTCGGCGAACATCTCCTCCACCTGCTTCTTCCGGGGCGCCGACTGCTGCACCGGGGCCGCCACGAGGGCGGTGGCCTGCTCGACGAGGTGCTGCGCCGTGCGGACGAGCACGGTGACGCCCACGAGCAGCCGCTCGTCGGTCACTTCGGGCAGGGCCGCACGGACGGCCTTCAGCACGAACCGCGCGGTGTGGGGAATCTTGGCGCGCGCCTCCAAGGACTTGTTGGCGGCGACCTGCGCCTGGTACTCGGCCACCGCGGCGGCGCCGGCGCTCAGCAGCTCGGCGGCGCGCTCGTCGCTCAGGGCGCGCAGGGCCGCCGAGCCCTTCTCGTCGCGGGGCCGCAGCGCGTGCCAGTACGCCACCGGGGGCATGTACGGCTTGTCCGCGCTGAACTCGCCGTGCTGCTCGCCCTCGGTGACGCGGTCGAGCAGACCGCCCTTGGAGGTGTCGTCGGCGGCGAACAGGGCGAGGTTGCCGCCTACCCGCGCGACCACGGGCCCGGCTCCGCCGGGCAGCCGCAGCGCGCCGAGCGGAACGCCCTCGGCGCGCAGGGTGACCGTACGGCCGTCCGGCGTGCCCGCGGACATCAGCCGCTCGTCGCCTTCCGTCGAGGTACGCACCCAGCGGCCCACGACCGCCCCGTCGGTGCCGAACGGGGTGTGCTCCAGGCCCGGCTGGAGCGGCAGAACCTCGCACTGGTGCTGGTCCAGCGTGGCGCCCTCGGCGATACCGGACCGCAGGAACGCGGGCAGCGAGGCCCGGCCGTGGGTGCCGGTCGCCGGGTCGTACTCCAGCCAGATCTGCCTGCGGCCCTCCCGGCCCTGGCGCCACAGTGTGGTGCCGTCGCCGATCACCGGGCGGCTCGCGGGCAGGACGGTGTCGCCCGCGTGCAGCGTGCGGCCGCCGGTGGCCCGGCCGCCGGAGGACAGCGGGATCGACGGCCAGCCGGGATCACGGCTGTAGCTGCCGCCGAGTTGCTCCCCGCCCAGGGTGAACACCTCGGACGGCCGGGACGACCAGTAGCCGTACTGCTTTCCGTCCTTCTGCCAGATCACCAGCAACTCGCCGTCGGTGTAACGGAAGTTCGGGCGGGTCCAGTAGTCCAGCTCCACCGGGACACGCAGCTCGTGCTCCAGCAGCACGCCCTCCGGGCCGACGACGACCGCCTTCTTCCCCCGGGCCAGGATCAGCGCGGGCCACGCCTCGGCGACGAGCAGCTCATTGCGCTTGCCCTTGGGGAGGGTCTCGGGGTCGAGCAGCGCGAACGCCTCGTCCAGGGCGGGCCAGCCCAGTTCGTCGACGATGCCCGCGCGCAGGGTGCGGCCCAGCAGCGGCGCCAGCTCATGGGCGGCGACCCGTGCCACGGCGTCGGCGTTGACCTCGGCGGCGACCGAGCGGAAGGAGCTCAGGCGGTTCAGGGCCGCGCGCGCTCCGGGCAGCCCGGTCGCGCGGGTGAACTCGTCGGCCCGGTCGGCGATCCACTCCCGCATCACCTCGCTCACCACCGGATGCGCGGCGGCCGACGTCAGCGACCCCGCGGACGAGCCGTTCCCGCCGAGCCGGCCCACCTCCTCGTACAGCAGGCGCCGCAGCCGCGGGTCGGCGGCCGTGGCCACCAGATCTCTGCGCCCGGCACGGCCCTTGCCCAGCCAGTCGTCGAGAGCCAGATGGACGCGGGTGCCCGGCGCGGGCACCGTCAGCGGAACACCCTCGGCCGCGCACAGGTCGAGCAGGTCCAGATCGGCGCCGGCGTACCAACGGCCGACGAACAGGTCGACCGGCCGTCCGTCCGCGCGCAGCCGCGGTGCCATCCGCTCCACCAGCGCGAGTGTGGCGGGGGAGCGTTTGGCGGAAGCGGTGCCGTGCTTGCGGTACGTGGCCCACCGGCCCAGCCAGTCCGCCGCGTCCACCGGACCCTCGTCCTCGCCGGTCAGCAGCCGGTCCGCGCCGGTCTCCGCCAGTAGCTCCAGCCAGAACTCGTCGTCCTCGACGGAGCGTCCGAGCCCGGACGGCATGATCTCCAGCAGCCGGACACGGGTCTCCGGACGCTCCTTCGCGAGCACGGCCAGGGTGGCGCGGTAGGTGTTCCAGAAGGACGCGGGCGCGCGCACCGCCGCCGGGGAGGCGATGAGGTCCGCGACCAGCGCGCACTCCTCCGTCACCCGGTCAAGACCGGCGGCCTTGATCAGACTGCGGGCGTCCTGCGGCAGCGAGGCGTACGGCGGCATGCCCGCCGCGCACCGCTCCACCGTCAACTGCCGGTACTGCGCCCACGCTTCGCCCGGGTCGAGCCGCTGGGACAGGGCCTTCACGTGCTCCTTGAGGGCCTTCACGGTCAGCGCCCCGGCGAAGGCGAACTCCAGGAACACCGCGCGCTGCCGGTCCTCGTCCACGGTCAGCGCGTGCACCCGCTCGGCCTCGCGCGCCTTGCCGAAGAAGGCCGCCGCGTACGTCGTGTTCTCGTGCTGCAGGAAGACCCGCGCGGCCTGCTCGTAGAACGTCGGCAGGAAGTGCGGGACGGCCCGGCCGAGCCGCTCGCCCAGCTCCTCGAAGCCGTCCTTGGCCGTGCCGGGGCGGGACTTGGCCTGCCGGGCGAGCCGTTCGACGTCCTTGACCAGGGCGAGCGCGTGGTGGCCGTTGGCCGGGTCGTGGACCAGCGCCCAGGCGGGGAAACCGAGCGTCTCCTTGCGCACCTGCCCGACCTCGGGCGCCTCCGCGTCACGGGTCAGCCCCAGGAACTCCAGGGCGAGGTCCTCCGCCTCGCCGAGGGTGCCCGGCACCAGCCGGACGACCGGCCGCTCGTCCAGGGCGGGGTGGGTGTAGGTGCGGACGGTGAGGGTGTCCGCGTCCTCGCGGCTCGTGGTGCGCGGCGGCAGGACGGCGCCCGCCTCCAGCAGCGCGGCCGCGGTCGTCTCGTCGTAGGTGGTCACGCGGCCTTCTCCTCGTCCTCGATGTCGCGTCCCGCGTACAGCGCGGCCGCCATGCGCATGCCCTCCGACCAGGACACCGGCCCGACCTGACCCGGCCTCAGCAGCTTCCCGGAGCCGTCCGTCCAGGTCAGCGGGCCGGTCTCGGTCTCCATGTAGGTCTCGTAGTCGCCGATCCAGACGCGGGCCTCGATCGCGCGGCCGTCCTCGCGCAGCGCGCACACGGCGTCGCCGCCGCGCACCCGGTAGCCGAGCTGGGTGGCCCGGCCGGCCAGGAACCGCAGTTCCTTGAAGACGCCGCCCGCGTACTCGTCCACGGAGGTGGCGTCCGCGCCGAGGTTCGCCGGGCGGTGCCACACCTCGCGGAACAGCTGCTGGGCGCGCTGCTCGACGCCGAGTTCGACGGCGAACTCCCGCAGCTCCTCCAGGTCCTCCAGCAGCACCGGGTGCGGGATGCGCACCAGGTCGGGGCTGATGCGCACGGTGTCGCCGTCGAGGTCGACGAGACCGAGTCCGCGCTCGGTGTCGGCGTCCCGCAGGAACCCGGCGACCTCGCCGTCCGGCCCGGTCACCACCAGGTCGCGCAGCGCCGCCTGCCAGGCCGGGTCCGGCCACACCCGGGCGATCACCGCGAGCGGCACCGGAAGGGAGCGCACCATCCAGCGCTCCACGTCGGTCAGGCACTGCCGTTCGTGCCGCTGGAGCCACTCGGCGAGCTGACGCAGCCCCACCACCGCGGGATCGTCGGCGAGTTTGGCCGGCACCGATTTCAGCCGCCGCCCGGCCGCGTTGCGGCACACGACCTTCCCCGCGTCCAGCGCGACCTCGTAGTCGCCCGCGCTCACCCACCCCACAGGTGCCTCCCCGTCACTTCGTCGATCAAGTGAGCGGAACTCTAGGGGAGACCACTGACAACGCCGTGCCGGGGTACCTGACCTGCCCGGACGCTGCCTCAACTCGCCGTGAGCACACCGCCGTCGGCCACCTCGACCCGCACCCCCGCACTGATCCGCCCGAGCGTCTCCCGCAGCCACTGCGTGTCCGCCGCCCCGGCCCGCTCCAGCCGCATCCGCCGGGCCCGCAACGGCACCATCCGCAGCCTCGCCAGCCGCCCGCTGTCCGCCGCCACGGACACCAGGAACATCAGCCGCAACTCCGCCCGGTACTCCTCGAATCCGCCGATGCCCTCGTAGTCGTCGACGAAGTCGCCGCAGCCGTACAGGATCAGCCGGTCGCGGTACACCTCCACCGGGCGCGGATGGTGCGAGGAGTGCCCGTGGACCACGTCGACCCCGCCGTCCACCAGGGCGTGCGCGAACGCGACGTGGGACCGGGGCACTCGGTACCCCCAGTTGGAGCCCCAGTGCACCGACACGACCACGAGGTCACCAGGCCGCCGGAACCGCTCCAGGCGCTCCAGTACGGCGGTGGCCGCGTCCGGCGTCGCCGCGGGCAGGTACGCCACGCCCGCCCGGCCCGCCGTCGCCGCCCACGAGTCGGGCACACCGCTGGAGCGCAGGGCCAGCGCCCACACCACCACCCGGCCGCCACCGCCGAGCGGGACCACGGCCGGTGCGTACGCCTCGTCCGCGTCCCGCCCGGCGCCCGCCGTGCGCAGCCCCGCGCGGGAGAGCACGGTGAGGGTCTCGGCCAGCCCGAGCGGGCCGAAGTCCAGGACATGGTTGTTGGCGAGGACGCAGACATCGGGGCGGGCCACGGTCAGAGCGGGCAGGTTGGCCGGGTGCATCCGGTAGTGGATCTCCTTGCCCGGCGCGAAGGAGCCGTCGGCGGTGACCGAGGTCTCCAGGTTCACGATCCGCACGTCAGGGGCGCTCGCGGCGAGCACGGGCAGTGCTTCGCCCCACGGCCAGGAGGGCGGCACGGGCGCCGGAATCGGACCGTTCGCGGCCTCCGCGAGACGGACGTAGGTGCGGGCGTCCGTCACGTACGGCTCGCGCAGGGCCGGGTCGCCGGGGTGCGCGAGGATCTGGTCGACGCCGCGCCCGAGCATCACATCGCCGCACAGGAACAGCGTCACGACACCGCCGCCCATGACTCCACGGTAGGCCGCGTGAGGCGCGCTACCGGTCGGCCTCTGTCTCAGGGAATCGGCCGCTGCCGGGAACCGCACCGACCGTGGGAACAGCCGCTGCCGGAGACCGCACCGATCGTGGAAACGGCCGATGCCGGGGATCGTGGAAGCAGGACACCGAATAGCGGCGGAAGCATGGGAAGCAGGCGATGGCGATGATCTCCCGAGCGGTCGTCGTGCCCGCGGGCCGGGACGTCGAACTGGCCGGTGAACTGGTTCTGCCCTCCCGGGCCCGGGCCGTCGTGCTGTTCGCGCACGGCAGCGGCAGCTCCCGGCACAGCCCCCGCAACCGGAAGGTCGCCCAGGCCCTGCACGGCGTCGGCCTCGGCACCCTGCTGATGGACCTGCTCAGCGAGGAGGAGGCACGCGAGGACGAGATCACGCGCGCGTACCGCTTCGACATCCCGCTGCTCGGCGGGCGGCTGGTGGCGGCGATCGACTGGCTGGCGGAGCGGGAGGAGACCCGGAACCTGCTGGTGGCGCTGTTCGGCGCCAGTACCGGGGCCGCCGCCGCGCTGGTGGCCGCCGCCGAGCGCCCCGCGCGCGTGCTGACCGTCGTCTCCCGCGGCGGGCGTCCCGACCTGGCCGAGGGTGCCCTGGAGGCCGTACACGCGCCCGTGCTGCTGATCGTCGGCGGGCGGGACCTGGAGGTGATGCGGCTCAACGAGGACGCGGCCCGGCGGCTGCGGGTGCCCTGCACGGTGCATGTCGTGTCCGGGGCGACCCATCTGTTCGAGGAGCCCGGCGCGCTGGAGACCGTCGCCGACGCCGCCCGCCAGTGGTGCGCCGACCACGTACGGGCCGCAGCGGGGGACTGAGACCGCCCCGCGTGCCTACCCTGAACATGTGGCCCGTGCCAACGACGAGGTCGCCGCGCTCTTCCAGGAGTACGCGGACCTGATCTCGATCACCGGAGGAGACGCGTTCAGGGCACGCGTCTACGAGAAGGCCGCCCGCGCGATCGGCGGCCACCACGCCGATGTCTCCACCCTCGACCTCAAGGGCCTCCAGGAGATCCCCGGTGTCGGGAAGTCGACCGCCGAGAAGATCGTCGAGTACCTGGGCACCGGCCGGGTCGCGGCGGTGGAGAAACTGCGCGCGAAGATCCCGGCCGGGGTGCGGCGGCTGACCGCCATCCCCTCCCTCGGGCCCAGGAAGGCCCTGGTGCTCTACCAGGAGCTGGGCATCTCCTCGGTCGACGAACTCGCCGACGCCATCCACGAGCAGAAGCTGCGCGACCTGAAGGGCTTCGGACCGCGCACCGAGGAGAAACTCCTGCACGGCATCGACCTGCTGCGCTCCGCCGGCGACCGGGTCCTCATCGACGTCGCCGCCGACCTCGCCGAGTCCGTCGTCGGCGCGCTGTCCGAGGTGAGCGGGGTGCAGCGGTGCGCCTACGCGGGTTCGCTGCGCCGGGGCCGGGAGACCATCGGCGACATCGACGTCCTGGTCGCCGCCCGCACGCCCGGACCCGTCATGAAGGCGTTCACCGAACTGCCGTACGTCACCGAGGTCATCGCCCACGGCGACAAGAAGACCTCCGTGCGCACCGACCGCGGACTCAACGTCGACCTGCGTGTCGTGCCGAAGGACTCCTGGGGCGCGGCCCTGCTGTACTTCACCGGCTCCAAGGCGCACAACATCAAGATCCGGGAACGGGCCGTCCACCAGAAACTGAAGCTCTCCGAGTACGGCCTCTTCGACACCGAGACCGGCGAGAAGATCGTCTCCCGCACCGAGGAGGACGTGTACGCCAGGCTCGGGCTGCCCTGGATCGCGCCACCGCTGCGCGAGGACCGCGGGGAGATCGAGGCGGGCCTGGAGGGCACCCTGCCCGAGCTGGTCACCGAGGCGGACCTGCGCGGCGACCTGCACACCCACACCGACCTCACCGACGGACTCGCCTCCCTGGAGGACATGGTCGCCGCGGCCGCCGGGCGCGGCTACGCCTACTACGCGATCACCGACCACGCCCCCGACCTCGCCATGCAGCGCATGACCAAGGAGCGGATGCTCGCCCAGCGCGCGCAGGTACGGGAACTCAGGCCCCCGCACGGCATGCGGCTCCTGCACGGCGTGGAGCTGAACATCGGCCCCGAGGGCGGCGTCGACTGGCCGGACGACTTCCTCGCCGACTTCGACCTGTGCGTGGCCTCGATCCACTCCCACTTCGACCAGGGCCGGGACGCGCTGACCCGGCGCCTGGTGCGGGCCTGCGAGAACCCGTGCGTCCACATCATCGGCCACCCCACCACCCGCCTGATCGGCAGACGGGCCGCCGTCGACGCCGACCTCGACGAGGTCTTCGCCGCCTGCGCCCGCACCGGCACCGCCCTGGAGATCAACGCCCACCCCGACCGGCTCGACCTCAACGACGAGCACATCCTGCGCGCCAAGCGGCACGGTGTGCGCTTCGCCATCGACAGCGACGCCCACGCCGTACCCCACCTCGCCCATATGCGCTACGGCGTGGCCACGGCCCAGCGCGGCTGGTTGACCAAGGACGACGTGATCAACACCTGGACCCTGACCCGGCTCGGGCGCTTCCTGCGCAAGGGGCGCACGTAGCCGGACCGACCCGGACAGGAGATGCCCCCATGACCCATCGGATACGCGACGTGATGTCGCCCGGAGCGGTGGCCGTCGAACCGATGACCACGCTGGAGAAGGCGGCCCGCGTGATGAACGAGCACAACGTCGGAGACGTGCTCGTGGCCTACGACTGCGACCTCTTCGGCGTGCTCACCGACCGCGACAACGTGGTCCGGGCCGTCGCCGAGGGCGTCGACCCGCACACCACGGCCGTCGGCTCGGTGTGCAGCAAACCTCCGGTGGTCACGGTGAGCCCGGAGGACACCACCGACCACGCGGCGGAGCTGATGCGCCAGTACGCGGTGCGCCGGCTGCCGGTCGTGGAACGCGGCGGCTGCCCCGTCGGCATGGTCAGCCTCGGCGACCTCGCCGTCACCGAGGAGCCGCACACCGCGCTCGCCGACATCAGCAGGGCCGACCCGACCCACTGATCACGCCGGGTAGGCGTGCGTCTCGGCCGCCTTCACCGTCGCCCACACCGTGGCGCCCGGGTGCAGCTCCAGTTCGGCCGCGGCGACGGTGGTGAGGTCGGCGGCGAGCGCCAGCTCACCGGTCAGGTCGGCGCGGATCTGGTCGCCGTGACTCTCCAGGCCCGCCACCTCGCAGCGCCAGAGGTTGCGGGCGCTGGAACCGGTCGGCCGGTCCCGGTGCAGGGTGACGGCGCTGGGCGGGAAGGCGACGAACACCGGGCCGTGGAGATCTTCCGTGGTGACCACCGTGGCCCCTGGGACACGGACGGTGTGCCCCTCGGCCTCGCCCCGGTACAGGTTCAGGCCCACCAGCTGGGCGATGTAGTCCGTACGCGGATGCCGGGCGATGTGCGACGGCGCGCCCTCCTGCACCACCCGCCCGTGCTCGACGACGACCAGCCGGTCGGCCAGCACCATCGCGTCCAGCGGGTCATGGGTGACGAGCACGGCCACCGCCTCGAACGCGGCGAGGTGCCGCCGCAGCGCGGCCCGCACCTCCAGCCGGGTCCGGGCGTCCAGGGCGGCCAGGGGCTCGTCGAGCAGGAGCAGCCGGGGGTTCACGGCCAGGGCACGGGCCAGCGCCACCCGCTGCGCCTGCCCGCCGGAGAGCCTGCGCGGCTTGGCCTGGGCGTGGTCGGCGAGCCCCATACGGTCCAGCCACTCGGCGGCACGCGCCCGGGACTCGGCTTTGGACGCGCCCTGGCAGCGCGGCCCGAAGGCCACGTTGTCGAGCGCCGTGAGATGCGGGAAGAGCAGGTAGTCCTGGAACACCACCCCGACCGGGCGGTGCTCGGGCGGCGTACGGTCCAACTCCCTTCCGTCCAGCCGCAGATGGCCGTCGCTGAGCGGGGTCAGCCCGGCCAGGGCGCGCAGCGCGGTGGACTTGCCGGCGCCGTTCGGGCCGAGCAGCGCGACCACCTCGCCCGGTGCGACGGTCAGCGCCACGTCGAGGCGGAACTCCCCGCGGTCCACCACGAGATGGGCATCGAGTCCGGTCATGAGGCGGTCATCCATCGGTCACGCAGCCCGGCCAGGACCGCGACGGACACGGCGAGCAGCACGAGGCTGAGGGCGATGGCCGCCTCAGGGTCGCTCTGCAGGGCGAGGTAGACGGCGAGCGGCATGGTCTGGGTACGTCCGGGAAAGTTGCCCGCGAAGGTGATCGTGGCCCCGAACTCCCCGAGCGCCCGCGCCCACGCGAGCACGGCCCCGGCCGCGACACCCGGCGCGATCAGCGGCAGCGTGACCCGGCGGAACGCGGTGAACCGGGAGGCGCCCAGGGTGGCCGCGGCCTCCTCGAAGCGCGGATCGGCCGCCCGCAGGGTGCCCTCGACGCTGATCACCAGGAACGGCATCGCCACGAACGCCTCCGCGACCACGACTCCCGCAGTGGTGAAGGGCAGCGTGATCCCGAACCAGGAGTCCAGCCACTGCCCGACGATGCCGTTGCGGCCGAGCGCCATGAGCAGGGCGACACCGCCGACCACCGGCGGCAGGACGAGCGGCAGGGTGACCAGGGCCCGTACGAGACCCCGCCCGGGGAACTCGACCCGGGCCAGCAGCCAGGCCAGCGGTACCCCCACGACCAGGCTCACCGCCGTCGCCGCCGTGGCGCACACCAGGGACAGCCGCAGGGCATCCCACACCTCGGCGCTGGTCAGCAGCTCGGGCATGCTCCGCCACGGGGCCCGTACGAGCAGGGCGACCAGCGGGACGACCAGGAACGCCAGGCCCAGCAGCGCGGGGACCAGCAGGGGAACGGGCGCGCCCGAGCGAGGACGCCGGGGCTGCATCTTGTCGGTGCGGGTCACGGTCGGTCGATGTGTACGTTGGTCGACTTCACCCGGGCCGTGGCCTCCATGCCGATCTCCAGGCCCAGCTCCTCCACCGCCTCGCGGGTCAGCAGGGAGACCAGGCGGTGCGGTCCGGCCTGGATCTCCACCTGGGCCGCGACGTCCCCGAGCTTGATCGCGGTGACGATGCCGGGGAAGGAGTTGCGGACGGACGTGTAGGGGGTCTGGCCCTCGGCCCCGCCGCTCTTGGCCAGCTCCACGGAGAAGGCGGCCAGGTCCTTCCCGTCCACGAGGCGGCGCCCGGTCTCGTCCCGGCGGGTGGCCACGCGGCCCGCGTCCGCCCAGCGTCGCGCGGTGTCGGGGCTCACGCCGAGGAGCCGTGCGGCCTGGCCGATTGTGTAGGACTGCATGCCGATCACCTTAGACGCCGATTCCGGCCGTTCCCGGCTCCCAAAAATACCCCTGGGGGTACCCGTGCTACATTCGCCATATACCCCGGGGGGTAATCCGTGGATGGGAAAGGAGTGCCCGGAGTGTTCTTCATCGACACCGTCGACGTGGCAGGACTCGGCAATCGCGGCTATCTGGCGGGCGGCGAGCGGACGGCCGTGGTGGTCGACCCGCCGCGCGACATCGACCGCGTGCTGGCGGCAGCGGTACGGCGGGACGTACGGATCACGCACGTGGTGGAGACGCACCTGCACAACGACTACGTCTCCGGCGGCCTGGAGCTCGCCCGGCTGACCGGCGCCACCTACCTGGTCCCCGCCGACGCCCACGTCTCCTTCGCCCGCACCCAGGTGCGCGACGGCGACCGGGTGACCGTCGACGCCGACGCGGGCCTCACCCTGCGCGCCCTGGCCACGCCGGGCCACACCCCGCACCACACCTCCTACGTCCTTGAGGAGCACGGCACCGCCGTCGCCGCCTTCACCGGGGGCTCCCTGCTCATCGGCACCGTCGGCCGCCCCGACCTGGTCGAGCCGCGGCTGACCGAGCGGCTGGCCCGCGCCCAGCACGCCTCCGCGCACCGCCTGGCCGCCGAACTCCCCGACGAGACACCCGTGCTGCCCACCCACGGCTTCGGCAGCTTCTGCTCCTCGACGCAGGCCGCGGGCGACGCCACGACGATCGGCAAGGAGAAGGCGCAGAACGAGGCGCTCACCCTGGACGTCGACACCTTCGTCGCCGAACTCCTTGCGGGCCTCGACGACATACCCGCCTACTACACGCACATGGGGCCCCTCAACGCCGCCGGACCCCGGCCGCTCGACCTCACCCCGCCCGCCGTCGCCGACGCCGACGAGATCGCCGCCCGGCTCGCGGCGGGGGAGTGGGTGGTGGACCTGCGCAGCCGCGTCGCCTTCGCCGAGGGACACGTCGCGGGCACCTTCAACTTCGAGGCCGTCGGCCAGTTCGCGATGTACCTCGCCTGGCTGATCCCCTGGGGCAGGCCGGTGACCCTGCTCGCCGGGTCGGCGGAGCAACTGGCCGAGGCCCAGCGCGCGCTGACGCGCGTCGGCATCGACCGGCCCGCCGCCGCGGTCACCGGCGGCCCGGCCGACTGGGTCCGCGCCGACGAGACGCCCGCCGCCTTCCCCCGCGCCGATTTCGCCGAACTGGCCCGCCGCCACCCGGCCGAGGGCACGGTCGTCCTCGACGTACGGCGCGACTCCGAGCGGGCCTGCGGACACATCGAGGGCTCGGTCCACATCCCCCTGCACACCCTGCACCGCCGGATCGACGAGGTCCCCGACGGTGAGGTGTGGGTGCACTGCGCCGGCGGTATGCGAGCCGCGATCGCCGCGTCCCTGCTGGACGCGGCGGGTCGGCGCGTCGTCGCGGTGGACGACGCCTTCGACTCCGCGGAACGCGCCGGTCTCGTCGTGCGGGCCTGCTGACATGGCCGGGCGCATCACCGTCCAGGAGGCGGCCGAGCTGACCCGGAACGGCGGTCCGGCCCTACTGGTGGACGTACGCGAGACGGACGAGTGGCAGTCGGCCCATGTCCCGTGGGCGCTGCACCTGCCGCTGGGGGCCCTGCCCCAGCTGCCGCCCGAGGCACAGTGCCGCCCCCTGGTCCTGCTGTGCCGTTCCGGCAACCGCTCCCGGTGGGCCGCCGACCTGCTGACCGGCCTGGGCGTCGACGCGGTGGACGTGATCGGCGGGATGACCGAGTGGGCGCGGGCCGGGCTGCCCGTGGAACCGGACGGCGCCGCGACGTGACCGCTGTGCTCCTCGCCCTGGCCGCCGGGGCCGTCGTAGGGCTGGCGCTGGGTGCTCTCGGGGGCGGCGGCAGCGTGCTCGCCGTCCCCGCGCTGATCTACCTGCTGGGCTTCAGCCCGGCGGCGGCCACCACCGCGTCGCTCGTCATCGTCGTCCTCACCTCGGCCACCGCCCTGTACGGGCACGCCCGCGACGGGCGGGTCCGCTGGCGCGCGGGGCTCGCCTTCGCGGCGGCGGGCGCCGTCCCGGCCCTGCTCGGCGGCACCCTCGCCGCCCGCATCCCCGACGCCCTGCTCACGGCCGCCTTCGCGGTCCTGGCGGCCGTGGTCGCCACCCGCATGCTGCGCGCCGCCCGGCCAGGACCGGCCATCGGGGAGCGTCCGCTACGGCCCCGGCGCGCGGCCGGGGTCGGCGCGGGGCTCGGCGCCGTCACCGGCGTGCTCGGGGTGGGCGGCGGCTTCCTGGCCGTACCGGCGCTGGTGACGGGCGTCGGCCTGCGGATGCGGGTCGCGGTGGGCACCAGCCTGCTCGTGATCACGGTCAACTCACTGACCGCCCTCACCGCCCGCGCCGACACCACCGCCGACCTGGACTGGTCCCTCGTGGCCCCGTTCGCCGCCGCGGCGATGCTGGCCGCCTGGGACGGCCGCCGACTGGCGACCAGGACGTCCGCGGACACCCTGCAACGGGCGTTCGCCGTGGCGCTCCTGGCGGTGTCGGCCTTCATGCTGGCCGAGGCCCTGCTCTGAGGGCCCGGGAGCTCAGGCCAGCGACAGGAAGAGCTTCTCCAGGCGGGCCCGCATCTGTTCCGCGTCCTCGCCGTTGCTGCGGCCCGCCTCCATGTCGGCCACGCACTGCTGCAGGCCGGTCGCGATGATGGCGAAGCCGGCCCGGTCCAGGGCCCGGGAGGCGGCGGCGAGCTGCATGACGACCTCCTCGCAGTCCCGGCCCTCCTCGATCATCCGGATCACACCGGAGATCTGGCCCTGCGCCCGGCGCAGCCGGTTCAGCACGGCCTTCAGCTCGGCACCCGCGAGGTCCAGTTCCACCATCACTCCTCCATGAATACCCCTAGGGGTACTCTACGTCCCGGTTCGGGAACACGTCGAACATCGAACAACAAGGATCACATCTGCCATGACCGCACCGCTGACCCCCGTCGTCGTCACCCCCGGCCAGGCCCGCGCCCGGCTGCACGAGTTCACCGTGATCGACGTCCGGACCCCCGGCGAGCACGCCACCGGTCACCTGCCCGGCGCCCTCAACCTCCCGCTCGACCACATCCGCGGCGCCCTGCCCGAGCTGCGCGGGACCGAGGGCCTCCTGCTGGTGTGCGCCTCCGGCGCCCGCTCCGAGAACGCCTGCCGCATCCTCGCCGCCGAGGGCATCGAGGCCGCCACCCTCGCCGGAGGCACCAGCGCCTGGGCCGCCGAGGGCCACGACCTCCACCACCACCCCGAACCCGGCACCGCCCGCACGGTCTGGGGCATGGAACGCCAGGTGCGCCTCACGGCGGGCTCGCTGGTCCTCCTGGGCATCCTCCTCGGCGCCTTCGTCCACCCGGCCTGGCAGCTGCTCTCCGCCGGTATCGGCGGCGGCCTGGTCTTCTCCGCCCTCACCAACACCTGCGGCATGGCCGCCGTCCTCGCCAAGCTCCCGCACAACCGCCCGCGCGGCACCGACGTCGAGGCCACCCGCGAAGCGCTGCGCCTGCGCGCGGCTCAGGAGACGGGCGGCGCGTAGCGGTAGCCGACGGAGTCGATCGTCCCGGTGTCCAGCACGTCCTCCACGGTGACGGGGGCCGCGCCGGAGAAGTCCGGCAGGAGCTGCTTCACCTGGGCGTCGACGTCGGCCTCGTAGCCGGGCGCCGAGCCCACCCACGGCCACATCCAGTCATGCAGACGGTGCCCGGCAGGCGCGGGCTCCAGGTTGAACGGCGACACCTCGTGCGGCGGCGGGTAGTGGTCGCGCGGCTTGGAGCCCGGGACCGCGGCGAGCCGCCGGTTCTGCCAGTTCGCCCAGATCCGGTCCACGTTGGCGTGGTGCAGCCAGAAGACGGGGTCGTTGGGCGAGAAGCCCCGGGACATATGGCCGCCGATGAAGTTGTGCCCGGAGTTGTGGGTGGGCACGAACACCGGCATCCCGCCCGGGCCCGGCACTGAGAACCCCTCCTCCAGGGCGGTCCAGAAGTACCAGAAGGGATGGACGCCCGGCTGCTGGAGGACGTACTGCTCCAGCACCGCGACGGACGTCCGCGCGGGCGGCCACAGCTCGCCCGTGCGGGCGCGGGCGAGGGTTGTGCCGAAGGTCTCCTCCAGCAGCGGGTGCACGGGGAATCCGGTCACCCCGGGCGGGTCGGCCGGCCACCAGGCGGGCCGCTCGGCCGGGGGCACGGGGTTGCGCAGGACGCCGTCGGTCACGGGCGCGGGGGCGCCGGTGCCGAGGGAGGCGAGGAAGTCGCCGGTGAACAGTTCACCGACGGCACCTGGGTGGTCGGCCCAGTCCCAGTAGGGGACGGTGACACCGGGCACCTCGGCCTGGAGCGCCCGTTCGAACTCGCGGACGTACTGGCGGTGCCAGGCGCAGAACCCGATGTTCCAGTGCGCGAAGTTCACGGTCTCCCCGGGCGCGAGCCCCGGCGGCCGGACCGACATGACCGCGCGGTGCAGGGCGACGAACTGGTCGTAGACGCTCGCTCCCGCGGGCCCGGCGGGGGCCGGCCGGTGCTTGAGCCGGATGACCGCCTCCAGGAACGCCTCACGCTCCGGTCCGGTCAGGTCGACGGCGCTCCTACGGATGTCCATGCCCGCTGCCTCCCTGCCGGCCGTGGTGGTCGTGGCCGCCGCCACCGGTGGAGTGGTGGTGCTCCAGGTGGCCGGTGGCGGGAACGCCGTGCAGACCGGCGAAGAAGGGGCGCTCGGGATCGTCCGACAGCAGCCGGGTGAGCAGTTCCCGGAAGGTCTCGTCCGTATGGGTCCGCAGGACCAGCGTGCTCTGGTACATGTTCGCCGGGCCGAGCCCGATCCGGAGCAGTACCCCGGCCCGGTACGGGGTGACCGAGATCTCCGCCGGGTGCACTCCGACCGCGCCGCAGTGCACGGTGCCCTCCAGCGAGGCGGCCAGCTCCTTGACGCGGTGCGCGTTGCAGCCGTCGGCGGGGGTGAGGGTGGTCAGCAGGACCAGGTGGTCGTAGAGCATGCCCGGGCCGGTGACGACGACCCGGACCTCCGGGGCGTCCACCAGGAGGTCCACGAGCGAGGCGCCCCCCTTGCTCAGGGCCAGCGTCGCGCTGCGGTATGCGGAGGTCGCCATGCGACCAGCCTCCGGCGGTGCGGCGGCGCGGCGCCAGCCCTGGGCACCCGAAAGGGTCCGTACGTCACGGCTGGGCGACCGTCACGGCTGGGCGACCGTCACGGTTGGGCACCGTCACGGCTGGGCCACCGGAGCCTGCGCGGGCCGGCTCCGCAGGACCTCGCGGCGGTGCTCGCCCTTCGGCCAGTGGTGCGAGCCGGGCCTGTGGGCCTCCTTCACCAGGTGCTTGACGCTGAAGGTGTAGGTCAGCCCCTTGAGCTTCGCGCCCGCGCGGCCGCTGACGTACAGGCGCCTGGCGGTGTCGTCCTTGCGGGCGAGCTGGAAGATGCCCGCGCCGCTGCCGATGCTGACGCACATGGCGTTGAACGACAGGTCGAGGGGCTCGGCCCGCTGCCCGGCGAGCCGGTGGAGGACGGTGTCCGCGGCGTGGGCGCCCAGGCATCCGGCCGCGTAGGCGCTCATCCGGAAGGGCAGGTCGGACGGCGCCGCCGAGTCCCCGGCCGCCACGATGCGCTCGTCGTCCACGCAGGTCAGGGTCTCGTCGGTGAGCAGGCGGCCCGCCGAGTCGGTGGTCAGGCCGCTGCGCGCGGCCAGGTCCGGCACCCCGAACCCGGCGGTCCACACGGTGACCTCGCTCGGCAGCACGCGCCCGTCGGCGAGGTGCACGGCGTCCCGCTCCACCCGCGTCACCTTGGTCCCCGGGCCGTCGAGCACGGTCACGCCGAGCCGGGCCAGCCGCCGGGCCGCCGTACGACGGGCACGCGGGTGCAGGTACGGGCCGAGCGGGCCGCCGCACAGCAGGGTGACCCGGCGTCCGCGCTCGGCCAGTTCACCGGCGGTCTCGATACCGGTCGGGCCGCCACCGACCACCGTCACCGCGGCGGTCCCCGGGGTGTCGTCGAGGCGCGAGCGCAGGTCCCGCGCCGCCTCCAGAGTGGCCACGGCGTGGGTGAACCCGGCGCCGGGCACCCGCGGTTCGGCCCCGCCGCTGCCCACGGCGTAGACGAGGTAGTCGTAGTCGAGGCGGCTGCCGTCGGCGAGTTCGACCGCGCGCCCGGCCGCGTCGATCCGGGTCACGTGGTCGACGAGGAGCCGGACGCGGTCGGCCAGGACCTCGTGGTAGTCGACGAGCACGTCGTCGGCGCCGCCCACCAGTTGGTGCAGCCGGAGCCGGGGGACGAAGACCGGGCGGGAGTTGATCACGGTCACGGTCAGTTCGGGGTGCTGCGTCAGCCGGTTCGCGGCCATCACGCCCGCGAAGCCGCCGCCGATCACGATCACGTGCGCGTGGGCAGTCATGGTGTCTCCTCCGCATCAAGGTGTCGGCCTCAAGACACCGCGCGGACGAACCCTGTGACAGCTTGTGGCGTGGATCACGAAAGTCGGCTGAGTAGGCTGCGAGGCATGCGGATCTCCGTCTCCTCCGACATGGACGAACCCGTCGCCCGCCTCCTCCTTGAGGAACTTCAGCGGCGCGGCCACGAGACCGTGCCGCACGGGGCGCTGCGGCCGGGCGCGGACCCCCAGTGGGCGGTGTGCTCCGAGGCCGCGGCCCGCGAGGTCGCCGACGGACGCGCCGACATGGGCGTGGTCTGCTGCTGGACCGGCACCGGCGCTTCCATCGCCGCGAACAAGGTGCCCGGTGTGCGCGCCGCCCTGTGCACGGACGCGTACACGGCGGACGGCGCGCGCCGCTGGAACGACGCCAATGTGCTCGCCCTCAGTCTGCGGCTGACCTCCGGGCCGCTGCTGAAGGAGATCCTCGACGCCTGGTTCGCGGCCGGGGCGAGCGAGGACGCCGAGGACCGGCAGAACGTGGCGCACGTCGCCCGGATCGAGGGCCGTACGGGCTGACCTACGGCTCGCGGAGGTCCTTGACCCGCTTCAGCTTGCCGAGCGAGCGCTCCAGGGTCTCCGGTTCGACGATCTCCACGTCCACGCTGACACCGACGCCGTCCTTCACGCCCTGCGCGATGGCCCGCGCGGCCGCCTCGCGCTGCTCGGGGTTCGCGCCGGGGCGGCTCTCCACCCGGACGGTGAGGTGGTCCATCCGGCCGCGCCGGGTGAGCTGGATCTGGAAGTGCGGGGCGACGGCGGGCGTGCGCAGCACGATCTCCTCGATCTGCGTGGGGAACACATTCACCCCGCGCAGGATGATCATGTCGTCGCAGCGTCCGGTGACCTTCTGCATCCGCCGGAACGCCGGCCGCGCGGTGCCCGGCAGCAGCCGGGTCAGATCACGGGTGCGGTAGCGGATGATCGGCAGGGCCTCCTTGGTGAGCGAAGTGAACACGATCTCGCCCTCCTCGCCCTCCGGCATGATCTCGTCGGTGACCGGGTCGACGATCTCCGGGAAGAAGTGGTCCTCCCAGATGTGCAGACCGTCCTTGGTCTCCACGCACTCCTGCGCCACGCCCGGACCGATCACCTCGGACAGGCCGTAGATGTCCACGGCGTGGATCCCGGTGCGCTCCTCGATCTCGCGGCGCATTTCCTCCGTCCACGGCTCGGCCCCGAAGATGCCGACCCTGAGCGAGGTGTCCCGCGGATCCACCCCCTGCTTCTCGAACTCGTCGAGCAGGGTGAGCATGTAGGACGGCGTGACCATGATGATCTCGGGCCGGAAGTCCTGGATGATCTGCACCTGCCGGGCCGTCATCCCGCCGGAGGCCGGGATCACCGTGCATCCGGCGCGCTCGGCGCCGTAGTGGGCGCCCAGGCCGCCGGTGAACAGGCCGTAGCCGTAGGAGATGTGCACCTTGTGGCCGGGACGGCCGCCGGCCGCGCGGATCGAGCGGGCGACCACGTCCGACCACGTCGAGATGTCGTTCTCGGTGTACCCGACGACCGTGGGGCGGCCCGTGGTCCCGCTGGAGGCGTGCACGCGCCGCACCTCGGACATGGGGACCGCGAACATGCCGAAGGGGTAGGTGTCGCGCAGGTCGGCCTTGGTGGTGAAGGGGAACCGGGCGAGGTCCTCCAGGGTGCGGCAGTCCTCCGGGGTCACCCCGGCCGCGTCGAACTTCTTGCGGTACAGCTCCACGTTGTCGTAGGCGTGCCGCAACGTGGCGCGCAGCCGGTCCAGTTGGAGCTCCCTGAGCTGCTCGCGGCTCATCCGCTCGCCGTCGTCCAGCAGGTCGTGGGGCAGGGGCTCACCCAGGTTGCTCATCGCGACTCCTTCGGCGCGTCACCGGTTCCGCGGCCGACGCTGCGGCTGCGGCCGCGGAACTCCGCTATGACCTCGTCACCGCGCCGGACGCTCACGTCGTAGATACCACTGCGGCCGAACCGCGTCCGCTCCTCGGCGCGGGCCACCAGGACGTCGCCCGCGCGGGCCGGGGCGACGAAGGTGATGTCGGCGCCCGCCGCGACCGTCACCGGGCCGTGGCTGTTGCAGGCACAGGCGAAGGCGGTGTCGGCGAGCAGGAAGACATAGCCGCCGTGGGCGATGCCGTGCCCGTTGACCATCGCCGGCGTCACCGTCATCCGCAGCTCGGCCCAGCCCGTGCCGTGCTCCAGGAACTCGATCCCCAGACTCCGCGAGGCCTCGTCCGCGGCGAACATCGCCTCCGCGGGGTGTGCCGTGGTCATCTCCACCACCTCAGTCCCAACCGACCATTCGGTCCGCATTTGGCTCCCGGCCAAACAATCAGCCGCGCAAGGGCCTGTCAAGGGCGGTCCCGGGACCGCTGGGGTCTTGCCCGGGGCGCCGAAACACGTCACACTGGGAGCCGAACGAATGGTCGGTTGGGAAGCTGGTGCAGATGACCACGACACGCCTCGCCGAGGACTCGCCCCCCGAGTCGCCCGGGTCGCCCGAGGAGCTCCAGGCGCACTTCGACGCGACGATCGCGCACGACCAGCGCATCGAGCCGCGCGACTGGATGCCCGAGGGCTACCGCAAGACCCTCGTCCGGCAGATCGCGCAGCACGCCCACTCGGAGATCATCGGGATGCAGCCCGAGGGCGAGTGGATCACCCGCGCACCGTCGCTGCGCCGCAAGGCGATCCTCTTCGCCAAGGTGCAGGACGAGGCCGGACACGGCCTGTACCTGTACTCGGCGGCCGAGACCCTCGGCGTGGACCGGGCGGAGCTCACCGACCGCCTGATCGAGGGCCGCCAGAAGTACTCCTCGATCTTCAACTACCCCACGCTCAGCTTCGCCGACGTCGGCGTCATCGGCTGGTTCGTGGACGGCGCCGCGATCTGCAACCAGGTCCCGCTGTGCCGCAGCTCCTACGGCCCCTACGCGCGCGCCATGGTCCGCATCTGCAAGGAGGAGTCCTTCCACCAGCGGCAGGGCTACGAACTGCTGATGACGATGATGCGCGGCACCGACGAGCAGCGCGCCATGGTCCAGGACGCGGTGAACCGCTGGTGGTGGCCGTCGCTGATGATGTTCGGCCCGCCCGACGACGCCTCCCCGAACTCCGCGCAGTCCATGGCCTGGAAGATCAAGCGGCACAGCAACGACGAACTGCGCCAGCGCTTCGTCGACATGACCGTCCCGCAGGCCGAGAAGCTCGGCGTGACGCTCCCCGACCCGGAGCTGAAGTGGAACCCCGAGCGGGGCCGGCACGATTTCGGCACCCCGGACTGGGACGAGCTGATGCGGGTCATCAAGGGCGACGGACCCTGCAACGCCCAGCGGATGGAACGGCGCAGAAGCGCCCACGAGGAAGGCGCCTGGGTGCGCGAGGCGGCCACCGCCCACGCGGCCAAGCGGGCCCGGAAGGAACCGGCGGCATGAGCAAAGAGACCTGGCCCCTGTACGAGGTGTTCGTACGCGGCAAGCGCGGCCTGAACCACGTCCACGTGGGCTCGCTGCACGCCGCCGACGACCAGATGGCCCTCACCCACGCCCGCGACCTGTACACCCGGCGCAACGAGGGCGTGTCGATCTGGGTGGTGCGCTCCGAGCACATCGCCGCCTCCACGCGCGACGAGAAGGACCCCTTCTTCGCCCCCAGCGCGGACAAGGTCTACCGCCACCCGACGTTCTACGACATCCCCGACGATGTCCCGCACATTTAGGAGCCGGGGATGAGTGAGGACCACGTCTACATGACCCTCGCCGAGGGCCACGAGGACGACACCCGCTGGGCCTACGGCACCGGCTTCGAGGACCCCCTGCACGGCGTCGACACCACCGTGCCCGACACCGTCGACGCCGGGGAACTGGCCGCTCTCTGCGTCGCCCTGGGCGACGACGCGCTGGTCTCCGCGCAGCGCCTCGCCGAGTGGGTCACCCGCGCCCCCGAGCTGGAGGAGGAGGTCGCGCTCGCCAACATCGGCCTCGACCTGCTCGGCCAGGCCCGTCTGCTGTACTCCCGCGCGGGCCAGGTCGACGGCACCGGCCGCGACGAGGACGCCTACGCCTACTTCCGCGACGCCGCCGACTTCCGCAACGTACGGCTCGCCGAACTCCCGCGCGGGGACTTCGCGTTCTGTGTTGTCAGGCTCCTGGTCCTGTCCTCCTGGCGGCTCGCCCAGTTCGAACGGCTGCTGGGCCACCCCGACCCGGTGCTGGCCGCCGTCGCCGCCAAGGGCGCCAAGGAGCTGACCTACCACCGGCAGTACGCCGCCGAGTGGGCGGTCCGCCTCGGCGACGGCACCGAGGAGTCCCACACCCGGATGCGCAAGGCCCTCGACAAGGTCGCGCCCTACCTCGGCGAGCTGTTCACCGCCTGCGACGTACGCGACGAGGTCGTCGCCGTACTGCGCCAGGTGACCGAGGAGGCCGGGCTGCCCATGCCCGCCTACCGCCCGTCCTCCGGCTCCGGCCGGGCCGGCGAGCACACCGAGCACCTCGCCCCGCTCCTTGCGGAGCTGCAGGGCGTCGCTCGCGCCACCCCGGGGGCGACATGGTGACCCTCCAGCTCGACGCGCGGCACGCCCGGGAGATCGCCGAGAGCGTGCCGGACCCCGAGCTGCCCATGCTCACCCTCGCCGACCTGGGCGTCCTGCGGGACGTGACGCTCACCGAGGACGGCACCGTCGTCGCCGCGCTCACCCCCACCTACTCGGGCTGCCCCGCCATGGCCGAGATGCGCGCCGACGTCGCCGCCCGGCTGCGGGAGGCCGGGTACGAGCGCGTGGAGATCCGCACCGTCCTGAACCCGCCGTGGACCAGCGACTGGATCACCCCCGAGGGCCGCCGCAAGCTCGCCGAGCACGGCATCGCCCCGCCCGCCGCGGCCCCGCGCGGCCCCGTGCCGCTCACCCTGTCGCCGACCCGGCGCGAGGTGCCCTGCCCGCGGTGCGGCTCGGCGGACACCGAGGAGACCTCCCGGTTCGCCGCCACCTCCTGCAAGGCGCTCTGGCGCTGCCGCGCCTGCCGCGAGCCGTTCGAGTACGTCAAGGAGATCTGATGGCCCCGACCGCCCCCGCCGAGGCCGTGAAGCCGCGCCCGCGCCGCCGCCCGGTCTTCCACGCGCTGCGGGTCGCCGAGGTGCGCCCGCTGTGCGAGGACGCCGCCGCCGTCGGCTTCGAGATCCCGCCCGAGCTGGCCGAGGAGTTCGCCTTCGAGCCGGGTCAGTCGCTGACCCTGCGGCGCGAGATCGACGGCCGCGACGAGCGCCGCTCGTACTCGATCTGCACCCCGGTCGGATCGGCCCCGCGCATCGGCGTCCGGGTGGTGCCCGGCGGCCTGTTCTCCTCCTGGCTCGTCAACGAACTGCGCCCCGGCGACACCGTCGAAGTCATGGCCCCCACCGGCAACTTCACCCCGGACCTGACCGTCCCCGGCCACCATGTGCTGATCGCCGCGGGTTCCGGCATCACCCCGATGATCTCCATCGCCGAGTCCGTGCTGGCCGCCGACTCCCGCTCCCGGGTCACCCTTTTCTACGGCAACCGCCGCTCCGGCACGGTGATGTTCGCCGACGAACTGGCCGACCTCAAGGACCTCTACCCGAGCCGCTTCCAGCTCGCCCACGTCCTCTCCCGCGAGCCCCGCGAGGCCGAGGTGCTCTCGGGCCGGCTCGACGCGGACCGGCTCTCCACCCTCATCGACGGCCTGGTCGACGTGAGCACCGCCGACCACTGGTGGCTGTGCGGCCCGCACGGCATGGTCCGCGACGCGCAGCGCGTCCTCGAAGGGCTCGGCGTTCCCGCCGACCGCGTCCACCAGGAACTGTTCTACGCCGACGACGAGCCCGTGCGCGAGGTGCACCACACGGAGGCCGGACCCACCGGCCCCGTCAGCCAGGTCACCGTCGTCCTCGACGGCCGCACCACCACCTCCGCCCTGCCGAGGGAGAGCAGCATCCTGGACGGCGCCCAACGCAGCCGCCCCGACCTGCCGTTCGCCTGCAAGGGCGGCGTCTGCGGCACCTGCCGCGCCCTGGTCACCGACGGCAAGGCCGACATGCGCCGCAACTTCGCCCTCGAAGAGGCCGAGGTGGAGGCGGGCTATGTGCTCACCTGCCAGTCGTACCCGGTATCCGAGACGCTGACGGTGGACTTCGACAGCTGAAAGGAAGAACCCCGGCTGTCCGTACGGCGGACGGCCGGGGTTCTCCACGTCGAGGGCGAGGAGAGCGAGAGGACTAGCTCAGGAATCCGCTGCTGCGGAGGATAGAAGGAAGCCCCCTCATGGCCTCGCCGCGCCTTACGCTACCAGTCACTCCGGGATCAGGTCGCGCAGATTTTCCACCGTCACGATCCGGGACCGAGGGTGCAGCCCCTCGGGCCGCTGGAGCCCGATCCAGGTGACCGGACGGTCCGGGAACTCCCCGCCGTCCCACACGGTCACGGAATCGGCGGCCATCAGCTCCACCAGGTACCGCACCGTCACCTGCTCGCGCTCGACGATGCCCCGCAGCAGGGTCGCCACCGACACCCGGTTCCCCTCGACCCGGTTGGCCGACGGCGAGCCGTGCAGATACAGGTGCAGCCACTTCGCCCGCCACCGCCCGTCCGTCCCGCGCAGGAAGGCCAGCGGCAGCGCCACCCGGCCGGGGCCGCGCAGCTCCGACTTCATCCGCACGGTCCGCGGCTCGAACGGCCGCCCCTTCTGCTCACCCTCACGCAGCATGAACCCGAAGAACGACTCCTCGACCTCCTCGAAGCCCTCACCGGAGTAGATGTTGACCTGCGGCACGACGAACGCGCCGCGCACCGCCCCCAGCCGCAGGTTGATGAACTCCGAGGCCCCATAGGGCGCTTCGGTGATGTCACCGGAGTGCTCGCCCTCCACCTCCGTGAGGTTGGTGTACGACAGCCACCCCGCCGTCGCGTACTTCTCGTCCAGCATCAGGGCCGACAGGTCGTAGTCCGTGGGGCGGTTGCGCTCCTTCCAGTACACGAAGAACCGCAGCAGCTCGCCCTCGACCGGCGAGAGGGAACCGCGCGGCAGCACACCGAGCCCGGCCGCCGTGGCCCGCCCGCTGAGCGGCAGCGCCACATCCAGCACGTCCGGGTCGACGAACAGTTCCCCCGGCTCCGGCAGCCGCCGGCCGATCTCGGCATCGAGGAGCTCGATCAGCCGCGCGCGCTCGGGCTCCGGCAGCGGCGTGCGCAGCGGGTCCGTCACCCAGGCCCGGCCACGCCGGTTGATGAACACCCGGCGCGCACCTGTTGCTTCGGCCCTGTTGTGCAGGTGCTCCCGCACCGACAGCAGTACGCGCCCCGCGACCTCGGGCGCGACCGCCTCGGCGGCGGCCACCACGGCGTCCCGCTCCTCCCGCGTCCCGCAGGTGCGCAGCAGCCGGTCCAAGGACCGGAACAGTCGACCGGGCGCGTGCTGCAGCAGCGCGGCGGCCTCGGCGACCTCGCCCGCGTCGAGCAGCGCCTCCACCCGGCCGGTGAACGACGGGGCCTTGCGCTCGCCGCGCGCCACCGCGAACACCTCGGCCGCGTGCGGCCACCGCGGGTACTCGTGCGGGTGCAGCCGCTCCCCGAGCCGCTTGAACTCCTCGCGGTGCACCAGGACATCGGCCAGCTTGCCCGGCGCGTCGGCGACCAGGGCGTCCAGCCCCGCGAGCAGCGCCCGGCGCACCGGACGGGACAGTGAGAGGAACCTGGTGGGCTCCTGGAGCGTGACATCGCCGTCGGACAGCGCGCAGGCCAGCCGCAGTACATCCGTCACCGTGTCCAGCAGCGGCGCGGCGCCCGCCGCCAGCCGGGCCCGGTTGACCACGGCGCGGTTCTCCCGCACCGGGATCGCCTCGGGCTGCGGCCCGTCGGCGCACGCCTCGGCCAGTACCGCGAGATCGGCGAGATGCTCGTCGCCCAGCGGCGTGACCGACCCGGCGAGCGCCAGGTACAGCGCGCGGACCTCCTCGTCGAGCTGCCCGCCCAGGTGCAGCACGGTCACCCGGTCACCGGCGGCGGCGATCAACTCCTCGTGCGCGGCGAGCAGTTCCTCGTACGAGTGGTGGTAGCGGCCGTAGGCGGGCAGCGTCAGCAGGTTCAGGACGCCCGCGCTCAACTGGGTGAGGATGCCGGGCCGTACCTTCTCGTCGGCGAGGGCCTTGAGGACGCAGTCCCGCCAAAAGTCCACGGTGTCCGGCATGTTGGCCGGGAAGTCGATGAAGTACGCGTTGTGCCGGACGTGGTCGCCGACCAGTTCGCGGACCACGGGCAGCGTGCGCACGGCGGTGTCCACGACCGTCTCCTCGGACAACTCCGAGAGCCGGGCGAGCAGTTCGGCCGAGAGCTTGAAGCCGACCTGCATCAGGGCAGCGTCGAACTGCCGCGCGGCCGCGGCCCCCTGTCCCGAGGGACCGGCGGGTGCGGGCAGGCGGAGCGTGTGACGGACGACCAGCGGTTCCAGGCGGTACGACATGCGAGGGATGATCCCAGGGTCGTACGCCTGTCCGCATTCGGGTTTCGCCGGGACCGGGCGACGGACGGGTCAGGCGTCGTCGCGTGCCGCGCGCTCGGTCTGCTTCGCCTTCACCCGCGCCGCCTCCTTGCGGACCTCGGCCTGGGTGGCGCGTTCCTTCTGCAGCCACTCGGGCTGCTCCCGCTTCAGCTCCTCGATCTGTTCCGTGGTGAGCGGCTCGGTGATGCCGCCGCGGGCCAGGCCCGAGATGGACACCCCGAGCTTCGCGGCCACGACCGGCCGGGGGTGCGGACCGTTGCGGCGCAGCTCGCGCAGCCACTCCGGCGGGTCGGCCTGGAGCGCGTTCAGCTCGGCGCGCGAGACGACACCCTCACGGAACTCTGCGGGGGTGGCGTCGAGGTACACACCCAGCTTCTTGGCCGCGGTCGCGGGCTTCATCGTCTGGGTGCTCCGGTGCTGCGTCATGCCTCCAGGGTATCGACCGGTGACACCTGTCCCGACCACGGCCGGTAACCTGGCCAGGTGACAGGCTCGGCAGCACCCCAGACCTTCCGGCTCGCCTACGTGCCCGGGGCCACCCCGGCGAAGTGGGCGCGGATCTGGCAGGAGCGCTACCCGGAGACCCCCCTCGACCTGGTCCCGGTCACCGCGGCCGAGGCCCCGCAGGCGCTGCGGGAGGGCCGCGCGGACGCCGGACTGGTCCGGCTGCCGGTGGACCGTACGTACTTCAGCGCGATCCCCCTCTACACCGAGACCACCGTGGTCGTGGTGCCCAAGGAGCACGCCGTCGCGGCCGTCGACGAGGTCACCGCGGAGGATCTGGCCGACGAGGTCGTCTTCCACCCGCTGGACGACGTCCTCGGCTGGGAGCGACCGCCGGGGGAGCCCGGCTTCGAACGGCCCGCCACGACCGAGGACGCGATCGAGCTGGTCGCCGCGAACGTGGGCCTGCTGATCGTGCCGCAGTCCCTGGCCCGCCTGCACCACCGCAAGGACCTCACCTACCGCACCCTGGTCGACGCCCCCCAGTCCGGCGTCGCCCTGTGCTGGCCGGAGGAGGCCACGACCGACCTCGTCGACGACTTCATCGGCGTGGTCCGCGGCCGCACCGTCAACAGCACCCGGGGCCGCGCCAAGCCCCAGGACGAGCCGAAAGCCAAGGCGAAGGACCAGTCGAAGGCCAAGCCCAGGGCGAAAGCTCGGCCCAAGGGCCAGGAGCAGCCCGGCCGCAAGCCCGCACCGGGCAAGAAGGCCGCCCCCGGCCGCCGCGGCAAGCCCCGCCGCCGCTCCTAGACCACTCCGTCCGGGTGAGCTCGCGCGACAGGACCGCCCCCGAGCGAGAGGCTGCTGTCGGAACCACCTCCGCGCGAAGGAGCCCGTGATGACCGCAGCCGCCACCGACGCCTACCGCTTCGACGATCTGCGTGCTCTGTACATCAACTGCACGCTCAAGCCCTCACCGCAGCTCAGCCACACCCAGGGCCTGATCGACAAGAGCCGGTCGATCATGGACTCGCGTGGGGTGAGCACGGAGGTCGTCCGGGCCGTCGACCACGACATCGCGCCCGGCGTCTACCCCGACATGACCGAGCACGGCTTCGCCACCGACGCCTGGCCCCGGATCCAGGAGCAGGTGATGGCGGCCGACATCCTGGTCATCGCCGGACCCATCTGGCTCGGCGACAACAGCTCGGTCACCAAGAAGGTCATCGAGCGGCTGTACGGCGCCTCGGGGCTGCTCAACGAGGCGGGCCAGTACGCCTATTACGGACGCGTCGGTGGCTGTCTGATCACCGGCAACGAGGACGGCGTGAAGCACTGCGCGATGAACATCCTCTACAGCCTCCAGCACCTCGGCTACACCATCCCGCCCCAGGCCGACGCGGGCTGGATCGGCCCCGCCGGACCGGGGCCGTCGTACCTCGACCCCGGCTCGGGCGGTCCGGAGAACGACTTCACCAACCGCAACACCACCTTCATGACCTGGAACCTGATGCACATGGCAGCCCTGCTCAAGCGCAACGGAGGGATCCCCGCCCACGGCAACCAGCGCTCCGAGTGGGACGCGGGCTGCCGGCTGGACGCGCCCAACCCCGACTACCGCTAGGCGCCGGGCGTCGGGCGGACCTCGCGGACACGACCTGGGGCTCAGGGCGCGTACCCGGCCCGCCGCGCCGTCGCCGCCACCGCCCGCCCGTCGGCCGCGCCGAGCAGCCCCTCCGCCACCCAGGCGTCCACAGTCGCCCGCACCCGCGCCACGAGAGCCCCCTTGCCGCCGAACGGAGCCCCCGCCCAGACCTCGTCCAGCAGCGTCGTGCCGTCGGAGCGGGCAGGGTTGGCGACACCCGAGTCCACACCCCCGAACACCACCCGTGGCTCCACGCGCCGGAAGTAGGCGTGGGTGGGATCCTCCGTCCCTTCGTGGAAGGGGGCGAACTCCGTGCCGTCCAGGGTGAAATGGAGCGGCTTGCCGGACACCGGGGTGAGTGAGGGCAGCAGGTCTCCGGAGAGGCCCGCGTTGCGGTACAGGCCCAACCGCAGGTACTCCGTCGAGGAGTTCCGGCCGACCAGGTTCACCGGGCCGAGGAACAGCGTCTGGAGCGAGGGGTCGTCCAGCGCCTTCTCCACGCGGAGCCGGAAGGGCATGGAGATCCGCACCGTGTCCCCGCTCCGCCAGGTGCGCGACACCCCGAAGTAGCGGCCCGGCACCGGAGTCCCGCTCACCGCACGCCCGTTGACCGTCACCCGGAACCCCGCCACGGCCCACGACGGCACCCGCAGCCGCAGCTCGAAGGAGGCGCTGCCGCCCGCGACGGTCAACGTGGTCCCCTGCTCGCGCGGGAAGGCCGTGGCCTGAGTGACCGTCACACCCTTTTCCGCCCAGGTCAGTTCGGACGAACTGTAGAGATTGACGTACAGCGCGCTGCCGTCGGCCTCCGCGAAGTACACCGAGTCCTGGTACTTGGTGGCGCTCTCCATGCCGGTGCCCTCGCAGCAGGTCGTGCCCTGCTTCGGCGTGTAGTCCCGGACATGGCCGGGGGTGAGCCCGATGAAGTAGGTGACGAGCGGCTTCTCCGCGTCGGGCCGGTCCTGCTTGGAGCCGAGCACCTGGTTGAACAGCGCCCGCTCGTAGTAGTCCATGTACTCGGGGCGTTGCTCGTGGAAGAACAGCGTCCGGCTCAGTTTCAGCATGTTGTACGCGCAGCACGTCTCGGCCGTGGTGGCGCTGATGGTCCCCGCGATGACATCCCGGGCCTTCCAGAACTCGCCGGTGCTGGTGCCGCCGATGCCGTACATACGATGCGGGACGACCATCCCCCAGAAGTTGCGGGCCGCGTCGAGGTAGCGCCGCTCGCCGGTCGCGTCGTACAGCCTCAGGTACCCGGTGAAGACCGGGATGTGCTGGTTGGCGTGGAGGCCGTCGAGGATGTCGGTGTCGGCGGCGCAGGAGTCGATGAGCCGGTCGAGGTCGAACAGCCGGGCCAGCGCGAGGTGTTCGGGCCTGCCGGTGAGGGCGTGCAGATCGCAGATCGCCTCGACGATGCCGCCGAACTCACCGCTGGAGAACAGTCCCCACATGCGTTGCAGGGTGGACCCGGGCAGCTTCGACAGCCGTGAGTGCATCCAGTCGCCCATCCCCGAGGCGAGGTCGAGCGCGCGGTCGTCGCCGGTGGCGAGGTGGGCGTCCAGCAGACCCCTGAGGATCTTGTGCGCGGTGTAGTACGGCGCCCACACCTTCGTGTAGTCGCTGCTGGTCCGGGACTCCAGATCGATGAACTGCGTCTCCGGATAGGCGGCGAGGAACCCCGGATGGCTCGGCCCGCCCCAGGTGCGGCGCAGGGTGGCGGTACGGCCGTGGCCGGAGCCGTCCGCGAAGGTCCCGTCGGAGGTCTCGTCGAAGGCGTACGAGGCCAGGTCGCCGCTTCCGGCCGGGCTGTCGGCGGCGCGGCTGTCCCGCAGAGCGGCGATCTCGGCGCCGGTCAGGGCCCGCGACCAGACGTTGAACTCGTCGAAGGCGCCCGCGAAGACGGGGTCGGCGGGGTAGTTGGAGCGGCCCAGCCAGTTGTTGGCCGGGGTGCCGAGGGCGGCCGGGGTGAGGGTCATCGCGGTGTTGCGGGCGACCTCGGTGCCGTTGACGTACAGGACGCCGGTGCCGTCGGCGAGGGTGACGGCGAGGTGGCTCCACTGGTTCAGCGGGAGTGCCGCGGTGCCGTTCACGCCCTGCTCTGCGCCCGGACCGTCGGTCGTGAGGGCGAAGCGGGGAACGCCTTCGGCGTTGCGGGCGGCCAGGTACAGATAGCGCGTGGTGTTGTCGCCGAAGTCGAACACCCGGGCCCAGGCGCCGTCGTGGGCGGGCTTCACCCAGGCGGACAGAGTGACGGCTCGGACGCCGCCGAGGGTGCCGGACGGCAGGTCGACGTACTGGTACGAGCCGCGGATCTGCTCGACCGCCGTGCCGAACCGCCCCTCCGCCACGGTCACCGCGGGGTCCTCGCGGAGCGCCGCGCGCACCTCGGTCAGCGCGCCGATCATCGTGCGCAGCCGGTCGGCGAAGACCTGCTCGCCGGTGCCGGCCCAGGCCTGGGCGAGCATGGTCATGAAATGCCCGGTGTAGTGGCCGCGCAGGTTGCCGTTGGCCTCCCCGTCGAGGCCCTCCCAGCCGCCCGGAGCCACCGCGTCACCCGTGGGCAGACCGGCGTTGGCGCGGAAGACCTGGAGCAGCCGGTGCACGTCGTAACCGCGTGCGTGATCCAGCATCAGCTCGCGCTTGTCGGCGAAAAGGCCGTCGCGCAGGGCGACTTGATCGAGCGGGAAGGGCCGTACCGTCCAGGCGTCCGGTGCGGGGAGCGTCGCCGAGCCGGTGGGTGCCGCCGAGGCGGCCGTGGGGGAGAGGGAGGACGCGGGTACGGCCGAGGCCAGGGCCGCGGCCCGGAGAAGGGATCGTCTGGAGAGGGGCGGTGCCATGGGGTTGCTCCTCTGCGCCGGTCGATATATCGAACAATGTGCGGATGGTCGACCAGACGATAGGAACGGGGCGGCTGGGGGTCAACGGGTCTGGAGGGGCCAGTTCCGGCCACGCGTGAGGGGGTTCGGGACGCGTGAGGGTCAGGGGGCTTCTCTGGTCAGCCACGCGTCAGGCTCACGGGTGCGCCCTCCCGGCCAGCCACGCGTAAGCCGCCCCTGCCGTGAACTCCTCCTGTCCGCCGCGCAGCAGCAGACCCGCCGTCGCGAACTCGGGGGCGTCGGCGTGTGCGGCGACGTACGGGATCGCGATGCACCGCATGCCGGCCGCGTGCGCGGCGGCGGCGCCCGGGGCCGCGTCCTCCAGCACCACGCAGTGGGCGGGCTCGGCGCCCAGCCGGCGGGCGGCCTCCAGGAAGACGTCGGGGGCGGGCTTGCCGTGTTCGACCTCGTCTGCCGAGACGACGGTGCCGAAGCGGGCGGCCAGGCCGGTACCCGCCAGCACCGCCTCGATCGCCTCCGGTGAGGATCCCGACGCCACGGCCATCGGCACGCCCTCGGCGGCCAGCAGCTCGACGAACTCGCGCATCTTTGGGTACGCGCGCGTGGAGGCGCGGGCGAGTTCGAGATACCGGCGGTTCTTCGCGGCGAGCAGCTCCTCGACGGAGGCCCGGAGCCCGTAGCGGGCCTTCCAGCCAGTGACCGTCTCCAGGGTGCTGATGCCGACGTAGGCCTCGTGATCGGCCCAGGTGAAGTCCGGCACGCCATGCTCGGCGAGGGTCAGCCGGCCCGCCTCGTAGTAGTTCGGCTCGCTGTCCACGAGTGTTCCGTCGAGATCGAAGATGACCGAGATGCCGCCGAGCCTGCTCATGGGATCCAGCATGCCAAGCGTCACTTACGTGCCGTACGGCCCATCGACTCCACCAGCGGCAGCAGCCGGTGCGGGACCCGCTCGCGCAGTGCCACCTCGGTCCGGGTGCGCACCACGCCGGGCAGGCTGATCAGCTTCTGGATCACGTCCTCCAGATGGGCGTTGTCCCGCGCCACCACCCGGGTCAGCAGATCCCCGCCGCCCGTGATCGAGAACGCCTCCACGATCTCGGGCACGGCCGCCAGCGCGTCGCCCACGTCGTCGAGGTGGCCCTGGGTCACCTCGATGTGCACGAACGCCAGCACTGGATGGCCGAGCGCGGCGGGGGAGAGGGCGGGCCCGGTGCCGGTGATCACCCCGTTCCGCTCCAGCCGGTCCAGGCGCGCCTGGAGGGTGCCGCGGGCCACCCCGAGGATGCGGGCGTACTCGCGCACGCTGGTGCGCGGCTGCTCCAGCAGGAGCCGCAGGATCCGGGTGTCCAGCTCGTCCACGGCCATGGGGCCGTCCTCCTCGCGCCTGTCGCGTCTGAACCGTTGGCCCGCCGGTGGGCGGACGGGGTCCGAAATGTCTATGCCAATGGCCCAGCATATGGGAGACGACTTGAGCCAGCAGATGGGTGGATGCTGCAATGAACCCGTCGATGGCGCTGCGGACCTCCGCGGCGCCTTTTTCGTGCCATGTCTGATCAGGGGGCGGTAGGCAGTGCTGAAGAGGGTGTTCGTGGCGCCGGACCCGGGCCGCGTGCGGCTGCGCTTCGCCGTGCGCGCCGTGCTCGGCATCGGTCTCGCCGTCGTGGTCTGCGGACTCGCCGGCCATTCCCTCGTCGGCGCCGTCACCGGCGGCCTCGCCGCGCTGCTCGCCCTGTTCACCGTCACCGACTCCACGGTCCGCGGCCAGGCGGTCACCACCGCGCTGCTGCCGGTCGTGGGGCTGCCCGTGCTCGTCGCCGCCGCCGAACTGCACGACCAGCCGCTCGCCCGCGACCTCGCCTTCCTCGCCGTCGTCGGCGCCGGGGTGTACGCCCGCCGGTGGGGCCCGCGCGGTCACAGCCTCGGCGTGTTCGCCTTCATGACGTACTTCGTGGCGCAGTTCCTCCAGGCGACCCCGCGCCACCTCCCCGAGCTGTACGCGGCCGTCCTGCTGTCCCTGCTCGTCGCCGCCGGTGTCCGCTTTGGCCTGTGGTGCTACGAGCGCCGCCTGCCCCCTGCGCCGGTACCTGCCGCCCCCGGCGGCACCGGACTGTCCCGTGTGACCACCCGCCAGGCGGTCCAGGCGACCGCCGGCGCGGGCTTCGCCCTCGTCGTGGGCCAGCTGGTCTCCGCAGAGCGCTGGTACTGGGCCGTCGGCGCCACCTGGTGGGTCTTCGTGAACACCACCTCGCGCGGCGAGACGCTGGTCCGCGGCTTCCGCCGGGTCCTCGGCACGGTGATCGGCATCGGCCTGGGCCTGGTCGTGGCCGTCCCCGTGGCGGGCGCGCCGGTGCCCTCCGCCGTCATCCTCGCGGTCTGCGTCTTCGGCATCTTCTACACGGCGGCGGTCTCGTACACCTGGATGATGCTCTGGGTCACCCTCCTCGCGGAACTCCTCTACGGCCTGCTGGGCGTCCTCGAACCCGCCCTGCTGGCGCTTCGGCTCGCGGAGACCGCCGTGGGGGCGCTGGGCGCCGTCCTGGCGGTCCTGTTCGTGCTGCCCGTGACGACCCACGCCACGACGGACGCGTGGATCCAGCGCGCCCTGCGCTGCGTCCACGCGGCGACGGCGGAGGCAGCGGCCCGCCTGGCGGGCTCGCCGACGGCGGACCCCGCCCCGAGGGTGGCGGAACTGGAGCAGCTCCTGGCCCGCGTCCGCCTCTCGGTCGCCCCCCTGGTCCACCCCCTGAACCCCATGCTGAGCCGCAAGAACCGCGCCCGCCGGGTCCTCGCCCTGCTGGACGACTGCGCCCGCGAAATCCGCGGCCTGGTGGCGGTGGCCGCCGACCCGGAGGCCTCCCACGACGCCCGCCTCGCGGCGGCGTGCTGGCGCGTGGAGGCAGCGGTGGAGGCCCTGACGGGCAACACCCCCGACGAACCGGCGGCGCCCTCCACCCACACCACCGCGACCGAACCGGCCCTCGCCCACCTGCACGGCCTGGAGCGGGCCCTGGCCGAACTGGCGACGCCGCTGCGCACACCGTCGGGATCACCGCTGGTGGGCGCCTGACCCCGCGCCCAGCCCCGCGCCCCGCCCCGGGCCCCCCGACCACCCGGGCAGACGCACTCGCCGGTACACGACCCCCACTTGGTCTAGACCGCGCATGATCGACTGCTACCGTCGCCTCCGGATGCACCCGACCGAGAGGGGACAGTGGTGGCGGACGAGCGCAGGCGGGCCTTCATCGGATCGTTCACGGCCGCCGGGGGGCCCGGAATCGTTGCCGCGGCCGTGAACGCCGGGAGTGGGGCCCTGACCGTTCTCTCCGGCGCGGACGACGTGCCCGACCCGGCCTATCTGGCCCTCGCGCCCGACGGCCGCACGCTCTACGCGGTCAGCGAGACGACCGACGGCGCGGTCGCCGCGTACCGCGTCACCGGGGACAAACCCGAGCTGATCGCGCCGCCCACACCGGTCGGCGGCAGCGGACCCACGCACCTCGCTCTGCACGCCGGGCACGTCCTGACCGCGAACTACGGCTCCGGCAGTGTCAGCGCCGTCCCCGTGCGCTCCGACGGCTCGCTCTCTCCCGCTCCCGCCGCTGTCCTCCCGCACACCGGCTCGGGCCCGTACGCGCCCCGCCAGCAGGCCCCGCACGCCCATCAGGTGCAGACCGACCCCAGTGGGCGCTGGGCCGTCAGCGTGGATCTCGGGACCGACTCCGTCCGGGTCTGCACGCTGACCGACGGACACCTCGACGTGCACGGCGAGTACGCCCTGCGCCCCGGCTCGGGCCCCCGCCACCTGTCCTTCCACCCCGACGGCGGCCACGCGTACGTGGTCAACGAGCTGACCCCCACCGTCACCGTCTGCCGCTGGGACGCCGCCGACGGCTCCCTCAAGCCCCTGTCCGAGACGCCGGTGCTGCCTGGCGCCCCCGCGGGCGACGCCTACCCGTCGGGCATCGCCGTCGCCCCCGACGGACGCTTCCTGTGGACCGCCACCCGCGGCGAGGACGTCCTGTCCGTGTTCGCCGTCGGGGGCGACACCCTCCGGCTGCTCGCCACCGTCCCCTGCCACGGCCACTGGCCGCGCGCCCTCACCGAGGCGAACGGCTTCCTCTACGTCGCCAACGAGCGCTCCGGTGACGTGGCCTGGTTCGCCGTCGACCCCGCCTCGGGCCTGCCCCGCTACGGCGGCTCCATCGAGGTCCCCGCGGCGTCCTGCGTGGTCATCGGCTGATCCCGGACGCCTCGCCCCAGAGGTACGACTCAGCGGTACGACTCAGCGGTACGACGAAGGGCCCGCTCCCATCCCGGAGCGGGCCCTTCTCGCGTGCGTCGCCGTCAGCGGACCGGAGTCCCCTGCGGCTGCTGGGGCGCGATCCCCAGGGCCGTCGTGTACTTGGCCAGCGCCAGCTTGCCGATCGCCGGGTAGGCGCCCAGCGGCTCGGCGGCGGGGCAGCCCGCCTCCTTCGCCGCCTCCTCGACCAGCGCGGCGTCTATCTCCGGCCCTATCAGGTAGGGCGCGAGCGCGAGCTGCTGCGACCCGGAACCGCGCAGCTGCTCGGCGACGGAGGCGATCGAGCCCTCCTGGTCCAGCGCCGCCGCCATCACCGGCACGGCCAGGCGCGCGGCGAGCAGCATGCCGGTGATCCCGGCCGCCTGCACGGCCTCCTCGCCGCCCACGGAGGCCAGGATGATGCCGTCGGCGGCCGTCGCCACCGTGAACAGGCGGGCGCGGTCGGCGCGGGCCAGACCGGCCTCCGACAGCCGCACGTGCAGCGCCTCCGCGAGCAGCGGGTGCGGGCCGAGCGCGTCGGTCAGATCGGCGGCGACCCGGCTGTCCATCACGGCCTGGCGGACCTGGCGCAGCAGCGCGCTGTCCGGACCGGCGAGCAGCGGCACCACGACGGCCACCGGACCCTCGGGCTCCTTGGCCTCCACACCCGCGGCGATCGCCTGCTCGTAGCGGGCGGTGCGCTCCTGGGCGGTGTGCGCGAGGACGGACTGGAGCGTGGGGAACTCCGCGTCGTCTCCGTCGAGGTACCCGATCCGGGCGTCGAGGCCGGGCAGCTCGGAGCGGGCGATGCTCACGACCTCCTCGGCGAGGCTGCGCGTGCCGGCACCCGGTGAGCCCGGCACCGCGAGGACGAGCGCGGGCGCGCCCTCGGGCGCGGCCAGAGGCTCGGGTCGGCGGTGCCGCCCGGGCTGGCGGGGGCGCGGCATTCGTACTGGCAGGCCGGCGGGCCCAGTGGGGGTGCTCATGGCGCCGCATGTTACTGGTTTCCGGTGCTCCCCTGTTCGGGGAGGGTGCAGGTGAGCGGTATCCGTCCGGTTTTGTCTGATGAGTTACGCGCGTTGCGGCACCGGACGGGCCGGACGATCAACCCCTCTCGCCGGTGACCACGCCGAGCATCGCCACGTCACTCGGCAGAGTGAGTGCCCCGGACGCCAGATCGGTCGCGATCCGCACCGCCCCCAGCAACGGGTCACCGTCGGCCGGCACGCGCCGCGCGTGCGGCAGCCGCGCCGACAACTCCTCGTCGAGGGGGCCGAGCAGCACGTCCCCCATCTTGAACAGCCCGCCGGTGAGCGCTACTCGGGGCTCGCCCTCCGCCGGGCAGACCGCCGCCGCGGACTCCGCCATGGCGCGGGCCGCCTCCCGCAGGATGCCCGCGGCAACCGGATCGCTCCCGGCGCAGGCGGCCACTTCGGGCGCGAAGGAGGCCAGGACGGCGGGCCGGTCGGTCCGCGGGTAGAGCCGGCCGGGCAGCCCCGGCATCGGCCCGAACAACTCCTCCGCGCGCGAGAGCAGCGCGACCGACCCGCCCGGCCGCCCGTCGTACGCCCGCAGCGCCGCCTCAAGACCGGCCCGCCCGATCCACGCGCCCCCGCCGCTGTCGCCCAGCAGATGACCCCAGCCGTCCGCCCGGCGCCAGCGCGTCAGGTCCGTGCCCACCGCGATCAGACCCGTACCGGCGGCGACGACGGCACCGGGCCGGGACCCGAGAGCCCCGACGTAGGCGGTCACCGCGTCGGCGGCCAGCGCGAGCGCGCGCACACCGAACTCCCGCCGCAGCGCCCCCGGCAGCTCCGCCCGCAGGTCGTCCCCCAACGTGGCGAGCCCCGCGGCCCCCAGCGCGGCGGTGCCCACCTCCGTGAACCCCCACTCGGCGGTCAGCTCCCGCACCAGCGGCACCAGTTGCTCCATCAGATGCCCGGCGTCGATGCCCCGCGCCCCGGTGCGCACCGGTACCCGGGACTCCCGGCGCCCCAGCACCCCCCGTTCGACGGTGCCGACGACGACCCGCACGCCCGAGCCCCCGGAGTCGATGGCCAGGAGCACCCGCTCGGCGGTCACGGCAGACGCCAGTCCACCGGCTGACCCCCCTGCTGTATCAGCAGGTCATTGGCCCGGCTGAAGGGCCGTGAACCGAAGAAACCGCGGTCCGCCGACATGGGGGAGGGATGCGCGGACTCCACCGACGGCAGCGGGCCGAGCAGCGGGCGCAGATTGCGGGCGTCCCGGCCCCACAGGATGGACACCAGCGGCTTGCCGCGCGCCGCGAGGGCCCGGATCGCCTGCTCGGTGACTTCCTCCCACCCCTTGCCGCGGTGCGCGCCGGGCTTGCGCGGGGCCGTGGTCAGCGCCCTGTTGAGCAGCAGCACGCCCTGCTCGGTCCACGGCGTGAGGTCACCGTTGGACGGCTGCGGCAACCCGAGGTCGGTGTGCAGCTCGCGGTAGATGTTGATCAGGCTGCCGGGCAGCGGGCGCACATCGGGCGCGACCGAGAAGGACAGCCCCACCGCGTGCCCCGGGGTGGGATAGGGGTCCTGGCCGACGATCAGGACGCGTACCTCGTCGAAGGGCTGCTGGAAGGCCCGCAGCACGTTCGGACCGGCGGGGAGGTACGTACGCCCCGCGGCGATCTCGGCGCGCAGGAAGTCGCCCATCTCGGCGATCTTCCCGGCGACGGGTTCGAGGGCCTTCGCCCAGCCCGGTTCGACGATTTCATGCAAGGGTCGTGGAGCCACGGGCGTCACCCTACTGCCGTACACACGGCGGAGATCAACCGGTGGCCAACGCCCGGCGATAAGCGGCCGCGGCTCATGCGATCACCGCCGCGCGCACGCACAGCACGTCCGGCAGGTGCGAGGCCAACTGCCGCCAGCTGTCGCCGTCGTCGGCGGAGCCGTACACCTCGCCGTTGCGGTTGCCGAAGTACACGCCCGCCGGGTCGGCGTCGTCGGTGCACAGGGCGTCCCGCAGCACCGTGCCGAAGTGGTCCTCCGCTGGCAGGCCCGCCGACAGCGGCTCCCAGGTCTTGCCCGCGTCCGCCGTACGGAAGACCCGGCACTTGCGCTCCGCGGGCACCCGGTCGGCGTCGGCGTTGATCGGGAAGACGTACGCCGTGTCACCGCGGTGCGGATGCGCGGCGACCGCGAAGCCGAAGGTCGACGGCAGCCCCTCGCCGATGTCCGTCCAGTGCGCCCCCGCGTCGTCGCTGCGGTACACACCCCAATGGTTCTGCAGGTACAGCCGGTCCGGGTTGGCCGCGTCCCGCGCCACCTTGTGCACGCACTGCCCGAACTCCGGGTTGGGATCGGGCAGGAACACCGCCGACACACCGGAGTTGGAGGGCGCCCAGCTCGCGCCGCCGTCCGTGGTGCGGAAGACACCGGCGGTGGACACGGCCACCGTCACCGACCCCGGGTCCCGCTCGTCGGTGAGGACCGTGTGCAGGCCCTCACCGCCGCCGCCCGGCACCCACTGGGAGCGTGTGGGGTGCTCCCACAGGGGCCGGACCAGTTCGAAGCTCTCGCCGCGGTCCTCCGAGCGGTACAGCGCCGCCGGTTCGGTGCCCGCGTACACCACGTCCGGCTCGGCCGCCGCCGGGTGCAACTGCCACACCCGCTCCAGCGAAGCGCCCGTGTCCTTGGGGAACTTGACGGCGGGCTGCGCCGGTTCGGTCCAGGTGCGGCCCAGGTCGTCGGAGTGGAACACCGACGGGCCCCAGTGCGCGCTGTCCCCGCCGACCAGCAGCCGGGGCCGCTCGCCGCGGGTGTCGATGGCGACCGAGTAGACCGCCTGCGCGTTGAAGTACGGACTCTCGTCGAACTCCCAGGTCTCACCCCGTTTCCTGCCGATGAACAGGCCTTTTCGGGTCCCCACGGTGAGCAGTACCTCGGTCATGCCGAACACCTCCGCGACGTCTGTGTCCCAGTCACCGGCCAGTCTGCACCCCACCACTGACAGTCACCTCTCCAAGCCGCCCCGCCGCAGGTCAGCGCGGCGAGGACCGGAACAGTCCGGCGATCCGATCACGGAGCCCGTGAGCATCCGGCGCCCCCGCGCCGTATGGGAGGTCGGTCGGGCAGATCGGTGTGCGCATGAGGAGGAGCCCCGCGATGGCGCTGCGAGGTCCGAGGGCGTGGCTGTGGCGCTGGCGGCGCAATCCGCTCAAGCGCCGCGCCGATGTGGTGGAGTCCTGGGTGCTGCTGGGGGCCTGGGCGGCCACCGTCCTGGTGGGCGTGGCGGTGGGCCTGCTCACGGCCGGTTCCGTGGAGCGGGGCATGGCCCGCGAGCGCGCCGAGTGGCGCCCGGCGCAGGCCCGGCTGACCGAGGGCACACCCGGTGTCCCCAACGGCGAGCAGATGTGGGCCAAGGTGAGCTGGACGGCCCCCGACGGCTCCCACCGCACCGGTCAGGTCCGGGTCAGCCCGGGCCGGGCGGCCGGATCGGCGGTTACCGTCTGGACGGACCGCGCGGGCCGCCTGGTCACCGCGCCCGCCACCGCCGCCCAGGCACGGCTGCGCGCCGCACTCGCCGGTGTGCTGGTGGGGACGGGCGCGGCGATGGTGCCCTTCGCCGGCGGCCGCACCCTGTGCGGACGGCTGGAACGGCAGCGGATCGACCGGTGGGACGCCGAGTGGGCACGGTTCGGCCCGATGTGGGGGCGGACGACGGGCTGAGGCCGAGGGACTACGGACTACGGACGACGGGCTGAGGCCTACGCGGGGGACCCCTCCCCGCCTACGGCCCCTCCAACACCTCCCCGCACATCCTCAACAGCTCCTCGTCGTGCGCGATGTCGTGGCTGCTGTAGCTGTGCTCCTGGTCCGTGTGCCGCCGTGGCGCGGCCAGTTCCCGCTCCACCAGGTCCCGCAGCTCCGAGCCCGCCGGACCCATGGCGAGCAGGCACCCGGCGATCGTGCGGCGCAGCCTGGGCTGCTCCTGCCACGCCGCGCGCAGTACCGGCACCACGGCTGCCGTCTCGCCGCCGATCCGCCACAGGGCGACCGCCGCGGCCGTACGCGCCTGTGCTGTCGCCGCGGCCCCCGCCGCCCGGCGCAGCACCGGCAGCGCGGGACTCGCCGCCGCCCCCATCCGGCCCAGTGTGTCCGTGGCCGTCACCCACCGCGGGGAGTCCTGGTCCGCCAACTCGTGGAGCAGGACGGGCAGTACAGAGGCCGGGTCCGCCTCGACGGCCCACAGCGCGGCCGCCGCCGCGACGCCGAACTCGGTGTCCAGCAGCCCCCGGAGCACGGGGACCGCATCTCGCGCCCTCGCTCCCCACGCGCCGAGCGCCAGGAGCGCGTGCTCGACGGCCGAGTCCCAGGAACGGTCACCGGGAGGGCGGCCCTCCAGCAGCCGCAGGGTCTCCGGTACGGCCCCCGGCTCCCCGAGCGCCCGGAGCCCGCTCAGCAGCGGCCCCGCCCGCCCCGGGGTGGCCGCATCGTCGAGGGCGAGGGAGCCCAGGTGGCGGCGGAGCGCCGGTGCCAGGGGCGCCGCGGCCGGACCCAGACAGGCGAGTTCATGACCCAGGTCGTCCGGCACCACCGCCCCGGCCAGCACCTCGCCCAGCACGGGCACCGCCCGTGGGTCCCCGCACCGGACCAGCGCCCGGAGCGGATCGCCCAGCGTCGGAGCGCCCCGCTCCCACTGCCGCACCCACAGGCCGGGGCGGGCCGTGACGAGGGCGTGCAGGTCGTCGGCGGCCGGGGCGGCCAGCCGGAACAGCGGCTTCAGCGCGGCCACCGCCGCGTCCCGCAACCGGTCGTCCTCCTCGGCCAGTTGCGCCCCGATCAGGGCCACCGGCTCGCTGAAGTCGGCCCGCCAGGCGCGCAGCAACGGGCCCGACATCCACACCGCGTTGCACCGGTCCGCCCAGTCGGGGCTGCGCAACTGCCCCACCAGCAGGGCGATCCGGTCGGTGACCCGGTCGTCCAGCGCCTGGTGCAGGGTGCGCAGCAGATGCGAACCCTCCTCGTCCGACGGCCGCAGCCGGCGCAGACGCCCGACCAGGGTGTCGCTGTACGGGCGGGTGCACACCACCGCCCGGCGGGCGCGCCGTTCGGACCGCTCCCGCAGCAGTCCCAGGGCCGTGGGCACCAGATCCGGCGGGGTGCGGTCCGGGGCACAGCCCGCCAGTTGACCCAGGGCCGCGAGCCGCAGTTCCGGCGCGTACGGCTCGGCGCTCTGCGCGTCCAGGAGGTCCACCGCGGCGTCGGCGTGCGCGGGGTGCCTCCGGGCGTACAGGCCCAGGCTCTCGGTGAGGGCGAGCAGGACCCGGTCGTCCCGCTCCACGGTGATCCGTTCCCTCAGCAGGTCCAGCACCCGGGCCGGTTCGTCCAGGAAGCGCACCAGCGCGCCCGGTGCGGTCCGCCGCACCCCGGGGTCCCGGTCCCCGGCGAGCCGGACGAACGTCTCCGCGCCCGCCCGTACCGCGGCGGCGCCGTCGGTGTCGTCCCCGCCGATGCTGACGAGGAGTTCCACGAGCGCGCCCCGGTCCTGCAGTTCGGGACGCGCCGCCAGGTCGAACAGGAACGGGACGCAGGCGAGCGTCGAGTCGTACACGTCGCCCTGGTGGTGCACCGCGCCGTACATGGCGTCCAGTGCGGTCTCCCGCTCGGCGGAGTCCGCCGAGGCCAGCCCCCGTAACAGCGCGGGCACGTCCTCGGCGCTTCCGTACGCATGTCGCATCGAGGCCCAGTCGACCTCGTCGATCCCCGTGAACACGTAGTCCTCCCCAGGCAATTACCACCTGGTTCGGAGTGTGCACCACCGCACCGACAACGACGCGGAATCGGGACGTGACTGTGTGCGATCCGGTCAGTGTGCGGCGGGAAGCGCCCGGTCCAGGATGCCGCCCAGGTCCGCCGTGTCGGGCAGGGTACCGAAGGCGTGGCCCCAGTCGCCGCCGAGCCGCGTGGCGCAGAACGCGTCGGCGACCGCGGCCGGGGCGTGCCGCACCAGCAGGGACGCCTGGAGTGTGATCGCCATGTGCTCCACCAGGCGCCGGGCGCCGGTCTGGGTGGCCTTGGAGAGCGCGTCCTTCAGGCGGGTCACGGCCGCGTCCAGGCGGGGGTCCGCGCCCCGGGCCAGGGCGAGTTCGCCGAACAGCGCCTCGGCCACCTGGGGTTCCTTGCCCAGCGCCCGCAGCACATCGAGGGCGTTGACGTTGCCCGAGCCCTCCCAGATCGACAGCAGGGGCGCCTCGCGGTAGTGGCGGGGCATGCCCGAGTCCTCGACGTAGCCGTTGCCGCCCAGGCACTCCAGGGCCTCCGCGGTGAAGGCCGGGCCGCGCTTGGTGACCCAGTACTTGCCGACGGCCGTGGCGATCCGCCGGAACGCCGCCTCCCCGGCGTCCCCGCGCACCGCGCGGTCGGCGGCACCCGCGAGCCTCAGCGTGAGCGTCGTGGCGGCCTCCGACTCCAGGGCGAGGTCGGCCAGAACATTGCGCATCAGCGGCTGGTCGAGCAGCCGCGCGCCGAACGCGCTGCGGTGCCGGGCGTGGTGACCTGCCTCCACCAGGGTCTTGCGCATCAGGGCCGCCGACATCATCACGCAGTCCAGGCGCGTGCAGTTGACCATCTCGATGATGGTCTTCACACCGCGCCCCTCGGGCCCGACGAGCCAGGCCACGGTGTTGTCGAACTCCGGCTCGCAGGAGGCGTTGGAGCGGTTGCCGAGCTTCTCCTTCAGGCGCTGGATGCGGAAGGTGTTGCGGGTGCCGTCGGGCAGGATCCGGGGGACCAGGAAGCAGGACAGTCCGCCCGGCGCCTGGGCCAGCACCAGGAAGACGTCGCACATGGGCGCCGAGGTGAACCACTTGTGCCCGCGCAGCACGTACACGCCGGGCTCGCCCGTGGGTGTGGCCGTGGTGGTGTTGGTCCGGACGTCGGAGCCGCCCTGCTTCTCGGTCATCCCCATGCCGGCCAGCAGGCCCCGCTTCTCGGTGGGCACCCGCAGCCCCGGGTCGTACTCCCGGCTGGTGAGCAGCGGCTCGTACACCTTGGCCAGATCCGGCTGGGCGCGCAGGGCGGGGACGGCCGCGTAGGTCATCGACGTCGGACAGCCGTGCCCGGCGTCGGTGTGGCCCCACACCAGCCCGCCCGCACTGCGGACGACGTGCGCGCCCTCGCGGTCGTCGGCCCAGGGCGCCCCGGCCAGCCCCTCGGTGACCGCGACCCGCATCAGCTCGTGCCAGCTCGGGTGGAAGTCCGCCTCGTCGATCCGGTGGCCGTAGCGGTCGTGGGTGCGCAGCTCCGGTTCGTGGCGGTTGGCCAGATCCGCCCACTCCTGGGCCTCGGCGCCGCCCGCGAGGGCGCCGAGCCGCCGGATGTCCCGCTCGGCCCATCCGGCGCCCTCCCGGCGCAGCCCCTCCAGCAGGGCGACGTCCTCGGAGGCGTCGTAGGGCGCGAGGAAAGGTGGCTGGTTGGTGACGTCGTGCGTGGCGTACGGCGCGTGCTCGGGTGTCAGGTCCATACGGCGAGTGTTGCATTTTCACTGCGACCGCAGCAAGAGTGCAACATGAAGATCGGTGCGTACAGTACGTGCTCATGCGGACGAACGACACGGCGCCGACGGCGGAAGGGCTCGCCCTGCGTCCCCTGTCCGCGCGCTCGGTCGTGCTGAGCCTGCTGCTCGGCAGCCATCCGCCCGAGCTGCCGGCGAAGGACCTGGTGCGCGGTGTGGAGCCGTTCGGGGTCGGCGGGTCCACGGTGCGGGCCGCCCTCAGCCGGATGGTCGCCGCCGGGGATCTGCACCGCACGGACACCGTCTACCGGCTCAGCGACCGGCTGCTGGAGCGCCAGCGCCGCCAGGACGAGTCGGTGCGGCCCCGCACGCGCGCGTGGGACGGCGACTGGGAGATGGTGGTGATCACCGCGGCCGGCCGCGGCCCCGCCGAACGGGCCGAACTGCGCACCCGGCTCGCCGAGTTGCGCCTGGCCGAACTGCGCGAGGGCGTCTGGCTGCGCCCCGCCAACCTCGTCCGCCCGCTCCCCGAGGACCTGGATCCGGTGGCCCAGCGGTACACGGCCCGCCCGGCCGCCCCCGCGCGGGAACTGGCCGGGAGCCTGTGGCCCCTGGACGCCTGGGCCGCCACCGCGCGGGCGCTGCTGGACCACATCGCCGCCACGGACGGGTACGCCGGCCGCTTCACGGCGCTGGCCGCCGCCGTACGGCATCTGCTGGCCGATCCGGTGCTGCCGCCCGAACTCCTGCCCGCCGACTGGCCGGGGGCGCGGCTGCGGGCCGCCTACACCGAGTACCAGAGTGAGCTGACCGAGCGGGTACGCGCGCGTACCGGCCGGGAATGACACGGCGGCCGTACGCACGCCCCGTGCGGGGAAGTGCGTACGGCCGCCACTGCCGCCGGGGCTAGCGGTAGGTGATGTCCGAGCTGGAGTACAGGCAGTTGGTGCTGTCCGGGCCGGTGCCGACCGCGGTGTTGTTGTTGTACTTCTGGCAGGGGACGACCTTGCGGCCGGAGTCGTTGAGGATCGTGATCCCGCGCAGGGTCGCCACGTCGTTGCGGTTGACGTTGATGCCGACCAGGCGGGCGGTCGAACCGGTGCCGGTCACCTCGATGTTGCTGAGGTTGACCTTGCGCGTGTACTGCGTGGAGCAGTCGCCGCAGGAGCGGTACAGCGTCTTGAACTCGCTCACGGCGAAGTTGGAGATGTTCACCGTGCCCGGACCGTTGTGCTGGAAGACCTTGTCGGCGGCCTTCCTGGCCCCGCCGCCGGTCACCGTGTAGGTCGAGCCGCCCCGGAAGGTGGCGGCGTCCTCGCCGACGTCCTCCCACCAGACGTTCTGCAGGGTGCAGTTGCCCTCGCAGTGGATGCCGTCGGCGCCCGGGGCGCCGATGATGACGTTCTTCAGCGTCGCGCCCGCCGCGAGCTTGAAGATGGGGTCCTGGCCCTCGTCCTGGCCGTCACCGGCCAGATCGCCGCTGCCGTAGTAGCGCTTCATCCCGCCGTCCACCGTGCCGGACACGGAGATGGTGCTGCTCACCGCCTGACTGCCCGTGGGGGCCGGCCAGGTGGCGGCCTGCGCGGCCGGAGCCGGGCCAGTCGTGATCATGCCAATCGTGACGCCGAGTGAGGCGAGCCCGCCGATCAGGGCGCGGCGCCTGGTCCTTCGTGAAGTCATGTCCCGATGCCTTCTTCTGAGTGGGGTCAGATCTGTCGGCTCCTGTTCGTGAACACCGTGCATATTCATGAACGGCATTCACGAACTGCGTGGCCATGTGCGCCCGTTGGGGTGCGTGTCGGTCACGCTGATGAACGGAACGTAGGGGGTAAGCGCTTTCTGGTCAACGCTTCGCGTACGCCACTTTCGGCCACCGTGGTCACGGTGGCCGCCGGTCCCGAGCGAATTCTTTCGAAGCGTGGGAGCGCTTCCATGGCAGCCATGTGCATGCCACGATGCCGGAGGAACAGCGGAGGTACAGCACCCGATGACCCACGTCCCCGAGCCGCGACCAGAAGGGACCAGGACGTGCCCACCCCCACCAGACGAAGTGCCGTTCTCCTGACAGCGCTGCTGTCGCTCCTCGCGGCGCTGCTCGTCACCGCCCCCGCCGCCCCCGCCGCCACGGCCGCCCCCGCCGCCGACGCCGTCCCCGCGGCGACCCTCACCGAGGTCACCGACTTCGGCGCCAACCCGAGCGGCCTGCAGATGTACGTGTACGTCCCGGACGGCGTGACCGAACGCCCCGCGGTCCTGGTGGCCGTGCACTACTGCACCGGATCCGGCCCGGCCATGCACTCCGGCACCGAGTTCGCCTCGCTCGCCGACCGCTACGGGTTCGTCGTGATCTACCCCTCGGTCACCCGCGCCAGCAAGTGTTTCGACGTCTCCTCGCCCCAGGCCCTGACCAGGGGCGGCGGCAGTGACCCGGTCGGCATCAAGTCCATGGTCGACTGGGTGGTGCGCACGTACGACGCGGACACCGACCGCGTCTACGCCACCGGCATCTCCTCGGGCGCGATGATGACCAACGTCCTGCTCGGCGTGTACCCCGACGTGTTCAAGGCGGGCGCCGCCTTCGCGGGCGTACCGTTCGGCTGCTTCGCCACCACCGACGGCTCGGAGTGGAACAGCGCCTGCGCGAACGGCACGGTCAATCGGACCCCGCAGGCCTGGGGCGACCTGGTCCGCGCCGCCTACCCCGGCTACACCGGCCCCCGGCCGCGTATGCAGCTCTGGCACGGCACCGAGGACGACGTGCTGCGCTACCCCAACTTCGGCGAGGAGATCGAGCAGTGGACGAACGTCCACGGACTCGGCCAGACGCCCGCCGCCACCGACTCGCCCCGCGCGGGCTGGACCCGCACCCGCTACGGCGGCACCGGTGACCAGGCCCCCGTCGAGGCGATCAGCCTCCAGGGCGTTGGCCACAACCTCTACAGTTACGGCGTGATGGGGCCCCTTGCCATCACCTTCTTCGGCCTGGACGAGGACGGCCCGGCCCCCGAACCCCCGGCCGGCCCCCGCAAGGTCACCGTCACCGCCAACGCCTGGAGCACCGGCCTGACCGCCACCAACACCGGGACGACGACGGTGAACGGCTGGCGTCTCGCCTTCACCCTCCCCTCCGGCCAGACGATCACCAACGGCTGGAACGCCTCCTACACCCCGTCCTCCGGGACGGTCACGGCCACGAACGCCTCCTACAACGGCACCCTCGCGCCGAACGCGAGCGTCAGCATCGGCTACCAGGCGACCCACACCGGGAACAGTGCGGCGCCGGGTGCCTTCACGCTCAACGGCACGGCCTGCACGGTCGGTTGAGCCTCACGGCCGCCCCGCGTCGCTGCCCTAGGCGCGACCCGCGGCGGCCATCAATGAATCCCAGTCCGCCAGTTTCACCACGCGCCGCCCCAGGCTCGCTCCGAGTTCCGCCTCCGCACGCTCGATGGACCGCCAGCCCTCCCAGCCCACCGGCTCGACGCCCCGCGCCCGCAGGGCCGTCAGGGGATCCTCGCGGACCTCCTTGGCGAGCAGGGCCGGGGCGTCCCCCAGCAGGGAGGCCACCGTTTCCTTGGCGCACGGTCTGTTGGTGCCGATCACGCCGGTCGGGCCGCGCTTGATCCACCCGGCCACGTACTCGCCGGACGAGACCGCGCCGTCGCGCTCCACGCGGCCGGCCGTGTTCGGGACCGTGCCCGTCGCCGGGTCGAACGGGAGCCCGTCCAGGGGCACTCCGCGGTACCCGACCGAGCGCAGCACCAACTGGGCCTCGATCTCATCGAATTGGCCGGTTCCGGTCACTCCGCCGCGTCCGTCGGGCGCCGTGCGTTCGAAGCGGACGGCGCCCACCCGGCCGTTGACGGCGAGGAGTTCGACGGGACGCAGGAAGAACCGCAGCCGGATGCGCCGGAGCGCGTCGTGGGTGCGGCCCGCGGACCAGGCGCGCAGGACGTCGACATTGCGGCGCTGCGCGGCGGGCAGCTCCGCGGGGTCGGACCAGGCAGGGTCCAGGGCGGCCTCCGCGGGGTCCACGACGACGTCGGTGCCGGGGAGGGTGCCCAGCTCGCGCAGCTCCTTGGTGGTGAAACGGGCCTGGGAGGGGCCGCGCCGCCCGACCACGTGGATGTCGGTGACCTCGCTCGCGGCGAGTGCGCTCAGCGCGGCCTGCGGCATGTCCGTGGGGCTCAGTTCCGCGGGCCCCCGGGCCAGCATCCGCGCGACGTCGACGGCGACATTGCCCACGCCGATCACCACGGCCGAGCGCACCCCGCGGACGAAACCGTCGTCCACGGCGTCCGGATGCGCGCTGTACCAGGACACGAACTGTGTCGCCGACCAACTGCCCGGCAGATCCTCGCCGGGGATCCCGAGATGCCGGTCGGAGGCCGCGCCCACGCAGTACACGACCGCGTGGTACAGCTCCCGCAGCCGCACCGTCGGCACCCCGTCGGTGCCGATCCGGACGCCTCCGAGGAACCGCACCCGCTCGTGCTCCAGCACCGTGCGCAGATTGGTCTGGAGAGACTTGATCTTCTCGTGGTCCGGTGCCACGCCGTACCGGACCAGGCCGTACGGGCACGGCAGCCGGTCCAGGACGTCGACGCGGACGGTCGGATCCTGCTGTACGAGGCTCTGCGCGGTGTAACACCCGCTGGGACCTGAGCCGATCACGGCGACACGCAGCACGGCGGAACTCCTCACCCGTGGGCTCGCAGGAGGGTGCTGTCGTCTCCAGCATCGCACCTGGGGTGCTGCGCTGACAGGGTGCCGACGCCGAGTGGCCGTGCGTGTCCGTTCGTATGGAATGTGATGATGCGGTTACGTTCCGTGTGTGCTAGAAGCATCCTTTCTTAATCTTTCTGATCGTTGTCCGACGGACGGCCAGGTGTCCGTGTGGCCCGCGTGGGAAGTGCGGGAGAGCGCGGGCGCGACGGCGTGGTTCCAGGTCAGGCTGGCCTTCACGGACGGCGCCCGGGTCGACGCGCTCGCGGTGGTGTCCGAGGGGCGCGTCTCCATCGAGGACGTACGGGCACAGCCGGCGCTGTCCCTGCACGACCTGGCGGAACTCGCCGACTGGATCGAGGAGCCGCTGTTCGAGGCGTGCGGCGGGACCGACGAGCCCCAGGTGCGCGAGGAGACGGAGGAGGCGGGCACCGGGCGGCGTGCCCGGCCCGCGTGGCCGCGCGGTATCGAGGGGCGCCGGCTGGTCGCCCAGGAATACCTGGCGGCCCAGGAGGAGGGCTACGACCCCGTCCTCGCCGTCATGTGCGCCACCGGCCACAGCCGCCGCAAGTCACTGCGCCTGATCGCCCAGGCCCGGGACGCGGGCTACCTCACGCCCCGCCACGCCCGGCGCTGAACCCTCAGCACTTGGGGCCGTCGCCCGTCTCGAAGAACCGGGACAGGTCCGAGGTGCAGGCCGGGGTCGGCGTCTCGGGCGGCACCCCCATCTCCCAGTCCAGCCGGTACCGCTTGAACAGTTCGGCCCGCAGCACAGGCACCGGCATCGGCACCCCGGGGACCAGCGCCGCGAACACCGCGCCCATCAGCAGGGCCCGCAGCATCGGGTAGTCGACATCGATGTTCTCGGAGCCGTGCCGGGCGCAGGTGTCCCGCAGCAGCTCGGCGAGCCGGCGCTGCTCGGGACACTGCACGAACCCCTCGGCCTGGAGAATCCCGGCCATGTGCTGCCGCATCAGCACCGGACGGTCCCGAGCGAGCCCCAGGATCGCGTCGATGGCCCGCGCCATCCGCTCCCGCCCGTCGTCCGTACGCGGCTCGCGCTCCAGCGCCTCCTCCAGCGTGCGGTGCATCAGCCGGTGCACCGCGGACTGGACGAGCTGGCGTTTTCCGGGGAAGTAGTACGACACCAGACCGCGCGCCGAACCGGCCCGGTCCGCGATGTCTCCCAAGGTCGTGGCCTCGTAACCGTGCTCACTGACCAGTTCCACGGCGGCCTGGAGCAGCCGCTCGCGAGAACGCCGTCGGAGTTCTTCATTGACCGAGGCGCTTCGCGGGGACATCCTGGACTCCTGCGTTGACTGGCTGCCAGCCAACTATACTCAGCGCAGCCGACCGGACTTTTGTTTCCGGCCGGTTCGGGTGCCGTCTGCCTTGGGCGACACGGGGGATCGCCTAAGGCAGGCGGCCACTCTCCCGAATGGTGGCCCGAGGCTACTTCATCGGCCGGGCCGAGCGAGCCGACCCGGACTGCGTTTCCGCCGGCCCGTCGCACATTCACGTATCGATCGCCAGGCATCCGCCCGAAGCGCGGGTTCATCGAGCTCGGCGAGCGGCGAACGACAGTACGAAGGCCTCGGTCATTCGGCCGGGGTCTTCGTCCTGCTCACGTGCAAGCGCCACTCGTTCCGGTCACAACCTCACCACACCATCACCTTGGCCTCACCACTCCCCATACGCTCACCCATCACAACAACCAGCTCCAACCAGGGAAAACTATGGCCAAAGGTAAGTTCATCGGCGGTGTCCTCGTCGGCCTCATCGTCGTCGGCGGATGCACCGCCGCCATGAACGGCAGCGACAGTGGCCCCCAGACCGGCACCGACGGCGCCAAGCCCGCCGCCGGCGCGGACTCCAAGGGGGCGGGCAGCGGCAAGGGTGAGGCCGTGGCGAGGAAGACACAGGCCGAGGAGTTCACCGACTGCGTCAACAGGACGGGTACCCCCACCGAGAAGGCCGCCGCCAAGCATGTCGTCAAGGTCACCGGCGCCGACAAGCGCAATGACATCCTCGACAACGCCGAGGTCTACACCGACTTCACCGGCGGCTTCATGAGCTCCAACGCGGGTGACGCCAAGCTGATCGCGTCCGCGTTCACCTCCTGCTACGAGTCCGACAACGGACTGGTGACGGTGTACGGCGAGGACGGCGAGATGATCGCCAACGCCAACTTCTGACCCGCCGCGGACCGGCCCGGCCGACGCCCACGCGCGACCGGGCCTTCGTCATGCCATGGGCCGGTGCGGTGCGGCTTGATGTCGTGCGGGCGCCGAAGTGTCAGGCCCCCACGCCCGAGTCCTCCGGCCGGCGTCGTTCCATCAGGTCCAGTACCGGGCGCAGGCCGTCGGGGCGGTCGGCTGCGGGGAGGTGGTCGACGAAGTGGACCGCGCAGCCCAGGGCCGCGGCTCCGCCGTCGGCGCGGCGGTCGTCGCCGACCATCAGGACCTCCTGCGGGTCGGCGGACAGCGCGGCGCAGGCCGTGCGGAAGAGGCGGGGGTCCGGCTTCTGGATGCCGTGTTCGTAGGACAGGACGTAGGCGTCCACATACTGGTCCAGGCCGTGCTCGCGGAAGACCGGACGCAGGTCCCAGCCGATGTTGCTGATCACGCCGACGCCAATGCCGCGCTGCCGGAGCTCGGCCAGTACCTCGGGCGCGTCGGGGTAGGGCTCCCAGGCGGCGGGCGTCATGTGGCGGTCGTAGAGCGTGTCGTGCAGGCGTTCGTCGGGGAGCTGGACGTGCCGGGACAGGCCCGTGTACGCGGCGCGGTGCAGTTCCTGGCTCTTGTCCCGGACGCCCCACACGCTCGCCACGTCCTCCGGCAGCCACGCCGGGTTCGGGCCGCCCGGCAGGGCCCCCATCCGCTCCAGTGCCGCGGCGGCCTCCGCCACCTCCGGCTCGGGCAGTTCCATCTGCCGCTCGGCGAGCGCCCCGCGCAGCCAGGAAGCGGTGGACTCGACACGGAACAGGGTGCCGGAGAAGTCGAACAGCACGGCGATCATGTTCGAATCCTACGGAACGCGGATCGCCGGTGCGGAAGGATCAGGCCGTTGTGTCCGCCGACTCCACGGTCCGGTGGTGGCGCCGGTGCAGGGCGATCGCCAGCGCCACCACCGCGGTGCCCATGAGCCAGCCGCCGATCACATCGCTCGTCCAGTGGACGCCGAGCCAGACCCGGGTCAGTCCGACGCCGACGACGGAAACCGCGGCCACGGACACTGCCGCACACCACAGGGCGCGGCCGGCGCCGTAGTGGCGCAGCAGGTACAGCAGGAGGCCCAGGACGACCGTGGCGGTCATCGCGTGCCCGGAGGGGAAGGCGGCGTAGTGCGCGGAGTCGACCGGGTCGGGCCACACGGGGCGGGGGCGGTCCACGGCGGCTTTCAGGCCCTGCTGGAGGACGTTGGCCACAAGGGTGGTCAGCGCGAGCCACAAGGCCGTCCACAGGGCCGCGTACCGCCGGATCAGCCATACCGCCGCGAGCGCGCACAGGATCCGCATCGTCCAGGGGTCCCACACCCAGTCCGTCAGGATCCGGTTCGTCTGCGTCACCCCGGACTCGGCGACCGCCCACCGGTGCGTGGTCTCGGCGATGTCACCGTCGAGGTTCATGAGCGGACGCCACCGGGCGGCGACCAGCACCAGCAGCAGGGCGGAGCACAGGGTCAGCGCCCCCGCCCAGCCGAGTGCGGGCCCGCGCAGCGACGTACGGGGCGGGGAGTCCACGGACTGGGTCTGCATACTGCGATCCTCGCCGACCCGGGGTGCGGGAGGCCAATGGACGCGGAGGCATGATGCCGACGCGGGGCCGGGGCGGTCTACCCCAGCGCCCGCAACCCCGGTACGAACGTCACCAGCACCGGCACCACCGGCACCAGCGCCGCCGCCGCCGTCAGACGCAGGCGGCGGAACGGGGGGAGGCGGTCCGGGGGAGTGAGGAGGCGGGTCACCCGTTCGGGGACGTGGGCCTGGGTCGCGGTCGGCCCGAACACGCCCCGGTCCTCGTTGAGTTCGACCAGGGCCAGAGCCGTGGTGAGGCGGCCGAAGCGGCGGGAGGCCATGTCGTCCGCGGCGAGTTCGACGAGGCGATGCATCTCGTCCCGGAACCCGGCGAACACCGGCACCTGCGGGAACCCCGCGGCCAGCGCGGCCGAGCAGTGCAGCAGCCAGTCGTGCCGCGCCCGGGCGTGCCCCTGCTCATGGGCGATCACGGCGTCCAGCTGCCGCCCCTTCAGGCGGCGCAGCGCCGCCGTGGTGACCACCAGCCGCGGTGACGGTCCGGGCAGCCACCAGGCGTCCGGGCGCTCGCCCTCCAGGACCAGCAGGCGCCGCTCGGGATCGGGCTCCTCGCCGGGCAACAGCGGTGCGCGGACGAGGAGTTCGGCCCGTCGGCGCCGACGCCGGGCCCGGGCCAGCAGGATCTCGCGGATCAGCATCGCCCCGGTCCAGAGCCCGCCGCAGGCCAGCGTCACCGCGGTGAGCGCCGCCCAGGGACCGGTCACGCCGAGTGCGTACGCCTCCACCACCGCGCGCGGTGCCGGGGCGAACACATGGCCGCGTACCGCCTGCCAGGCCGCCGCGGCGCTGAGCGTCATCGACAGCACGCAGCACAGCAGGACGGCCGCCACGACGCACTGCCACGCCCACAGCGCGACCACCGGTTCCCGGTCGGGCCAGTCGGCCCGGTGGAGGAACCGGGGGGCGACCACGGCGGTCAGAGCGGCGAGCAGCAACAGTGCCGCGGGGACCATCATGGGATCAGCCTATGAGCGCCGCGCCGCTCAGGGGTACGGGCCGACCGGCCAAGTGACACAGACCACGGTTTCACATCGTCAGCAGCATGGAGACCATCGCGATCCCCATCGACAGCCGGCAGGCCCGCGCCAACTCCGGCCGGTCACCGAGCCGTACGGCCGTACCGCCCGCCGCGACGGGCACCAGCCGGACCCCGCTCAGCAGCACGTACCCGGTGAAGTAGAGCAGCAGCGCGCCGGTCACCGGCGGGACACCGGAGCCGCCGTGGCCGGGGGAGGCCGCCATCGCGAGCGCCATGTAGACCATGGCGCAGGTGCCCACCAGGTGGTGCAGGTGGTGGGCGCTGCTCCGTGCCGACCACAGCGCGCGCAGCGCCGCCGCGCCGAACACCGCCGCGTAGACCGGCCAGGCCCAGCGCGGTGGGGTGAACACGGCCGCGGGCACGGCCATCGCGGCCATCCCGAAGCCCATCAGCGCCTCGCCGCCCGCGGCCCGGCGCTGTTCCTCGACATCGCTGCGCATGCGCAGCAGGCAGTAGGCGCCGGTGGCCGCGCACAGCGCGACCAGCAGCCAGCCGGGCGAAGCCGGTAGATGCACACGCCCTCCCCGCTCGACGGTGCGGGCTCTGGCCCGCGGTCGGTCGGAGAATGCCCGCACCACGCGGCGCGCACGCGAGCGCAAGGGTGTACACGGGGGGCATGCGGGGGAGCACGGCCGGTCGGGGCATATGCCCTGCGTACCGGGCCCCTCAGTCCCCTTCGTCCCCCGCCCGGTACACCCCGAACACAGCCCCCTGCGGATCCCGCAGTACGGCGATGCGCCTGCCGCCCGCCAGTGTCGTGGGCTCCATCAGGGCACTGCCGCCCGCCTCCGCCGTGACGGCCGCGCTCCCGTCGACGTCCTCGACCGCGAAGTACGGCAGCCAATGGGCGGGGACCTCGTGCGGGAACTTCTCGTCCATGGTGACCATGCCGCCGAAGTCGGCGCCCTCGATGCCCCACTGGGTGTAGTACGGGGAGGCGTTGACGCTCCAGCCGAACAGGGCGCGGTAGAAGGCGACGGCGCGTTCGGGGGCGCGGGTCATCAGCTCCACCCAGCCGAGCGTGCCCGGCGCGTTGAACAGGCCGGCGCCCGGGAAGGCACGGGCCTCCCACAGTTGAAAGGCGGCCCCCGTCGGATCGAGGACCACCACGAACCGGCCCACGTCGAACACGTCCATCGGCCCGACCAGCACCGTCGCCCCCGAGGCCTCCGCCTTCGCGGCCGTGGCGTCGGCGTCGGCGACTCGGAAGGACACGTTCCAGGCGACGGGCTGGGACTCCTGGTACAGCGGGGCCAGCGCGGCGACCGCCGCGTCCCCGAGGTGGGCCACCGTGTAGCCGCCCGCCTCCTGGCGCGGGTCCGTCTCGGCGCGCCAGCCGAAGAGCCGGTGGTAGAACCGCTGGGCGCCGTCCAGGTCACTGGTCCCCAGCTCGGTCCAGCAGGGCCCGCCGAGCACCGGCTTGTCGAGCTTCATGGCGTTCCTTCCGAGCGGCGGACCCCTTGAAGCACGCTAAGCCCGGCACCGCGGCCGGGCCATCGGAAAGCGGCGGGCCACCGGCGCCTCAGATCCCCGGCCGGTACCTCAGGGGATGGTCCATCGGCGTCTCCACCAGCGCGATCCGGGTGCCGTCCGGGTCGGCGATCCACATCTCGACCAGCCCCCACGGCTCGCGCACCGGCGGACGCAGGATCTCCACCCCCTTCGCCTTGAGCTCCTCGTGTGCCGCCTCCGCGTCCTCGACCTGGAGCCAGAGCTGGAGCGCGGGGGAGGGCGGGGTCTCGGAGCGGCCGGAGACCTCCAGGAAGCCGCCGCCGAGGAAGTAGACGGTGCCCCGTTCGGGGCCGGTGCCGAACTCGCGCTGGACGGCGAGGCCGAGCTGTTCGCCGTAGAAGGCGCGGGTGCGGTCGGGGTCGACGGGACGGAGCAGGATTCGACTGCTGAGTACATGCACCATGATCCGGGAGCCTAGTGGTCCCGGGTTACTCTCGTCCCTGTTCGCGCAGCGCCGAGAAGCTGGAGACACACCGATGGAGACCGCCGCCGCACTGACCTTCCGGGACGCCACCGACGCCGATGTGGACGCGCTGGTGGCGCTGATCGAGTCGGCCTACCGAGGCGACTCCAGCAGGGCCGGCTGGACCACCGAGGCGGACATCCTGGAGGGCCAGCGCACCGACCCGGAGGGCGTGCTGGAGGTCATCAAGTCGCCCGACAGTCGGCTGCTGACGGTGGAGCGGGACGGCACGATCGTCGCCTGCTGCCAGCTGGAGCACCGCGGCAGGCACGCCTACTTCGGCATGTTCGCGGTGAGCCCCACCCTGCAGGGCGGGGGCGTGGGCAAGACCGTCATAGCGCAGGCCGAGCGCACCGCCCGCGAGGAGTGGGACGTCACGGAGATGCACATGACGGTGATCTCCGTGCGCGAGGACCTCATCGCCTGGTACGAGCGGCGCGGCTACCGCCGTACGGGACAGATGACGCCGTTCCCGTACGGCGACGAGCGGTTCGGCATCCCGCAGCGCGACGACCTGCAGTTCGAGCTGCTCACCAAGGAACTCGGCTGAGGCGGCGCCTCACGCCGTGAAGCGGCCCGTGCGTTTGATCTCCGGGAAGTCGGTGGTCGCCCCGTCCAGTTCCAGGGCGCGCACGAGCCGCAGATGGTCCTGGGTGTTCACCACCCAGCCGATGACCCGGAGGTGCGCCTCGCGGGCCGCCTCCACCACTTCGAGGGTGATCCGGCGGATGTTGAGGCAGAGCGTGCCCGCGCCCACGGCGACGGCCCGGTCGACGATGTCGGTGCCGTAGCGGCTGCCGATCAGGGCGGTGCGCACCCCCGGTACCAGCCGGGCGATCTCGGCGACCGCCTCGTCGTGGAACGAGGACACCTCCACCCGGGAGACCAGGTCCCGCCGCTCCATCACCTCGGCCAGCGCCCGCGCCGCCGCCACGTCCTTGATCTCGGCCTGGAGCGGTGCCGTCACCGCGTCCAGCACCTCCTCGAAGACCGGCACCCGCTCGCCCTTGCCCGCGTCCAGGGCGCGCAGCTCGGCGAGGGTCTTCTCGGCGATGGGGCCGCTTCCGTCGGTCGTGCGGTCCACTTCGGTGTCGTGCATGACGACGAGATGGCCGTCCTTGCTCAGGTGCAGATCGAGTTCGATGACGTCGAGGCCGGAGTGCTGGGCGGCGACGAAGGATCGGAGGGTGTTCTCGGGTTCGACACCCATGACTCCGCGGTGACCGATGGTAAGGAAGTTCAAGGTTCGACTCGCTTCCGTCGACGGCGGCTCGGCGCGCGCGTACGACCGGAACGCGACGTTCGCGCGGCAGGCGCAGCCTAGCCGCCGGGACCCCGGATGAAACCCGTGCGTACACGGCGGATCGGCCCGATGGGCGGATGGAACCGGCCAGTACCTGGCGGGCACCGGTACGGGGCCCGGGACCGGGCGTCACCCGGCCGTGGGCGAGTCCGCGGCGCATTGACCGGGCGGCCCATTGCGCCTCCCCCAGAAGAGTGTCTCTACCCCGTGCCGCAGGAAAAAATGCGGCGACGGTGGGGGTGGTGCAGGATATTTTCCCGAGGTCCCTCTTGCTGGGAGGAACCTCGTGTGCGTACCGTGTCTCTACACGAGGTTCTCCAGTGGAGGATGGGACATGACGGAAATTCTTGTGCAGTCGGGTGTGGGGGAGAACGTTTCTCCTGTGGCCAGGGTGGTGGAACACCCTGCTTGGCCCGTGCTCAAGGATGCCGTGGAGCAGATCCGGCCATGGCAGTCCGCCGACGGGTCGATCGACTTCGAGGCCGAGGGCGCTCCGGCCGTCGCCGACGCCGAGGCCGCCGTGGCCCGCGTCACGAAGGCCGTCGAGGAGCTGTCGCCCCTGCTGCCGCACGACGCGGACTACCACCAGGCCCTGGTGAAGGACCTCAGCCGGTGGGCCGAGGGCGGCTTCGAGGTGCCGGACTTCCTGGACTCCCTGATGGTCTTCCATCCCGCCGCGAACCGCGCGGACGGCCTCCAGCACCTGGTCGTCTTCCCCATGTACACGCAGAACGGCAACCCGGACCGCAACCTCGAAGCGGTCGTGCTGCGCATGGTCTGGCCCGACTGGCTGGCCGAACTGGAGCGCACCCGCTACGACAACCCGCTGTTCTGCGGCATCAAGTTCGAGGACTTCACCTCCGGGTACGACACCAACTCCGCCGTGCTCTTCCCCGAGACCATCGCCGTGCGCGAGGCGCCGGAACGGTTCACCTGGGGCGGCATCTTCTGCGACCGCGAGGCCGCCCGCTTCCGCCGGGTCACCGAGGCCGCCGTGGACGTCCTGGGCCTGGAGCTGCCCGAGGACATCGCCGCGATGGTCCACGACCAGAAGCGCTGCGAGGAGGCCTTCGTCCTGTGGGACATGGTCCACGACCGCGCCCACAGCCACGGCGACCTGCCCTTCGACCCGTTCATGATCAAGCAGCGCCAGCCGTTCTGGATGTACGGCCTGGAGGAGCTGCGCTGCGACCTCACCGCCTTCAAGGAGGCCGTGAAGCTGGAGGCCGACGGCGTCCCGCAGGCCCGTGACGTGCAGTACGCGGTGCTCTTCGACCGGATGTTCCGCTTCCCGGTCACCGGCGACCGCAACCGCAACTACGACGGCCTGGGCGGCCAGCTGCTCTTCGCCTACCTGCACAAGCACGATGTCGTCCGCTGGACCGACAACAAGCTCTTCATCGACTGGCAGCGCGCCCCGCAGGTCACCAACGAGCTGTGCGCCGAGATAGAGAAGCTCTACCGCGACGGCATCGACCGTCCGAAGCTCGTGCACTGGTTCGCCGGGTACGAACTGGTCTCCACCTACCTCGCCCCGCACCCCGGCTCCAAGTGGGCCAAGGGTCCGGAGGCCCTGGACGTCTCCCTGCCGCCGCGCAAGCTCGTCGATGACGTGCTTCCGGACGAGTTTCCGCTGAGCATGTTCTATGAGGCCCTGTCCAAGAAGCTCAAGAATGTGATCGCCTCGACCAAGGGCATCACGGCGGACAGCGCCGAGCGGGTCGCCGCGTGAGCGACCTCAGCGAGGACACGGCTCAGGAGGGCAAGATGGCGAACGGGAACGGGCCGCTCAGCGGTGCGGTGATCGCGGTGGCCGGGGCGGGCGGACCGGCCGGCCGGGCGACCCTGCTCAAGCTGGCCGAGGCGGGCGCCACCGTCGTGGGCGCCGACAACGATCCCGAGCGGCTGGCGGAGGCCGTCGACGCGGCCCGCTACGCCGGGGGCGGCGCCACCGTCACCGGTGAGCCCGTCGACCTGCTCGACCTGGACGCCACCAAGGACTGGGCCGCCCGGACCGAGAAGGAGTTCGGCCGGATCGACGGCCTGGTCCACCTCGTCGGCGGCTGGCGGGGCAGCGAGACCTTCGTCAAGACCAGCCTGGACGACTGGGACTTCCTGGAGCTGCTGCTCATCCGCACCGTCCAGCACACCTCGCTGGCCTTCTTCGAGGGGCTGCAGCGCAGTGAGCGCGGCCGGTACCTGCTGATCAGCGCCGCCGGAGCGTCCAAGCCCACCGCGGGCAACGCCGCCTACGCCGCCGCCAAGGCCGCCGCCGAGGCGTGGACGCTGGCGCTGGCCGACGCCTTCCGCAAGGCCGGGGGCGCCGAGGGCCCGACCTCAGCGGCTGCCATCCTGGTGGTCAAGGCGTTGGTCCACGACGCGATGCGTGCCGAGCGGCCCAACGCGAAGTTCGCGGGCTTCACCGACGTCAAAGATCTCGCCGAGGCCATCGTCGACGTCTGGGACAAGCCCGCCGCGGAAGTGAACGGACAGCGTCTGTGGCTCACCGAGAAGCCGTGAACCCCCCGAAGACCGATGCGCGTCGCCACCACGACCCGGACGTCCGCGGTTTCGCCAGCGACAACTACGCCGGCGCGCACCCGGAGGTCCTCGCCGCGCTCGCCCTCGCCAACGGCGGCCACCAGGTCGCCTACGGCGAGGACGACTACACGGAGAACCTCCAGGCGATCATCCGCAGCCACTTCGGTCCCACGGCCGAGGCGTTCCCGGTCTTCAACGGCACCGGCGCCAATGTCGTAGCGCTCCAGGCGGTCACCGACCGCTGGGGCGCGGTGATCTGCGCCGAGAGCGCCCACATCAACGTCGACGAGGGCGGCGCCCCCGAGCGCATGGGCGGCCTGAAGCTGCTCACCGTGCCCACGCCGGACGGCAAGCTCACCCCCGAGCTGATCGACCGGCAGGCATGGGGCTGGGAGGACGAGCACCGGGCGATGCCGCAGGTCGTCTCGATCACCCAGAGCACGGAGCTGGGCACCCTCTACACGCCCGACGAGATCCGCGCGATCTGCGAGCACGCCCACGCGCACGGCATGAAGGTGCACCTGGACGGCTCCCGGATAGCCAACGCCGCGGCCTCCCTGAACGTCCCGATGCGGACCTTCACCAACGCCGTCGGCGTCGACATCCTCTCCCTGGGCGGCACCAAGAACGGCGCCCTGTTCGGCGAGGCCGTCGTGGTGATCAACCAGGACGCCGTCAGCCACATGAAGCATCTGCGCAAGCTGTCCATGCAGCTCGCCTCCAAGATGCGTTTTGTGTCGGTGCAGTTGGAGGCGCTGCTCGCGAAGGACCTGTGGCTGCGCAACGCCCGGCACGCCAACGAGATGGCGCAGCGGCTCGCCGAGGGCGTCCGCTCGGTGCACGGCGTGGAGATCCTCTACCCGGTGCAGGCCAACGGCGTGTTCGCCAAGCTCCCGCACGACGTGAGCGAGCGGCTGCAGAAGCGGTTCCGGTTCTACTTCTGGGACGAGGCCGAGGGCGTCGTGCGCTGGATGTGCGCGTACGACACGACCGAGGACGACGTGGACGCGTTCCTCGCGGCGCTCAAGGAGGAGATGGCCCGGTAGCTGTCCCGGACTGTGCATAGGTATGCGGTCACCTGAAAAGTCATTGACTCTTGGGTGATCGCATTCCTATGCTCTGCCGTCATGGAGCTCATCCAGGAAACCCCCGACCTCTCCGCCTACTTGGCCGCTGACGAGGTCATCGACCACGAGAGCCCGGTGGTGCGGAAGGCGGCCGACCGGCTTGCCGCGCAGGCCGAGGACTCGTATGCCTATGCGCGGCTGGCCTTCGAGTTCGTACGCGACACGATTCCGCATTCCCAGGACTCCGGCGACCCGCGTGTCACCTGGCGCGCCTCGGACGTACTGGAGCGGGGCACGGGCATCTGCTACGCCAAGTCCCATGCCCTCGCGGCCCTGTTGCGGGCCGAGGACATCCCGACGGCGCTGTGCTACCAGAAGTTCGACGTCGTCCACGGCCTGGTCGCCGTCCGCTTCAACGGCGCCTGGCACCGCCAGGACCCGCGGGGCAACAAGCCCGGCGTGAACGCGCAATTCTCCCTGGACGGCGAGCGGTTGGCCTTCCCGGTGGACCCGGAATCCGGCGAGCTCGACTACCCGACCCTGTACGCCGAGCCGCACCCGGCGGTCCTTGAGGCCCTCCGGAGCGCGAAAGACCGGGAGCACCTGTGGGGGCTGCTCCCGGCCGCGCTCTGAGCAGGGGTCAGCGGGCCTCGGCCGCGCGGACCTCTTCCGGTGTGGGGGCCGTGCCGCCGAGGTGGGCCGGCATCCACCAGGTGTCGTTCGCGTCCTTCGGGCGGACCGGATACGCCCGCTGCGCGGCCTCCAGGAGTTCCTGGACGCGTTCGCGGAGCTGGCGGGTGATGGCGCCCGCGTACTTGTCCTTGGAGGCCTCTATGGCCTCGCCGACACGGATGGTGATCGGGATGTGGCTGCGCTTGAAGTTGCGCGGGTGCCCCTTGGTCCACAGGCGCTGGGTGCCCCAGACCGCCATCGGGATCAGCGGGACACCGGCCTCCTGGGCGAGCCGCGCGGCACCGGACTTGAAGCTCTTCAGCGTGAACGACTGCGAGATCGTCGCCTCGGGGAAGACACCCACGATCTCACCGGAGCGCAGCGATTCCAGCGCGTGCTGGTAGGCGGCCTCGCCCTGCTTGCGGTCGACCGGGATGTGCTTCATCCCGCGCATCAGCGGACCGGAGATCCTGTGCCGGAACACCGACTCCTTCGCCATGAAGCGCACCAGGCGCTTCTGCGGCAGCGCGGCCAGGCCGTTGAAGATGAAGTCCAGATAGCTGATGTGATTGCTCACCAGCACAGCGCCGCCCGAGCGCGGGATGTTCTCCGAACCCTTGCAGTCGATCTTGAGGTCCCACGCCTTGAACATCGTGAGGGCGAGACCGACGACGGGACGGTAGACAAGCTCTGCCATGGACGGGTTGGACCCTTCCTTCTCTGCCTGGGAAGGGATCTCCCGGCGGGAAAGTTACGCAGCCGTAGGTTTACGGCATGTCGCAGATCGTGCCCCAAGAACGGACGGGGAACCAGTCCTCGTGCCCGTCGACGGCGAGATTCTCGTCACGTCGGCCCTGATCAACCTCCCGCGCCCGGGAATCTTCGCGCCGTCAAGAGCGCTGCAGAGGGCGACGGCAGGAGGAGGACGCGGGTGCGCGAGCGGGACCACGACAAGCGGCTGGGGCCGGACGAACTGGGCGGACAGCTCGGCGAGAAAGCCACCCTGGTGCAGTTCTCCAGCGCCTTCTGCGCCCCCTGCCGGGCCACCCGCCGGGTGCTGGGCGAGGTGTCCGCGATGGTGCCCGGAGTCGCCCATGTCGAGATCGACGCCGAGGCCCGCCTGGAGCTGGTGCGGGAGCTGGGAATCGTCAGGACGCCGACCGTCCTCGTCCTCGACGCCGCGGGGCGGGAGGTGCGCCGGGCCGCCGGACAGCCGCGCAAGGCCGACGTGATCGCGGCCCTCGGCGCGGCATTGTGACATGAGCACCCGTCCGACAGTGAGTCATCTCCCACATCGCGGTACGCACTTGACTGCACAGAGCAACTATCGTCAGTCTGACGGGATGTCCCCCGTGCTCGTCCTGTCCAGGTGCTCATGACCGCGACGCCCGACCTCGGCGCCCCCCGGCTCGCCTCGCCCGATCTGCTGCGCTCCGTCTTCCGGCGGCACGCGGCGGGAGTCGCGGTGATCACCGCGTTCGGCGAGCACGGCCCCGTGGGGTTCACCGCCACCTCCCTCACCTCGGTCTCCGCGGAGCCCCCGATGCTCTCCTTCGGCGTCGGCACCGGGTCCTCCTGTTGGCCCACGCTGTCCGCGGCCACACATGTGGGCGTACACCTGCTCGGCGAGCACCAGCGGGAACTGGCCGCCACCTTCGCCCGCAGCGGCGCCGACCGCTTCGCGCCGCCCACGTCCTGGCGCCCGGGACCCGAGGGCGTACCCGTCCTCGACGACGTGCCCGCCTGGCTGATCTGCCGGATCACCGCACGCGTGCCGGCCGGGGACCACCGGATAGTGCTGGCCGAGGTTCTGCTGGGTGACCCCACCGGCCCCGGGCGGCCGCTGCTGTACCACCAAGGCCGCTTCACCGGCCTGCGTGACTGAGCTCACCGGCCCTGTGTGATCGAACCGGCAGCCCGCTGGTCTGCGAACTCGTCGGTTTCCGATTACGCTGCGTTGCAGACGTCACAGTTCAAAGCGCTTGCTTAGCGGTAACGAACTGGGTGTACTGACGAGTAATATTTCGCTCGGAGCGCGGGTCGCCCCGATCGGGATCGGCCACTTGGGGCGCCTATGCTGCCTGCAAGAAGGCAGCAGAGAAATGACGATGCAGTAGGAGAGCCGGCGTGAGCTTGAGGATCGTTGTCACTGTGAAGTACGTGCCCGACGCCACTGGCGACCGGCACTTCGCCGATGACCTGACCGTCGACCGGGACGACGTGGACGGTCTGCTCTCCGAGCTCGACGAGTACGCGGTCGAGCAGGCGCTGCAGATCTCCGAGAACTCCGACGACGACGTCGAGGTCACCGTTCTGACGGTGGGTCCGGAGGACGCCAAGGACGCGCTGCGCAAGGCGCTGTCCATGGGCGCCGACAAGGCCGTCCACGTCGAGGACGACGACCTGCACGGCACCGACGCCATCGGCACCTCCCTGGTGCTGGCCAAGGCGATCGAGAAGGCCGGCTACGACCTGGTCATCTCCGGCATGGCCTCCACCGACGGCACCATGGGCGTCGTCCCCGCGCTGCTCGCCGAGCGTCTGGGCGTCCCGCAGGTCACCCTGCTCTCCGAGGTCTCCGTCGAGGACGGCACCGTCAAGGGCCGCCGCGACGGCGACGCCGCCTCCGAGCAGCTGGAGGCCTCCCTGCCGGCGGTCGTGTCCGTCACCGACCAGTCGGGCGAGGCGCGTTACCCGTCCTTCAAGGGCATCATGGCGGCCAAGAAGAAGCCGGTGGAGTCCTGGGACCTGTCCGACCTCGACATCGAGGCGGAGGAGGTCGGCCTGGAGGGCGCCTACACCGTCGTCGACGCGGCGGCCGAGCGTCCGGCCCGTACCGCGGGCACGATCGTCAAGGACGAGGGCGAGGGCGGCAAGCAGCTCGCTGAGTTCCTCGCGGGCCAGAAGTTCATCTGAGCCCCCATCGCCGACCGCCCCTCAACTTCGTTTCGCAGGAGAGCAATCCCATGGCTGAAGTCCTCGTCTACGTCGACCACGTGGACGGTGCCGTCCGCAAGCCCACCCTGGAGCTGATGACCCTCGCCCGCCGCATCGGCGAGCCGGTCGCCGTCGCCCTCGGCAACGGCGCCGCCGACACCGCCGCCACGCTCGCCGAGCACGGCGCGGTCAAGGTCCTCACCCACGAGGCGTCCGAGTACGCCGACTACCTGGTCGTGCCGAAGGTCGACGCGCTGCAGGCCGCCGTCGCCGCCGTCTCCCCGGCCGCCGTCCTGGTCCCCTCCTCCGCGGAGGGCAAGGAGATCGCCGCCCGTCTGGCGCTGCGCATCGGCTCCGGCATCATCACCGACGCCGTCGACCTGGAGGCCGGCGACGAGGGCCCGGTGGCCACCCAGTCGGTGTTCGCCGCGTCCTTCACCACCAAGTCCCGTGTCTCCAAGGGCACCCCGGTCATCACGGTCAAGCCCAACAGCGCGGCCGTCGAGGCCGCCCCGGCCGCCGGTGCGGTCGAGGCCCTCGCCGTGACCTTCTCCGACAAGGCGACCGGCACCAAGGTCACCGCGCGCACGCCGCGTGAGTCGACCGGCCGTCCGGAGCTGACCGAGGCCGCGATCGTGGTCTCCGGTGGCCGTGGCGTCAACGGCGCGGAGAACTTCGCGATCATCGAGGCGCTCGCCGACTCCCTCGGCGCGGCCGTCGGCGCCTCGCGTGCCGCCGTCGACGCCGGCTGGTACCCGCACACCAACCAGGTCGGCCAGACCGGTAAGTCGGTCTCGCCGCAGCTGTACATCGCCTCCGGTATCTCCGGCGCGATCCAGCACCGCGCGGGCATGCAGACCTCGAAGACGATCGTGGCGATCAACAAGGACGCCGAGGCACCGATCTTCGACCTCGTCGACTACGGCGTGGTCGGCGACCTCTTCGACGTCGTCCCGCAGCTCACCGAGGAGATCAACGCCCGCAAGGGCTGATCACCCCAGGCTGTACGAGGCCCCCGTGACCGCTGAGGCGGTGGCGGGGGCCTCGCCCTTGCTCAGCCCAGGGCCACCGACGCCTGCACGGGCAGATGGTCGCTGGGGAACTGCGCGTCCACGGCGAAGGTGTTGACGGCCGCCCGGTGCACGGTGACGCCCGGCGTGGTGAGGATCCAGTCGATGCGCTCACCGTCCGGGACCAGTGGCAGGTAGCCGTGGAAGGTGCCGTACAGGGGGCCGCGCTCGGCGGCGGTGTCCCAGGTGTCGAGCAGCCCGGCGCCCAGCAGGATGTCGTGGACGGCGTTGCCGCGCGCCGCGACGTTGAAGTCCCCGGTCACCAGGACCGGCAGGGCCGGATCGAGGCCCTTGATCCGCTCGGCGATCAGTCCGGCACCGCGCTCCCGGGCGTACTGGGAGCGGTGATCCAGGTGGGTGTTGAGGATGTGGAACTCGCGGTCGCCGTCGCCGAGATCGCGGAAGCGGACCCGGGTGACCATACGGGGGAAGGCGGCGCCCCAGGTGTTGGAGCCGATCGCGTACGGGGTGTCGGAGAGCCAGAAGTGGTCGTACTCCAGCGGGCGGACGCGGCGGGTGTCGTAGAAGACCGCCATCGCTTCGTCCTCGCTGCCGTGCAGACGGCCGGTGCCGATCCAGTCGTAGTGGCGGCCGAGGTCGGCCTCGATGTCGAGCAGTTGCGGGAAGAGGCCCTCCTGGGTGCCGATGACGTGCGGGGCCTCGCGGTGCAGCAGCGCGCGCATGACCGGGCGGCGCACGGCCCAGCTGTGCGGCTCGGCGGTGCTCGCGAAGCGCAGGTTGAAGGACATGACCTCCAGACGGCGGCGCGGCCGTGCGCGGGCCGCGGCGGACTGCCCGGTCAGTGCTGTACTGGACAGGGGTGTGGCGGCCGCGGCGACCAGTGCGGCCTTCAGACCCAGGCGGCGCGAGACTCGGTTGTGGTGCGGCACTCGGGCTCCTTCGGACGGGAACGGGCCGGACGAGTCGTGCGGAGGTGCCGTAGGAGTGTCATAGCGCGCCATGAGGCGGACGTGAGCACGGCGACAGCGGGGAGTGGCTCCGCGTGGACAGGGTGTTGACCATCAGGAAGGTCCCCGGATAACTTCGTTCTACGGATTGTTGATTCCGTACAGCGGAAAACAGGAGGGTGTGGGATGGGTCAGCAGGAGACGGTGGCGACCAGCCTCGCGGGCGCCGTCAGCGAGGAGATCAGCGCCTCCCTCGCGCCGGTCGACGCCGAACTGGAGCGCCGCTACCCCGGTGACCCCGGCACCCGCCAGCCCGTCCACACCGTGTACGTACCCGGCGACGTCTTCGCCGCCGACACCGTCCGCTCCTGGGGCGACCAGGCCCTCACCTCCCTCGACGAGCACGCGCCCGACGCCGCCTCCCTCGCCGCCGTCCTCGGCCTGTCCGACGACCTCGCCGAGCCCGTGTACACGCGCGTGCGCGCCAAGCTGGAGCACGAGCCCATCGAGGACCTCCGGGTCGACTTCGAGGACGGCTACCACGGCACCGACGAGGACGCGGACGCCGCCCGCGCGGCCCGCCTCATCGCCGAGGCGTACGCCAAGGGCACCGCCGCCCCGTACATGGGCATCCGCATGAAGTGCATGGAGGCCGCCGTCCGCGACCGCGGCATCCGCACCCTCGACATCTTCCTCACCGGCCTGATGGAGGCCGGCGGACTGCCGGACGGCCTGGTGCTGACCCTGCCCAAGGTCACCTACCCCGAGCAGGTCACCGCGATGGTCCGGCTCCTGGAGGCCTTCGAGAAGGCACGCGGACTGGAACCCGGGCGGCTCGGCTTCGAGATCCAGATCGAGACCAGCCAGGCCATCCTCGCCGCCGACGGCACCGCCACGGTCGCCCGGATGATCCAGGCCGCCGAGGGCCGCGCCACCGGACTGCACTACGGCACCTTCGACTACAGCGCCTGCCTCGGCGTCTCCGCCGCCTACCAGGCCAGCGACCACCCCGCCGCCGACCACGCCAAGGCCGTCATGCAGGTCGCCGCGGCCGGCACCGGCGTACGCGTCTCCGACGGCTCCACCAACGTCCTCCCGGTCGGTACGACCGAGAAGGTCCACGACGCCTGGCGCCTGCACTATGGCCTCACCCGCCGCGCCCTGTCCTGCGCCTACTACCAGGGCTGGGACATGCACCCCGGCCACATCCCCACCCGGTACGCCGCCGTCTTCGCCTTCTACCGCGAGGGCTTCGAACAGGCGGCGGCCCGCCTCGCCCGCTACGCCCACCGCGTCGACGGCGACGTCATGGACGAACCCGCCACCGCCAAGGCCCTCAGCGGCTATCTGCTGCGCGGCCTGGACTGCGGGGCACTGGACACGGGTGAGGTGGCCCGGCTGACCGGGCTGACCCGCGCCGACCTGGAGGGCTTCGCCGCGCCCCGGCGGGGGGATCTGACGGTCTCCGGGACGTAGGCCGGTGGTCACCGCCGCCCCTTAGGCTGTACGCCACGCAAACGGGGCTCACAGGAACGGGGCGGCTGTGTCATCGGGGGAGTACGGGCGGACTGACGGGGTCGGGCGGCTGCTCGCCGGGCGCTACCGGGTGCTGGCCCAGCTGGGCCGGGGCGGCATGGGCGTGGTCTGGCGGGCCGCCGACGAGGTCCTGGGGCGCGAGGTCGCCGTCAAGGAACTGCGCACCTACACCGACGCCGACGGACCGGAACTCGACGGGCTGCGGGTGCGCATGCAGCGCGAGGCCCGCGCGGCGGCACGGGTGCGGCACCCCGGAGTCGTGGCCGTGCACGACGTCGCCGAGGTCGACGGACGGCCGCTCATCGTCATGGAACTGGTCGACGGGCCCTCCCTGGACGACGTCCTGCGCGAGCGCGGCACCCTCGACCCCCACGAGGCGGCCGGGATCGGCACCAAGGTGATGGACGCGCTGGCCGCCGCCCACCGCGCGGGCGTCCTGCACCGCGACGTCAAGCCCGGCAACATCCTCCTCGACCGCTCGGGCCGCGTCGTCCTCACCGACTTCGGCATCGCCACCATGGAGGACCCGGGCGACGGCTCCGCCACCCACCTCACCCGCAGCGGCGAACTCGTCGGCTCCCTGGACTACCTGGCGCCCGAGCGCGCCCAGGGCGCGGACCCCGGTCCGGCCTCCGACGTGTGGGCGCTCGGCGCGACCCTGTACGCCGCCGTGGAGGGCTCCTCGCCCTTCCGCCGGACCTCGACCTTCTCCACGCTCACCGCGATCGTCAGCGACCCCCTGCCCGAGCCGCTGCGCGCCGGATCGCTCGCCCCCGTGCTGCACCGCCTGCTCGACAAGCGCCCCGAGTCCCGCCCGGAGGCCGAGGAGGCCCGCGACCTCCTCCAGGCCGTCGCCGACGGGAACCGCCGCGACACGCCCACGAGCGCACTGCGCGGCCCCGCGACCCCGGAACGAACCCCGACCGAGCGTGTCGCCCCGGCCGTCCCGCAGGGCTTCGGGCCGCCCGTGCCGCCGAGCCGTCCAGTCCCGTCCGCCGACAACTCCACCGCACCCCAGACCGCCACCACCGAACGCCCCTCCCGCGGCCGGAGCCGCGCCCTGCTCGCCGCCGCTGCCGTCGCCCTCGTCCTGGCCACGGCCGGCACCACGGTCGCGCTCCTGCGCGACGGCGACGACCCCGGGACGACCGCGGACCCCGGGCAGAGCGTCACCGCCGCGGCCCGCACCCCCTCGAAGAGCGGTGGCGGCGCGGCCGACCCCGACGGCTCGGCCGGGACCGAACCCACCGGCAAGGCCGACGAGAAGTCCCCCACACCGACCCCGACCCCCACCCGCACCACCGAGACCGAGCGGTCCCCGAAACCCAGCCCCACTCCGACCCGGACCTCCGGCGGCGGAGGAGGGGCCACCGTCCCGGCCGCCGCCTGCCACCCCATCGGCGGCGGCAAGTACAACTGCGAGGTCTGGCGCACCGCCAAGTCCTACACCGCCACCGGCACCGAGGTCGGTGTCCTCAACGCGGGCACCAACTACTTCTACTGCCAGCAGAAACTGGGGCGCCGCCAGACCATCGGCCAGTGGACCAACATCTGGTGGGCGAAGACCGACGACGACAGCGGCAACACCGACGTCTGGGTCAACGACGTTCACGTCAAGGGCGGCGACAACGACGAACCGGTGCCCGGACTCCCGCTGTGCTGACCGACGTACCGCTCGAAGCCGTGCCCGGTGACCAGCTTCTCGCTCGCGAACCATCGCGTACCGCGCTCGCACAGGGCACGGTCGGCGCGGGCCCGCGCGCAGAACTCCTCCGGGGTGACTCCGAACAGCTCCCTCAACTCGGCCGAGTCAAGCAGCAGTTCGGTGAGCAGCGGACGCTGGCCGGGGTGGCTGCGCGGGGCGCCGGTGCCGTTGTGCAGGACGCCGCGCCTGTTCACGTACGAGAAGACGCCCGGCAGCGTGGTGCCGTCCGGCAGGTCGACGCGGACCTCGGGTGCGGGCAGCCAGGCGCGCCGGTAGTTGCCGAGCGGCAGAGGCACGCCCTCGCTGGCGTCGATCACGGCGAGCTGGTCGTCGTCGAGCCACAGCACGAACAGTTCCCGCACGGCGCCGGGCGCGTGGAACGGCGACGCCGATACGTACCCCATGAGGCTGACGTGCGCCGAGACCCCGATCTCCACGCCTGTGACCCGCGCCTTGACCATGGGGATCGGTGAGTCGAGGCCGGCCTCGGCCATCTTGTGCCGCAACTGGCCGGGGCAGGCGTTGGAACCGATGGCGAGGACCGGCGTGCGCTCGGGGTGGGTCGGCCGGTCCAGGGGCAGGAAGTACTCGCCGTCCAGGAGCCCGGAGTCCGCGGGCCAGCAGCCCGGGTAGAGCAGCGGCTGGTCCCTCGGGGCCTCGCCGAGGCCCAGGGCCTGGAGCGTGAGGTGGTCCATCGCCCGCTCAGTCCGCCGGGGGCAGTTCGCCCGAGCCGCGCGTGATCAGCCGGGTGGGCAGCTCGATGCGCTCGGGTGCCACGAGCGTACCGTCGAGCTGCCGGAACAGGCGCTCGGCGGCGGTCCGGCCCAGGGCGGCCGCGTCCTGGGCGACGACCGTGACCCCGGGCTGGAGCAGATCGGCCAGCTCCAGGTCGTCGAAGCCGACCAGCGCCACCCGCCGGGACTGCTCGGCGAGGACACGGATCACTGTGACCGTCACACGGTTGTTGCCCGCGAAGATCGCGGTGACCGGCTCGGGCCCGGACAACATCTCCTCGGCCGCGCCGCGCACCCGCTCCGGGGTGGTGACACCCAGGGACATCCAGGAGTCCGCCACCGGGATGTCCGCGTCCTCCATGGCCGCCCGGTAGCCGCGCAGTCGCTCCGCGGAGGTGTGGATGCGGGGCATGTCACCGATGAAGCCGATCCGGCGGTGGCCGTGCGCGATCAGATGGGCGACACCGTCGCGGGCGCCGCCGTAGTTGTCCGACAGCACCACGTCCGCGTCGATCCGCCCGGCCGGACGGTCCACGAACACCGTGGCCACGCCCGCCCGTATCTCCGGCTCCAGATAGCGGTGGTCGTCCCCGGCCGGGATCACCACCAGGCCGTCCACCCGCCGGGCGCACAGCGCCAGCGCCAGTTCCTGCTCGCGGTCGGGGTCCTCGGCGCTGGAGCCGTTGATCAGCAGCGCCCCGTGCGCCCGCGCCACCTCCTCGACCGCGCGGCTGAGCGGGCCGTAGAACGGGTCCGCGAGGTCCTCCAGGACCAGCCCGATGCTCGCGGTACGGCCCTTGCGCAGCACCCGCGCGCTGTCGTTGCGGCGAAAGCCCAGGGCCTCGATCGCCTCCTGCACCCTGCGCTCGGTCTCGGGCGTGACGCCGGGCTCGCCGTTGACGACCCGCGAGACGGTCTTCAGACCCACTCCCGCCCGGGCGGCCACGTCCTTCATCGTCGGCCGGTTGCCGTAACGGTTGTGCGGGGAGCGGTCGGCGCGGCGGATGGTCTCGGGCACGATGCGGGTCCTGTCCTGTTCGTCCACGGGGATGCGCAGATCCATGGTTTGTATGAGGATGTGGCGTCGAGCATAGAGCCTGGACAACGTTGTCAGATGCAGGAGACACTGTCCACCGCACTCTCCGGCCTGCGCCCCACCGCTAGTCCGGCTTCCCTTTTCCGCATGGTTGACCGGGAGATCTGACTCTGATGCACACCGACCTCGTGGCCGCTCTCGACATCGGCGGCACGAAGATCGCCGGAGCGCTCGTGGACGGCCGCGGCCGGATTCTGGCGCGGTCCCAGCGGCCCACTCCGGCGCGCGAGAACGGTGACACCGTGATGGGCGCCGTCGAGGCGGTGCTCGCCGAACTGGCCGCCTCCCCGCTCTGGGCGGGCGCGAGCGCGATCGGTATCGGCAGCGCGGGGCCGGTGGACGCCTCCGCGGGCACCGTGAGCCCGGTCAATGTGCCCGGCTGGCGGGACTTCCCCCTGGTCCGCCGGGTCCGTGAGGCCACGGGCGGGCTGCCCGTCGAGCTGATCGGCGACGGCGTGGCCATCACGGCGGCCGAGCACTGGCAGGGCGCCGCCCGCGGCCACGACAACGCCCTGTGCATGGTGGTCTCCACCGGCGTCGGCGGCGGCCTCGTCCTGGGCGGACGGCTGCACCCGGGGCCCACCGGCAACGCCGGCCACATCGGCCACATCAGCGTCGACCTCGACGGCGACCCGTGCCCGTGCGGGGCGCGCGGCTGCGTGGAGCGCATCGCGAGCGGGCCCAACATCGCCCGGCGCGCCCTGGAGAACGGCTGGACCCCTGGCCCCGACGGCGACACCTCGGCCGCCGCGGTGGCCGCCGCCGCCCGCGCCGGGGACCCGGTCGCCGTGGCCTCCTTCGAGCGGGCCGCGCAGGCCCTGGCCGCCGGGATCGCGGCCACCGCGACCCTGGTCGAGATCGACATCGCCGTCATCGGCGGCGGCGTGGCCAAGTCGGGCGAGGTCCTCCTCGCGCCCCTGCGCAAGGCCCTGACCGACTACGCCACCCTCTCCTTCGTCCAGCGCCTGGTCGTCACCCCGGCCCGGATGGGCACGGACGCGGGTCTGGTGGGCGCGGCGGCTGCCGCGCTGGCCCGGCAGGCGGACGCGGCGACGGTGTGACATCCGGGGCCGGCGGGGCGGAAGGAACGTTACGGCGGGGGTGACCTCCGGTGCGGTGCGTGCGTCGGTGGTCGTACTCGCCCAGTGCGTGCGTCGACGGCCGACCTCGCCCTGCGGACGCCCTCGCCCCGGGGCGGACGCGGCCGCGGTGTGAGGCGGCCGGAGCCGTACGGCGCGGGCGACCTCCGGTCCGGTGCGTGCGGCGGCGGGCCCCCTCGGTCTGCGGGTGGGCACGGCGGTGGTGTGACGCGGCCGGAGCGGTACAGCGCGGCGGGGCGTTGGCGGGGCTTCCGGGGGGACGTCGGGGCTTCGCCCCGGCCCGGACGGGCGGCGTGGACGCCGGGCCGCCGCCGTGGCGCCAGGTGGGGGACGCAGGGGGCTGCCGCCGTGATGCGCCAACGGTGTGACGCCGGCTGCCGCCGTGGGCCAGGTGTGACGACGGGTGCTGGTGAGGCGGCAGGGGTCGTACGGCGTACTCGGGGTTGGTGAGGCGGCAGGGGTCGTACGGCGTACTCGGGGTTGGTGAGGCGGCAGGGGTCGTACGGCGTACTCGGGGCTGGTGAGGCGGCAGGAGCGGTACGGCGCAACGCGGGCCCGGTGAGGAGGCGGGAGCGTTGAGGCGCGGGGGCCGGTGAAGTGGCCGAGCCGTTTTCCGGACCCACACCGTGACCCCCGCCCCGCCCCCGCAGTTGAGCCGGTCATGAAGAAGCGCAGCATGCTCGCCATCGCCTCCCTGGCCACCGGATTCGTTGTCGCGGCCATCACGCCCTCGCACTCCCTCGGCAGCGACCTGACCGACCTCGACGTGGGCGAGACCCTCAGCACCCTCAGCGAAGTCGACGAGACGATCGCCAGCGACAGCCTGGCCGTGGAGGACAACGCCCTCGGGCAGAAGGGCTGACCCGACGGCACGCAGCACGGCGCCGGCGCCCCCGCAATCTGGGGCACCGGCGCCGCCGCTTGTGCGCCCTCAACTGGAACTGGTTTCCGTGGCAGGGTGGAGCGGGCAAGCCACAGGGGGCCAACAGAAGAGGGGGAGTCCGTGATCGTCTGGATCAACGGCGCGTTCGGTGCGGGGAAGACCACCGCCGCACGGGAACTGATCGAACTGATCCCGAACAGCACGCTCTTCGACCCCGAGGTCATCGGCGGAGCGCTGCCCCACCTGCTCCCGCCCAAACACCTCGCCGAGGTCGGCGACTTCCAGGATCTGCCGATCTGGCGGCGGCTCGTGATCGACACCGCGGCCGCCATGCTCGCCGAACTCGGCGGGACCCTCGTGGTCCCCATGACCCTGCTGCGTCAGGAGTACCGCGACGAGATCTTCGGCGGCCTCGCCGCCCGCCGGATCGCGGTACGGCACATTCTCCTGGCCCCGGCGGAAACGATTTTGCGCCAGCGCATAGCCCAGCGGGAGGTCCCCGACACCCCGGACGGAGAACTGCGCACCCGGCAGTGGGCCTACGACCGCATCGAGCCCTACCGGTCCGCCCTCGCCTCCTGGCTCACCGCCGACGCCCACCCCGTCGACAACGGCCACCTCACCCCGCGCCAGACCGCCGCGCGGATCGCCGAGGCCCTCGCCGGCGGAGCCGCGCCCGCCTGCGACATCGTGCAGACCCCCGAACCCACGGCCGAGACCCTGGCCGCCGGCGTCCTCCTCTTCGACGAACAGGACCGCGTCCTCCTCGTCGACCCCACCTACAAACCCGGCTGGGAGTTCCCCGGCGGAGTCGTCGAACCCGGAGAGGCCCCCGCGCGCGCCGGTATGCGCGAGGTCGCCGAGGAGACCGGGATCCACCTGGAGGACGTACCCCGGCTCCTCGTCGTCGACTGGGAACCGCCCGTGCCACCCGGATACGGCGGACTGCGCCTGCTCTTCGACGGCGGACGGCTGGACGCCGTACGGGCCGGACGGCTGCTGCTGCCCGGCCCCGAACTGCGCGACTGGCGCTTCGTCACCGAGGAGGAGGCTGCCGAACTCCTGCCACCGGTCCGCTACGAGCGCCTGCGCGGCGCCCTGCGGGCACGGGAACGCGGGGCCGCGCTCTACCTGGAAGCGGGCGTGCCCACTCCCTGATCCGCGGCCCCGCCGCCGCTCAGCTCGCCGCGTACTCGCGCAGGAACAGCGCCTCCGCCACAGACAGCCGCTCCAGTTCCTCGGGCGACACGCTCTCGTTCACGGCGTGGATCTGGGCCTCCGGCTCGCTCAGCCCGATCAGCAGGATCTCGGCCCGCGGGTACAGCGCGGCGAGCGTGTTGCACAGCGGGATGGAGCCGCCCTGACCGGCGTACTGCATCTCCTGGCCCGGGTAGGCCACCGCCATCGCCCGGGCCATCGCCGCGTACGCCGGGCTCGTGGTGTCCGCGCTGAACGCCTGGCCCTGGCCCACCTGCTCGACGCGCACCCGCGCGCCCCACGGCGTGTGCGCCTCCAGGTGGGCCTGGAGCAGCTTGGTGGCCTCGGCGGCGTCCACCCCCGGCGGCACCCGCAGGCTGACCAGGGCGCGGGCACTGGCCTGCACCGACGGGGTCGCGCCGACCACCGGCGGGCAGTCGATGCCGAGGACGGTGACGGCCGGACGCGACCAGATCCGGTCCGCGACCGTGCCGGAGCCGATCAGCTCCACCCCGTCCAGTACCTTGGCGTCCTTGCGGAACTGCTCCTCGTCGTACTGGAGCCCGTCCCACGCCGCCCCCTGCTCAAGCCCGTCGACCGTCGTCGAGCCGTCCTCGGCGCGCAGGGAGTCCAGTACGCGGATCAGCGCGGCCAGCGCGTCCGGGGCGGCGCCGCCGAACTGCCCGGAGTGCAGATTGCCCTCCAGCGTGTCGACCTGCACCCGGAGCATGGTCATACCGCGCAGCGTGGTCGTGACCGTGGGCAGACCGACCCGGAAGTTGCCCGCGTCGCCGACCACGATCGTGTCGGCCCGCAGCAGTTCCGGGTGCGCCTCGGCGTACCGCTCAAGGCCGCCGGTGCCCATCTCCTCCGAGCCCTCGGCGATCACCTTCACGTGCACCGGCACACCGCCGTTGGCCTTGAGCGCGCGCAGCGCCAGCAGGTGCATGATCACGCCGCCCTTGCAGTCGGCGCTGCCCCGCCCGTACCAGCGGCCGTCGCGCTCGGTCAGCTCGAACGGCGGAGTCCGCCACGCCGACTCGTCCAGCGGGGGCTGCACGTCGTAGTGCGCGTACAGCAGTACCGTCTTCGCGCCCTCCGGGCCGGGCAGGAAGCCGTAGACCGACTGGGTGCCGTCCGGCGTGTCCAGAAACGCCACGTCCTCGAAGCCCTCGGCGCGCAGGGCGTCCGCGACCCAGCGCGCGGCGCCCTCGCTCTCGCTGCGCGGGAACTGCTCGAAGTCCGCCACCGACTTGAAGGCCACCAGTTCGGTGAGCTCTTCCTTCGCCCTCGGCATCAGCGAGGCGACGGTCTCGGCGACCGGATTCGACGACATGGGCACGCTCCTTGTAGGTGCGACGTTGTAGAAGTGCGTACTTCTGTGTACGGCTGATCGGGCGAGCGTAAGCCCCTCCGGGTTCGGTGGGCGCCTACGGGCTTGATCCTCCCACAGCGGCCTGCGGTGACCGCCGCCGTAGGATGCGGGAGACAGCAGCGGCAGGCGGCTTGATCGGGAGCAGTAGACCATCGTGAGCAGCGAGAACTCTTCGGCGGACGACGTGCGGCAGGTGTGGGACGTCGTCGTGGTCGGCGCGGGGCCCGCGGGGGCCTCCGCCGCGTATGCGGCAGCGGTCGCGGGGCGACGGGTGCTGTTGCTGGAGAAAGCCGAGCTGCCGCGCTACAAGACCTGCGGCGGAGGCATCATCGGCCCGTCCCGCGACTCCCTGCCGCCCGGCTTCGAACTGCCGCTGCGCGACCGGGTGCACGCGGTGACGTTCTCCAACAACGGCCGGTTCAGCCGTACCCGCCGCTCCAAGCAGATGCTCTTCGGGCTCATCAACCGGCCCGAGTTCGACCAGCAGCTCGTCGAGCACGCCCAGAAGGCGGGCGCCGAACTGCGCACCGGCGTTGCGGTGCAGCGGGTCGAGCAGCACGGCTCCGCGGTCCCGGACCGGCGTTCGGTCGCCGTCGTCCTCCAGGGCGGCGAGACCCTTCTCGCGCGGGCGGTCGTGGGCGCCGACGGCAGCGCCAGCCGCATAGGAGCCCATGTCGGGGTGAAGCTCGCCCAGGTGGACCTGGGCCTGGAGGCCGAGATCCCGGTGCCGGAGACCGTCGCCGAGGACTGGAAGGGGCGGGTGCTCATCGACTGGGGCCCGATTCCCGGCAGTTACGGCTGGGTCTTCCCCAAGGGCGACACGCTCACCGTCGGTGTCATCTCCGCGCGCGGTGAAGGCGCCGCCACCAAGCGGTACTTGGAGGAGTTCATCGGGCGGCTCGGGCTCGCCGGGTTCGAACCGAGCATCTCCTCCGGGCACCTGACGCGTTGCCGGGCCGAGGACTCGCCGCTCTCGCGCGGGCGGGTGCTGGTGTGCGGGGACGCGGCGGGGTTGCTGGAGCCATGGACCCGTGAGGGCATCTCCTTCGCCCTGCGCTCCGGGCGGCTCGCGGGGGAGTGGGCGGTGCGGATCGCCGAGGCGCACGACGCCGTGGACACCCGCCGCCAGGCCCTGAACTACGCGTTCGCGGTCAAGGCCGGGCTCGGCGTGGAGATGAGCGTCGGCAAGCGGATGCTGGCCGCCTTCGAACGGCGTCCTGGTCTCTTCCATGCCGCGCTGACCGGGTTCCGGCCCGCCTGGCGGGCGTTCATGGACATCACGCGCGGGGCGACGACGCTGGGTGAGCTGGTGCGCAGCCACCCGATGGCGCAGCGGGCGCTGATGGTCATGGACCGGCGGCCGGATTCGGCGGGCGGGGAGGGCGGCGAGGCCGGCGCCGGGTCTTAGGCGCTGACCGTTCAGGACCTGACCGTTCGGGACCTGACTGCTCAGGGCCTGACCGTCTGGGACCTGACCGTCTGTTCGTCGCCTCGCCTACTTGTCGACTCGGTGGCTCTGGACGGTGATCCGGAACGCCGGGTGGTTCGGGGCGATGCGCCGCAGGTCGGCGTCGGGGGAGTCGGGGCCGACTCCGTCGAAGAAGACGCCGACCTCGGCCTTCCAGCGCTTGAGGTAGGCGCGCAGCAGTGGCACCTTGTCGTCGTCGGCGACCTCGGTCGCGGTGAACACGTCCACGTGCTTGCCGAGGCGCAGCTCACCGCCCCCGGCGGCACGCATGTTGTGCGTCCACTGGACGTGGCCGCGCGGGGCGAGCAGGTACTGCTCGCCTTCGAAGGTCAGCAGGTTGACGGGGGTGGTGCGCCACTGGCCGCTCTTGCGGCCGCGGACGGCGAGGACGCGGGAGCCCCAGACACTGACGCCGCGGCGGGTCAGCCAGGCGACGAAGCGGTTGATGACGTTGATGGTGATCCAGCCGGGCTTCTTGACGTGCGCGGGCGTGGTCATGGGGACCCCCTGTGGGTGGAGGAGCGGTGCTCTCTTGGGTGAGCGGCGCTCCGATGGATGCGTGCGGCGGTGTCTTCAGATGGATGAGCGGTGCTCTGCTGAGTGAGTACTGCCCTGCGAGTGAGCGGCGCTCTCTTTTGTGAGCACTGCTCTCGCTTGCTGATTCAGCATGCACGAGACAGGTGCTCTCGCGCAAGAGCAGCGCTCTCTTTTTTGTGCACCGCTCTCGATTGAGTGCAGTGCTCTCGCTTTCATGGCACACTCTCCGTATGAGCACCGCAGCCAGCAGCACACCCAAGGGAGCCCGCGCCCGGGCGCGGATCGAGGTCACCGCCGCCATCAAGGAACAGGCGCGCAGACAACTCGCCGCCGACGGCGCCGCCAAGCTCTCGCTGCGCGCCGTGGCCCGCGAACTCGGCATGGTCTCCTCCGCGCTCTACCGCTACTTCCCGAGCCGCGACGACCTGTTGACGGCGCTGATCATCGACGCCTACAACGCGGTCGGCGAAAGCGCCGAGACCGCGCGCGACGAGCATGCCGACGCCGGGCCCCGGGACCGCTGGACCGCCGTGTGTGAGGCGGTACGGCAGTGGGCGCTCACGCATCCGCACGAGTACGCCCTGATCCACGGCTCACCCGTGCCCGGTTACACCGCTCCCGAGACCACGGTCCCGGCCGCCGCCCGGGTCGGCCAGGTCTTCATCGGCATCGTGCGCGACGCCCACCAGGGCCTCGGACTCGCCAAGCCGCCGCTCCCCGCCGACCTGCGCCCCGAGGCCGAGCGCATGACCGCCGACTTCGCCCCCGACCTCCCCCCGGAGACGGTGGCGGCCCTCATCGCGGCCTGGGCCCAGCTGTACGGCCTCATCGGCTTCGAGGTGTTCGGTCAGTTCAACCGGGTCGTCGAGGACCGCGACCGGTTCTTCCGGCACGCGGCGTCCCAACTCGCCCACGGGGTGGGGCTGGTGTACCCGCAGACGGGGCCGGCGCCGGCAGCCCCGCGCTGACACCGGCGCCCAGCGCCCCCTCGGGGGGCCGGTGTACTTCGGCGGGAGTACGTGTGATCACCACGCGCGGGTGACGCCGCGTGGAGGTGGCGGCGTCTAGCGTGGCGGGCATGGAGGAGCAACAGGTGCCCATGGCAGCCGGTCCGCCGCAGTGGTGGCGGAGCGGGCCGCCGTGGTGGTGGCGCGAGGGGCAGCGGTGGCCGTGGCCGTCGACGTTGCTCGTGACCGCCGTCGTGTTCGCCGGGACGCACTTCGCCGCCCAGGAGCAGACCGGCGAGCGGGCGGACCTCGACCTGTGGGGCCGGCTGCTCGTGCTGCTCGCCGGGCTTCTGCTGCTGTGGCGGCACCGGTACCCGGGGGCGGTGGCCCTGGGTACGGCCGCGGTCGTCCTGGTGTACACGGGCGCCGGGTATCCGCACGGGCCGGTGTATCTGATCGTGGCGATCAGTTGTTTCCGGGCGATCGTCGTCGGCCGTCGGGCGGCCGCCTGGGCGGCGATGGGCGGGCTGTGGGCCGGGCACGTACTGATCGCCCACTGGCTCTATCAATGGCTGCCGCCCTCCGGGGACGGCGCCGCGTCCTGGGGGCAGGAGGGCGCCGTCGCCGCCTGGGTGCTGGCCGTGGGCGCGCTGGGGGAACTGGTGCGGTCCCGGCGGGAGCAGTGGGAGAAGGCGCGGGCCGAGCAGGCGCAGGCGGCGCGGCGGAGGGCCGACGAGGAGCGGCTGAGGATCGCCCGGGAACTGCACGACGTACTGGCGCACAGCATCTCCGTCATCAACGTCCAGGCCGGCGTGGGACTTGCCCTGCTCGACTCCGACCCCGAGCAGGCCCGTACGGCGCTGACCACCATCAAGGCCCAGAGCAAGGAGGCGCTCGGCGAGGTGCGCCAGGTGCTCGACACGCTCCGGGCGCCCGGAAACGCGCCGCGCGCGCCCGCGCCCGGACTCGACCGGCTGCCCGAACTGGTGGAGCAGGCGGCCCAGGCCGGACTGACCGTGGAGGTGCACGGCACCCCGCCCCCGCTTCCGCCCGGCACCGACCTCGCGGCCTTCCGGATCGTCCAGGAGGCGCTCACCAATGTCGTACGGCACTCCGGATCGCGGCAGGCGCGCGTGCACGTCGATCGGGAGGGCGGCGCGTTGCGGCTCCGGATCGACGACGACGGCCCCGCGACCGGCGCGGACGCGGGCGGGAGCGGCAACGGCCTGGCCGGGATGCGGGAGCGGGCCGCGGCCCTGGGTGGCACGATCGAGGCGGGCCCGCGGGCCGACGGCGGCTTCCGGGTGCTCGCCGTGCTCCCGCTCACCACGAAGGCCGTGAAGGAGGAGGAACGGTGATCCGTGTACTGCTCGCCGACGACCAGTCACTGGTGCGGGCCGGTTTCCGGGCGCTGCTCGACGCGCAGCCCGACATCGAGGTGGCGGGCGAGGCGTCCGACGGGGAGGAGGCGCTGCGCGCGGTGCGCGAACTGACCCCAGACGTGGTCCTGATGGACATCCGGATGCCGGTGCTGGACGGGCTGGCGGCGACCCGGCGGATCACCGGGGACGACCGGCTGAAGGACGTGAAGGTGGTGATGCTGACGACCTTCGAGCTCGACGAGTACGTCTTCGAGGCCATCCGCTCCGGCGCCTCCGGCTTCCTGGTCAAGGACACCGAGCCGGAGGAACTCCTGCGTGCCGTACGGGCCGTGGTGGGCGGTGACGCGTTGCTCTCGCCCGGCGTGACCCGTCGGCTGATCGCGGAGTTCGCGGCGCGTTCCAAGGAGCCCTCGGGCGCCGACGCGCTGGCCGAACTCACCGAGCGGGAACGGGAGGTGATGGCCCTGGTGGGGATGGGCCTGTCCAACGAGGAGATCGCCCGCCGTCTGGTGGTCAGCCCGCTCACGGCCAAGACCCATGTCAGCCGCGCGATGGTGAAGCTGGGCGCCCGTGACCGCGCCCAACTGGTCGTCCTGGCCTACGAGTCGGGGTTGGTACGGCCGGGCTGGCTGGGCTGAGCCGCACGCCGGTGGCGTACCACCACGCTGGTCACCCGGACCGCGAACATGACCACGGCGAGCCACAGACCGCCCTTCAGCAGCACCGCCTCCAAGGTCTCCGGCAGTGCGAACAGCAGCGCCGGACCGGCCACCGCCCCGAACACCACTCCTGCCGCGAAGAGGGCACTGACCAGCGCGTACCCCACCTCGACCACGAACGCGTCCTGCTCGGCCTTGTGCGAGCGTCCCCCATGCTGACTCATACCGGAAGTCAAACAGCCGGGTGCCCGGCGGGGCAAGCGACCCCCGCCGGGCACCTGGTGATGGAGACGTCCCCCTAGTCTGTCGTCACATTCCCGCCTGCCGTGCGGCGTCTGGCACGCGTGCTCGCCGCGTTGCCGGAGTGCCCACGTGACTCCGCCACGCGGGCACTCCGGCGCCTTGCGGTCGCACGCACCGGACGCCGCGCGGTCCGCCCTTCGGGCGGACGACGGGAATGTGACGACAGACCCTAGTCGCGGACCGGCACCCGGTCCTGCTCCGTCTCCCGCACAGTGGACTTGGCGACCACCACGGACTGCTGCGGGGCGCGGCGCTTACCGCGCAGACCCGTGAGGGTGATCAGCAGGCCCGCGACGGCGACACCGGCCACCACCACGAAGCCGGGGCGGTAGCTGTCGAGGACCGCCTGCGGGGTGGGCCGGTCCGGGGCGCCGGCGGTGACCACCGCGGTCACGACGGCGAGGAAGATCGCGCCGCCCACCTGCACCGAGGTGTTCAGCAGTCCGGAGACCATGCCCTGCTCGTGGTCCTCGACGCCGTTGGTGGCCTGGATGTTGAGCGACGGGAAGACCAGCGCGCAGGCCGCGCCGATCAGCAGCATCGACGGCAGGACGGTCGCGGCGTAGACCGGGTCGAGGTCGATGCGCAGGAACAGCGCGTAGCCGACGACCATGAGGCCGAAGCCCACCGCGATCAGCCGCTGGGTGCCGTACCGGTCGACGATCGGGCCGACCTTCGTCGAGGACAGCGCCACCAGCGCGCCCGCCGGCAGGAAGGCGAGGGCGGTGTGCAGCGCGGACCAGCCGAGCAGCGACTGCATGTAGAGGGTGGTCAGGAACTGGAATCCGACGTACGAGCCGAAGAAGGCGAGGGCGCCGAGCTGGGCGCGGATCTGGTTGCCCGAGCGCAGTACGCCCAGCCGGATCAGGGGACCGGCGGAGCGCTGTTCGACCAGGACGAACGCGGTCAGCAGGACGGCCACGGCGAGGAAGGACAGCAGGGTGCGGGCGGAGGTCCAGCCGACCTCCGGTGCCTGGACGACGGTGAACACCAGCAGCAGCATCGAGGCAGTGCCGAGGATGGCGCCGGGGATGTCGTAGCCGTTGTGGTTCTTCTCGCGGGTGCTGCGCGGCAGCAGCTTCAGGCCCGCGACCAGGGCCGCGAGGGCGATCGGGGCGGGCAGCAGCATGGTCAGGCGCCAACTGGCCTCGGTGAGCAGACCGGAGAGGACCAGGCCCATGGAGAAGCCGGTGGCCGCGCAGGTGGTGTAGATGGCGAGGGCGCGGTTGCGCAGCGGGCCCTCGGGAAACGTCGTGGTGATGATGGACAGTCCGGCGGGGGCGGTGAAGGCCGCGCTCAGGCCCTTGATGAAGCGGCTGGCGATGAGCAGCGGACCGGAGTCGACGAGTCCGCCGAGCAGCGAGGCGAGGGCGAAGACACCGAGGGCCACCAGGAAGACCTGGCGCCGGCCGAGCAGGTCCGCGGTGCGTCCGCCGAGGAGCAGCAGTCCGCCGTAGCCGAGGATGTAGCCGCTGACGATCCACTGCAGCGTCGAGGTGGACAGGTCCAGGTCGGCGCCTATGGAGGGCAGGGCGACGCCCACCATCGAGACGTCGAGGGCGTCGAGGAACATCGCGGCGCAGAGCACCAGCAAAGTGCCCCACAGCCGGGGTGTCCAGCGTCCGTCGGTGGTGGGGTTGGAGAGCGGAGAGGTCATGGCGGAGACACTACATGCATACGCATCGAATGCAAGCGCATTAAATTCAGATGCATGGAAATCTGTTCTCTGCTACGGTGCGCCCATGGCGGCGAACAAGGCCGAGCAGGAGCTCGTGGACCAGTGGCGGGACATCCTGTCGCTGCACGCCCGCACGCAGTGCGAACTCGACCGCGCGCTGAACCAACACGGCCTGTGCGGCAGCGACTTCGAGGTACTGGACGTCCTGGCGGGCGGTACCTGCCCGCGACGCGTGCAGGAGATCGCCGAGCATGTGCACCTGAGCCAGAGCGCGCTCTCGCGGCTGATCGCCCGGCTGGAGAAGGACGGACTCGTCGAGCGCCGGATGTGCCCCGAGGACCGGCGCGGAGTGAAGGTCGCACTCACGGCGAAGGGGCACCGGCTGCACGGGGAGGTGCTGCCCGTGCAGCGCGCCGTACTGACCAGGATGCTGTCGGGCTGACCGGGGTCAGCCCCAGGTGATGGCGGAGTTCTCCCGCCACAGCGCGGCCAGTGCCGCGTCACCTTCCACGGCCGGGAACGGCTGCCGGTTCCACAGTGCCGCGTACAACTCGGCGACCGGCCCGGACACTTCACAGTCCGCCTCGCCCTCCGCGCCCCGCGCAGCCACGGGCGGCTCCGCGGAGAGGCGTACGGTCCACACCGCGTCCGCGCTGTCGGTGGCCCGTACCCGCAGGACCCGGGGCTCGGCTGTGCGGACCCGGCTCTTGGGGCGGGCGTGGAAGGCGAGGAGGACTTCGTCGATGCCGTCGGCCGCGAACGCGGGGTCGATCCGGGTCGGTGTGCCGCCGAGGGCCGACTCCGCGTCCAGACGGTGGATCGCGGTCTCGTGCGCCTGACGGCGGGCCCAGAAGGCGAGCGGCGAGGGCGCGGGCAGGAAGTACCAGCACCGCATGTCCGGCCGCGCCCCGTCGAGGGCGTCGACGAGACGGCGGTGCCCCTCACGGAACCAGGTGATCAGCTCGGTGCCGTCGAGGTCGGGCGGGTCGGCGGCGGGCCGGTACTCGGTCTGCTCCTCGGCCACGAACACGGTCGCCCAGCGGTGCACCATCCCCGTGTGCCGCAGCAGGTCCCGCACCTGCCACTCGGGGCAGGTCGGCACCTTGGCGTCGGTCCCGGCCCGCTCGGCCGCCTCGGCCAGCAGCCGGCCCTCACGGTCCAGTGCACGGATGAACTCGGCAGTTGTCATGCGCCCGAGTCTGCCTGGTGAAGCGCGCTCCAGGGCAAGCCGGACGTAAGAGTTTCGTCATCGGTGCGCGGATGACCTACGGCCCGGCGATCCGTTGGAATGGGTGCAGTGCAAGCAACTCTCAGGAATCGGGGGAACGCGCCATGTGGCGGAGGCGGAAGTCGTTGATCGTCGGGGTGCTGGTGGTGGCCGTCGCCGGACTCGGGTTCGGGCTGTACTGGTTCCAGCCGTGGAAGCTGTGGCAGGACACGACCGTGGAGGAGGCGCTGCCCGTCGCCGTCGGTACGGCGGCGCCGTCCACGTCGGCGACGAGCAGCCCCGCGGACCCCGAAGTCCTCGCCCGCGGTGAGCTGATCAGCCACGAGCACGACACCTCGGGCAGTGTGAAGCTCGTCCGGCTGGCCGACGGCTCCCATGTGGTCCGGCTGGAGAACCTCGACACCAGCAACGGCCCCGACCTGCGGGTCTGGCTGACCGACGCGCCCGTGAAGCAGGGCGTGGGCGGCTGGCGCGTCTTCGACGACGGGCTCCATGTCAGCCTCGGCAAGCTCAAGGGCAACAAGGGAAGCCAGAACTACGTCGTCCCGGCCGACCTCGACCTGACGCGCTACAGCAGCGTCAGCATCTGGTGCGACCGGTTCGACGTCTCGTTCGGCGCGGCGGAGCTGGTCCGGGCCTGAACGCCGGTTCTCAGGCGGTCAGTTCCCTGCGGATGCGGTCCAGCATGAACGCCGAGGACTCCCGGGCCCGTTCCTCCGTCGGATCGGCGCCGCGTACGAGGACGGCGTCCACGTCGTTCTTGATGGCTCAGGACGTCTCCGCACGGGGTGCGGTCGCCCGTCGGGTGGCGAGCCCGATGACCGCGGCGACGGCGGCGAGCACGGCGACGCTGGTCAGGGCCGTGGGCAGGGAGAACCACTCGGCCATGAACCCGATGGCGGGCGGCCCGAGGAGCATGCCGCCGTAGCCGAGCGTGGACGCGGTGGCCACACCACTGGGCCCGGCGAGCGCCCCGGCCCGCTCGATGGCGACGGGGAAGAGGTTGGCGAGCCCGAGCCCGGTGACGGCGAACCCGGCGAGGGCGAGCCAGGTGTACGGGGTGAGCGCGCCGAGGAGCATCCCGGCGGCGGCCGTACCGCCCCCGATCACGACGGTACGGGTGCGGCCGAGCCGCTGGAGCAGCGCGGACCCGGTGAGCCGCCCGAGGGTCATGGCGAGCGCGAAGCAGGAGTACCCCGCGGCGGCGAGGCCCGGCGAGGCGCCCAGGTCCTGCTCCAGGTGCAGGGCGCCCCAGTCGGCCATCGCGCCCTCGCCGTACGCCGTGCACAGCGCGATGAGCCCGAACACGGCGACGAGCCCGCGGGTACGGCGGTCGAGCCGCCGGGGCCGGTGATCCTGCCCCGCCGTCTCCGGTGCCGCGGGCGGCGCGATGCGCAGGAGCACCCGCCCGGCGAAGAAGGTCACGACGAGCCCGACGAAGGTGAGCCCGAGCAGATGCCGGGCGGGGGACAGGCTCCCGGCGACCAGCCCGCCGACCCCCGCCCCGACCATTCCTCCGAGGCTGAACGCCGCGTGGAAACTCGGCATGATCGGCCGCCGCAGCGCGGTCACGAGATCGACGGCGGCGCTGTTGAAGGCCACGTTGATGGAGCCGTACGCGGCCCCGAACACGAACAGCACGGCGGTCAGCGCCGCGACGGAGTGGGTGAGCGGGGGCAGGGCCACGCTGAGGGAGAGCAGCACGGCGCAGACGACGGTGACCGGATGGCTGCCGTAGCGGCGGCAGAGCCGACCGGTGAGCGTCATGGTCACGACGGCGCCCGCCGACACCCCGAGCAGGGCGATGCCCAGCGCGCCCGCTGACGCGTCGACCTGCTCCTTGATCGCGGGGATCCGCACGACCCAGCCCGCGAAGACGAAGCCGTCGAGTGCGAAGAAGACGGTGAGGGCGATACGGAGACGGGTGAGGTCGACTGAGGTACCCGGCACGACGTTGTGCGAACGGGTTTTGTTTATCGGCGGCACAAAGTCAGGGTACGGGAGGGATGGGGGGAGGGGGCAAGGGGGTTACTTTCGGGTAGGTCGGTGTGCGCCTTCGCGAGGTCGCACCTGCACGGGTGCCGCGGAGTCGTAGGCTCCCAGCGTGATTGAGACCATCGTGCTGGACGTCGGCGAGACGATCATCCGCGACGACCGCTACTGGGCTTCATGGGCCGACTGGCTGGATGTGCCCCGGCACACCCTGTCCGCACTCGTCGGGGCGGTGGTCGCCCGAGGTCATGACAACGCCGAGGCACTCCGGCTGGTGCGGCCGGGCATCGACGTCGCGGCCGAGTACGCCGCACGCGAGGCCGCAGGTCTCGGTGAACGGCTCGAAGAGAGCGACCTGTACGACGACGTCCGGCCGTCCTTGTCGGCCGTTCAGCAGGCCGGTGTACGTGTGGTCATCGCGGGGAACCAGACGGCTCGTGCGGCGGAACTGCTGCGTGGTCTGGCCCTCCCGGTCGATCTTGTCGCGACCTCTGGGGAATGGCGGGTGGCCAAGCCGCAGCCGGAGTTCTTCCGGCGCGTGATGGATGTGGCACATGCCGCGCCGGAGCAGACCTTGTACGTGGGGGACCACCCTGCGAACGACGTCTTCCCGGCGAAGGCGGCCGGGCTGCGCACGGCACACCTGCGCCGAGGCCCGTGGGGGCATCTCTGGGCGGACGATCCAGAGGTGGCGGAGGCGGCGGACTGGCGACTCGACGACCTGATGCAGCTCGCCGAGATCGTGAAGGGTTAGGGCGTGCGAGCCCGTTCGGGTGCACACCCCGTTCCCACGCCGGTACGGTTCGGAGTGGCTAGCACCGAACTGGAGCCGGCACGCGCGCACCGAGCAAGGGCGGAGTAGGCGCCCGGATCGCCTACTACCGCAGTGTCATGCGCCCCAGGATGACGCAGGCGCAACTCGCGGATGCGGCCTGCGTCGCGCTCGGCACCATCCGCAAGATCGAACGTGGCGAACGCGGTGTCAGCGACGCCACCCTGGACGCCGTCGCGCACGCCCTCGGCGTCGATCCCGTACGTCTGCGCACCGACCGTGCGGCGGCCCACACTCGCGTGCGTGAGGCGCTGCCGACGCTCTCCGCAGTGATCGCCACCTACGACCTTCCGGATGACGGTCCGGTCCGTCCCACCCCTCAGCTCGCTGCGGTAATCGCGGAGGCCGCCCGCTGGCGCCTGGCTGCCCAGTACACGCGCATCGTCCGTGAGCTGCCCGACCTCCTTGGCGAACTCGCTCGTGCCTATCACACGGCGCCCCTGGCCGAACGGCCGGAACTGGCCCGGCTCTTGGTGGGGGCGTACCGCTCGGCTGACGCAGTTGCCTACAAGTTCGGTGCGCACGACCTCTCCGCCCGACTCGTCGAGCTCATGCGGTGGGCCGTCACCGAGGCCGGTGACCCGCTCTTGTCCGCGACTGTGGCCTACGTGCGTACAGAGACCTTCTTCGCGGCCCGCGCGCATGCTGCCGGCCTACGCGCACTGGACCAAGCCCTGGAGGCGGCCCCTGCTCCGGTCACTTCTTCAGAGATCGCCGTCACGGGCGCTCTCCACATGCGAGCCGCCGTCATCGCCGGCCGGGCACGTGACGCTTCGGCTGCCGTCACACACCTTGCCGAGGCGAGGGCGCTTGCCGACCGTGTGGTCGAAGGCGTGTATTTCGGGACCGCGTTCGGCCCGGACTCGGTCAACGCCCACACGGTGTCCGTCGCCGTCAGCCTTGGAGACGAGCACGTCGGCCGCGCTCTGGAGGCCGTGAAGGAATGGACGCCTCCCAAGAGCCTGCCTGCCGAACGGCGCTCCGGGTTCTACATCGATCTCGCCCGTGCGCAACTGTGGTCCGGCCTTGCGGCTGACGCCTTCGAGTCGCTCAAAGCCGCGCGCCGCATCGCTCCGCAGCACACCCGTGAGCACCCTTGGGTCCGTGAGGACGCGGCCACGTTACGCCGCCTCAAACGCGCTGACGCGGAGAGCCTCACCGACTTCGCCGAGTGGTGCGCCGCCGTCTGAACCACCCCAACTACCCCTCGCCGGGGTACTTGTGAGTCCGTCCTGCCCTCACCATCTGTTGCACCCGCGACAGATCGGCCGACTCCCGCGACCGCCCGAAACGGTTCCAGGACGTGGCCAACGCTCAAACCCGTGAGGGAGCGTTGACATGACGAACAGCATGGCCCCGCGTAGGGCATCAAGGCCATCGAGTCCGCCTCCGACAGGCGGGGTTGGACCGTGGCTCGCTTCCGCGCACCCCCAGCCTGCCGCAGTCCGCGAGGCATGGGGCACGGACGCCCGCCTTGCCCTGATCCCCCTCGGGCGCCTCTTCGACGCGGTCCGTATCCCCGCCGACGTCGTACACCTCACGCTCGCCAGCCACGACCAGGCGGTCGTCGAGCGGCGGTTGGCGAGGCACCTGCGAGGCGGCCCCGTCATCCACGACCCCGAGGGCCACCGCTACTACGCCCTCGTCCCGCCCGGCACCGCCCAGGGGAATGGACGGCGCCTGGCGCCGAATGCCTCGGCCAGGACGTCTACCTCGGCGTCCCCCGCCCCGACCTCACCCAACCGGACCAGGTCACACGTCACTCGTACTGGGCGGTCCCGGTGTCCCGGCCCGGCAAGCTCTGCCGTGTCATGGAAGTCCGCGTGCTGGCCACGGTGGGCGGCTGCCTCACCGACGACGAGGACGAGGCGAGCGCATGAACACGACCGAGGACGCCCGCGCGTTGGTCGTGGACAGCGCCGCGATGCGTACGGTCGTGGCGGAGGTGCTGCCGCCCGAGGTGACTCCCACCGACCCGGCGACTCTGGACAGGCTGATCGGCCTGCTGCGCGGCCACATCGAACGACTCATCCCCGAGGTCGAGCAGGCCGCCGCGCAGCTGCCTGTCGACGACGTACCCCGCTATGTGGCGCTCGCCTGCGTCACCGAGGCCCGCGGCAGGCTGGAAGCCGTCCCCGCCCTGCTGCCGTCCGACATGGCGGCGCAGGCACGCAGGCTCGGCCGGGCGCTGCTGGCGCTGTGCGACCACTACGAGGCTCTTGGCGGCGTCCGCGTGTGCCTGGCCTGCGACCGGCCCATCAGACCGGGCGAGGCGATCCGCCCGTACGACCAGGTCAGCCCGTCCGGTGGCGCGATGCGCTCCGGCCACGTCCACGACTGCTGCATCAACACGGTCCGCTGCACCGGCCGCTGACCGGCTGCCTTGCCCCGGCATTTGGGGCCCCATGGCGACCGCAGGGTCAGGGTCGCGCCTCCCGAACGGCCGTCCCACCGGAAGACCCCCATCTCCCGGCGGGACGGGTTCCCAAACCCTCCGCTCCGCGCCCCACCCCGGACAGGTCGAGGGTCCATCCTCGCCAGCGGGCGATGGCAGCAGCTCGCTGAGGCCGTGCCGCAGTCACGCAACGCCTGCCCTCGGGACGATTCCGGCGACTGTGACCCGGCCAACACCCCGGCGTGCGAGCCTGCCTCCCCAGACGTTTCAACAACTCCTTCCCCGGTACCGGTACCACCCCCCGCGCGAAGAAGTCAGGACGCACCGAACCCACACGCCCCCACCACCCCTCGCACACCAGTCCCCTGGCGTACGCGCCACCCCTCGCGGGCAAGAACCCCGCGGTGCCTCGGTGCCGAGCAGGAAGGGAGACCTGCCTATGGCCACTCCGCTCACGGCCAGTCGGCTCGTGGCGGCTCTGCGCGCTGAGGGGTGCAGAGTGCACGAGGTCCGCGGATGGCGGACCAACAACCGTAATCACAAAGGGCCTTGGGGGCCGGTCAACGGGGTGGTGGTCCATCACACCGTCACGGGGCCCGGGACCGACGTGGTCAGTCTCGTCTACCACGGGCACAGCGCCCTGCCGGGCCCGCTGGCCACCGCCTGCATCACCAAGGACGGCACGGTCCACATGACCGGCAACGGGCGCGCGAACCACGCCGGCGGGGGAGACCCCGATGTGCTCGCCGCCGTGATCAACGAGTCGTACGGCAGCTATCCGCCGCCCACCCACGAGCATGACGGCAGCCCCGGTTCCGTGGACGGCAACGCCCGCTTCTACGGCTGGGAGTGCGAGAACAAGGGCGACGGCCGGGACCCGTGGCCGCGGGTGCAGTACGCCGCCATGGTCAAGGCCACCGCGGCGGTGTGCCGGGCGCACGGCTGGAGTGCGAAGAGCGCCGTCGGCCACCTGGAGTGGTCGGACTGGAAGCCCGATCCGCGCGGCTTCGACATGAAGGACTTCCGCAGCGATCTCGCCGCGTGCCTGCGCCTCCCGGCAGGCGTGTGGGAAGGAGACGACGACCCCATGCCCCAGTACGTCAATCTCGGTATCGCCGACCCCTACCAACTGCGGCCCGGCGTATGGGACTCCATAGAGTTCACCACCGAGTGGACCGACGAGCCCGGCGACCACGGCCGGGGCGGCAGCGTCTTCGTCCGCGGCCCGGCCCGCTTCACCGGCTCCCTCAGCCTGCGCCTGGACGATCTGCCGGCCGGCTGTGTCGTCCAGGCCCGGATGTCCGAGTACGAGGGCTCCGAGCACCGCGCGGACCACCCGGTCCACGAGACCGCCGCCACCAGCGGTGGGACCTTCGCCGTGGTGCCCCTCACCAAGCGCATCGGGTCGGGCCGGGGCATGCGCATCCGGCTGCTCAATCAGGCGGACGTGCCCATCACGGTCACCAGAGCCGTGCTCACCGTGCTGGTGTGGGAGGAGGGCTGACGGGGCCGCCGCCGAAGGCATCGTGACGGCCCCGGGGACAGCCCCGCCGTACTGAACCCGCGAATGTCGCGGCTTGTCGGTGTGCGGCCGGTTCTGGCACGATCGCTGCTCCCGTCACTCACGGCACGCGCGACACGGCCACCCACGGCACGAGCGGCACCGCGGCCGTCAAGGAGGTCCGGTGCACAGACGGTGGCTGTTGATATCGGCGGCCACGGCCCTGATCGTGGTCTCCTTCCTGGCCGTACTGTTCTCCGACGGCGAGGCCGACGCGGACCGGGCCGAGGCCACTCCCACCGCGAGTGCCCCGCTGAACGCGCTCGATCCGACGCCGAGTCCGTCGCCCAGTACCACCAAGCCCTCCAAGAAGCCGTCCCCTTCGGCCTCGCCGTCCCGCTCCAAGAAGGCCACCGCCTCCGCGAAGGCGAAGCCGACCGCGACGACCGCGCCCCGCACGGCCTCCGGCCCGGCCGCGCTCGCCGGACGCATCCGGCCCGGAGTCAGCTACCGCGGCGTCGCCACCTTCTACGACTCCGACGGCACCGGCGCCTGCGCGTACGACGCGAGCGGTGACGTCATGACCGCGGCGATGAACCACACCGACTACGAGACGGCCAAGGCGTGCGGGGCGTACGTCAACGTCCACGCCGCCGACGGGACCACCATCACGGTCCGCGTCACCAACGAGTGTCCCGAGTGCGCGCCCGGCCACCTCGACCTCAGCGCCGAGGCGTTCGCCAGGCTCGCCCCGCCCGTCGCCGGGCAAATCCCGATCACCTGGGAGCTGGCCAGCCCGGCCGACCCCGGCCCGCTGTCGATCCGGTACAAGACCGGGTCCAGCGCCTACTGGTGCGGCATCCAGGTGATCGGCCACCGCAATCCGCTGGCCCGGCTGGAGGTGAGCAGCGGCGGCGGCTGGCGGCAGCTGCCGCGCGCCGAGTACAACTACTTCCTCGCCGAGGACGGCGGCGGCTGCGGGGGCACGATCAGGATCACCGACATCTACGGGGAGCGGCTCACCGTCCAGGGGATCCCGGTCCGGCCGGACGTCGTGCAGCGCACCCAGGTGCAGTTCGCCCGGCGCTGACCCTCAGCGGGCCCGGGCGGTCATCACCCAGCACGCCGCCGTGAAACGGACCCGGGGTCCGTCCACGAACGGTTCGAAGGCGGCGCGGACGGTTTCCACGAGCCGGGTCCGCGTCGGCTCGTCCACGTCCGGCATGACCTGCCCGAGCGGGCCGAGCCGGGTGAAGTAGCGCACCAGGTCCGCGGAGGGGAACGCGCACGGGACGTCGTACGGCTGGACGTCCCCCTCCGCCCAGCCGCTCCGGTCGAGCACCTCCCGTACCCGCTCCGGGTCGGCGAGGGCGAACTGGCCGGGGCCGTCCTTCGGGCGGGCGGGCAGGTCGGGGAGCAGAGGTGCCGCGGCGCGCTCGGCCGTCGTCATGAACGGGTTCTCCTCGGCACCGCGCCACACCACCATCCGCAGTACGGCGCCGTCCGCCGCCGCGCGGCGGAGGTTGGTGAAGGCACGGACGAAGTCGTCGAAGAACATCACGCCGAACCGCGAGACGACCGTGTCGAAGGAGCCGGGTTCGAAGGGGTACTCCTGGGCGTCCCCCTGCACGAAGGTCGCCGCCGCGCCCTCCCGCTCGGCCCGCTCCCAGGCCGCCGTGACCATGGGCTCGGAGATGTCGACCCCCACGTACTGTCCCCCGGGGCCGAGGCGCCGGGCGATGGCCACGGTGGTGCCGCCCGTGCCGCAGCCGACATCAAGGACCCGGCCGCCGCTCCCGGCGGGTAGCCCCTGAAGGAGCAGGTCCTGCATGGGGCGCAGCACCTCGTCCAGCAGGGGCTGCTCCTCGACCCAGACGTTTCCGGAGGGCCCGTTCCAACGGGCGGCCATGTCGTTCTCGCTGCTGCGCGTCATGCTCATCATCGTCTCCCGTGGTTGCGGTCAGCGGGCGGAGATGACAGCGTGCTACTTCAAGCCGACTTGAGGTCAACGCCATGACGGACCTGGACATCGCCGAGGTGGCGCGCCGCTCGGGGCTGCCCGCCTCGACCCTGCGGTACTACGAGGAGCGGGGTCTGATCGCCCCCTCCGGCAGGCGCGGACTGCGCCGCCAGTACGAGGAGGCGGTGCTGGAGCGGCTGGCGCTGATCAGCCTGGGCCGCACCGCGGGCTTCTCGCTCGACGAGATCGCCCGCATGTTCGCGCCGGACGGCCGGCCGGACATCGACCGCGGCATGCTCGCCGCCAAGGCGGACGAACTGGAGGCGCGGATCCGGGAACTCCGTGTCCTGCGCGACTCCCTCCGCCACGCCGCCGCCTGCCCCGCCCCGACGCACCTGGAATGCCCCACCTTCCGGCGGATGCTCCGCGTGGCCGGGGCCGGTCGCTCCGGGTAGATCGACCACAACCGGCCGGAAATGAAACGGCAGTTGCGGCGGGCCCTCCGTATCAGGTCACTTGTCCCGGACTCTTGACTCATATTGAGCCAGTCGTCATCCTCGACCCACACATTGGGCTGGCCATGACAATGCCGTCATGCCCGTTCCAGGAGGGTGGCCCATGGCTCGACTCCCGTACCGCAGGCGCAAGGACGTGACCGTCGCCTCACTGCTCCTCCTGGTACTGGCCCTGCTGCTCGGCCCGGCGCCGAGCTCGGCGGCCGGGACCGACTGGTGGCAGCCGACCGCGCGGCCCGCCCCGGACTCCGACATCAACGTCACCGGCGAGCCGTTCAAGGGCACCAACGCCCAGGGCGAGGTGCGCGGCTTCGTCGACACGCACAACCACCTGTTCTCCAACGAGGCGTTCGGCGGACGGCTCATCTGCGGCAAGACCTTCTCCGCGGCCGGTGTCGCCGACGCGCTGAAGGACTGCCCCGAGCACTACCCCGACGGCTCGCTCGCCATCTTCGACTTCATCACCAACGGCGGCGACGGCAAGCACGACCCGGTCGGCTGGCCCACCTTCAAGGACTGGCCCGCCCATGACTCGCTCACCCACCAGCAGAACTACTACGCCTGGGTGGAGCGCGCCTGGCGCGGCGGCCAGCGGGTCCTCGTCAACGACCTCGTCACCAACGGCGTGATCTGCTCGGTCTACTTCTTCAAGGACCGCTCCTGCGACGAGATGACCTCCATCCGCCTGCAGGCGAAGCTGAGTTACGACCTCCAGGCCTACATCGACAAGATGTACGGCGGCACGGGCAAGGGCTGGTTCCGGATCGTCACCGACAGCGCCCAGGCCCGCCAGGTCATCGAACAGGGCAAACTCGCGGTCATTCTCGGCGTGGAGACCTCCGAGCCGTTCGGCTGCAAGATGATCCTGGACATCGCGCAGTGCAGCAAGGCCGACATCGACAAGGGCCTGGACGAGCTGTACGACCTGGGCGTGCGCAGCATGTTCCTGTGCCACAAGTTCGACAACGCCCTGTGCGGCGTGCGCTTCGACTCCGGGACGCTCGGAACCGCCATCAACGTCGGCCAGTTCCTGTCCACCGGCACCTTCTGGAGGACCGAGGACTGCAAGGGCCCGCAGCACGACAACCCCATCGGCAACGCCACCGCCGCGGAGGCGGAGGACGAGCTGCCGGCCGGGGTGGACGTGCCGACGTACGCCAGTGGCGCGCAGTGCAACGTGCGCGGACTGACCGACCTCGGTGAGTACGCGGTGCGCGGCATGATGAAGCGGAAGATGATGCTGGAGATCGACCACATGAGCGTCAAGTCCGTCGGCCGGGTGCTCGACATCTTCGAGGCCGAGTCCTACCCCGGCGTCATCTCCTCGCACAGCTGGATGGACATGGACTGGACCGACCGGGTCTACGGCCTCGGCGGCTTCATCGGCCAGTACATGCACGGCTCCGAAGGGTTCGTCACGGAGGCCGACCGCACCGAGGCGCTGCGCGACAAGCACGGCGTCGGCTACGGCTTCGGCACCGACATGAACGGCGTCGGCGGCTGGCCCGGACCGCGCGGGGCGGACGCGCCGAACAAGGTGACGTACCCCTTCAAGAGCGTCGACGGCGGCTCCGTCATCGACCGGCAGACCACCGGACAGCGCACCTGGGACCTCAACACCGACGGCGCCGCCCACTACGGGCTGGTCCCGGACTGGATCGAGGACATACGCAAGGTCGGCGGCCAGCACGTCGTCGACGACCTTTTCCGCGGCGCCGAGTCCTACCTGGACACCTGGGGCGCCTCCGAGCAGCACGAGGCATCGGTGAATCTGGCCGACAGGGCGCCCGCGACGGCCAGTTCGGCGGAGTGGTGGAACCCGTTCGTCAGCTACGCGCCCGGCCGGGCCGTCGACGGCGACCGGGGCACCCGGTGGGCCAGCGAGTGGAGCGACAACCAGTGGCTGCGCATCGACCTCGGCGCCACCCACCGCGTCGGCCGGGTCACCCTGGACTGGGAGCGCGCCTACGCCAAGTCCTACCGCGTGGAACTCTCCACGGACGGCAGCAACTGGCGTACCGCCTGGTCCACGACCGCGGGCGACGGCGGGCTGGACAATGCCCGGTTCGCCGGAACCCCCGCCCGCTACGTCCGCGTCCTCGGTCTCGAACGCGGCACACAATGGGGCTACTCACTGCACGAGGTGAGTGTCCACAGCAACTGAGATCCGGCATCGGCACGGGGGACACGCACATGGCACGCAGGCCGTCGGCGGAACGGCGACAGCAGCTGACGGAAGCGGCGATCAGGGCGATGGCCCGGGACGGCGTCGCACGGACGACGACCCGGTCCATCGCCGCCGAGGCCGGCGTGTCCCTCAGCGTCGTCCACTACTGCTTCGACTCCAAGCAGGCCCTGATCGAGTCCGTCATCACCACCATCACCGACCACTACGTCGGCCTGGTCAAGGACGCCCTGCGCCCGAGGGACACCCTCCAGGAGACCGTACGGGCCGGACTCCAGGCGTACTGGGACCACGTCCGCGCCCACCCCGACGAGCACATGCTCACCTACGAACTCACCCAGTACGCCCTGCGCCAGCCCGGGTTCGAGCACCTGGCCCGGCGCCAGCACGAGCTGTACCGGGACGTCTTCGCCGAACTGATAGAAGACCTGCGCCCCGTGATGGACCTCCAACTGAGGGTGCCCGTCCCGGTGCTGGCGCGCTATCTGGCCGCCATGACCGACGGGCTGACCCTCAACTACCTGGTCCTGGGCGAGGAGGAGGCCTGGGCGGGCGTCCTGGACACGGTCACCGCCCACATCGCCGCACTGGTCGACCCGGGCGTTGTTCAGGAGTCATGAGGGCGCGCCGCCACCGGTCCACTTCAGCAGCAGCGCCTCCCGTTCCTCCCGGGACGGAGTGGCGTCACCGGCCCGGTCCCGGCGCCACTGGAGCAGGTCGACCAGGGCGGTACGGCCGTCCACGAGCCGGGCCAGCAGGGCCCGGGACAGCTCGTACTCGGTCGGGCCGTAGAACCCTCCGGCCACGGCGGTGTACGCGTCCGTCTCCACCGACCCGTCCGCGGTGGCGATGCGGACGGTGAAGGGCGGGGGCAGCTCCCCGCCCCCGGTCAGCGCGCTGGCCACCACGTCCACGGCCTGCGACACCCAGCGCCGCGGCAGCGGACGCACGGCCACGTCCGCCACCTCGATCCCGCACACCTCGGCCCAGCTCCAGGTGCCAGCGTTCCGCCCCAGCGCCTCGACACCGTCCTTGGACAGCCGTACGCCGGATGCCGTGCCCGCCGGCTCGGCGCCGATGTACACCGAGTCGTCGGTGATCCAGAACAGGCCGACCATGGCCATGGGGTCCTCCTCGTGATTCGTCTCGGTCACTGAGACGACACGCCCGGCCGGTCGGTTGCGTCCGAGGTCAGCAGGTTGATCACGGACCCCGCGGGGCGAGCGCCGACGCCGTGCGGAGCGTCCCTGGCAACTCGTGCGGTTCTCGCATGGTGCATCCCCGTGAACCGATCCATCCTGGGAGTCCCGCGTGCTGTCCGCCGTCGTCCGGAGGCCCTCATGCCCGAACCGTCCGTCCTCGCGTCACTGGTGTCCGCGCTGCGGGAGGGGTCGATCGAGGTCGTCGACCTGACCGCGCCGCTGTCGGCGGCGACCCCGCTGATCCAGCTGCCGTCCGAGTTCGGGCAGACGGCGGCCTTCGAACTGCAGGAGATCAGCCGGTACGACGGCCGGGGCCCCGCCTGGTACTGGAACAACTTCCGTACCGGCGAGCACACCGGCACCCACTTCGACGCCCCGAACCACTGGGTGACCGGCAAGGACCTGGACGACGTGGCCTCGGTGCCGGTCCGCCGCCTGATCGCGCCCGCCGTCGTCCTGGACTTCACCGCCGAGGCGGAGCGGGACCCCGACTTCCTGGTCGGTGCGGACCATGTGAAGGCGTGGGAGGCGGAGAACGGGCCGCTGCCGGACGGGGGTTGGCTGCTGCTGCGCACCGGCTGGGACGAACGCGCCGGTTCCCAAGAGGAGTTCCTCAACGCCGACGACAACGGACCCCACACGCCCGGACTTTCCCCGGAGTGCGCGCGCTGGCTGGCCGAGGAGGCGCCGGTGCTCGGGCTGGGCGTGGAGACCGTGGGCACGGACGCAGGGCGGGCGCACTCCTTCGAACCGGCCTTCCCCTGCCACTCGTATCTCATGGGCAACGACAAGTACGGGCTGACGCAGTTGCAGAACCTGGCGTTGCTGCCGCCGACGGGCGCCGTCGTGATCGCCGGCCCGCTGCCCATCGTCACCGGGTCCGGGTCGCCCGCGCGGGTGCTGGCACTGGTGGAGCGCCGGTGAAGGGCGCGGAGGCGGTCGGACGGGCCCTGGTGGGTGCCGGGGCCGGACAGGTCTTCGGGGTGGTCGGATCGGGCAACTTCCACCTCACCAACGCCATGGTGGCGGCCGGGGCGCGGTTCACGGCGGCGCGGCACGAGGGCGGCGCGGCGACCATGGCGGACGCGTACGCCCGGACCAGCGGCACCGTGGCCGTGCTCAGCGTGCACCAGGGGCCCGGGCTCACGAACGCGCTGACCGGGATCACCGAGGCCGCCAAGAGCCGTACCCCGCTGGTGGTCGCGGCGGCGGAGGTGACCGAGCCGCGGTCCAACTTCCATGTGGACCAGGAGGCGTTGGGGCGGGCGGTCGGCGCGGTGCCGATGCGGGTGGGTGCCGCCGAGGACGCGGTGGCGTCGGCCTGCGAGGCGGTGCGCAGGGCCCTGCACGAGCGGCGGACGGTGCTGCTCAACCTGCCGCTGGAGGTGCAGGGTTCGGAGGTTCCGGCGGACACCCTGGGGGAGGCGGTGTGGCCCCTGCCGAGGGCGGCGGTCGAACCGGCGGCGGCCGAGGTGGAGGCGCTGGCGGGGGTGCTGGCCGGGGCACGACGGCCGGTGTTCGTGGCCGGGCGCGGGGCACGCTCGGCCGGGGCGCGGGACGCCCTGGAGGCCCTCGCCGAGCGCTGCGGGGCGCTGCTGGCGACCTCGGCCGTGGCGCGCGGGCTGTTCCGGGGGAGCCCTTGGGCGCTGGACGTGTCCGGCGGGTTCGCCTCACCGCTCGCCGCCGAGCTGATCACGGACGCCGACACGATCGTCGCCTGGGGCTGCTCCCTCACTCCCTGGACGACCCGGCACGGCCGCCTGATCGGCCCCGGCGCCACCGTCGTACGGGTCGACGACGACGCCCCGCCCATCGGCCCGTACGACGTCACCGGCGACGTCGAGCTGACCGCGCGCCGCGTGCTGGAGGCCACCGGCGCCGCCCGGGAGGGCTACCGCACGCCCGAGATCGCCGAGGCGCTGGCGGACCGGGTGCGCTGGCGTGACGTGCCGTACGAGGACCGGAGCACCCGGGACCGGATCGACCCGCGCACCCTGAACATCGCCCTGGACGACCTGCTGCCCGCCGAGCGTGTGGTGGCGGTGGACTCCGGCAACTTCATGGGCTACCCGACCATGTACCTCTCGGTCCCGGACGAGCAGGGCCTGTGCTTCACCCAGGCCTTCCAGTCGATCGGCCTGGGCCTGGCGACCGCGATCGGTGCCGCGCTGGCCCGCCCGGACCGCCTGCCGGTGGCGGCCCTGGGCGACGGCGGGGCGCTGATGGGGGCGGCGGAGCTGGACACGGTCCGCCGTCTCGGGCTGCCCATGGTGGTCGTCGTCCACAACGACGACGCCTACGGAGCCGAGGTCCACCACTTCGGCCCCGACGGGCACCCGCTCGACACCGTCCGCTTCCCCGAGACCGACATCGCGGCCGTGGCGCGCGGCTACGGCTTCGAGGCGGTGACCGTGCGCACCCGGGCGGATCTGAAGGCCGTCGCCGACTGGCTGGCGGGGCCGCGGACGGCTCCGCTGCTGGTCGACGCGAAGGTGGTGGCCGAGCGGGGGAGCTGGTGGTTGGAGGAGGCCTTCAGGGGCCACTGAGCGACCGGCTCTCTGTCAGTCCGGGGGAGCTCCGGCTCCCGCTCGGTCCGTGGGCTTGTGCGGCCCGAGCCACCGGCCTCCTCCCGGTCCGTGCGCTTACGCGGCCAGGCGCTCGGCCAGGGCCTTCGCCTTGCGGTCGGCGGCCTGGAGGGCCTGCTCGCGGGAGGACTCGAAGAGCGGGACCAGTTCGGCCATCGCCGGGTTCTGCGGGGCCATGGTCAGCTCCGGGACGATGAAGTCCAGGTCGGCCTGCATCCAGTCGGCGAAGACCGCGCTCAGGTAGTTCTGCACGTACTCGAAGCCCTCGCGCGGCGTGCCCGGCGCGTAGGAGCCGCCGCGGCTGGCGACGACCGTGACCGGCTTGCCCTTGAGGGAGGGAGCGTCACCAGCGGTGCGGCCGACCACGATCACGTGGTCCAGCCATGCCTTGAGGGTCGACGGGACCGTGAAGTTGTACATGGGGGCGCCGATCACCACGGCGTCCGCCGCCTCCAGCTCCTCGACCAGCCGACTGCGCTCGGCGAAAGCGGCCGCCTGCTCGGGCGTGTGGTTGGCGGGATCGACGAAGAACGCCGTCGTGGCGTCGGCGGTGATGTGCGGCACCGGCTCGGCGTGCAGGTCCCGGTAGACGACCGTGCCCTCGGGGTGCTGCTCCAGCCACGCGGTCCGGAACGCATCGGTCACAGCGCGTGACGAGGAGGCCGCGGCGGGGAACGCGGACGAGTCGATGTGCAGAAGGGTGGCCATGAGGATCTCCAAAGAGTGAGTCGCTGAAAGTCTGTACTCAACTATGGATAGCACATGGACTTACTTTTTTTCATCCCCTCTCGAACGGCACAGTACCCTGGGGGTATGGCGGTAGAGGAACTGCACGACAGTGCGGCGTGCAAACAGGTGGACGGCGGCATCAGCCGCGTCTTCCAGCTGCTCGGGAAGCGCTGGACCGGCCCCATCGTGTCCGTGCTCGTCGGCCAGCCCGCGCACTTCGCGGAGCTGCGCCGGGCGATCCCGGGGATCAGCGAGCGCATGCTCTCCGACCGCCTCGCCGAGCTGGGCGCCGCCGGCCTTGTCCTGCGCGAGGTCGACGAGGGGCCGCCGCTGCGCGTCTCCTACCGGCTGACGGAGAAGGGTGCCGCCCTGGAGCCCGCACTGAAGGAACTCGGCGAGTGGGCGAAGAAGTATCTGCCGGATCTGGGTCCCTGCGGGGAGTGACCGGTCCGCCCGGCCGGGAAGGTGCCACGGCTTCCCGCTTGATTGTCATGTCCGCATCCGGTGTACACCCTGCCGCTCCCGGGGCGAGTTGACCGGATCGGCGCCATTCCGTCGTCCCGGGGCGAGAAGTCGTCGAACATGCCCTTCCTTTACGAGCGACGGTCTTGACAGCCTCGGTGACGTTTCGCCACGTTTGATCCTTGTCGGCCCGCTCCGATCGTGGTCGGACGGCCGGTACCGGAGGGGACTGACGCGGACCGCGCGTCATCCGGGGGGAACTGGGGGGAGCGGTCGCCCATGCGATCCACACGCAGTACCGACACGGACATAACGGTCCACAGACCCGGGGAGTTGAGCGCCGCGCTGCGCTCGGCCTGGCACCGGGCCATGGACGAGTCACCCGAGTACGCCAACCCGTTCCTGGCACCGGAGTTCGCCGACGGCGTCGGCCGGCACCGGGGCGGGGTCGAGATCGGCGTCCTGCACGAACACGGCGAGCCGGTGGGCTTCCTGCCGTACGAGCGCAACCTGTTCGGCGTCGGCCGGGCCGTCGGCATCGGGCTCTCCGACTGCCAGGCCCTGGTGCACCGGCCCGGCGTCATCTGGGACGCCGAGGAACTGCTGCGCGCCTGCGGGCTCGTGAGCTTCGAGTTCGACCATCTCGTCGAGGAACAGAAGCCGTTCGGGCGGTACGTCACCGGTATGTTCGCCTCGCCGGTGATCGACCTGGAACCCGGCGACGGCGACTACGCGGCGTGGCTGCGGGCGACGTACCCCGGCCAGGCCAAGACCACGCTGAAGAAGGAGCGCCGACTGGCGCGCGACGCGGGCGAGGTGCGGTTCGTCTTCGACGAGCGGGACCCCGAAGTGCTGCACCGGCTCATGGAGTGGAAGTCCGCCCAGTACCGCAGAACCGGCCGGATGGACCGCTTCGCCCGGCCCTGGATCGTCGACCTGGTCGACCATCTCTTCCAGCTGCGCGAGGAACACTTCACCGGTGTGCTCTCCGTGCTCTACGCCGGTGACCGCCCCGTCGCCGCGCACTTCGGACCACGCTCCCGGACCGTCCTCGCGGCCTGGTTCACCGCCTACGACCCGGAGTTCCACTACTACTCACCGGGCCTGATGATGCATCTGCGCACCGCGGAGGCCGCCGCCCGGCACGGAGTGCGGATGATCGACCTGGGGCGGGGCGACAAGGAGTACAAGGACTGGCTCAAGACCCGTGAACTGCGCGTGGGCGAGGGGTTCGCGACCCGGCCCCACCCCGTGGCGGCGGCCCACCGGATGTGGCGCAGACCGGTCCGTGGCCTGCGCAACACCGTGCTCGCCCACCCCCAGTTGCGCCAACCGGCGGACCGGTTGCTGAGAACGGTCGGCTCGATGCGCTCCGGCCGCGGCCACTGAATCGGTCCGCGCACTCCCTTCACGTAGCGTCCCGTCACCGCTGACGGCGACGGTCCTGCGAGCCGCGAGGCTCACGGCTCCGATCGGCGCGCGCCACGTGCCGCGTCCGTCCCACCCCCGACGGAAGACGTCCGTCCCACCCTCGACGGAAGAAGTGACGATGCCGTACGGATCCCGGCTTGCCGCGACGATGACGCGGCGGCTCGGACGCGAATGCGTGTACACGCCCTCGGCCCGGCTGGCCCTCTACCTGGCGCTGCGGCGCTGGTGCAGGCCCGGCGCCCGGGTGCTGATGTCACCGGTGAACGACGACGTGATCCTCTTCGTCGTACTGGCGGCGGGCTGCCGCCCGGTGCAGGCGCCCGTCTCCGCGTGGGACGGCAACATCGACCCGGCCGCCGTACCCGAGTCGACCTGGCGGGAGATCGACGCCGTACTGACCACCAACCTCTACGGCGTCCCCGACCGGGTGCTCGAACTGCGCCGCCGCTGCGAGCGGTTGGGCATCCCGCTGATCGAGGATGCGGCCCACGCCATCGGCAGCCACGTGGACGGGCAGCCGATCGGCACCTTCGGCACCGCCGCCGCGTTCAGCCTCTCCAAGCACGTCGCGGCCATGGCCGGCGGCTTCCTCGCCGTCGAGGACGCCCGCACCCGCCGCGAACTGGAACGGCTGCGCGACGACCTGCTCACCCCGCGCCGCCTGCGCGAAGACCTCAATGTCACCCTGCGCCCGCTGGCCCGCTCCACCGTCCGCACCCTGCGACTGGTCCGCCCGGTGTGGCGCACCATGCAACGCCTCGGCCTGATGGAACGCGACGGCTTCCGCATGGACCTGCACGCGCCTCGGCTCACCACCTCCGCCCGCTCCGCGCCCAGCCTGACCGCCTACGAACCCTGGGTCCGCGTCGACCTGCACGGCTTCCGGGTCCGCCACGGCACCCTGGTACGCGGCCAGTTGGGCCTGCGCATGGCCCGGCTGGAGGACGACCTCGCCCGCCGCCGTGCGGGCGTCGCCCTGCTCTCCGGCACCGCCTGGTCCTCCACCGCCCTGAGCGAACGCGCCCTCCACGACGGACCGCTGCCGCTGTTCCGCGTTCCCCTGCTGGTCCGGGACCGCGACACCCTCCTGGAACGCATGGTCGACCACGGCATGGTGTGCGGCTACGTCTACGACCCGCCCCTCGACGACTACGCGGGCGCCGAGTTCGTCGACCCGTCACCCGACCCCCGCGCGGCCCGCTGGTTCGCCTCCCACGTCCTTCCCGTCGATCCGCTGCTGGCCCGCCGCACGATCTCCGCCCTCACCCGCGAACGAGCGACGGCGGTCCGCCCCACCTTCCTCACGGCCCCGCAGGAGGCCAACCCGACGGCGCCACTGGGCACATAGGGCCACGCCTCGGCCGGGCCGGAGCCCTGCGGAAATCCTGTCGACGGCGGGGCCCGCTCCTGGCACAGTGGCCCACCATGCCGCATCACGAAGAGCTGACCGCCGCGGACCTCGGCCTCATGCAGGGCATGGCGCAGCGGGTCACCGCGCTCCGGCCGGACCTGGTGAACAGCGACGCCTCCTACGGCGAGCTGGCCTGGAACTGGGGGAGGGGGCGCAGCGCACGCGGCTCGACCTGGACCCGCCGACTGTGGTTCTCCGGCGAGGAGTTGGTCGCGTGGGGCTGGCTCCAGCCGCCGCACACGGTGCGGCGCGGCGACGGATCGGTGAAGGACGTGACCCACGCCTACCTCGTGTACCAGGTCCACCCCGAGCACGCCGGGCTAGTCGAGGAGGTCATCGACTGGTACGACACCTCGGCGGCGGGCCTCGACCGCACGGTGGTGCCGAGCGCCGTCGACACGTACGGCCTGGAGCGATGGGCCGCGCACGGCTACGGCACCGATCCCGACGCGCTCGGCGACAAGGCGTCCTGGACCCAGCTCAACCAGCGGGACCTCGCCGAGGTGGAGGAGCCGTCGCTGCCGGACGGATTCCGGTTCCGCACGGCCGACGAGGCCGGTCCGGAAGCGGCCGTACAGGCGCATGTGGCGGCGTGGGCGCCCTCGTCGTACACCCTGGAGAGCTACGCGGGCGTGCGGGGGACCGCGGCGTACCGCGGGGACCTGCATGTGCTGGTCGAGGCGCCGGACGCCACCATGGCCGCCTCCGCGCTCATCTGGCTGGACACGGTGAACCGGACCGCCCAGTTCGAATCGGTCGGCACCCACCCGGACCACCGGCGCCGGGGCCTGGGCCGGGCGGCGCTGCTGCACGGCATGCGGCTGGCGCGGGGGGCGGGCGCCGAGCAGATGACGGTGGCCTGTCTGGGCGCGCCCGGTCATCCGGCGGCACGCGGGCTGTACTACAGCGTCGGGTTCCGGAAGTTCACGCGGGACGCGCCGCTCCTCAAGCGCGCCTGACGCCGGCGATCGCGGCACGGCGGGCGCCGGTGAGGGGTGTGAGTGTCTCCGCCGGCCACAGGGCCCCGGCCCTGACCTCCACATCATTGGTCCCTGCAAGGGGTTGTCCGGACAATGCCTCGGCGCCTAGGGTCTGACCTGTGAGAGCAAGCGCTTTCTAGTTGGCATGTCCGTCGGCCGTCCGAGGAGCGCCGCATGTCCTTGTCCCCAGCGAACCCCGTTCGCCGCCGGGTGGCCGTCGTCGGCACCGGTGCCATCGTCAGCGGCAGCCATCTGTCCGCCCTCACGGCCCACGCCGACCGGACGGAACTGGTCGCAGCGGTGGACGTGGACCAGGGCAGGCTCGGCGCCTTCCGGGAGCTCGCGGGCGGCACCGTCACCGGCTACACCTCGATGGGCGCCATGCTCGACGCCGAACGCCCCGACCTGGTCCTCATCGGCACCCCGCCCGCCCTGCACCGGGAGCAGACCGTCGCCGCCCTCAAGGCGGGTGCCTGGGTGCTGTGCGAGAAGCCGCTCACCCTCTCCCTCGCCGACTACGACGAGATCGCCGCCGCCGAGGAGGCCTCCGGCGCCTACGCGGCCGTGATCTTCCAGCACCGCTACGGCTCCGGCGCCGACCACGCCCGCAGGCTGATCACCAGCGGCGAGCTGGGCGCCCCGCGGGTCGCGCACTGCCAGACCACCTGGCACCGGGACGCCGCCTACTACGCGGTGCCCTGGCGGGGCCGCTGGGCCAGTGAGGGCGGCGGCCCCACCATGGGCCACGGCATCCACCAGTACGACCTGCTGCTGCACCTGCTCGGCGAGTGGGACGAGATCCGCGCCATGGCCGCGCGCCTCGTCCACGACACCGAGAGCGAGGACGTCTCCACCGCCCTGGTCCGCTTCCGCAACGGCGCCCTCGCCACCGTCGTCAACAGCGTGCTCTCCCCGGACGAGGTCAGCCGCATCCGCATCGACTGCGCCGACGCCACGGTCGAACTGACCCATCTGTACGGGCACCGCAACGAGGACTGGGCCTACACCCCCGCCCCGCACGTCGCCCCCGAACGCGCCGCCGCCTGGCGCACCCCGCCCGCCGACGTCCCCAGCTCCCACACAGCCCAGCTCGGCACCCTCCTCGACGCCTACGACGCGGGCGTACGGCCCCCCGGCAGCGGTCCCGAGGCGCGGGCCACCCTCGAATTCGCCGCCGCCCTGTACAAGGCGGCCTTCACCGGCCTGCCCGTCCGCTCCGGCGAGATCGCGCCCGGGGACCCCTTCTACGCGGCGATGCACGGAGACCACCCCGACTGGGCCCCCGAGGAGCGCGTGTGACCATCCGAGTCAGCCACCTGCACGGCGAGCACATCGCGGTCGCCGCGGCGAACGGCACGGAGATCCTCCGCTACGTCTACCGCCCCGACCCGGACCCCTTCGAGTCCCGCAAGCCGTACGCCCACCCCCTGCGCACCCTCGCCGGGCACACGGTCACCGGCTACCGGCCGAACGACCACCGCTGGCACAAAGGCCTGCAGATGACCGCCAGCCACCTGTCCGGGCAGAACTTCTGGGGCGGCAACTCCTATGTCCACGGCGAGGGTTACCGGCGACTGCCGGAGCGGGTCGGCTCGATGCGGCACGACGGCTTCTCCGCGTTCACGGTGCGCGACGACCGGCTCGCCGTCACCGAGGAGCTGACCTGGGTGGAGAACGGCGGCGAGGAGTGGGCCCGCGAGGAGCGGGGCCTGACCGTCCACTCCGTCGACGAGGAGACCGGATCCTGGGCCCTGGACTGGTCGATCCGGCTCACCAACACCCGCTCCGCGCCCCTGGTCTTCGGCTCCCCGACCACCGCGGGACGCGAGATGGCCGGCTACACCGGACTCCAGTGGCGCGGACCGCGCGACTTCACCGGCGGCACGGTCTTCGCGCCCGGCACCGACGCCGAGAAGCTGATGGGGTCGCAGGGGCCCTGGCTCGCCTTCACCACCGAGCACGACGAGGTCGACGCGCACTCCACGGTCGTCTTCGCGCACGCGCCGGAGAACGAGGTGGCCGTCCACGAGTCCCACTGGTTCGTCCGCTCCGAGCCGTTCCCGACCGTCGCGTTCTCCTGGGCGTTCTTCGACGAGTTCGCGCTGGCCCCGGGAGAGTCCTTCGGCTACCGCTACCGTGTGGTGATCGCCGACGGCGCCTGGGACACCGAACGCGTGGCCGAGCACCTGGCGGGCCTGCCGTGGTGAAACCCGCCCTGCCGAACCCGCTGCCCGGCGCCATCGGCCTGTCCCACCTCAGCGCCTACGACTGGGAGGCCGCCGACGGCGTCTGCGGCGGCAGCCCGCATCTGCACCTGGTGTGCACCGAGGCGTACGTCGTCACCGGCGGCCGGGGCGCCGTGCAGACCCTCAGCCCCGACGGCTACCGGGAGATCCCGCTGGAGCCCGGCTCGCTCGCCTGGTTCACCCCCGGCACCGTGCACCGCATGGTCCAGGGCGGCGATCTGCGCGTCACCGTGCTGATGCAGAACAGCGGGCTGCCCGAGGCCGGGGACGCGGTGTTCACCTTCCCGCCCGACGTGCTCGCCGACCCCGACCGGTACCGCGCCGCGGCCACCCTCCCGCCCGGCACGGGCCCCGACACCGCCGAGGCCGCCCGGCGCCGCAGGGACCTCGCCGTCGAGGGCTACCTCGTCCTGCGCGAGGCCCTGGTCGCGGGCGACACCGGCCCGTACCGCGCCTTCCAGCGCACCGCGGCCCGCCTCGTCCGCGACAAGGTGCCGGCCTGGCGCGCCCTGTGGCAGGAGGGCGCCCTGGCCGCCGCCCGGCGCACCGGCGCCCACCTCGACGCCCTCGTGGACGGTGACCCCGGCTACCTCGACGACTCCACCGCCCACTGGACGACCCCGACCCGCCACGGCGGCTTCGGCATGTGCGGCAGACGGGACGAGTACGGGGTAGCGGGGACGACACTGCCGTACGGCGGGGACTGACGCCTTCCGGCTCGCGGCAGAGGCCTGTGCGCCCACAAGAGGGGGCCGAGTGCCCTACGTTGGCGCGTATGACTACTGGAGACACGCGGGGCCGGATCCTCGTCATCGGCGGTTACGGCGCTGTGGGCAGCGCGGTCGGCACCCGGCTGGAGGAACGGTTTCCCGGGCGCGTGGTCCCGGCGGGCCGCAACGAGGTCCGGGCCCGCCGCCTCGGCGGGGTCCGCGTCGACGTGCGGGACCTGGACGGACTGCGGCGCACGCTGGACAAGTTGGGCGATGTGCGCGTGGTCGTGCTGTGCGTCGAGCCCGAGGACGCCTCGCTCGCCCGTGTCTGCCTGGAACGCGGGATCCACCTGGTCGACGTGAACGCCACTCGGGATCTGCTGGAGGCCGTGGCGGACCTGGACGGTGTCGCGTCCGGCGCCGGTGCCACCGCCGTGCTGAGCGTGGGCGTCGCGCCCGGACTGACGAACCTGCTCGCCCACCGGGCCCACGAGGCCGTGGGCGGCGCGCAACGACTCGATGTGACGGTGCTGTTGGGCTCCGGCGAACGCCATGGCACCGACGCCGTGCGCTGGACGGTGGAGAACCTGACGGAGCCGGTGACGGCGGCACCCCGCTCCGTGTACCTGCCGGGCCACGGCACCCACCGGGCCTACCCGTTCCCCTTCTCCGACCAGCACACCCTGCGCCGCACCCTCGGCGTCCCGCAGGCCACGACCCGCCTCTGCCTGGACTCCCGCCCCTTGACCGCCGCCCTCTTCGCCCTGCGCGGCACGGGAGTGCTGCGCGGCGAGGACCGCGCCCCGCTGCGGCGCAGCCTGACCGGCGCCTTCAGCCGCGTCCACGTGGGCGCCGAGAGTTTCGCACTCCGCGCGGACGCCTGGCGTGACGATCGCCACGCCGCGTTCGCGCTGACGGGACATGAGCAGAGCCGGGTGACGGGTCTGGTGGCGGCGGAGGTCGCGAGCGAGCTGCTGCGGGGGCAGCTCCTGCCCGGCGTCCACCACATCGAGCAGCTGCCCGAACTGGCGGATGTGCCGGAGAGGCTGGCGGGGGACGGGGTGAGGGTGCTGCGGCGCCACAGCGGACGCGACTAGGGACGTCCGCGCCCGAACAGCCCTGGGCCCGGCCACTCGGCAGGAGTGACCGGGCCCCGGACGGTTGCCCTCAGTCGGCCGCCTTGAACGACCGCAGCCTCAGCGAGTTGCCGACCACGAACACCGACGAGAAGGCCATCGCCGCCCCCGCCAGCATCGGGTAGAGCAGCCCCGCCGCGGCCAGCGGCAGCGCGGCCACGTTGTACGCGAAGGCCCAGAACAGGTTGGACCGGATCGTGCCCAGCGTCCGGCGGGCCAGGCGGATGGCGTCCGGCGCGGCGCGCAGGTCGCCGCGGACCAGGGTCAGGTCGCCGGCCTCGATCGCCGCGTCCGTGCCGGTGCCCATGGCCAGACCGAGGTCGGCCTGGGCCAGCGCCGCCGCGTCGTTGACGCCGTCGCCGACCATGGCCACCGAACGCCCCTCCGCCTGGAGCCGCTTGACGACGTCCACCTTGTCCTGCGGCATCACTTCGGCGACGACGTGCTCGGGCGCGATGCCGACCTGCCGGGCCACGGACTCGGCGACGGCCCGGTTGTCCCCGGTGAGCAGCATCGGCGTCAGACCGAGCGCCCGCAGCCGGGTGATCGCCTCCGCGCTGGTCTCCTTCACGGCGTCGGCGACCTCCAGGACCGCCCGCGGCTCCCCGTCCCAGGCCACGGCGACGGCGGTACGGCCGCCCGCCTCGGCCTCGGACCTGGCCGCCGCCAGCCTCAGCGGCAGCTCCATGGCCCATTCCTCAAGCAGCCGTTCCCGGCCCACCAGCACGGCGTGTCCGTCCACGACGCCCTGCACGCCGAGCCCCGGCACATTGGCGAAGTCCTCGGGCGCCGGGAGCGAGCCGAACTTCTGGATCGCGCCGTCCGCGACGGCCCGGGCGACCGGGTGCTCGGAGGCGTGCTCCAGGGCGCCCGCCAGCCGCAGTACCTCGGCCTCGTCGGTGCCGTCGGCGGTGTGCACGGCCAGCAGGGTCATGCGGCCGGTGGTGACGGTGCCGGTCTTGTCGAGGACGACGGTGTCGACGCGCCGGGTGGACTCCAGCACCTCCGGGCCCTTGATCAGGATGCCGAGCTGGGCACCGCGCCCCGTGCCGACCATGAGCGCGGTGGGCGTGGCGAGGCCCAGGGCGCAGGGGCAGGCGATGATCAGGACCGCCACCGCGGCCGTGAACGCGGCGGCCGTGCCCGCGCCACTGCCCAGCCAGAAGCCGAGGGTGCCCAGCGACAGCGCGATCACGATCGGTACGAACACCGCCGAGATCCGGTCGGCGAGCCGCTGTGCCGCGGCCTTGCCGTTCTGCGCGTCCTCCACCAGCCTGGCCATCCGCGCCAGCTGGGTGTCGGCGCCGACCCTGGTCGCCTCGACGACCAGACGTCCGCCCGCGTTGACCGTGGCCCCGGTGACGGCGTCACCGACGCCCACCTCGACCGGTACGGACTCGCCGGTGAGCATGGAGGCGTCGACCGCGGACGAGCCCTCGGTGACGGTTCCGTCGGTGGCGATCTTCTCGCCGGGGCGTACGAGGAAGCGGTCGCCGACCTTCAACTCGTCTACGGGCACGGTCCGTTCGGAACCGTCGGCAGCGATCAGCGTGACGTCCTTGGCGCCGAGCTCCAGCAGCGCCTTCAGCGCCGCACCCGCCTTCCGCTTGGAGCGGGCCTCGAAGTAGCGCCCGGCGAGGATGAAGGCGGTGACCCCGGCGGCGGCCTCCAGATAGATGTTGGCCGACCCGTCACTGCGGGAGATGGTCAGCTCCAAGGGGTGCGTCATTCCCGGTTCGCCCGCGGTGCCGAAGAACAGCGCCCACAGCGACCACAGGAACGCGGCCGACGTACCGACCGAGATCAGCGTGTCCATGGTGGCGGCGCCGTGCCGGGCATTGATGAACGCGGCCTTGTGGAACGGCCAGGCGGCATACGTCACGACCGGCGCCGCCAGCGTCAGCGAGAGCCACTGCCAGTACTCGAACTGGAGCGCCGGGATCATCGCCATCGCGACCACGGGGACGGACAGCACGATCGCCGTGATCAACCGCTCGCGCAGCGGCCGGAGTTCGTCGTTCTCCGGTGCCTTCTCCGGTTTTGGTGCGGGCAGTTGGGCGGTGTACCCGGTCGCCTCCACGGCCGCGATCAGGTCGTCGACGGACACGCCGGCGCCGTAGGAGACCTTCGCCTTCTCCGTGGCGTAGTTGACGGTGGCGGTCACGCCGTCCATGCGGTTGAGCTTCTTCTCGATGCGCGCCGCGCACGAGGCGCAGGTCATGCCGCCGATGGTGAGTTCGGTGTCGATCATGGTGGTCACTTCTGCTCCTCGGGCGGGCGGGCGTATCAGTCGCGGCGGGCGGTGTCAGGCGCGGCCGGTGACTTCGTATCCGGCCTCGTCGACGACCTCGGCGATCAGCGCGTCGTCGGGCTCGGTGCTGCTGCTGACGGAGACCTGGCCGGCCGCGAGGTCGACCTCGACGCCGGTCACTCCGTCCAGCTCACCGATGACCTTGGTGAGCGTGGCCTTGCAGTGGCCGCAGGACATGCCGGAGACGGCGTACGTGGTGATCGTCTGGGTGGACATGGGGTGCCTCCTGGATCGACTGTTCCTATGGGTTCCGCATACCCGGTGGGGGTATCTTTCCGGATGGCTCCATGTATACCCCTGGGGGGTAGTCGACGCAAGCCCGTCCAGAGGTTGACTTCATACCCCCTAGGGGTATCGTGAGCGGCATCGGAAGCTGAGACCGAGGAGATCGACATGCATGCCGGACTGAAGATCACCGCGTTCGCCGCGGGCCTGGCCGCCACCTTCGGTACGGCCTACGGCGTCGGCAAGGGAGTGGGGCCGGTGGACGAGGACCCCAAGCCCGTCGCGCGGCACGAGAGCCACAGCGAGGCGTCGGAGGGCCATGACGGCGGCGGGGGAGCCGCCCAGGCCGCGGCCGGGGGACTCCAGATCTCCGAGGGCGGCTACACCCTTGATCTGAAGACCCCGACCGTCCCCGCCCGCGACCGCTCCGACCTGCGCTTCGTCATACGGGACAGCAGTGGCCGCGCGGTCAAGGCATTCCAACGCGAGCACGAGAAGGAACTGCACCTCATCGTGGCCTCCCGCGACCTGGTCACCTACCGCCATCTGCACCCCACCCGCGCCGCCGACGGCACCTGGAGCACCCCCGTCGACCTGCCCCGCGCGGGCGGCTACCGCGTCTTCGCCGACTTCACCCCGGCGAAGAAGGGTGCCGAGAACCTCACCCTCGGCGCCGACCTCGCCGCCTCCGGCTCCTACCGGCCCGAGCACCTGCCGGCCCCGAAGGCCACCGCCGAGGTCGCCGGCTACCAGGTCCGCCTGGACGGCACCCTGCGCCCCGGCAGGGCGAGCGAGCTGAAGCTGCACGTCTCACGCGACGGCAAGCCCGTCACCGACCTCCAGCCCTACCTCGGCGCCTACGGCCACCTGGTCGCCCTGCGCTCCGGTGACCTCGCCTACCTGCACGTCCACCCGAACGGCGAACCCGGCGACGGCAGCACCGAGCCCGGACCGGCGGTCTCCTTCACCGCGACCGCGCCGAGCAGCGGTTCCTACCGGCTCTTCCTCGACTTCAAGCACGACGGGAAGGTCCACACCGCCGCCTTCACGGTCCGCACCGAGGGCGCACCGCCCGCCCCGGAGGAGCAGCAGCAGGAATCCGGGCACGAGGAGAGCCCCGGCCACGGCCACTGAGTCAGCCGAGCGCCTTGTCCAGGTTGAAGGCCGCGCTGATCAGCGCGAGATGCGTGAACGCCTGCGGGAAGTTGCCCTGTTGCTCCCCGGTGTGGCTGATCTCCTCGGCGTACAGGCCCAGATGGTTGGCGTACGTGAGCATCTTCTCGAACGCCAGCCGGGCCTCGTCCACGCGGCCGGCGTGCACCATGGCCTCGACGTACCAGAAGGAGCAGATCGAGAAGGTCCCCTCGTCGCCGCGCAGCCCGTCGGGGCTGGCCAGCGGGTCGTAGCGGTAGACGAGGGAGTCCGACACCAGCTCCTGGGTGAGGGCGTCCAGGGTGGACAGCCACTTCGGGTCGGTCGGCGCGATGAACTTCGTCAGCGGCATCATCAGGACGGCCGCGTCCAGCACGTCGTCCTCCTCGTGCTGGACGAACGCCTGCCGGGACTCGGACCAGCCGTGGCTCATGATGCGCCGGTAGATGGTGTCCCGGCAGGTGCGCCAGCGGACGATGTCGGCGGGCAGTCCGCGCCGGGTGGCCATCCGGATGGCCCGCTCGATCGCCACCCAGCACATCAGCCGCGAGTACAGGAACTTCTTGCGCCCGCCCCGGGTCTCCCAGATGCCCTCGTCGGGCTGGTCCCAGTGCTCGCACACCCAGTCCACCAGCGCGCACACGTCGTCCCACTGGTCGCTGGAAATGGCCTTGGCCCACTTGTCGTAGAGGTAGATGGAGTCGATCAGCGCGCCGTAGATGTCGAGTTGGAGCTGCTCGGCGGCGGCGTTGCCGATCCGCACCGGCGCCGAGCCCTGGTGGCCCTCCAGATGGTCCAGGTCGCGTTCGGTCAGGTCGGTGCGGCCGTCGATGCCGTACATGATCTGCAGCGGCCCCGACGGCTTGCCGTCACCCGGACTGATGTGCCGCATCACGAAGTTCATGAACGCCTCGGCCTCGCCCGTGAACCCGAGCCGCAGCAGCGCGTACACGCAGAACGCCGCGTCCCGCACCCACACGTACCGGTAGTCCCAGTTGCGCTCGCCGCCGATCTGCTCGGGCAGGCTGGTGGTCGGCGCCGCGACGATGGCGCCGGTGGGCGCGTAGGTGAGGAGTTTGAGGGTGAGCGCCGAGCGGTGCACCATCTCCCGCCAGCGGCCCCGGTACTTGGACGACGACAGCCAGTGCCGCCAGTAGGAGACCGTGGTGTTGAACTGCTCCTCCGCCTCGGTCATCGCGCACCGGCGCGGGCTGATCTCGCCGCCGACCTGGTCCAGCGCGAACACCGCCGTCTCGCCCTCGGCGAGCTTGAACTCGGCCCGTACGTCCACTCCGTCGGGCTCCAGCGGCACCGTCGCGGTCAGGCCGAGGGAGAGCTTGCTCGACTCGAACACGGCCACGTCGCCGACCATCCGCACGGTGTGCGGCTGGGAGCCGTAGGCGAAGCGCGGGGCCACCCGGGCGCGGAACGGGATGGAGCCGCGCACGCACAGCACGCGCCGGATCAGCCGGTGCCGCTCGGTCTCCACCGAGTCGCCGTCGACGGGCATGAAGTCCTGCACCTCACCGACGCCGTCCTCGGTGAAGAAGCGGGTGATCAGGACGTTGGTGTCCGGGAAGTAGAACTGTTTCGTCTGCGCGGGCACGGCCGCCGCCAGCTCGAAGGCGCCGCCCCGCTCGGCGTCGAGGATCGCCGCGAAGACGCTCGGCGCGTCGAAGGAGGGGCAGCAGTACCAGTCGATCGTGCCGTCCGTCCCCACCAGGGCCACGCTGCGCAGATCGCCGATCAGACCGTGCTCGGCGATCGGCAGATAGCGGGCGGCGGCCGGGCCGTCCTGGTCGCTCGGTGCAGTTCCGCTCATCGCAGCCTCCCTGGGGCCCCCGACACCGCCACGTCGCCAGCGTAGGCGGAAAGGGGTGGCCCGCGAGGGCGTAATGGCGTCAGACCGTGACGACCTCGATGCCCCGCTCCTCGAAACGCCGGACAGTGTCCGTTCCGGCCGCAGAGTCGGTGACCAGGGTGTCCACCGTGCTCGCGTCGCAGATCCGGGCGAACGCCCTGCCGCCCAGCTTGCTGGAGTCGGCGGCCACGATCACCCGCCCGGCCCGCTCGCACAGCAGCCGGTTGATCGCCGCCTCCGCCTCGTCATTGGCCGCCGCGCCGTGCATGACGTCGAAGGCGACGACCCCGAGCACGGCCACGTCCAGGGTGATCTGCCCGAGTACCCCGTCCGCGAGCGGCCCGATCAGCTCGTACGACTGCGGGCGGGCGACCCCGCCCGTCACCACGATCTTGAACTGCGGGCGCACGGCCAGCTCGTTGGCGATGTTCAGCGCGTTCGTGACGATCGTCAGCGCGGGTGAGCCGTCGGCCAGATCGCCGCGCACGGCCAGGGCGCGGGCCACCTCGGTGGTTGTGGTGCCACCGGTGAGGCCGACCGCCTCGCCGGGGGAGACCAGGGCGGCCACCGCCTTGGCGATGCGCTCCTTCTCCGAGGCGTGCCGGGCGGTCTTGTAGCGCAGGGGCAGCTCGTAGGAGACCCCGTGGACGACCGCGCCGCCACGGGTGCGCACCAGCATCTGCTGCTCGGCCAGCTGGTCGAAGTCCCGGCGGATCGTGGCCGCCGAGACCGACAGCTCCGTCGCCGCCTCCTCGACATCCAGCCGGCCGCGCTCGACGAGCAGTTCCAGCAGCGCCTTCCAGCGGGCGTCGCGTGACATCCGCGCCTCCGTTTCTCGATCTACCCGGCGACCCTAGCGCACCCGTTCTCCGTTCGGATGCTTGATCCTGTTCGAAACTGCGCTATATCTTGCAAGAAGAATCAAGTGAGGGAGGGTGGGGCATGACCCACGTGGAGGGGGAGCTGGCGAGCCAGCCCGAGTGCTGGACCCGAGCCGCGCTCCAGGCCCCGGAGCACGGCGCGGCGCTGCCCGCACCGGGGGAGCGGGTCGCGATCGTCGGCTGCGGCACCTCGTACTTCATGGCGCAGTCCGCCGCGGCGCTCCGTGAGGGAGTGGGCCCGGGCGAGACGGACGCCTTCGCCGCCTCGGAGTTCCCGCGCGGACGCCGCTACGACCGGGTGGTCGCCCTGACCCGCTCCGGCACCACGACCGAAGTGCTGCAACTCCTCCGGGAGTTGAAGGGCACTACCCGCACGACCGCGCTCACCGCCGACCGGGACACGCCCGTCATGGAGGCGGCGGACGACGTTATCGTCCTCGACTACGCCGACGAACGCTCCGTCGTGCAGACCCGGTTCGCGACCACCGCGCTCACCCTGCTGAGGGCACACCTGGGCCTGCACACCGACGCCGTCGTCACCGACGCCCGTGCCGCGCTCGACGCCCCGCTACCCCAAGAGCTCGTCGACAGCGCCCAGTTCACCTTCCTGGGTCGCGGCTGGACCGTCGGGCTCGCCCACGAGGCAGCCCTGAAGATGCGCGAGGCCGCGCAGGCGTGGACCGAGTCCTACCCGGCGATGGAGTACCGGCACGGCCCCATCAGCATCACCACCACGGGCACCGCCACCTGGATGCTGGGCGAGCCGCCGGAGGGCCTTGCCGACCAGGTCCGCGCCACGGGCGGCACCTGGATCGCGGACGCCCTCGACCCGCTGGCCGACCTGGTCCGCGCCCAGCGTCTGGCGGTGGCTGTGGCGCAGGCCCGCGGCCTCGACCCCGACCTGCCGCGGCACCTGACCCGCTCGGTGATCCTCACGCCCTGACCGCCCTCGAACACATCCGGCTGACCGCCCTCGAACACAGGAAGGCCCGCCCATGCCCCTGGTCACCACCGGCGAACTGGTCACCGCCGCCGCGGCACGGCGCTCCGCCGTGGCCGCCTTCAACATCATCACCCTCGAACACATCGAGGCCGTCATCGCGGGCGCCGAGTCGGCGGAGACGCCCGTGGTGCTCCAAGTCAGCGAGAACGCCGTCAAGTTCCGCTACGGCCGCCTCCTGCCGCTCGCCCGCGCCGCCGTCACCGCCGCCGAACGCGCCGCCGTCCCCGTCGCGCTGCACCTCGACCACGTCCAGAGCGACGACCTGCTGCGCCAGGCGCCCGGCGCCGGATTCAGCTCCGTCATGTACGACGCGGCCCGGCTGCCCTACGCCGACAACCTCGCCGCTACCCGCGCCGCCGCCGACTGGGCGCACGCCCAGGGGCTCTGGATCGAGGCGGAGTTGGGCCAGATCGGCGGCAAGGCCGGACAACCGGCCCTGGACGCCCACGCCCCCGGCGCCCGCACCGACCCCGCCGAGGCGCGTGCCTTCGTCGCCGAGTCCGGGGTCGACGCCCTGGCCGTCGCCATCGGCAGCAGCCACGCCATGACCACCCGCACCGCCGCCCTCGACCACGACCGCCTCAAGCAGCTCGCCGCCACGCTGGACGTGCCGCTCGTCCTGCACGGCTCCTCGGGCGTCCCCGACCCCGAACTGACCGCCGCCGTCACCGGAGGCATCGCCAAGGTCAACATCGGCACCGCCCTCAACATCGCCATGACCGGCGCCATCCGCACCTATCTCGCGGAGCACCCGGAAGCGGTGGACTCGCGCCGCTACCTGAGCGTCGGGAGGGAGGCGATGGTGCGTGCGGTGGAGTCGCTGATGCGGGTGATCAGCCCGCCCGCCTGACCGCCTTCAGGATCACGAACTTGCGGTCACCGGCCACCAGTTGGCAGTTGCCGAACAGGCGGCGCAGTTTGACGTGGTAGCCGAGATGGCGGTTGCCGACGACCCACAGCTCGCCGCCCGGCCGGAGCGCGCGCCGCGCCCCGGTGAACATCCGCCACGCGGTGGCGTCGGTCGTGGCCTGGTGGGAGTGGAACGGCGGGTTGTTCAGCACCAGATCGACACTCCCGGCCGGCACCCCGGCCAGCCCGTCGCCCACCCGGAACTCCGCGTGCCCCGGCACCCCGTTCGCCTTGAAGGTGGCCTCGGCCGACGCCACCGCCGGGAAGGACTCGTCGACGAACAGCACCTCGGCCGTGGGATCGGCGAGCGCCACCGCCGTACCGAGAACACCGTTCCCGCAACCGAGGTCCACCACGCGCCCGCCCCGGGCGTCCGGCAGATGCCCGAGGAAGAAGCGGGTGCCGATGTCGAGCCGGTCGGCGCAGAACACGCCCGCGTGATTGACGACCGTGCGACCGGAGACGAGGCCGACGTCGCCGGGCAGGGCGTAGCTGTACGGCCACGGGTTCTCCGGGCGCTCCAGGCCGGGGTCGGGGGTGCAGAAGATCAGCCGGGCCTTCTGCTCGGCCAGCGAGGTCCGGGTCGGGCCGATGATCCGCTCGAACAGGTTCAGCGTCGAGGTGTGGATCTCCTTCACCATGCCGGTGCCGACCACCACCGTGTCCGCGTGCACGGCGGGCGCCAGCCGGTGCAGCTGGTCCTCCAGCAGCGCCAGGCTCTTCGGCACCCGCACGAGCAGTACGTCGATCCGCTCCGGCGGTGGGTCCTGCGTGGTCAGCAGGCGTACGGTGCCGGGCTCGACACCGGCCCGCGCCAGGTTCGCCCGGGTCGCCTCCTGGGCGAGATGGGAGTCGGTGATCTGCGTCGGCCGGTGCTCCGCGAGCGCCGTGACCAGCGCGCCCCAGCGGTCACCGACCACCACGACCGTGCCGGACAGCGGGGCCTCCCGCTGCGCCAGATGCCTCAGCAGATAGGCGTCGGAGGCGTCCCAGGCCCGCAGCCGGTCGCGCGGGTCCTCGGGGTAGCGGGTGAGGGCGAGCTCGCCCCACGGCGTCGTCAAAGGGTCGTTCATCGTCCGTCAAGGCTAGCCGAGCCGCAGCTCAGGCAGGATGGAGCCATGGACGCCGAGCTGTTCCCCAGGCCCCGTACGACGATCGCGCCCGGCGCGGCGCACCTACCGGACTGGCTGGACGCCCAGGCCCAGCGCGAGCTGCTGGCGGCCTGCCGGGAGTGGGCCAGACCCCCCGCCGGACTGCGCACGGTACGCACCCCCGGCGGCGGCACGATGACCGCCCGACAGGTCTGCCTCGGCTGGCACTGGTACCCGTACGGCTACGCCCGCACCGTCGTCGACGGCGACGGCGCCCCCGTCAAGCCGTTCCCGGACTGGCTGGGCGAGCTGGGACGGCGCGCGGTCCGCGACGCGCTGGGGGAGGGGGCGCCGGGGACTCTGCCGTACGACGACCCACTGGCGACCGGGAAACCGCCCTACGACATCGCGCTGATCAACTTCTACGACGGCGACGCCCGCATGGGCATGCATCGCGACAGCGACGAGGAGTCGGACGCGCCCGTGGTGTCGCTGAGCCTCGGCGACACCTGTGTCTTCCGGTTCGGCAACACCGAGACCCGGACCCGGCCCTGGACGGACGTGGAGCTGCGCAGCGGCGACCTGTTCGTGTTCGGCGGGCCCTCCCGGCTCGCCCATCACGGGGTGCCCAAGGTGCACCCGGGCACGGCACCCCCCGAGTTGGGGCTGGCCGGGCGGCTGAACGTCACGCTCCGAGTCAGTGGCCGGTAGGTGGTCACCACATCGGATCATGGGAGACTCCCCCTCATGAGCGGCAAGGCGGACCCCCGGCCGACGGGGGAAGGGACCACCTCAAGGACGCGGTTGGACCGGGGACGCGGTGCGCTCGGGCCCGCGCTGGAGCTCGTGCACACCGGGCGGGCCCCGACCCGTGCCGTGCTCACCGCGGAGCTGGGCGTGACCCGTGCCACGGCGGGCGCGGTCGCCGCCGAACTGGAGGCGCTGGGGCTGATCCGGGTCGACGCCCGGCCCGCCGCGGCGGCCGGCTCGCAGGGCCGCCCCTCGCACCGGCTCGAAGTCGCCGAGGACGGGCCCGTCGTACTCGCCGCGCAGGTGCACGCCGACGGCTTCCGGGCGGCGCTGGTGGGGCTCGGCGGGCGGATCGTCGCCACCGCGCCGGGCAGCGAGACCATCGACGCCGACCCGGCCAAAGTCCTCGGCTCGGTCGTGGAGGCGGGCGCCGAACTGCTGCGCACGACCGGCCGGCGCTGTGTGGGCGCCGGGCTCGCGGTGCCCTCCGCGGTCGCCGAACCCGACGGTCTCGCACTCAACCCCCTGCACCTGGCGTGGCCGGTGGGCGCCCCGGTGCGCCGTATCTTTGCCGAGTGCGTACGGGACGCCGGGATCACCGGCCCCGCGTTCGCCGCCAACGACGTCAACCTCGCCGCGCTCGCCGAGCACCGGCACGGCGCGGGCCGCGGCGCCCGGGACCTGCTGTGCGTGGCCACCGGGCACCGGGGCGTGGGCGGCGCGCTGGTGCTGGACGGGCGGCTGCACACCGGGAGTTCGGGGCTCGCCCTGGAGGTCGGCCACCTCACCGTCAACCCCGAGGGCCGCCCCTGCCACTGCGGCGGGCGCGGCTGCCTGGACGTCGAGGCCGACCCGCTGGCCCTGCTCACCGCGGCGGGCCGCGAGCCGGGCCCGGAGGTGTCCCTGCTCCAGCAGGCCAACGAACTCATCCGGCACCACTACGACGCCCCCGGCGTCCGCGACGCCGTCGAGGCGCTCATCGACCGGCTCGGCCTCGGCCTGGCAGGTCTGGTGAACATCCTCAACCCGGACCGGATCATCCTCGGCGGACTGCACCGCACCCTCCTGGACGCCGACCCGGAGCGGCTGCGCGCGGTGGTCGCCGACCGCAGCCTGTGGGGGCAGAGCGGGGGCGTGCCGATCCTGGCCTGCACCCTGGACCACAACAGCCTGGTGGGGGCCGCCGAACTGGCCTGGCAGCCCGTGCTGGACGATCCGCTGGGAGCGCTAACCCACCAGTGACTGCGTGCCGAGGACGCCGAGCAGCGCGAGCCGTTCGGCGTCCTCGGTGCCCGGCTCGGCCGTGTAGACCATGATCCGCAGATCGCTTCCGGCGACGGAGAGAATGTCGCAGTCCAGGGTCAGCGGGCCCACCCGCGGATGGTCGACGGTCTTGCGGCCGCCCGGCTGCGTGCCCACCGCGCCCGAGTCCCACAGCTCCGCGAACCGCTCGCTCTTCGCCCGCAACTCCTCGACGAGAAGCCGAAGTTGACGGTCCTTCGGATAGCGGGCCGCCGTCGTGCGCAGATCGGCGACCAGCGCGGCCCGGAACTCCCGCCGCTCCTCCGGCGTCTGTCGCACCCGGCTGCCCGGACCGAGGAAGTTGCGCCACACGCCGTTGCGTTCAAAACCCCGCCGTCCCGACGGATCACCCATCAGTGCCGCGTACAGCGGATTGGCCAGCAGCAGCGTCCACATCGCGTCGTAGACCCCGACCGGAACGCCCACCAGCCGGTCCAGCAGCCGCTGCACACTGGGCGTGAGATACCCCGGCACGGTCTCCGGCCCCGGCGGCACCAGACCGGCCAGCCTAAACAGATACGCCCGCTCCTCGGCGTTCAGCCGCAGCGCACGCGCGAGCGCCTCCACGACCTGCGCCGACGGGTTGGCCGCCCGGCCCTGCTCCAGCCGGGTCACATAGTCCGCGGAGATCCCCGCGAGCAGCGCCAGCTCCTCCCGGCGCAGCCCGGCGGCCCGCCGCTGCCCACCGGACGGCAGCCCGGCCGCACCGGGCGGGACCCGGTCCCGCCACCGGCGCAGCGCCTGCCCGAACTCGGTAGCCGTCATGCTCCCCAGTGAACACCGTCCGCGGCCCGCCTTCCTGGTACCGGCAGTCCCAGGAAGCGGGGACTTCTGGCAGTCCGGGCCGCCGCGCCGGAGCCTGGAGCGCATGACCACCACACTCATCACCGGAGCCAACAAGGGCCTGGGATTCGAAACCGCCCGCCGCCTCCTCGAAGCGGGCCACACCGTCTACGTCGGCAGCCGGGACGAGGAGCGGGGCCGCCGCGCCGCCGAGCGCCTGGGCGCACGCTTCGTCCTCCTCGACGTCACCGACGACGTGTCCGTCACGGCGGCGGCGCGCACCATCGAGGCCGACGGCGGCCTCGACGTCCTGATCAACAACGCGGGCATCGAGGCGCGGGACGCCGAGAACCGCGTGCCGGTCCCCGCGGACACCACGGCCGACGCGGTGCGGACGGTGTTCGAGACGAACGTCTTCGGCGTCGTCCGCGTCACCCACGCCTTCCTGCCGCTGCTCCAGAAGTCCGCGGCACCCGTGATCGTCAACGTCAGCAGCGGCCTGGCCTCCCTGACCGCCCTGTCCGACCCGGCCTCCCCGGCGCACTTCTACGCGGGCCTGGCGTACCCGGCTTCCAAGAGCGCGGTCAACATGCTCACCGTGCAGTACGCGAAGGCGTTCCCGCAGATACGGGTCAACGCCGTGGAACCGGGCTTCACCGCGACCGACCTCAACGGCCGCACCGGCACCCAGACCGTCGAGGAGGGCGCCGAGATCATCGTCCGGATGGCCCTGGCGGGGGAGGACGGTTCGACGGGGGGCTACTTCTCGGCCGAGGGGCCGCTGCCCTGGTAGCCCGCCGCTGAATCGGTGAGGCTCCACAGCGCCGCCACCAGCGGCCGCCGCAGATCCGCCCGCCGGACGCACAGTCCGATCGGGAAGTCCTCCGGCGCCGGATCGGCGGGGAGCACCGCCAGCCGGTCGCGCACCGCGCTGTGTCCAGGACCAGGCGGGGAACCACGCCGGTGCCGCAGCCCAGCGCGACCAGCGTCAGCAGGCTCTCGTGGCCGTCCGGCTCGCAGGCCACCTCGGGCACCGTGCCACGGGCCCGGAACCAGCACCGGCGGCCTCCCGGACCAAGCCCCGGTGGGGGAGGACGAAGGGGCCGTCGAGCCCCGGATCCGGCCGGTCCCTCGCGGTGACGAGGACCAGCCCGGTCACCGCGACCGTGCGGCTCATCAGGGCCTCCGGCAACCGCGCCGGGACCCCCGCGACGGCCACGTCGACCTCCCCCTCGTCCAGCCGGGCCAGCGCCGCCGCCGCGTCCCCGGTGCGCAGGTCCAGCCGTACCGGGGGGTGGGCCGCACGGAACGGCGCCAACAGGTCGGGCAGCAGCGCCTGGCAGGCCGTCACGGTGGCGAACAGCGCCAGACGGCCGGTGACCCGGCCGGGCGGGACGTCTTCGACCGCGCGTACCCGGCGGCCTACGGGCCCGCCCGCGAGATCGTCGCCGAGATCTACGACGAGGTCGCCTACGGAACCGAGCTGCGCAGCGTCGTGCTCGCCGAACGACGGCTCGGCGCCCGGCCGATGAGCGAGATCGGCGGGGCGCCGATGTGGTCCGCCGGCGACGAGGTGCGCGCCCGGCGTGCCGAACGCGCCCTGTCCGTCGAGCCGTTCACCGCCGGGGTGTTCGTCGCCACCATGACGGCCCGGATCGACGAGTTCGCCGAACGCGGGCACCCCTGGTCGGAGATCGTCAACGAGTCGGTGATCGAAGCCGTCGACTCGCTGCTTCCCTACATGCACGCGCGCGACGTCGCCCATATGGTCGACAGCTGCTCCCGTACGGCACGCCTGGGTGCCCGCCGCTGGGGGCCGCGCTTCCAGGCCGCGTACGAGCAGATCGCCTACCCGGCGGCCCGAACTCCCGCCGACACCGCGCTGTTGGCCGCCTTCGGCACGCATCCCGTGCACGCGGCCCTGGCCGCGGCGGCGAAGCTCGGGCCCGCCGTCGACATCGCCGTGGAGCCCGTTACGGCCGTGCGTACGGCCGCGTCATGATCTCCATGTTGTGGCCGTCCGGGTCGTCGAAGTAGGCGCCCCGGCCGCCGAAGAGCCGGTTGATCCGCCCGGGCTCGGTGTGGCTCGGGTCGGCGTAGTAGGTCACCCCGAGCGCCTCCAGCCGGGCGATCATGGCGTCGAACCCGTCGTCGGGCACGAGGAAGGCGTAGTGCTGCGACTGGATCGGCTCGTCCCGCATCTCGTAGAAGTCGAGCGTGACCCCGTTGCCGAGGTCGACCGGCAGGAACGGCCCGAACGGCGCGCCGACCTCAAGCCCGAGGACCGTCGCGAGGAACTCGGCGGACAGGCCGCGGTCGGAGGCGAGGACGGCGGTGTGGTTGAACTGGACAGTGGTGGTCGAGGATGGGTGGTCGGAAGACATGGATCACCACCCTACGGGGACGGGCGCCCAGGGGTTCATCGATTGACGAGCGCCCCGGAGATCACCGACGTACGGCCGCCACCCGCCTCGGCCTCGCGACCAGCTCCCCACCGCAGTTGGGGCACACCGCGTCCATCGCCTCGGCGCACGGCACGCAGAAGGTGCACTCGTAGGAGCAGATCCGCGCGGGTCCGTCGGCGGGGAGGGCGGTCGTCTCGCACCGCTCGCAGCGGTCCCGCATCTCCAGTGCCATCGTCGCGCCTTTCGTCGGGCCGGGCTCCCATCCTCCCCACCTTGACCGTCACCGAAAGGGCCCGGCGGGCCGGACATCGACAGGATCGGGCCGGCCGCCTCGGGAGCAGGCGCGCCCACCGCGCCTACTTCCCAGGAGGTACAGGCACTGCCGCTGCCCGTACGACGACCCGGGCACCCTCCAGGAGGGACCGTCGAGGCAGCACCGGAAATCCCGGTGAACCGACTCGGGAGATGACTCACGATGCTGACCCTGGCGCACTTCGCGGACGGCGGGCCCGGCCCCTGGATCCTGTTCCTGCCGCTCATCTGGGCGGCCGTGGTCATCGGCGGGATCACCCTGCTGCGGCGCACCGTCCGGCGCGGGCGCGGCGGACCGCGCGGGCCCGCCGTCGACGACCACTCACCGATCACCGTGCTCGGCCACCGCTTCGCCTCCGGCGAGATCGACGAGGACGAGTACTGGCGCCGGCTGTCCGTCCTGGACGAGCAGTTCGGCCGCACCGGCAAGGGCGGTGCGGCATGACCACCACGACCCCGACGGGGACCGCCGCCCGTCTCGTCGACGGCGGGCGGGTGTACGGCTACGGGCCCTGGGCCGGATCCCGGTGGCCTCCCGGCGGCCCGGGCGGAGCGCCCGGACGGCCTGTACGCCATCGCCACCGAGCGGGGTCCGTACGCCGGGCATGAGCCCGGCACCCCCTCACCGCCCGGTCAGCCGACAACGGCCGACCGGGCGGGAGCGCGTTCGGGCCGGCGCAGGTCGACACGCGGTCCGAGATCCGTGAAAACGTGGCCGGGCTTGTCCAGCGCCGCCCGCCGGGGCGGACGGGCCGCCGCGCGTGCCGACGCCGGGGTGGGCAGGGTGAACCACACGACCTTGCCCGACTCGCCGTCCGGCCGCACGCCCCAGCTCTCGCTGACGGCGGCGACCATCGCGAGGCCGCGACCGCAGGTGGCCAGCGGGGCGACGTCCTCGATGTCCTCCACGACCGGCAGACGCGGGTCGCGGTCGCGCACGGAGACCATGAGCCGGTCGAGCAGCAGCTCGATCTCCACGGTGCACGTCTTGTCGGGCTGGGCATGCTGGTGGACGTTGGTCAACAGCTCGGTCACACCGAGCGCCGCCCGGTCTATCAAGGGATCAAGATGCCAGTAGCGCAACTGCGCTGAAAGGATTCTGCGGACCTGGCCGATCCGCGACGGCAGGGCTTGGAGCTCCACCGTGCAGTGCCTGCTTGGGTGACTGATCACGGCTGCGACTCCCCGACTTGAGGTCCGGAAGAACACGGGATTCGGATCGATCCAGCAAGGTGCCCTCGTACAGCGGCCGCCTGCTGTCATGGCCGGCGGGCTGGTTCGCAGCGTTATCGCCGGTAAACCCTGAGTGACGTGAGACCAGCGTGACCCAGGGGCCGCGATGCCGCAACTCGCCGTACGTCAGCGGTTACGCCCCGCCGCCTTGCGCACCGCCTCGATGAACCGGCGTGCCGCGGGCGGGCCGGGCTCACCCGGAGCAGGGTCGTGGTCGCCCAGAGTCAGCAGGTATCGCTTGCCGTTGAGGTCCGCGAGAGCCTTGTCCTCCGGGGCGAACCAGGGCTTGGACGCGCGGACCGCCTGCACCGGCGCACTGTCGATCTCGGTGCCGTAGCTGGTGAGCAACTCCAGCCGCCCGCCGCTGATCCGGACCTTTCCGGCCCGGGTGAGCGAGCGCAGCCGCTTCCCGATCCGCACACCCGTGGCCGTGAACTCCGGTTCCGCCATGTCGCCCCGCCCCCTCGCGCGTGTCGGTCTGCCGGAACCCCAGGGCCTGAGCGGGCGAGGTCCGGCATGTGTCGTGATCCAGTGTGCGCCCTCGGTGCAGTCTGCCCGCACCCGGCGTCGCGCACCAGTGCGTACGCCGCGTGGGGCGCCCGGGGCAGGAGCACTCGGCCGAATGCGCCCCCTCGGCACACACCGGCCCTGTCCCCAGGGTGGTCTTTGAGGCGCTCAAAGGTGTGTTTATGCAGGTGAGAAGCGTGTGCAAGGTGTCTATGATCGGGGCGTCGGCCGCGCCGGGCACCCATGGCGCGCAACCTTAGGAGTCCGTCGTGAGCACCACCCACCAGACCCGGACCGGCGCAACCCTCGACGTCGACCACACCGATGTCTCCTATCGGAACTGGCTGAAAGAGGCGGTGCGCAAGGTCCAGGCGGACGCCAACCGCTCGGCCGACACCCACCTGCTGCGCTTCCCGCTGCCCGAGCGGTGGGGGATCGACCTGTACCTGAAGGACGAGTCGACCCACCCCACCGGAAGCCTCAAGCACCGCCTCGCCCGCTCGCTGTTCCTGTACGGACTGTGCAATGGCTGGATCCGGCCGAACCGCCCGGTCATCGAGGCGTCCAGCGGCTCGACGGCGGTGTCCGAGGCGTACTTCGCGAAGCTGATCGGCGTGCCCTTCATCGCCGTCATGCCGCGCACGACCAGTGCCGAGAAGTGCCGACTGATCGAGTTCCACGGCGGGCAGTGCCACTTCGTGGACGACCCGCGCACCATGTACGAGGAGTCCGCCCGCCTCGCGGTGGAGACCGGCGGCCACTACATGGACCAGTTCACCTACGCGGAGCGGGCCACGGACTGGCGCGGCAACAACAACATCGCCGAATCCGTCTTCCGCCAGCTGGAGTTGGAGCGCTACCCGGAACCCACCTGGATCGTCGCCACGGCCGGGACCGGCGGCACGTCGGCTACCATCGCCCGGTACGTGCACTACATGCAGTACAACACCCGCATCTGTGTGGCCGATCCGGAGAACTCCTGTTTCTTCGAGGGCTGGACCACCGGCGATCCGGACGTCACCTGTGACTGCGGCTCCCGGATCGAGGGCATCGGGCGTCCGCGCATGGAACCGAGCTTCGTGCCCGGCGCGATCGACCGCATGATGAAGGTCCCGGACGCGGCGAGCGTCGCCGCCGTGCGGGCGCTGGAGCAGGCCATCGGCCGCAAGGCGGGCGGCTCCACCGGCACCGGACTGTGGAGCGCGCTGAAGATCGTCGCCGAGATGGTGGCGCAGGGGCAGCAGGGCAGTGTGGTGACCCTGCTGTGCGACCCGGGCGACCGCTACCTGGACAAGTACTACTCCGACGCCTGGCTGGCCGAACAGGGACTGGACATCCAGCCGTACACCGAGGCCATCGCGTCCCTGCTGACCACGGGCGAGTGGCGGGACTGAGTCAGCCCTTGGCGAGCTTCCGGTCCAGCGCGGTGACCGCGTCCCGGAACGACCGGCCCAGTGCGGGCCGCGCCGCCCTGAGCAGGACCCGGAACAGTGCCGGGCCGTCCGCCGCGAACGTGCAGCGCATCCTCGTGCCCGTCCCGGCCGGGGTCAGGCGCCACTCCTCGACCAGGGCGCGCAGGCCCGGCGCGCTGGTCGCGTCGACCCGGTAGGCGTACCGCTCGGGCCGGTCCGCCGCGAGCACGCTCTCCTCGAACCGGACGCCGCCCCGCAACAGGATCCGCCGCCCCGGCGAGGCGCCCTCGACCGGCTCCGCCCGCGTCACCGCCGAGAACCAGTCCGGCCAGCCGGTGACGTCCTCGGCGAGGGCGGTGAAGACGGCGTCGGGCGGCGCGGCGATCTCACGGGTGAAGACCAGACGTATCGGAGCGCTCTCGACGAAGTCGAGTTCCTCGTGCCGCAGTCGGCGGAGCATGGAAGCGACCCCCTTCGGCGATGGCCGGAGGTGCCACCCTAGCTGACGCCACGTCAGCTGTCTGTGCCGTCCTCCGGCTCGCCCGCCACGATCAGCCGCAACTGCTCCGACACCTGTGCCCGCGCCTCGGCCGGCAGCCCGCGGTCCGTCACCAGCGTGTCCACCTGGTGCAGCTTCGCGAACGAACTCAGGCCCACCACACCCCACTTGGTGTGGTCGGCGACCACCACGACCCGGCGCGCCGACTGCACCAGACGACGGTTGGTCTCCGCCTCGGCGAGGTTCGGCGTCGACAGGCCGGCCTCCAGCGATATCCCGTGCACGCCCAGGAAGAGCACGTCGAAGTGGAGCGCCGCGATGGCCTGGTCGGCCACCGGGCCCACCAGCGAGTCGGACGGGGTGCGCACCCCGCCGGTCAGCACCACCGTGGCCGCGCCCTGACGGGGGCCCGAGGTGCGCTGCGCGACATGGAAGACATCGGCCACCCGCACCGAGTTGGTGACCACGGTCAGATCCGGCACGTCCACCAGCTGGTGCGCCAAGGCGTACGTCGTCGTACCGCCCGACAGCGCGATCGCCGCACCCGGCGCCACCAGCTGGGCCGCGGCCCGCGCGATGTCCTCCTTCGCCGTCAGCTCCAGACCCGACTTGGCCTCGAAGCCCGGCTCATGGGTGCTCGCCTCGACCACCGGGACGGCGCCGCCGTGCACCTTCTCCAGCACGCCCTGCCGGGCCAGCGCGTCGAGATCGCGGCGCACGGTCATGTCCGACACGCCGAGCTTGCGGGTGAGCTCGTTGACCCGGACCCCGCCGCGCCGCCGGACCTCGTCCAGGATCAGGGCGCGCCGCTGCTCCGCGAGGAGGTTCTGATTCTCACTCACGTACGCTCCGGTTCCTTTCCCTCGCTGCTCCGCCCGCCCCGCGCACCCGCTCCGACGAGGGGGTTTCCGCTCGGCCCGGTGCGCGGAGGTCCCATCCTCGCACGCCGTGCCACGGCACGCGCCACCGACTTCCCCGACGCGCGCATGTCACTCTCGCACCATCGGGCCCCCGCATGTCACCCGGATCGGGGAGATTCCGTGACGAGAGGTGTGAGCAGGCCGTCCAGCGGACATCCTGGAGCCCGCACGGACAGAAGCCGACGGCTCGTCACGGGGGCAGGTGCGAAACAGTGGAGCGCGCGCCAGAACGTGCCGGGGCCGCCCCGAAGCGGCCCGAGCAAGCCGACATCGCCCTGGAACTCCTGGTGCACGGAGTGGGCGGCACCACCCCCGAGGCGATGCTCGGCGATCCCCGCACCGAACGGATCACCGGCGACGACACCGCCGCCGTCTTCCGCCGCGCCGACGATGTGGACGCCGAGTCCCGCCCTGAGGACTACCGCGACCGCCCGGTCCCGGAGGCGTACGTCTGGTGCAACCTCACCTCCGGCAACGGCGCCCGCGCCCTGTGGCTGCTGCTGTTGCCGTTCATGGTGGTCAACCTCGCCCACTGGATGCGCCCCAGCGCCCGCGGCCGCACCCGCGTGGTGCGCTGCTACGGCCTGCTGGTCCGCCTCGCCGGACTCACCCTGACCGTGCTGCTGGTCGCCGCCGTCTGCGAGGTGGCCCTCGACCTCACCGCCTGGCAGTGCGCGGGCACCGAAGCCTGCGCCCGGCGCCACTCCTGGCTGGGCTTCCTCTCGCCCGACGTGTCGCACCACGGCTGGTGGAGCCCGCCCGGCCGCCGCCTCGCCCTCGCCGCCCTCGTCCCGGCCGCCCTCACCGGCCTGCTCTGGTACCTCTCCCACCGCACCTGGAGCGCCTACGAGTCCCAGGAGCCCCGCACCCACGTCCGGGAACCCGAGGAGACCACCGACCGCACCGCACTCGGCCGCCCCGGCTTCTGGTACGGCCGACGCCTGGTCGCCCGCCTGCGCGCCGCGCACACCGCCGCGGGCCTGCTCACGGTCGCCGCCGCGGTGGGCCTGCCCGCGGCCCGCTTCGACCACCGCCTCGGCGGCCCCGCCGCCCTCGACCTCCTCGGCCGCCTCCTGGAGGGCCTGCTGCTCGCCGCCGCGGCCGTCGTGGTGTGGGTGGTCTGCCGCCGGGGCCGCAGCGAGAACCGCCTCGACCAGCACCTCGACGACTCCCTCGTACGGTGGCTCCCGCTCGGCGCCCTCGTCCTGCTGACCCTCACCCTGGTGTACGCCGCCTGGGAGCGCCCGAAGTGGGCCTCCAGCGGCCGCCTGCCCGGCGACGAGACCTTCGGCGCCATCGCCTTCGTCCAAGGGCTGCTGGTGATCGCCCTCGCCGTGCTCGCCCACGTCCTGCACCGCACCCACCCCGACCCGCGCGCGGCGATGCGGGGCCTGGGCGGACCCGCCGTCGCCCTGCTGGCCTGCGCGCTCGGCGGGGTGATGTCCGGCGGCGTCGCCCAGCGCGTCGCCGACTGGCTCGACGGCACCCGTACCGCGATGCCCGGACCGCCGGTCCTGCTCACCTGGCAGGCCTCCGTGATCCCGCCCCTGCTGGTGCTGGTCCTGCTGCTGTGCGCGGGGCTCGGCCTGCGCACCTGGCGCCGGGCCCGTGACGAACGGGGCGCCGTGGAGCGCGACTACCCCGGCGAGCCCCTGGACAGCACGCGCAGCCGCCGCATCGCCCGCACCCGTGCCCTGGCCGCCCTCACCGACCGGGGCCCGCTCCTCGTCGCCGTCGTCTCCACCTCGACCCTGCTCCTCGGCGCCGGAGCACTGGTGGGCGCGCTCACCACCGACAAGACCCCCGCCGACGCCGGTGACCGGGCGCCCGCCTTCGTGCAGGGCGCCGCCGAGACCGCCCAGGCCCTCGGCTCCTGGCTGATCGGCCTCGGCTTCATACTGTTCGTCACCTGGGGCAGACGCGCCTACAAGGACGCCTCAGCCCGCCGCACCATCGGCATCCTCTGGGACGTCGGCACCTTCTGGCCGCGCGCCGCCCACCCCTTCGCGCCACCCTGCTACGCCGAGCGCGCCGTGCCCGACCTGACCTGGCGGATGGCCACCTGGACCGAGGCCACCGGCGGGCGGCTGGTGCTCTCCGGCCACTCCCAGGGCAGCGTCCTCGCCGCGGCCGCCGCCTGGCAACTGGAGCCGGCCGTCCGCAAACGCGTCGCCCTGCTCACCTACGGCTCACCCCTGGAGCGCCTCTACGGCCGCTGGTTCCCCGCCCACTTCGGCCCGGCCGCGCTCAGCGCCCTCCACCACGACGTGCACTGCTGGCGCAATCTGCACCGGCCCACCGACCCCATCGGCGGACCCGTGCGCCTCACCGGCGCCTGCGGCCCCGAAGTGGACCGCCCCGCCCTCAAGGACCCCCTCGCCTACGGCCGCACCGAGCGGCACCCGCTGCCCGCGCCGATCCTCGGCCACTCCGACTACCAGGCCGACCCGGCCTTCGCCGAGGAACGCGAACACCTGCTGGCCCGGCTGCGGCCCGCACTGCCCGCCCCGCGGGCTCAGGACGATTCCGGCAGATCCTCCGCGTAGAGCAGCGTCAGATCGTCGGTGGTCGGCTCCTCCACCTGCGCGACCCGGCTCGCGTGCCGCTCCACCATCGCCTCGAACGTCTGCCGCGCCGTACGGCCGTTGCCGAACGCGGGCCCCTTCGGCAGCTCCGTGAAGTACTTCAGCAGCGCCTCGGCGGCGCCCGGCGCCAGCCGGTACTCGTGCTCCTCGGCCTGCTGCTCCACGATCCGCAGCAGTTCCTCCGGGTTGTAGTCGCAGAAGGTGATGGTCCGCGAGAAACGTGAGGCCACACCGGGGTTGACAGACAGGAAGCGCTCCATCTCCGCCGTGTAGCCCGCGACGATCACCACCACCGCGTCCCGGTGGTCCTCCATCAGCTTCACCAGGGTGTCGATGGCCTCCTTGCCGAAGTCCCGGCCGGAGTCCTCCGGTGAGAGCGCGTACGCCTCGTCGATGAACAGCACCCCGCCGCGCGCCCGGTCGAAGGCCTCCTGGGTGCGGATCGCGGTGGAGCCGATGTGCTCGCCCACCAGGTCGACCCGGGACACCTCCACCAGGTGCCCCTTCTCCAGCACCCCGAGCGAGGCCAGGATCTCGCCGTAGAGGCGGGCGACCGTCGTCTTGCCGGTGCCGGGGGAGCCGGTGAACACCAGATGCCGCTTGACGGAGGCGGCCTTGAGACCCGCCTGCTGGCGGCGGCGCCCCACCTCGATCATGTCGGTGAGCGCGCGCACCTCCCGCTTGACGCTCTCCAGGCCCACCAGCGCGTCCAGTTCGCCGAGGACGGCCTTGGAGGTGCGCACCGGCCGCTCCGGCTGCTCGGGTTGCTCCGAGGCGATCAGCGGCTCCTGCTCGGTGCTGCGCTGGCCGGGGATCGCGCCGAGCAGGCCCGGCGACTGGCTCGCCGTCTGCACCGCCGTCTCGCGCGGGGCGGCGGGGGAGCGCACGCCCGCGCTCTCGTCGCTGGTGCAGTCCTCCACCACGGGCCCGGTCCCGGCGCCCGCGTCCGGGCCGCCGTCGGCGAACTCGTAACCCCCGCGCGCGCAGCGCTCCGTACGGCACTTGCGCAGCGTCGTACGGCAGCCGTCGATGACATGGAAGCCGTAGCCCAGGCTGCCGGTGACGCGGCAGCCCAGGAAGCTGCCCCGGCCGCCCGCGGACACGTAGAAGCCGGCCTCCGCGGGGGAGTCGACCGTGCACCGCTCGACGGTGGGGTCGGCGCCCTTGGTGACGATGACGCCGGTCTGCACGCCGTCCAGCGTGCAGTTGGCGAGCGTGCCGCCGCTGCCGTGGTCGCGGAACCAGGCGCCGGTCGCCGCGTCCCGGATCCGGCAGTCGTCCAACTGGGCGGTGGCGCCGTCGCTGACGGAGACGGCGGTGTTGCGCACCTGCGTCAGATCGCTGTCGACGACATCCGCGCGGGAGCCCCGGTCGAGCACGAACAGGGCGTCCGGCACGTCGTGCACCCGGCAGGAGTCCAGTACGGCGGTGGCGCCGTCACTGACCCAGACGGCCGGGTAGTCGCCGGTGCTGTCGAAGAGTTCGCACTGGTTGGCATCGACCCGGGTGCCCGGGTCCCACACCGACAGGCCGTTGCGCCCGAACTGACGCACGGTCGTGCGGGTCAGCGTCAGCACCGAACGGGAGCGTAGGTCGACCGCGTTCTCCGGGATGTCGTGGATACGGCAGTCGGCGAGGGTGAGCACCGCGTCCGTGTCGAGCGTGACGCCGTCGGCGGTGGTGCGGTGCACATCGCAGTCGGTGAGGTGGCCGGTGGCCCGGCCGGTGATCTGCACCCCGCTGCCCCGGACCTCGTAGACCTCGCAACCGACCGCCTCCAGCGCGGAGTTCTCGCCCGTCGCGGTCAGTCCCGAGCCCGAGGCGTGGTGCACCCGGCAGCGCTCCAGGCGGGGGTGGGCGCCGCCGCGGACCGCGACCCCGGACTGCCCGGCCGAGACGACCTCGCAGTCCTCGAACACCCCACCGCCGCCGTCCACCACGGCGATACCGATGCCCGCCGGGTTGTCGACGGTGCAGCGCCGCACGGTCGGGCGGGCGCCGCCGCGCACCTCGATCCCGGCCGCGGAGCGGGTGACGACCCGGATGTCCACCAGTTCCGGCGTGCCCTCCTCGACGAGCACAGCGGGCGCCGCCGCGTCCTGGCCCTCCACGTGCAGGTCCTGGATCACCGCCGAGGCCCGCACGGTCAGCGGGACCCCGTCCGGCGGGGCGATCCGCACCGAGCCGGGGGCGCCCTCGGGACCGCGCAGGGTCACCGGCCGCTGCACGACGAGGTTCTCCCGGTACGTACCGGGCGCGACGGTGAGGACGTCACCGTCCGCCGCGGCCTGAAGCGCTGCGGCGAGCGACGCGTACTCACCCGTGCGGCGCCGCCACCGCGATGTGCCGGTGTGCGTCACCTGGACCGTGCCCTGTGCCATGGCGTTGCTGTGCCCCCACCTCGGTCGTACTGATGGCTCGTCGCCTCCAAGGCGCTCCGGTCACCCCCGGAAGGCCTGTGCGCTCGGGTTTCGCCGAAGAGCCGGCCGGTCCACCGTAGCGTGCGTGCGCCTCGCCGGTTGACCAGAGGCGCAAGGCGGTCAGCTGCCGGTCTCGGTCCGGCCCCAGTCCGGTCCGGCCCGGTCCCATGCCTGGTCCCAACGGGCGTACCGGCGGCGGACCATGTGCCAGACGATCAGCCGTCTGGCCGATTCGATCAGACCGGCCGTCAGCAGGGCGGCGCCCACACCGGCCAGCACGGCATGGGTGGTGGCTGTCGTGGAGTCCAGCGGGCGGGCCACTATGCGGCCCTGACGGTCCGTCCAGAGCGTGAAGCGCTCGCCGGGCTGCGGGTTCTCGATCCGCGCGGTGACCTTGCCGTGGCGCGGGGTTCCGTCCGGGGCGGTCCAGTCGGCGAGCACGCGGGAGCGCACCTCGCGTCCGGTGGCGGCGGCCTCCGGGTCGCTGCTGAACGGGGAGTCCTCCAGCGCGGCGGTGACCGTCGCGGTCACCGGGTGGCGGGCGGCGCGCTGTTCGCGTACGGACTCCTGCAGGGCTGCCTCGGCGGCGGTGCCGGTCAGGGTTCCGCAGACGGGGACGAGGACGAGGGCGAGCAGCAGTGCGGAGAACGCCAGCCATGCCTCGGCCAGATCGGTCGGTCGGCACAGCGGGTTGTGCCGCCAGCGCCAGAGCCCGCTGATCGCTCGCATCGTCCCGCACCCCCTTCCCGCTCCGTGGTAACTCCCTGTGGAGTCGCGCACGCGCGATCCCGGTCGAAGAGAGAGCGACATTACCCGCGCCGAGCCTCTCATGAATCGCTCGCGAAACGGTCAACGCACAGGCGGGTGGGAGCGGTTCCCGGCCTTGGGGTCCGTCGTCAAACCCTAGGGATCACGCCAGGATCCGGACCGGATCGCCGACCCGCACCGTGCCTCCGGTGAGCGGCACCAGGTTCTGGCCGAAGACGAGCTTGCCGTCGATGCGCCGGTGCCGGGCGAGGGAGTGCAGCGGCTCCTTGCCGCGCGCCGCGGTGCCCTGGTCGGTGGTGGTGACCACGCACCGTCCGGACTTCTTGGCGACCCGGAAGGTGACCTCGCCGATGGCCAGGCGCGACCAGTGGTCCTCGGCCCAGGCCTCGGTGCCGCCGACGACGACGTTCGGCCGGAAGCGGTTCATCGGAAGCGGGCCCTCCTGCGCGTGACGGCCCTCGGCTATCAGCGAGTTGAGGGCGGTGAGGGAGGCGGTGGTGGTGAGCAGCAGCGGGTAGCCGTCGGCGAAGCTCACGGTCTCACCGGGCAGCGCGTACTGGGAGTCCACGGGCCGGCGGGTGGCCGGGTCGTCGAGGTGCATCAGGGCGGCGGGGGCGCCGAGGTAGTCGCTGCACCAGGCGTGCACTGCGGTGTCCTGCGCGGGCACGGCCTCGACCTTGTCGCCGAAGACGTCGATGGTCGTCGTCACACCGGGCTTCGGCACCGGCACCGTCAGGTCCGGCATCCCGGGCGCGGACAGCCGAAGGCCGCCGCCGGGCAGGTGCTCGGCGGCGGCCAGGGCGAGACGTGGCTGCTGGCGTTGGGTGACGACCTTTCCCCCGTCGTCGATCAGCGTCCAGCGACGATCACCGGTCAGCCCCCAGGGCTCCACGACGGCCTCCCGGGGCGCGAAGCCCCGGAACGCCTTGACCGGATGAACGTGAATGGACAGCAGTTCGGCGTTCCCCAAGTTCCCCATACGGACATCGTGCCAGGTGGTACTCGCCCGACGGGAAGGGAAATCAGTAACCGCGGTACTGCTGGTTGTTGTACGGATCCTGGTACGAGGGGGCGGCGGGGCGGGGCGCGGCGGGGCGCATCGCCTCGTAGCCCATGGGCGACGCGGGGCGCGGCGGCTGGGGCTGCGGGCCGGGATAGCCGCGGGGCGCGGCGGCCTGCTGCGGGATGTACGCGGCGGGGGCCTGTTGCAGCGGTGCGGGCTGCGGCGCCTGCGGATAGCCGTAGGAGGGCTGGGAGGGGGCGGCCGGCAGGGCCGGCAGCGCCGAGGGCAGCGCGGGCAGATGGCTGCTCGGGCTGTCGTAGGCCGCGGGGACCCGGATCGGGGCGATCTGCGGGGTGCCCCGCTCGGCCACGAGCGAGTCGTAGATCGGGGTGTCCGGGAAGGAGGCGGAGTAGTAGCCGCCACCATAAGTGGAGCGGGGGGAGGTCATGGCACATAAGTTAAGCCCACGATGTGCTGGTTGGGGAGACCGATAAGAGGGTTGTTTTCCGTGTCCGCGGTGACGTGGGATCGCCAATGCGAGCGAACTTGGCAAAAAAGGGCATCAAGAAGCGCGTAGATCCTGTAAAAGCCGAGTTCCGCGGGGGTTACCGGCGGTTGACGGGCGATCTTCGCCGACGCGCTGTGCACGTACCCCGCGTGTGGGGAATAGGTTGGCCCTGTACGGGACCGCACAGGCGGGACCGAAGAACGGAACCGACGGACCGGCCGGGGCTCGACCTGGCGCGCTGACACGTGATGGGGGCGGACATGTCAATGCCGAAAGGATCGAACGTGCCGGTGCCGACCACGGCACTCCGCGTGGAGCTGGGCTGGCGCTCCGGCCCCGGGGTGCCCGACGCGGACGCCTCGGCACTGCTGCTGGTCGGCGGGAAGGTCCGCTCGGACGCGGACTTCGTCTTCTACAACCAGCCGGTGCACTCCTCGAACGCGGTCCGGCACGAGGGCAAGCAGAACACCGGCGGGCGAGTGACCGACACCCTCCTCGTCGACCTCGCGCACGTGGAGCCCGCGATCGAGACCGTCATCCTCGCGGCATCCGCCGACGGCGGCTCCTTCGGCCAGGTCCCCGATCTCGCCATCGAGGTCAAGGACGCCGCCCAGGGCACCTCGGTCGCCCGCTTCGACAGCACCGGCGCCACCGTGGAGACCGCCTTCGTGCTCGGCGAGTTCTACCGCCGCCAGGGCGCCTGGAAGTTCCGCGCCGTCGGCCAGGGCTACAGCAGCGGCCTGGAGGGACTGGCCACCGACTACGGCATCACCGTCGACGAGCCCCAGCAGCCCGCGCCCGCCGCACCGGCTCCGGCCGCGCCGACGCCCACCATGCCGCAGATGCCGGCCGCCCCCGCCACCGTGCCGCCCCCGCCCGCGATGCCCCCCACCGCCCCGCCCGCGCCCCAGGCACCCCCGGTCAGCCTCAGCAAGGTGACGCTCACCAAGGCCGCCCCGACCGTCTCCCTGACCAAGCAGGGCGGCACTTCGGGCGCCATGCGCGTGAACCTCAACTGGGAGGTGCGCAAGCAGTTCTCGGGCTGGGCCAGCAAACTGGGCCGCCCCGTCGCCATGCACAACGACCTCGACCTCGACCTGTGTGCCCTCTTCGAGCTCGTCGACGGCAGCAAGGGCGTCGTCCAGGCCCTCGGCAACGCCTTCGGCTCGCTGCACCAGCCGCCGTTCATCCTGCTCGACGGCGACGACCGCACCGGCGCCGTCGCCACCGGCGAGAACCTCACCATCAACCTCGACTACCAGCAGGCCTTCAGGCGGATCCTGGTCTTCGTCACCATCTACGAGGGCGCGCGCTCGTTCGCCGACCTGCACGCCACGGTCACCCTCACCCCGCAGTTCGGCGCCCCCATCGACTTCTCCCTCGACGAGTGCACGGTCCCCTCCACGGTGTGCGCGCTGGCCCTGATCACCAACACCGGCAACGACCTCGTCGTCCAGCGCGAGGCCCGCTACCTGGTGCCCGAGCGCGGGGTCAGCCCGCAGCGGACCGTCGACTACGCGTACGGCTGGGGCATGAACTGGACACCCGGCCGCAAGTAGCTCATCCCTCGTCGGCCACCGCGCCCGGACGGGCGTAGGTGCGGCCCTTCCAGGCCGCGCCGCGCCCCCGGTAGTGCTGCACCGCCGAGTCGACGGTCATCAGCAGATAGAGGAAGGCCGTGAACGGCAGCAGAGGAGCGAGCCACAGCGGCTGCCGGTAGTAACGGAGCATCGGCACGTACGTCCCGGCCATCACCAGCCACGCCACCCCGCCCGCGACCGCGGCCGCCCACTGCCCGGCGGCCGCGCCCGCGACCAGCGCCACGGGCGGCACCACATAGACCAGAACCAGCCCCGCGACCGTACCGATCAACAGCAGCGGGTTGTGCCGTAGCTGCGCGTACGCGCTGCGGGAGACCATCCGCCACAGGTCGTGCAGACGCGGATACGGCCGAACACTGTCCACCCGGTCGGCCAGCCCCAGCCAGATGTGCCCGCCGCCGCCCTTCACCACGCGGGCGAGCGCCACGTCGTCGATCACCGCGTGCCGGATCGCCCCGGGGATCCGCGCCCGCTCGGCCGCCTCCGTGCGCAGCAGCACACAGCCGCCCGCCGCGGCGGCCGTACGCGTCCCCTTCTTATTGATGCGGCGGAAGGGGTAGAGCTGCGCGAAGAAGTAGACGAAGGCCGGGACGACCAGCCGCTCCCACACGCTCTCCACCCGCAGCCGGGCCATCTGCGACACCGCGTCGAATCCCCCGGCGTCCGCCGCCGCGACCAGGCGGCGCAGACTGTCCGGCGCGTGCGCGATGTCGGCGTCCGTCAGCAGCAGGTACTCGGGGCCACGCGCGCGTGCCAGTCCGATGCCGTGGCGCACCGCCCACAGCTTGCCCGTCCAGCCCGCGGGCGGTTCCCCGGGCGAGTCCACGGTCAGCGGCAGCCCGCCCTGCCGCTCGGCGAGCGCGCGCGCCAGCTCGCCGGTGCCGTCCGTACTGCCGTCGTCGACGAGGAAGACCTCGGCCCGCCCCGGATAGTCCTGGGCGAGCAGCGAGGGCAGGCTGTCCGGCAGCACCGCCGCCTCGTCGCGGGCCGGGACGACCACGCAGACGTGCGGCCACGTACGCGGTTCCCGCCCGGCGGGCAGCCGTACGTCCGTGCGCCAGAAGAAGCCCTGGCAGAGCAGCAGCCACAGCCAGGCGGCGAGTGATCCGAGGGTGATCCACACGAAGGCGCTCACCCGCGCAGTCTGCCCCACGGGAGGGGCCGGTAGGGGGCCATCGTCTATCGTGGCCGGGTGAAGATCGCGCTGATGGACTCCGGAATCGGCTTGCTCGCGGCCACCGCCGCGGTACGACGGCTGCGGCCCGACGCCGATCTCGTTCTCTCCCTGGACCCGGACGGCATGCCCTGGGGTGTGCGCACGCTCGACGACCTCATCCAGCGCGCCACCCACGTCGCCGAGGCCGCCGCCGCCCATCGGCCCGACGCTCTGATCGTCGGCTGCAACACCGCGACCGTGCACGCCCTGGCCACCCTGCGCACCCGCCTGGAGCCGGGCATCCCGGTGATCGGCACCGTCCCCGCGATCAAGCCCGCCGCGGCGGGCGGCGGTCCCGTCGCCATCTGGGCCACCCCCGCCACCACCGGCAGCGCCTACCAGCGCGGGCTCATCGAGGACTTCGCGGGCGGCGTGAGCGTCGCCGAGGTGCCCTGCTACGGGCTCGCCGAGGCCGTGGAGCACGCCGACGAGGACGCCATCACCGCCGCCGTCGCGGCGGCCGCCGCCCTCACCCCCGCCGACGTGACCACCGTCGTCCTCGGCTGCACCCACTACGAACTGGTCGCCGAGCGTATCCGCGCCGCCGTCCAGCGCCCCGGCAACCCCCCGCTGGTCCTGCACGGCTCCGCCGGAGCGGTCGCCGCCCAGGCGCTGCGCCGCATCGGCGAGCAGCCCGCGCCCGAGGCGGACGCCACCGGCACCCTCACAGTGCTGCTGAGCGGACGCGAGGGCAGCCTGCCCGCACCGGCCCTCGCCTACGACGAGGGCAAGCTGCTCCGGGCGGTCACCCCCGCCTCGTGACCGGGCGTCGGCCGGAGCGGTAACGCTGTGCGACGAGGTACCCGCGCAGCGAAACATGAGTAACCTCATTGCCATGAGGGACCACCCCCACGGCGAGCCCGCCGCCCACCCCGACGTCTGGACCGGGCGGGCCACCAACCGTGTCCAGTGGCTGCTGGCCCTGGCCGGGGCCGCCTGCATGGCGCTCGGCATCGAGCTGGCCGTCGACTCCGCCTGGACCTCCGGCGTCGCACCCCTGGCGATGGCCGTCGTCGGCTGCATCGCGGCCGGCCTGCTGGTCCTGTTCGGCACCCTCGCCTTCGTGCACGTCGCGCTGAAGGTCGACACCGAGTGCCTCGAAGTGCGCTGCGGCCACATGGGTGTGCCGCGCCGCAGAATCCCGCTCTCCCATGTGGCGGGCGCCGACTTCGCCCCGTTGGTCACCCCGCGCCACTGGGGCGGCTGGGGGTACCGCTGGCGACCCGAGAAGGGCACCGCCGTGGTGGTGCGCCGGGGCGAGGGCATCGTGCTGCGCCTGTGGGACGGCCACACGTTCACCATCACCATCGACGACGCGGAGGCGGCCGTACGGGTGATCAGGGCCCGGTTGAGCCCGGGGACGCCCGGCACGGCTTGAGCTTGGTCTCTCGTCCTGGGGCGGGGCTGGGCGTTCGCGGCTCCGTGGCGGGGGTGGGTGACGGGTCGCCGGGGTCGACGTCGCGGGGATGGGCGACGGGTCGCCGGGGTCGCCGTGCGGGTGGTCGGGGTCCGGGTACGTCCGGCGCGGCTTGATCTCATGTCGTCGGCTGGGGCCGGGGCTCCGTGGCGACGGTGGGCGACCGGTCGCCGAGGCCGCTGTGCGGGTGGTCGGGGCTCGGTTGGGTTCGGGTGCCTGTCGCGCGCCTGTTTTCCGCCGTCTCGCAGGCTGCGTGTCCACGGTGGTGCTGGGTGACGGGTGACCGAGATCGCCGTACGGGGGGTCAGGGCTCGGGTACGTCCGGTGCCGCCCGACGTCACGCCGTCCGGCGGGGCTGGGCCTCCGTGGTCGGGGTCGGGGACGGGTCCGGCAGGGGGCGGGCCGTGGCGAGGCCGGCCAGGAGGCCCGCGCCGACGGACACCGTGGTGAAGCTGAGGGCGTTGCCGACCGCGGCGATCGCCGCGAGCCCGGTCAGGGCCGCCCCGGCGGTGAGCACGACCGGGGTGGGGCGCGGGGCGCGCCACAGTGCGAAGAGCACCCAGCAGAACGCCGCCGCCAGCAGTACCACCCCGACCACACCCTGCTCGGCGGCCTGCTGCAAGGGCGCCGAGTGCGGTTTGCCGTCGGAGAGCAGGCTGCCGCTCGCCGTCGCGCTCAGCTCGCCGAAGCGTCCCGGGCCCACGCCCAGGGCGGCGTCCCGCTCCGCCAGCGTCAGGGCGTCGTGCCAGAGGGCGAGCCGTTGTCCGGTGAGCTGGCCCTCCAGCGAGGCGGCGAGTCCGTCGGGCACCGCGTTGCTCGCGACGGCCCAGGTCAGGGTGGTCACCAGGCCGGTGGCCAGGGCCAGCCCGGCGATGCCGAGACCGCGGTGGTGCATCCGGCCCGCGGCGAGGGAGCACAGCAGCACCGCCGCGCAGACGACCGTGCCCGAGGTGGAGCCGAGGACGGCGGCGGTCACCGCGATACCGGCGGCCAGCAGTCGCAGTGCCAGCCGCAGGGCGGCGGCGCGGGCGGACCAGGCGGCGCAGCAGGCGGCGCCCGCGGAGAGGGTCAGCAGGGCGGCGGTGGCACCGGCGTGCCCGAGCGGCGGGACGATGGCGGGGTCCGGGCCGAGCCGGGGCAGGGTGATCGCCAGGCCGGTTCCGGCCAGGGCGGCGATACAGGGCGCGGCCACCGGCAGCAGCGCTCCGCCGATACGGCCGGCCGCGTACCCGGCGGCGACGGCCAGGATCGCGAGCAGGACGCCTTCGGGGCGGCCGTCGTGCACGGCGGCGGTGACCAGGGACCAGGTGGCGCAGGCGCCGAGCACGACGACACCCGCCGCGTCAGAAACGTTTCGTCTCTCACCGACGTCCTGGGAACCGGCCGCAGACGTCATTCGTGTGGCACCCACCCCGACCGACCCCCGCAACCCGGTCTCCCCCCACCGGCGACGAAACGCTCCGTCACCGGCCCTGACCGGCTCGTACGACTCTTGCTCGGCACACCGTAACGGCTGATGGACGATTTGTGGACGTGTCGGGAAGGAGCGATGCAGCACACCGGGGGCGCCGGTGACCGCCGCCGCGGACCGCGCTGTCGGCGCCCAGGTCAACCGCCGTACACTCCCGGAGTGACCGTCACCGCAACTTCCGTGGACGAGTCGGACCAGGTACAGCCGCTCGCGCCCGCCCCGCGCGGGGCCCGGCTCCTACGCCTGCTGCCGGCTCTCTCCGCAGCCCTCCTCGGAGTGCTGCTCTACGTCAGCTTCCCGCCGCGCACCCTGTGGTGGCTCGCCCTGCCCGCCTTCGCCGGTCTCGGCTGGGTGCTGCGCGGCCGGAGCTGGAAGGCGGCTCTCGGTCTCGGCTACCTGTTCGGCCTGGGCTTCCTGCTGCCGCTGCTGGTGTGGACCGGCGTGGAGGTGGGCCCCGGGCCGTGGATCGCGCTCGTGGTCATCGAGGCGATCTTCGTCGCCCTGGTCGGCGCGGGTGTCGCCGCGGTCTCCCGGCTGCCCGGCTGGCCCCTGTGGGCCGCGGCGCTGTGGACCGCCGGAGAGGCGGCACGCGCGCGTGCGCCGTTCAACGGATTCCCCTGGGGCAAGATCGCCTTCGGCCAGGCCGACGGTGTCTTCCTGCCGCTCGCCGCGGTCGGCGGCACCCCGGTGCTCGGCTTCGCGGTCGTCCTGTGCGGCTTCGGCCTCTGCGAGATCGTCCGGCTGGCCGTGGAACGGCGCCGCACCCGAGCCGTCCAGCGCTCCGCCGCGGCCGTGGCACTGCTGAGCGTCGCCGTCCCCGTCGCCGGGGCGCTCGCCGCCCGCCCGCTGGTCAGCGACAAGGCCGAGAACGGCACCGTGACCGTGGCGGTCATCCAGGGCAACGTCCCGCGCGCGGGGCTGGACTTCAACGCCCAGCGCAGGGCCGTACTGGACTACCACGCGCGGGAGACCGAGCGGCTGGCCGCCGCCGTCGACGCGGGCAAGGTCGATCGGCCCGACTTCGTGCTGTGGCCGGAGAACTCCTCCGACATCGACCCCTTCGCCAACGACGACGCCCGCGACGTCATCGACCGGGCGGCCAAGGCCGTCGGCGTGCCGATCTCGGTGGGCGGCGTCGTGGAGCGCGACGGCAAGCTGCTCAACGAGCAGATCCTGTGGGACCCGGCCAAGGGCCCGCTCCAGACGTACGACAAGCGGCAGATCCAGCCGTTCGGCGAGTATCTGCCGCTGCGCACGATGATCGGGGCGATCAACTCCGAGTGGACCTCGATGGTCCGCCAGGACTTCAGCCGGGGCAGCAAGCCCGGCGTCTTCGACATCGAAGGCGCCAAGGTGGGCCTCGCCACCTGCTACGAGGCCGCCTTCGACTGGGCGGTGCGCGACACCGTCACCGACGGCGCGCAGATGATCTCGGTGCCCAGCAACAACGCCACCTTCGGCCGCAGCGAGATGACCTACCAGCAGCTCGCCATGTCACGGGTGCGCGCGGTCGAGCACAGCCGGACCGTCACGGTGCCGGTCACCAGCGGGGTCAGCGCGATCATCCTGCCGGACGGGTCGATCAGCCAGAAGACCGGCATGTTCGTCGCGGACTCGCTCGTGCAGGAGGTGCCGCTGCGCTCCTCCAAGACCCCTGCGACCGAGCTCGGCATCCTGCCGGAGATGGCTCTGGTGCTCGTCGCCGCGGGCGGGCTCGGATGGGCGATCGGGGCCGGAATGCGCAGGCGGCGGGGCGAGTCGGAAGCCTGAGGGCCGGGGCCGGTCGGTGCGCCTGACCCCAGCCCGTCAGGCCGGGGACGTGCCGACCGGACCGCGACTGAGTGCGCGAGGCCGAGGGAGCGCCGACCGGTCCGCGAGACCGAGGGAGCGCCGACCGGTCTGCGAGACGGGAGGGAGCGCCGACCGGGCCGCGAGGCCGAGGGAGCGCCGACCGGTCCGCGAGGCCGAGGGAGCGCCGACCAGTCCGCGACCGGAGGGAGCCCCGACTGGGCCGTCGCGCCGAGAACGTGCCCGACCGGGCCGTTAGGGTCGAGGCATGCCTACACCTGACTTCATACGTACGATCCGGGCCGCCGCCGGGCATCAGCTGCTGTGGCTGCCCGGAGTGAGCGCCGTCGTCTTCGACGACGAGGGCCGGGTCCTGCTGGGGCAGCGCTCTGACAACCAGAAGTGGGCGGTGATCTCCGGCATCCCGGACCCCGGCGAGCAGCCGGCGGCGTGTGCCGTGCGGGAGGTGTACGAGGAGACGGGCGTGCACTGTGTGCCCGAGCGGGTCGTGCTGGTGCGGTCGGGGAAGGAAGTCACCTTCGACAACGGTGACATCTGCCAGTTCATGGACGTCTGCATCCGCTGCCGCGCGACCGGCGGCGAGGCCCGGGTCAACGACGACGAGTCGCTCCAGGTCGGCTGGTTCGCGGTGGACGCGCTGCCGCCGCTGAGCGAGACCCAGCTCTTCCGGATCAAGCAGGCGCTGTCCGACGAACCCACATGGTTCGAACCCATGGCCACCGACTGAAGTATGGGTGACGACCACATGGGGCGGGGCGGGAGCGCTGCCTAGGGTCGGGGCATGACCCCGTCCAAGGCCCTCCCGGCACCCTCCGCCCCCTCGCCCGACCTCGGTGGCCGCACCGCGCTCGTGACCGGCGCCGCCGGCGGCATCGGCCGCGCCTGCGCGCTGCGGCTCGCCGCCGCCGGGGCCAAGGTCAGAGCGGTCGACCGGGACGCCGAGGGCCTGGAGCGGCTCGCGGAGCGGTGCCACGGCCTCGCGGGCACCGTCGAGCCCCACCCCCTCGACCTCACCGACCTGGACGCCGCCGAAGTCGCCGCGGCCGGCACCGACGTCCTCGTCAACAACGCCGGACTCCAGCTCGTACGGCCGCTGGAGGAGTTCCCGCCGGACGTCTTCCACACGGTGCTCACCGTCATGCTGGAGGCCCCGTTCCGGCTCATCCGCGGCGCCCTGCCCCATATGTACGGCCAGGGCTGGGGCCGTATCGTCAACATCTCCTCGGTGCACGGACTGCGCGCCTCCGCCTACAAGGCGGCCTACGTCTCCGCCAAGCACGGCCTGGAGGGCCTGTCCAAGACAGCCGCGCTGGAGGGCGCCGCCCACGGCGTGACCTCGAACTGTGTGTGCCCTTCCTATGTGCGCACCCCCCTGGTCGAGAAGCAGGTGGCCGACCAGGCCCGCGCCCACGGCATCCCCGAGGACCGCGTCCTGACCGAGGTGATGCTCCAGGACAGCGCACTCAAGCGGCTCATCGAACCGGACGAGGTCGCCGAGGCCGTGGCCTACCTGTGCGGCCCGCAGGCATCCTTCGTGACGGGCACGTCCCTCGTCCTGGACGGCGGCTGGACCGCGCACTGAACGGCCACGGACAAGAGTTGTCCACAGGGGCCGACCCGGCGGCCGTGCCATGAGGAATCCTGTGACCATGTCCAGCGATCACGCGCAGTCCGCGGAGCAGCCCACCGGCGCCGAGACGCCGTTCCTCGCGCTGCTGGCCCGGGGCGCCTCCGTCGACGCCTACGAGCGGCCGGTGCTGCTCGCCCGCGCCGAGGGGCAGCCCGCCGAACGGATCGCCGCGCTGGAATCGGCCAAGCTCCTCGCCCTGCGCGTCCGCTCCGAACTGGAGGGACGGCGCAGGCGCGAGGCCGAGCTGTCCGCCCTCTTCGAGACCGCCCACGACCTCGCCGGCCTGCGCGACCTCGACTCCGTGCTCCAGGCCATCGTGCAGCGCGCCCGCTCGCTGCTCGGCACCGATGTCGCCTACCTCAGCCTGAACGACCCCAAGCGCGGCGACACCTACATGCGCGTCACCGAGGGCTCGGTCGCCGCCCGCTTCCAGCAGCTCCGGCTCGGCATGGGGGAGGGGCTCGGCGGCCTCGTCGCCCAGACCGCCCGCCCCTACGTCACCGACGACTACTTCAAGGACGACCGGTTCCGGCACACCGCCACCATCGACTCGGGGGTGCGGGACGAGGGGCTGGTGGCGATCTGCGGGGTGCCGCTCATGCTCGGCCACACCGTCATCGGGGTGCTGTTCGCCGCGGACCGGCGGGCCCGGGTCTTCGAACGGGAGCAGATCGCCCTGCTGGGCTCCTTCGCCGCCCTGGCCGCGGCCGCCATCGACACCGCCAACCTCCTCACCGAGACCCGCTCGGCCCTCGCCGACCTGGAGCGCGCCAACGAGATCATCCGGGACCGCAGCGGGGTCATCGAGCGCGCCTCCGACGTCCACGACCGGCTCGCCGAACTGGTGCTGCGCGGCGGCGGCGTGCACGACGTGGCCGCCGCCGTCTCCGAAATCCTTGACGGCACCGTCGAGTTCACCGAGACCGCCCCCGCCGACGCGTTGGAGACCTCCCGTGTGGAGGGCCACGCGGTCCGGCACCAGGACGACTGGATCGCCGCCGTCGCCGCGGGCGGCGAACTCCTCGGCGCGCTCGTCCTGCACGGACACCCCGGTCTCGACCCCGTCGACCAACGCACCCTGGAACGCGCCGCGATGGTCACCTCACTGCTCCTGCTCGCCCGGCGCTCGGCCGCGGAGGCCGAACAGCGGGTCCGCGGCGAACTCCTCGACGACCTGCTCAACGGCCGCGACCGCGACCCGCGCCTGCTGCGCGAGCGGGCCGCCCGGCTCGACGCCGACCTCGACGCCACCCATGTGGTGCTCGCCGCCCGCTTCGACGGCCCCGCCGCGGGCGCCGACGAGGAGGCCGCCGCCCGCCGCCGCCTGTGGTCGGCCGCCTCCCACCTCGCCGCGACCCGGCACGGCCTGGCCGCCGCGCGCGACGGCGGTACGGTCCTGCTGCTCCCCCTGAAGGCAGGTGACTCCGCCACCGCCGTGGCCCGCCGCACTGCCCACCACCTGGGCACCGCCGTCCACGAACCGGTCACCGTGGGCGCCTCCGCCCCCGTCGAGAACCTCGCCACCCGCCCCGAGGCCGTGGCCGCCGCCTACGAGGAGGGCCGCCGCTGTCTGGACGCCCTGCGCCTGTTCGGCCGCCGCGGCGACGGCGCCGCCGCCGAGGACTTCGGCTTCGTAGGACTCCTGCTGGCCGGAGACCGCGACATCACCGGCTTCGTGGCCCGCACGATCGGCCCGGTCGTCGACTACGACGCCCGCCGCGGCACCGACCTGGTACGCACCCTCGACGCCTACTTCGCCAGCGGGATGAGCCCCGCCCGCACCAAGGACGACCTGCACGTCCATGTGAACACCGTCGCCCAGCGCCTGGAACGCGTGGGCCGGTTGCTGGGCGAGGACTGGCAGAGCCCGGAGCGGGTGCTGGAGATCCAACTGGCGCTGAGGCTGCACCGGTTGACGGGGTAGACGATCCACAGGATCAGCCCCCCCGACCGGGTATCCCGGCGGGGGGCTGAACCTGCTGCACGCGGCGTCAGTGGACCGAAGCCGGATCCGGGACGTCCTGCTCGGCGGGCGCGGCACCGATCTGCGCGAGATCCCGGTGCCGGGTCTCACGGGCGGCGAGGACGGCCACGAGGGTGATGGCCACGGCGGCGAGCAGATAGAGCGAAATCAGCGTTGACCCGCCGGACTCGGCCAACAGCGCGGTGGCGATGAGCGGGGCCGGGGCGCCGGCGGCCACGGAGGCGAACTGCGCGCCGATGGAGGCACCGGAGTAGCGCATCCGCGTCGCGAACATCTCGGAGAAGAAGGCGGCTTGGGGCGCGTACATCGCACCGTGAAAGACCAGACCCACGGTCACCGCGAGGATGAGCATCCCGAAGCTCTCGGTGTCGACGAGGGCGAAGAAGGGGAACGCCCAGGCCCCCATCCCGAGGGCGCCCACCAGATAGACCGGACGCCGCCCCCACACATCGGACAGCGCACCCCAGGCCGGGATCACGGCGAAGTGAATGGCCGAGGCAATGAGAACAGCGTTGAGGGCGGTCTGCTTCTCCAGACCGGTGTGCTCGACGGCGTACACGAGGATGAAGGCCGTGATCACGTAGTACGAGATGTTCTCGGCCATCCGCGCGCCCATCGCGATGAGCACGTCCTTCCAGTGGTGCCGCAGGACAGCCACGAGCGGCATCTTCTCGGCGACCTGCTCGGCCTTGCGCGCCTCGGCCTGTGCCAACGCCGCCTTGAACACCGGCGATTCGTCGACGGACAGCCGGATCCACAGCCCGACGACGACCAACACCCCGGAGAGCAGGAACGGCACCCGCCACCCCCAGGACTCGAAGGCGGCCTCACTCTGCAGCGCGGTGAGCGCGGCCAGCACACCGGTGGCGAGCAGCTGTCCCGCGGGCGCCCCGGTCTGCGGCCAAGAGGCCCAGAAACCACGCCGCTTGGCATCCCCGTGCTCGGAGACAAGAAGTACAGCGCCACCCCACTCACCACCAAGGGCGAACCCCTGGACCAGCCTCAACACGGTCAACAGCACCGGAGCGGCGGAGCCGATGGTGGCGTGGGTGGGCAGCAACCCGATGGCGAAGGTCGCACCGCCCATCATCAACAGACTGAGCACGAGCAGCTTCTTGCGCCCCAGCCGGTCACCGTAGTGCCCGAACACCAGCGCGCCGATGGGGCGGGCGGCGAACCCGACGGCGTAGGTGAGGAACGAGAGCAGCGTGCCGACGAGCGGGTCGGAGTCGGGGAAGAACAGGGTGTTGAACACCAGCGCGGCAGCGGCACCGTACAGAAAGAAGTCGTACCACTCGATCGTCGTCCCGATGAGGCTGGCGGCGACGATGCGCTTGAGGTTGCCGGGGGGTGGGGGAGCGGTTGCTGCGGAGGCCATGTGCGCCACTTCCTCGGGTGCGGTGGGGACGGGTACGTGTCGGCACACCGTAGGAAGCGGCAGGTCGGGGGCACATGTGGTGGGGCTACATAGTTTGGGGGGTGGGGGTGAGCGGGGGCACCATGGCCGAGGGACGGTCACGTGCCGTGGTCGGTCAGGTCGTCGTTCCTGCCGTCGTGGACAAGCCCGATCTCGTCGACCACTTCGCCCGGCTGGGTGCCGAACGGTGCGCGAAGCGGCTCGCCCAGCATGTCGCGGTGCAGATGACAGAAGTGTTCGCGACGGAAGCTTCCTGAAAGACACCCGCCGGGCGCCCGTACAGGCGCCCGGTGGCTGTCACCCGAAGAGGGCTGTCACCAGGTCCCCGGCTCCGCGTACCAGGAGCGTTGGGGGTTGTCGAACGTGCCGTCCTCCTTCGCGGGGAAGGTGAACGCCCGGGTGGCCCCGATCGCGTAGTTGTACATGATCAGGATGTCCGCGCGGCCGTCCGCGTCGGCGTCACCCGAGACCGGCATGCCCGAACTGCTGGCGTACCAGTTCTCCGGCTGGGACTTCCAGCCCGCCCTGGGGGCCTCGAAGCCGCCGTCCGGCTTTGCCAGGAAGGTGTGCAGTGCGGTCACGCCCTCGTCGTGCCGGTACATCACCGCGGCGTCGGTGCGCTTGTCGCCGTTGTAGTCGCCGCTGGTCAGCTCGACGCGGTCGCGCTCCCAGGTTCCCGGCTCGACGTTCCACGACTTGAACGGCTTGTCCAGGGTGCCGTCGGCCTTGGCGGGGAACGTCCACAGCGCGGCGGCGCCCGTGCTGTAGCCGTAGAAGGCGATCAGGTCGGCCCGGCCGTCGCCGTTGGCGTCGCCCATCGTGTAATGGGCGTTCTTGGCCCACCAGTTGCCGTCGCCGGAGTTGTAGCCGCGCACCGGGTTCTCGAACCCGCCGTCGGCGCGGCCGAGGAACTTGTGCAGGCCCATCTGGCCGTCGTCGTAGTCGTAGACGGCGGTCATGTCGGCCCGGCCGTCGCCGTTCACGTCACCGGCCTGGACCGAGATCACCCGCTCCATGTACCAGCTCTTCGGCGGCATGACCGCGCTCTTGAGCGGCTTGAACCCGCCGTCCTTCTGCGTGACGAACGTCCACATGGCGACCGACCCGTCGGCGTAGCCGTAGAAGGCGATCACGTCGGTCAGCCCGTCGCCGTTGACGTCACCGGCCGCCCACTTGGCGCGGCCCGCGTCGAAGCTTCCCCTGGCGCTCGTCCAGACCTCCTTCGGCGGACGCACACCCCCGTCGGACTCGGCGGTCAGGACGTGGATGCCGGTCGAGGCGTTCCCGTAGTTGTAGACCGTGATCATGTCGGTGCGGCCGTCGCCGTTGACGTCACCGGCGAGGTCCGTGCGCAGGTGCGCGGTGCGGTCGTCGGGCTTGTGCTCGGTGGTCGTGCCGCTGGTGCGGTTCCAGCGGACGTAGCCGTTCTGGAAGTCGGCCCGTACACCGCCGGTCACCTCGTACTCGCCCGAGGTGGGGAAGCCCAGCCAGCCGTTCTCCGACTTCAGCTCGGTGTACTTGCGCATGATGGCGTTGTGGACGGGCCAGGCTCCGGTCGCCTTGCTCCAGTAGATCGTCGTGCTGTACGTGTCCTCGTCCCGGAACCGGAACCGCTGGAACACGCCCGCCTTGGGCGTGGTCGCCTTCTCGGCGTCGATCGGGTAGCCGACGCGCTGCGGGCCGCCGAGGGCGAGATAGCGGGTGTAGACGGCGCCTTGCACCTCGTGCGCGCCGATGCCGGAGACGTAGTAAATGGCGCTGCCCTTGCCGGATTTGCTGAACGTGCTGAACCAGCCGACGCCGTCGCTGGTGCGGCGCTCGCCGGAGGTCGGGTAGCCGAGGACGCCGCCCTCGCGGCCCAGCTCGGTCCACCTGGCCCAGATCGCGCCGCGCACCTCCCACGCCCCGGTGTCCGGACTCCAGTAGATGGAGCGGTTGTCTGCCGTGGTGCCGGGCGCCTGGAAGTGCGTGTACCGGCCGGTCTTGTCGGGGGCGGTGACCACGTCGGTGCTCGGGTAGCCGAAGCCCGCCGGTCCGCCCAGTGCCTTGTACTTGGCGAGGATCGGGCCGCACAGCGTGCGCTTTCCGGTGGCCTTCGACTCGAAGGACTCACAGGTGCCCCACGGGGTGCCGCCGGTCACCAGCGGGCGGGCCGGGCCGAAGGCGGAGCCGTCGGCGAGCGCGCGGCCCGGGAACTCGACCGCGTTGCCCTCCCCGTCCCGGGACCACAGGTCGGGGAAGCCGTCACCCTCGAAGTCGCCGTTCGTGCCCAGGTGCGGGTGGGCGGCGCGGGTGAAGCCGCCGCCGATGGACGTGGCGCGCGCGGCCGGGTCGGCGTACACGCTCAGGTCGGCCGCCGTGACGTCGTCCTGGACCGGGTTCTTCCGGCTGGTGTACTGGTGGATCTTCCCGCTGTTGATGTCACGCGCCCACAGCTCGGGCAGGCCGTCGCGGTTGAGGTCGCCGGGGGCGAGCAGCGTCATGTTCTGCCAGTCGGCGTTCCCGAGGGACACCGGCTCCACCTCGTCGATGAGCGGGCTGCCCTGGCTGCCCAGGTAGAGCCAGAGTTCGGCGCCGCCCTTGACCAGGAGGTCGGGCGCGTCGTCGGTGTCGACCTTGCCGTCGGCGTTGTCGTCGTTGACACTGCCGATGGACAGCACCTGGTCGGCGTTGCGCCAGTGGTTGGCGTCCTCGACGGCGACCTCCAACGGCCAGCGTCCGGTGTCGTCGCCGCCCAACTCGCCGTCACCGCGGTTGGTGTAGACCCACAGCTCCTTGACCCCGGGGTCCTCCAGACCCGGCCGCAGCGCGACGAGATCCTCGTAGTAGTCCTCGTTCCAGCTGCCGCGGTGGCTGATCACCGCGTCGCCGAAGGACTCCTCGTCGGCCTGGCGGCCCACGCCGAACTTGCCGTTGCCCTGGCCCGGGTGGACCCACAGGGCGCCATTGCCGGGGTCGACGGTCCACAGGTCGACGGTGGTGTCGCCGTTGAGGTCACCCGGTCCGTCGCGCTGCGGGGCGCGGGTCGGGTAGAACAGGTACGTCTTGAGGTCGGACCGGTTGCCGGCCGCGTCGAGACTGCGGACGTACAGGTACTGCGGTCCGGCGTTGAGCGGTGTGTAGGTCACCGGTTCCTTGGCGGGTCCGCCGGGCTTGGTGGCGTCGACGAACCGCTCCCGGGTGTCGGAGTCGGTCCACCAGACGTACCGGGTGACGTCGTTGACGCCCTCGGCGGTGAAGAGGAACTTGCCCGCCGTGCGGGCCGGGTTGCCGTCCTTCTCCGGCGGGAACTCGGCCGAGGTCACGCCGGGGAGCTTCGCGGGACGGGTCTTGTCGAAGGTGAAGCTGCACCGGCCGGCCCAGGGGCCGTTGGCGGAGCCGTCACTGGCCCTGACATCCCACCAGTACGTGCCGGAGGCCAGGTTCTTGGTGGGGATGCGCAGGCTCGCGACCGAGCCGCGGCTCGCCTTGACCTTGGCGGTGGTGGGGGAGTCGTCTCCCTTTGGCGCGTAGTGGAACTCCGCGACGAGGTTGTTGTCCTCGGCGTCGTTCACCTTCGCACGCAGAGTGATGTAGTCCGTGGTGCCGAACGTGCCGCCGGTACAGGGCACGGACGGGTCGGTGGACCTGCCGCTCGGCTTGGCCGGAAGCGTGTTCAGATAAGTCGAAACACGCACCGAGTGCGGGTCGAACTTCCGCCAGGAAACGTCGATTTCGGAGCTTTTCGCGGACATGACGAATGCCCACGAACCCCACTTCTCCTTCGCCGCCTTGCTGATCGCGTCGGTCACGTCGAATTCGACGAGTCCAGCCGAGTCCGCGGGGCAGTTGCGGCCGCCGAAGGATTCGCCGGAGGAGTCCACCAGCGCGCCCCACTTGGGCTGCCGGTTCCAAGTGATGTTGGTGGGAAGGGACTTGCCGATCGTACGGACCTGAACGGCACCCGACTTGCAGGACCAGGACCCGGCGTGGGTCTGCTTGATCCGCAGCGTCGAGCGAATGATCTGCTTGCCCCAGGTGTTCGACGTGGAGACCCGGAAGTAGGTGTTGGCCCGCACCGTTCCGCCGCGCTGGGTGTCGGTGGCGACACCGACGCGTGCGAAGTCGGAGATCGTGCCGCCGTTCCAGTAGACGGTGTCGTCGGAGTTGGCGTAGGCGGTGTGCTTGTACGCGATGGACCACGCGTTCTTCCAGGCGTCCTTCGCCCACACGGGGTCGATGACGACCGGGAACACCGTGTTCGGGTCCTTCAGGAGCCGCTGGTCCGGGCGCAGTGTCAGCTTGCGGTCCGTCAACTCGACGCCGATGCCCGCCTGCCGGGAGCCTTCGGTGGCGCCGGTCAGGGTTTCGGTGAGGGGGCGCGGCTTGGGGGCGTTGGGTGCCTTGTCGGCCGTGCGCGCCTTGGACGACTTCCTGGCCGAGGCCTTGGGTGCACCGGCGCCCGCCTCCTCGGACCCCGCCGAGTCCCACATCCGCGGCTGCGGGGCCGAGAACACGGCCGTCCCGGTCGGGTCAACGGCCTCCAGGCGCCCGTCCGTTCCCGACTTCAGGTCCAGCCCCTTGCTGGAGTGGCCGAACGTGACCGCGTCCAGCGCCGGGTTCTTCGCGGCCTCGGCGTTCTTGACGACGAGTGCGTGGGAGAAGGACTCCACGTCGGCGGTGGCCGTGAGGTCGACGCCGGGCAGGACGTCGGGGTACGTGGCCGTGGAGCCGTTGACGACCGGCTCGGGCAGCTTGCCCGGCCAGGTCAGGGAGATCTCCCTGCCGTCCCTGACCATGGTGGCGAAGGGGCCGTCACCGCCGCCGGAGAACGAGACCGACATGCCGGTGGCCGCGGGCGCGACACGGCCGTCGTCGGTCCTGGACAGCCGGGTGTCCACGGGGACGAGCCTGCCGCCCTGGCGCACCCGCACCGGGATCAGCGCGCGGTCCACGCTGAACGTGCCGTCGGGGTTGGCGTACGTCTCGTCCGTCTCGGTGCGCGCGGACACGATCTCGACGCGTCGCTTTTCCTCGGCCGCCTTCCGGACGGCCGCTTCGGTCTCTTTGCGCTGTTTCTCGGCGAGGGTGTCACCCTTGTTTTCCGCGGCCTTCGCAGCGGAGTTTTCCGCCGCTGTCGCGGCCGTCGGAGAAAGGGTGAGCATTCCCGCTGAAAGAGCCATCAGAAGTGCTGCTGAAACAGCTTTTCCGAATGTTCTCCCGGGGCCGTTCACAGGCCCTCTCGGTCTGTTTCTCATACGGTTTTCAACCGCCCGTTTCCTTGCGGTGCGTTGGTCGATGTGCGCGGGCGGCGCGCAGACTTCCGGTACGAGGCATTCCGTTTTCCCCCGGCCCTCGCGCTCCATCACTGAATGTGACGAAGGTGGGGTACGCGCCCCCGCCGAGCTTTCTAGCAGGGCCGATGGCATGCACGCGACCCGACCCCGGTGCAGGGGGCCGAAGGTGAGAGCGGCCGATACCAGGTGGTAACTTTCGCCCCGACTGTTTTCACGGGGGATCAAAACTGGGGAATTCTCTATGGCAAAACGTAGTGGGCACAGACCTGCCCACAGACGTATACGCACGGCGATGCGCTGGTCACTTCCAGCACTCGCCGTCTCGCTTCTGCTGACCGGCCTCCCGCCCCTGACCCCGGACGCCCGTGCGGCCGGCGGGGAGCTGCCCGATGTGCAGGAGCTCGTGGATGTGCCGGGCAATCCGGCCGGGAAGAAGTCGGGACTCAACCCGGTACTGAGGCGGACCTGGACCAAGTCCCCTTCGGTCACCTGGCCGAAGGCCGACTCGGCCGAGGTCCGGCTGACGGCCGACGGCAAAGCCGCCCCGCGTGTCCGGGCCGGTTCCCTGCCGGTCCGCCTGACCGCCGCCCCGGGGAAGGGCAAGGCCGCCGAACGGGCCGTCACCGCCGAGGTCGAGGTCGCCGACCGCGCCACCACCGCCAAGGCCGGCATCGACGGCGTGATGCTCGCGGTGCGACGTGACGACCGGGCACAGGACGCCGCGAAGGTCCAGGTCGAGCTCGACTACAAGGGCTTCCGCAACGCCTACGGCGGCGACTGGGGCTCCCGCCTGACCTTCACCGCACTGCCCGCCTGCGCGCTGACCACGCCGCAGAAGGCCGAGTGCCAGACCCGTACCCCCGTCGCCACCACCAACAACGCGGCGAAGGGCACCCTGACGGCCACCGTCAAGGCACCCCCGGCCCAGGCGTCCGGCACAGCACAGCGCAGCGCGCGGGCCGCCGCCGGGGCCACCGTGCTCGCCGCTGCCGCCGCGCCCAACGGCGCGTCCGGCGACTACCGCGCCACCTCCCTGAGCCCCTCCGGCTCCTGGCAGGCAGGAGGATCCTCGGGCGACTTCGCCTGGTCGTACCCGATGGACATCCCCTCCTCGCTGGGAGGCCCCGGCCCCATGCTCGGGCTGAGTTACTCCTCCGCCAGCGTCGACGGCCGCTCCTCCGCCTCCTCGCAGCAGAGCAGCTGGGTCGGTGACGGCTGGGACACCGGCGCCAACTTCATCGAGCGCCAGTACGTGCCCTGCTCCAACGACCGCAAGGAGGGCTCGGGTTACAACAACCCCAAGCACCCCACCGGTGACCTGTGCCAGGGCCCGCCGGTCGTCACCCTGTCGCTGAACGGCAGCTCCACGCAGCTCGTCCTCGACGACAAGACGAAGAAGTGGGTGCCCGTCGGCGACGACGGCTCGCGCGTCGAACTCCTCAAGGGCGCCGCCAACGGCGACAAGGAGAAGGAGTACTGGCGCGTCACCAACGAAGAGGGCGTGCAGTACTACTTCGGGATGGACCGGCTGCCCGGATGGGCGTCCGGAAAGCCGGAGACCAACTCCGCCTGGTCCGTGCCGGTGTACGGCAACCACGAGGGCGAACCCTGCCGCAAGGCCGCCTACGCCGACTCCGTCTGCGACCAGGTCTACCGCTGGAACCTCGACTACGTCGTGGACCTGCGCGGCAACGCGATGACGTACTGGTACGAGAAGGAGCGCAACCACTACGGCTCCAACGTCACCCGCGAGGGCAAGTCCACCAACCGCGGCTACGACCGCGGCGGTTGGCTCAAGCGGATCTCCTACGGCCTGCGCGGCGACGCCCCGTTTGCCGACGCCCCGGCCCAGGTGGTCTTCGACGTCGCCGAACGCTGTGTCAAGACCGCGTCGTTCGACTGCGCGGAGAGCAAGCTGACCTCCGAGGCCAAGTGGGAGGTCACCCGCAACTGGCCCGACGTGCCCGCCGACCAGCTGTGCGCCGCGGGCAAGGAATGCAAGGACCGCTACGCGCCCACGTTCTTCACCCGCAAGCGCCTGACCTCCATCACCACGGAGATCCTCAAGGACGGCAAGCACCAGCCGGTCGACACCTGGGCCTTCACCCAGGACTTCAAGTCCACCGGTGACGGCGGCGTCGCCGGGGACTACCCGCTCTGGCTCAGCGCCATCCGGCACACCGGCAAGAACGGCACGCCGATCTCCCTGCCCCCGGTGACCTTCCAGGGCAAGCAGCTGCCCAACCGCGTCGACAACGACAGCGACGGCAACCCGCCGTTCCTGCGCTGGCGCGTGGAGACCATCCAGACCGAGACGGGCGCCCGCATCGCGGTCGAGTACGCCAAGCCGGAGTGCTCCACCGAGACCAGCCCCAAGAAGCTCCCGGACGCGGCGCACACCAACACCATGCGGTGCTACCCGGTCGTCAACGAGGTCCCCGACCCCACCGACGAAACCGGCCTGAAGAAGAAGTACTTCACCGACTGGTTCCACAAGCACCGCGTCGACGAGGTCCGCGAGGAGGACAAGAACGGAACCTCGCCGACGAAGGTCACCACGTTCAAGTACCTCGGCGACCCGGCCTGGGCCTACGACGACGACAGCGAACTGCTCAGCGAGAAGGCCCGTACCTGGTCGCAGTGGCGCGGCTACGAGAAGGTCCGCACCCTCGTCGGTACCGCCCCGGACAAGCGCTCCCAGGTGGAGACCGTCTACTTCCGCGGCATGGACGGCGACAAGCTGCCCAGCGGCAAGCGCGAGGTGAAGATCAAGGACAGCGAGGGCGGCACGGTCGACGACCACGAGCTCTACGCCGGCCAGATCCGAGAATCGCTGTACTACGACGGTGAGGGCGGCCCCCTCCAGTCCGCCACCCTCTACACCCCGTGGGTCCGCGGCCCCACCGCCACCCGCAAGCGTGACGAGGGAGCCGAGCCGCTCCAGGCGTTCATGGCCGGCACCGCGAAGGTCGCCTCCCGCACCGTCCTGTCGGGCGACCGCGGCCAGCGCCGCACCGCCGTCGAGCACGCCTACGACAGCCGGGGTCGCCTGGAACACACCACGGTCCAGGGCGACTTGAGCAAGTTCGGCGACGAGACGTGCACCCGCTACGAGTACGTCAACGACGCCGACAAGCACGTGTACACCCCGCAGAAGCGGGTGGAGACACTGACCAAGGCGTGCGACGCCAAGGACATCGCCCGCCCGGCGGACGTCGGCAGCGACAAGGTGATGCACTACGACGCCGACTACAACGTCACCAAGGTCGAGTCGCTCTCCGACTACAAGGACGGCAAGCCGGTCTACCGCGTCGACGGTTCGTCCACGTTCGACAAGTACGGGCGCGTCAAGTCCGTGACGGACCACGAGGGCAACACCACGCGCACCGCGTACACGCCCGCGACCGGCACCCTGCCGGTGAAGACGGTGGTCACCAACCCCAAGGGACACACCGACACCACCGAACTCGACCCCGCCCGCGGCCTGGCCCTGGCCAAGGAGGACACCAACAAGCGCCGCCAGGTGCTGGAGTACGACGCGCTCGGCCGTCTGGTGAAGACCTGGTCGCCCGACCGCGACCCTGCCACCCAGACCCCGGACGCCGAGTTCAGTTACACCGTCACCCCGGACGGACCCGTCGTCGTCACCACCAAGAAGCTCCTCGAACGGGGCGACTACGTGGTCACGTACGACATCTACGACGGCGCCCTGCGCCTGCGCCAGACCCAGCAGCCCGCGCTCGACGGCGGCCGGGTCATCACGGACACCTTCTACGACAGCAGGGGCCTGGTCTGGAAGGAGAACGGGGCCCACTTCAACTCCCTGGATCCCGAACCGAAGTTGTGGATCTCGGACGACAACAAGGTCCCGGCCTCCACCCGCACCGAGTACGACGGCCAGGGCCGCCCGGTCGCCACCATCGCCCGCAAGTTCGGCGAGGAGACCTGGCGCACCACCACCACCTACGGCGGTGACTGGGTCGCGGTGGACCCGCCCAAGGGCGAGACGCCGACGATGTCCCTGGTCGACGCCCAGGGCCGCAAGACGGAGCTGCGCCAGTTCAAGGGCGAGGGTCCGTCGGGTGCTTACGACCGTACGCGGTACACGTACGAGCGGCGCGGCATGCTGGAGTCCGTCACGGACCAGGCCGGCAACGTCTGGTCGTACAAGTACGACCTGCGCGGGCGTGTGTACGAGACGAAGGACCCCGACAAGGGGACCACGAAGTCCACGTACGACAAGGGCGATCGTCTCCTGACGACGACCGACGGCCGCGACCCGGCGAAGACCATCGCGTACGAGTACGACACCCTCGGCCGGGTCACCGGGACGTACGAGGGCTCGCTCAAGGGCCGCAAGCTCACCGAGCAGACCTACGACAGCCTCCCGGGCGCACTCGGCATGCCGGTCTCCACGACCCGCTTCGTCGACGGCAACGCCTACAAGCAGGAGGTCACCGGCTACGACAGCGAGTACCGTCCGCTCGGCTCGAAGATCACCATCCCCGCCTCCGAGGGCAAGCTCGCCGGCACGTACGAGTACTCCAGCACGTACACCAAGACCACCGGCATGCCCCAGACGATGACGCAGCCCGCGGTCGCCGGTCTGCCCAAGGAGCGGACGTCGGTCGGTTACAACGGCCTCGACATGGTCACCACCATGGCCGTGGCCGGGAAGACGTTCGTGGCCGGTACGGAGTACACGCCGCTCGGCGACGTGGTCCGCACCAGGGTCGGCCCGGCGGGCAAGCAGCTCATCACGAGCCGTGAGTTCGACGAGCAGACCCGCCGTCCGCTGCGCACGGTCTTCGACCAGGAGGTCGGCACCACGGGCACGGCCCGGATCAGCGACATCCGCACGGCGTACGACCAGGCCGGCAACATCCTGAAGATCACGGACGCCCAGGGCCCCAACCCGACGGCGGCCACGACCGACACGCAGTGCTTCGCCTACGACTACCTGCGCCGGATGACGGAGGCCTGGACGTCGGCCAAGGCCGGTGATTGCACCAGTCTCACGGGCAGCCCCGCGGCCAAGCCGGAGGTCGGCGGCCCCAACCCGTACTGGACGTCGTACACGTTCGACGCGGTCGGCAACCGCAAGACGGAGGTCAAGCACGACGTCACCGGTGACACCAGCAAGGACGTCACCCGCGACTACGAGTACGCCGAGGGCGGCACCACCACCAGCAAGCTCATGAAGGTCCGCACCAAGGGACCCGAGGGCGAGCGCGAGGACACCTTCGGCTACGACAAGGTCGGCAACACGACCACCCGCACGGTCATGGGCACCACCCAGGATCTGGAGTGGGACGTCGAGGGCCACCTGGAGCGGGTGACCGAGGGCTCCGGCGACAAGGCGAAGAAGACCGAGTACGTCTACGACGCGGGCGGCAACCGCCTGATCCGCCGCGACCCCAACGGCACGACCCTGTACCTGCCGGGTACGGAGGTACGGCTCGACAAGTCCGGCAACGTCGTCAAGGGCACGCGCTACTACCAGCATCCGGCCGGGCCGGCGATGGTGCGCACCGCCGAGGGCGGCAAGGTCACCACGACGTACCTGCTGTCCGATCACAACGGCACGGCGACGATGGCTGTCGACTCCGCCTCGGGTGCGGTCACGCGGCGCGCGTTCATGCCGTTCGGCGAGCCGCGCGGCAAGAAGCAGTCGATGTGGCCGGACGAGAAGGGCTTCGTCGGCGGCACGACGGACGAGTCCACCGGACTCACCCACCTCGGCGCACGGGAGTACGACCCGGCGATCGGACGGTTCATCTCGGTCGACCCGGTGATGGACATGGCCGAGTCGCAGACGATGAACCCCTACGCGTACGCCAACAACAGCCCGGTCACCTTCAGCGACCCGTCGGGGCAGTTCTGGGGGATCCCCCAGCTGATCCACGCGGCCGTCAAGCTGTACAAGAAGGCCTACGCCGCACTGACCGGCGGCACGCCTCCGGCCCCGTCCAAGCCGGTGCCCAGCGTCAGCAAGAAGGACGTCGAGCGGGCCAGGTGGCTGAAGAAGCAGACCAAGATGGACATGGTCATGCACGTGGCCAAGGAGGCGGTCAAGGAGGCCAGCGGCTACAACGACGTCGTCGACTGCCTCAACGGAGCCCTGGGCACCTGCGCCATGATCGCCGCGGAGGCCGCGATCCCGTTCGCGGGCAAGGCCAAGCGCCTCCTCAAGGCCCTGGAGAAGGCCTGGAGCGCCTACCGCAAGTGGGGGGAAGAGGTCCGCTGGGCCACGGGCATCATCAGGCGGGCCGATGCCGACGCCAAGGCCATGGCCAAGTACACGGAGGACATGGCCGAATGGAGGAAACAGGCTGACGCGGCGAAGGCGGCGAAGAAGGCGAAAGCCGAGGAAGCGGAAGCCACAGCCGCCAAGAAGGCCGACAGCAACGGAGACGGCGGCGGGGGAGACGGCACACAGTCCGGCTCCGGCGCCGGTGAGTCCTGCCGGGTCAACAGCTTCACGCCCGAGACCAGGGTCCTGATGGCCGATGGGACCACCAAGCCCATCAAGGACGTGAAGCCCGGCGACAAGGTGGTGGCCAAGGACCCGGAGACCGGCAAGACCGCGGTCAAGAAGGTCACGGCCCAGATCATCGGCAAGGGCAAGAAGAACCTCGTCGAGGTCACCATCGACACCGACGGCAAGAAGGGCAAGAGGACCGCCAAGGCGACGGCCACGGACGGCCACCCGTTCTGGGTGCCGGAGCTGCGTGAGTGGGTCAAGGCCACGGACCTGATGTCCGGCGACTGGCTGGAGACGGGGTCGGGCAGCCGGGTCCAGGTCACGGCGGTCAAGAGGTGGACGCAGCAGGATGTGGTCCACAACCTGACTGTCGCTGATATCCACACGTACTATGTGCTGGCGGGGGCTACGCCAGTCCTCGTTCACAATTGCAATGAGTCGATGGACTTCGTGCATGGGACGAGCTCGACCCATGCCGACAACATCGAGGCGAATGGGCTCAGTGGTGATGCGGCTCGCGCGAATTCGAGTGGCGGATCCGTTGGGCAGCCAGGGAACCTGTTTACGTATCGGGTGAGTCCCGGGGATTCGGACACTCTCAGCGCTGCTGCGACATTCGGTGGAAGTCGCACCGCTTCGGGAGATCGCCCAGCCATTCTCATCTTCCGTATGTGTAAGTGCACGTACGATCGATTGACGGCAGACGGTCATATAACTACACGGGTCACTGACGAGGTGAGCGGGAGGGTCGAGCACATCTTCGGCCCAGGAGCGCTGCCGTACCTGCAGCAGGTCTATCGCAGGAACCTATGAGTGCCATGTGGCCCTGAAAGTGATAGGTGGTGACGTTCGCATGGTCGATCCCGCAGAGTACGACAAGGATATTCCTCGTGTTCAAGAGCATTTGCGTAAATTTGAACGCGCCTTTGGGAAGGTCCGCGGGACCCACAAGGGGCGCCCGGTGGACGAAATTCGGCAGGCCCTCCTGGAAGAATTCGAATCCGAGGGGTTGATCGTGTGGAGCGAAGTTGCGGATGGCGCGGCTCGCCGAATTGCCGAAGAGCAGGCGGATGAGGCGTAAGGTCTCCCGCGCGTAGGCTGCATCGGCTTCGTAGAGTTGTGACAGCAAACCTGAGGCCTTGCAGATTGTGATTGGTGGGGCTCCAGGGGAGCTTGACGGCAGTAGTTGACGGCAACGGCGGCGGACACCTGGGTGTCCGCCGCCGTTGCCGTACGTACGTCAGGGGTGGTCGAGGGCGCGGCCGAGGGAGTCGATGGCGTCTCGCTGGAGGCGGAGTCGGACGTGGGCGTAGACGGTGGCGGTGACGCCGATGTGGGCGTGGCCTAGGAGTTCCTTGATCACGACGAGTTCGACTCCCTGCTCCAGGAGCAGAGTGGCGGTCGAATGGCGGAGGTCGTGGAAGCGGATGCGGCGGAGGCCGGCCTTGCAGAGGAGCGTAGTGAAGGTGCGGGTGAGGTTGGTCGGGTCGATCGGCCTGCCCTGGGGTGTGGTGAACACGTACCCGTTGTGCTGCCACTCGGTGCTTGCCGTGTGACGGTCGCGCTACTGCTCCTCATGGTGGTGCTTCAGCGATTGGAGGCAGCGGGCGGGGAGGGCGATGCGGCGCTCGGAGGCCCGGGTCTTGGTGGGCAACGTGGTGAGTCCGCCTGTGCTGGTGCGCTGCAAGGTGCGGCGGATGGCAGCCGTGCCCCGGTCGAGGTCGAGGTCGAGGTCTTCCCAGCGGAGGCTGAGAAGTTCGCCTTTGCGGAGTCCGGTGTGGAGCGCGAGTTCGAACAGGGCACGGAGCCGGTGTCCGCGCGCGGCTGTGAGGAACTGCCGGGCTTCGTCGGCGGTGAGGGGTTCGAAGCGTCGGGGGCGTGGGGTGCCGGTGCGGACGTTGCGGGCGACGTTGCGCGGGATCTCTTCCTCTCGGGCGGCGTGCTCCAGGGCGGACTTGAGCACGGAGTGGATGTAGGTGAGCGTCAGCGGGGAGAGCAGCTTGGAGCAGCACCGGCCGATGGCGCAGCAGCGGGGCTGGTCGCGCCGGGCGTCGATGCCGCGCGAGCAGCACTGGCAGGTGGTGCGGAGCTGGTTGAGCCAGGTGCGGACGTCCTTGGCGGTGAGCTTGGTGAGCTTCTTCTTGCCGAGGCCGGGGATGAGGTACCGGTGGACGCAGGTGGTGTAGCGGGTGTGGGTGTTCTCGCGGAGGTGGTGGACGGCGACGTTCTCCAGCCAGTACGTCAGGTATGCGGCCACGCTGCCCTGTGCGGAGGGGACGGGGAGGCCGCGGTTGCTGGCGGCGATCTTCTCGGTGAGCTTGTCCAGCGCTTCCTTGCGGGTTGTGCCGTAGACGCGGACGCGCTTGCGGGTGTTGCCGGGGGCGAGGACGTATCCGGCGGCTTCCCAGCGGCTGTCCCTGCGCTGGTAGACGGTCCCGTCGCCGTTGGCGCGTACGCGGCGGGAGGCGGCGGTGTCTCGGGGGGTGGTCATCAGGCGGCTTCCTGGTCGAGGCGGGTGCGGATGAAGTCGGTGAGGGCGTGGGCGGGGATGCGGCGGGCACGGCCGAGGGTGAGGGAGGCGAGTTGCCGGGTGCGGAGGAGGTCGTAGACGGCGGTGCGGCCGAGTTGGAGGCGGGCCATGACCTGGGGGACGGTGAGGAGTTCGGTGCCGGCGGTCACGCGACGGCCCCCGCCCGGACAGCACTGGTCAGCCGATCAGCAGAGTGACCGACCGGGTGACCGGTGGAGTGACCGGCGCGGTCACTGGAGCGCTCCGAGCGCCGGGTTCGGGTCGGTTGCTCAGGTCGGGGCTGCCGCGTCGCGGCCAGGAGGTCGGCGAGATGTTCGAGTTCGGGCAGGAGGCCGGTTCCGGCGTACTGCCAGTGGGAGATGACCAGCGTCGTATCCGAGTCCACGCGCTGACTGGCGGTATCGCGGTGACCTGTGGGGTGGCCGTGACCGGGTCGGTGACCGGCGGTCAGGCCGGTGGGGTGACCGGCCCGGTCACCGACAGGGTGCCTGTCGGTGCGGTGGTCAGCGGTCGGCATGTCGGCTGTGGCGTCGAGTCGGCCGAGGCGCCAGGCTGTGCGTTCGGCGCGGAGGTGGGTGAGGGTGGTGGAGTAGTGGCGGGTGCGGGTGGAGAAGTGGCCGCGGAAGCCGAGCATGTGGGCCCATTGGCGCAGGCGGAGGTGGGCGTGCTGGGGGTGGGTGGCGAGGTGCCAGGCTGTGTGGATCATGCGGCGGGCGTGGTCGATGATGTCGTGGGTGGCGAGTTCGGCGAGGAGTCGGAGGCGGCGGTCGAGGGTGCCGGTGGTGGTCTCGGCGCCCTTGGTGGCGTACTTGGCGATGTAGGCGGCGACGTGCCGCTCGGTGACCGGGCCGCCGCCGGTGAAGTCCCTACTGCGGATCGCCCGGACGTCGATCTGCCGCCCGAACCGGAACACCAACCGACCCGCCCGATCTGAGTCTTGAGGCTGGGACGCGGGGATGTACTCGGCGGGCTGCGGTTGCTTCGGCGGTTCGCCTTCGTGGTGGACGCGGGTGCGTGTGGCGGCGGCGCGGACGGCGTGGTCGAGGAGTTGGGTGGTGGCCCAGGCAGGTGGGGTGCTGGTGGGGCCGGTGGGTCCGTCGAGGCGGATGACGGCGTGGAAGTGGACCTGGCCGCGTTTCTGGTACTCGGCGACCTTGGCGTAGGAGAGCGTGGCGTGATCGTGCAGCGCGCGCTGGGTCAGCCCCGCCGTCTTGGCGATCTCGCGGCGCAGGTGGGTGGTGAAGCGGGCCCACAGGGCCGGGGCGTGCGCGTTCCACAGGACCGCGCCGGTGTAGTCGTAGCGGTCGGGGTCGAGCGGGGTGCCGAGGAGAGGGTCGTCGTCGGGGTGGACCTGACCGCAGTGGCAGCGGCTGGTGTCGGGCTGGTTGTGGACGGGGCCGAAGCCGGGTGCGGTGAGGGTGGCGAACACGCGCGGGTGGGCGGCGACGCTGGTGGGGACGGTCTTGCCGCCGCGTAGTCCGGCGGCGATGAGTTGGTAGGTGTCGTAGCGGTAGAGGGTGGAGCAGGCCGGGCAGCGGGTGGCACGACGGTTGCCGCAGCGCACCAGCAGTTCGCCCGCCGGGAGTCGGCCGGAGTCGAAGTGGTCGAGGACCTCACCGGTCGCGGTGTCCAGGCGGGTGCGGTACCCGCTCAGGCGGACAGGCTGCGTGCAGCCGCCGAGTCCGGCTATCTGCCGTGCGAGGGGTGCGAGTTGGCCGGTCGCGGCGAGCTTCGCCAGCTTGGCGGTGAGCCTGGCGCGACGCTCCAGCGCCTGCCCTGCCGCCGATGAGGCGGTGGCGTCCGTTCGGCAGGTCGGCGTCGTGAACGTCGACGACGAGGGACGAGAAGCGGCTGGAACGGACGCGGAGTACGGGAGTTGGAGCTGTGCAGGCATGCGGAAGGGGGCCTTTCGGCGGGAGCGCGGAAGGGGTACGGCGCGGGGTGGCGTGGGCAGGCCGAAGTGATCGGCTCACAGGGAAATGGGGCGCCTCGGAGTTGGGCGCGGGGGCCGGACCAAAGGGGGCTTGGTCGGCGGGGCGCGGCGGTGATCACCGGCGGGTGCGTGACGTTAACATCGCCCCATCAGCACATTCAAGTGCATCCCTTTTGATTCCTTTCTAATGGGTGGTGGGACGTGGGTAGTGTGAGGGCGGTTTCCCGGTTTGGACGGGCCGGATTGTGCTGGTAGAGGGCATGGGAAAGCGGGGGTGGCCAGGCGTGGTGGTGGGGCGGCGCGGGCGCAGGCCGGCGGGCAGCGGGGTGCAATTGACGTTCGAGGTCATCGCCGAGACCCTGCGCGAGCGCATCCGCTCCGGCGGGCTGAAGCCGGGGGACGCGTTGCCGACGCAGGCCGTGCTGATGCGGGAGTTCGGGGCGTCAAGCCTGACCGTGCAGAAGGCCATGGCCCTGCTGAAGCAGGACGGGTGGGCGGTCTCCCGCCCCGGCAAGGGGGCCTTCGTCGCGCACTACGACGACACCGATGACCTTGACCACCCAGACATGACCGCCCCCGTCGGCGGGACGGCGGCCCGCGTCGAAGCGCTGGAACTGGCACTGGCCGAGGCCGCTCAGCAGATTGTCGACCTCCGCGCCCGCGTCGAGGCCCTGGAGTCGCGCGGCGGCGGGCGGGGCCGCTGACCCGCGCCGGGACGCTGGTCAGGGCGGGTCAGGGCGGTACGTTCAGATTTTCTCTTCGAGGTTCAAGGGGGCCCCGCCCGCCGAGGTTGGCCGCTGTCGCCGACAAACCCGCCGTTCAATCGGGAGGCCGGCTACGCCGCAGGTGGCGGGCCGCCCCGGCAGCCGGGGGTGATCCGGGGCTGCCGGAGCGGCAATCTGCCTGGTCACCGGGCTGACAGTAATGGGGCTCCTGGGCGGAGCAAGTTGTCGCCGACGACCGTCCTACGGCCGGATCGCAGGCACATGGTCGACCAGGGGGCCGACCCTCACGCCCGCCGCCGGACTCGCCGAGCGCGGTGGTCGGCGTTGCCTCCGTCGGGGGCCGACTCCTCCCGCCCCGGCCCCGCGCCGCCAGACTGGGCGACGCACCAGCCCGGCCGTACGCTGCCTCTCCCACTCGGGCCCGATCCCGCCGAAAGAAGCCGACCCTGCACCGCCTCGGCAGGTTGCCGCTGGCTTGCGGGCGGCGCCATGGCATCAGGACGAGGAGGGGGAGTACGGGGGTGTGCGGCGCTGGAGTGGCTGCGGTCGCGGTGACGGCACACGACCTGAACTACGAAGTCGCGCTCTCGCGCCCCGTGCCATATATCATCGGCGATATGGACAGCGGGCGGTACTCGATCGAGATCGAGCCGGAGGTGCGGCTGTGGCTGGAGAACATTCCCGCCCATCACTACAAGCAGGCCGAACGCGTCGCCGACCTGCTCGCCGAGCAGCCCACCACCCTTGACGAACCGTACTCCCGCCACCTGGGCGGCAAGCTCCGTGAGCTGCGCTTCCGCCTGGGCGATGCCCATCAGCGGATCACCTACTGGCTGGCGCCCGGCCGACGTGTCGTGCTGCTCACCGTGTTCCGCAAGACCAAGATGCGCGAGCAGGCCGAAGTGGACCGCGCCCACGCCGCACAGCGATTGTGCGAGGCAGAGCATGAAGCCGCCGCTGAGCACGACCTCTACAGCCGCAACCTCAAGGAGTCTCAATGAACCACAGCGAATGGAGGACCCGTCGCCACCGCCGGCTGCTGGGCGAACACCTGGACGCTGACCCCGAGTACGACCGGGTCTACGAAGAGGCCGGCCTCGCCATGACATTGGGCAAGGCCGTCTACGACCGGCGTAAGCAGCTGGGCCTGAGCGAGGCCGACCTCGCCGAGCGCATGCACGTCGACGTCGATGACATCGAAGGCATCGAGACGGCCACCGAGCTGCCGCCCATCGCGGTCATCATGCGCCTGGCCCGCGCACTGGACCTCACGGTGGACGTGCACCTCGCCGGCGGAGACGAGCCCACCGTCACCATCGTCGCCCCAGCGGCCTGAGGCGGGGAGGAACCATGCAGGACCCGCCTTCCGCGCTCGCCCGTGAGCTCGGGCAACTCGTCCACGACCGGCGCATCGAGCTCGGGCTGTCCCAGGCCGAGCTGGCCGGGCGGTGCGGGATGAAGCAGCCGCAGATCTCCCGCTTCGAAGGCGGCGGGACCGTGCCCACGCTTCCCCTCCTGCGCCGCCTCGCTCAGGCTCTCGGCGCCGACCTGACCATCAGCCTCACCCCGCACGACAAAGCCGCTTGACACGCATTCGGAATTCCTGGAATTCCCCAGGCGGTGTAGACCACTGACGGCGGTAGTGACGGCAACACCAGCAGACTCCAGCGCCCGAGCACGAACATTTGGCAACTGTCAAATCACCCGCTGACCAGCAAACTTGCAGGTAGGAGCGGCCTGGCCTGCACACGTACTATGTGCTGGCGGGGGCCACGCCGGTACTCGTACACAACTGCAATCCACTCGACGGCATTGCGGACGAGTTGGCAGGCAGCAAGATTACGACTGGTCAGGTCGTAGATGATGCTGGAAATAAAGTCGGAGCTCCCGTATCAAGCGGTGAGAATGGTTCATTCGCGCAAGTAAGGGACGCGCTCAAAGAATCTGGCGTGCCTCACGACGCTGCAGGTGGGTTCGCGGCCGCATCTCATGTAGAAACCAAGATCGCTTTGGCCATGAGAAGCAATGGCGTTCAGAGGGCGACAGTCGTAATCAACAATTCTGACGGCGTTTGTTCTGGTCCCTATTCATGCATGACTGGGGTGTCTGCAATTCTACCAAGTGGGTCTAGCCTGACAGCCGTTTGGCGCACTGAAGAGGGCTGGCACGGGGTAACTATGCTGGGCGGCGGTTAATCTCAAGAGGTGTAATATCTGGCCGGCCCTGCCCTGGGGTAGAATCCTCCGGGGTGGGGCCGGTCTAATTTCGGTATTCCGCATCGCCTCACCTGTGAACGTTGGAGGATATTAATGATTCTGACTATTTTCACTGGCGGTACGACATATCATGCAGCATCGGGAGCTATTCTTAGGCGCTTGATTAGCGAGTTGGTGACCGGCGGGCACGACCAAGGGTCAGACGTGGCTGGACGGCCGAAGGGTGGAATTTTTGCAACGTTTGTGCTCTTGGCGCCACATAGGGATCCGATGAAATCAGATCGGTACTTTGACAGCTATCTTCAAGTCTCGACAAATCCGCTTACAGGGTATGGCGCATTGAGGTGGCAAGTTCCCGAGGATTCCGTAGTTCGAGTGGATTGGGAGATTGCGAGGAGTGTGTGGACCTCTAGGAATCCGGAACCGCCGGTGTTGAATCAAAACGTTGTTGCTGATTTGGGTGATTGGAGGCTGTTCGAGCCCCGCAATACGCTGCCGGTAGCTGATATTCGTGCGGCCGTCGAGGAATTTTGCGAACTAAGAAGCGGTCAGAGGCCAACGGCGATTTGCTGGGATCGTGGTGACTTTGGCACGTGCCACTCTCTGAATGGGCAGGCGGATGTGACACCTTCCTACTGCCAGGATCCGTGGTGCAGAGACTCGGGTACACGGCACCCATTGCACTGATTAAGGTTCTCGGTGGCGCTTCGTGCAAGTTGGAATCTCCCTTTCGGTGAGACGGTATTTATTACTCGAACATGGAGGTTATGTGCGAATGTCGCGTTGATGTCGCTGTTTGTTGAACTTCAATTTGCTTGTCGACGTGTGCAAGCGAATTTGACGCCCCGTCAGGCGGTGTCTGGCGAGGCGTCTGTGTGGGGTGACGGCAGTAGTTGCCGTTGAGGTTGAAAGGGTGGGGTGACAAGGTCATCCGGGTTCGAGGCTGAGTCCCGTCTCGGCGACGAAGCCGTTGAGGACCTCGGTGCGGCGTTGGAGGGCTCGTAGCCGGTTCTTGACCAGGGGGTGGAGGTCCTCGACCGCTCTCGGGGCCAGGTTGGCAAGGGACTTCTTCAGGTGCGCCCACACCGCTTCGGCAGGGTTGAGGTCCGGCGCGTATGCGGGGAGCTTGACGACGGTGAGCCAGTCACTGTTGCGGTCGAGGAACTGCCGCAGTGCTTGTGAGTGGTGGGTACTGGCGTTGTCCCACACGACGATCAGCGGGGCACCGCCGAGCTGCCGTCGGGCGGAGGACAGCAGGTCCGCGAACTCGCGTGCCCGGAAGCCCTTCTTCTCACCCGTCCTGCCCCGGTACAGCTGGGTCCGGTAGATCAGCTTCGTCTCACGTCCGGCCTTGACGCAGACCATCCCGGCCATCAGGACTCGGCCCGAGCCCTTGCCCGTCACCTTGACCACCGGGGTCCGGCCGCGCCGGGACCAGGTACGGCCCTTCGCCGGGCGCAAGTCCTGGCCGGCTTCGTCCTCGAAGGCTATCCACGCCCCCAGGAGCTCGGCCGTCCTCTTACCCGTGACCACTGCTCCGTCCGCCACCGGGCCACGGCCGGCTCGTCACGTTCGACGGCCCGATGCGCCGGCACCTGCGGTGCCCAGCCCAGCCGGTGCAGCAGATACGACACCCCGCGCGGGGTGTACCTGTAGCCGAACAGGCGGTGGATCAGATCCGCCACCCTGGCCAGGGTCCACCGCTGGTCCTCGCTCCAGCCCTGCGCGGCCGGGCCCGCTTCCAACTCGGTCTGGAGCCGTTCTGCCTGGGCCCCGCTGAGCTGGCAGGGGAAGCCGCCGGCTCCCCTGGAGGCCAGGGCCGCCCGGCCGCCCTCACGCCAGGAGGCGTGCCAGGCGTACGCCGACTTCCGCGACACCCGTAACCTGCGGGCCACCTCCGGCGGCCGCACCCCCCCGCTCGAACATCTCCGCGGCCTCGAAGCGCACCGCCTCCCGCTTCGCCCGCCCCGCAGCGGTCAGACCGCCGCCATCCGCGTACCTCATGACGAGGACGTAGCACCGCCAACGACTGCTGTCACCCCACCCTTTCAACCTCAGCGTCAACGTAAGCGGACGAGGGCGGCGCAGGGTGGCGGTTCGTCGCCGTCGGAGCGTGCCGTCTTGGTGTTCTCCGGGCTGTCGAGTGCGGTGCTGAGGGTGTCGATGGCGTCGCGCTGGAGGCGGAGTCGGGTTCAGCACTTCCAGACGGCCGCACTGAGACCTCGGTGACCTCTCGACGTATCAGACCCTGCAGCGGTCTTCGCCAGGCCGGAATATCCGCAAGCGCCCGACACGGAAGCTGTGACAGCCTGCTGACATGCCATGGGAGCTGCGAGAACATGCAGGCCGTCACTACGCCGTCCTGTTCCACTACGCCTTGCCCGACGATGCCTGGGCCGTGGAGCTGAGCGAGGCTGTGCCGGCGTCGACCGAGGGGGCCGACAACCTCGACGCCGCGGTGACCCACGTGCCCGGCGCTGCCTTCTTGACGGCGCTTGTCCCAGAGGAGGACCCGAATCTGCAACCGACCGTCCGCGTCTGGAGCCCTGACGAGCGCGTTGTCCCCTACGAGGTCATGCGCTGGTTCATGGAGCAGGTGGCCGACCAGGTAGAACGCTGTCGCATCGCGTTCGATCAAGGGGAATCTGAAGCAGTGGAATGATCACGCAGTGACCGGTGTGATCACGGCGTCGGAGCTTCCACTGGAGGACTGGGCCATGGCCGCGGCACGGTCACCGGTCGAACATGGCGTCGCCTGCCTTCTCTCAACGCCGCCATTCGTAGGCGCCCGGGCCTGTTTCCCTCACCTCGCTTGGCCATTCCTGGAGCACGGCCCGATCTGACGGGTAGGAGCAGACGCTGAGATGTCCGCCGACGAAGCTGCTTTCCACGACGACCTCTGCGTCGAGCAAGTCGTGCGTAGGCAGAATTCCCGGGCTGCGCCGCCCCAGGACACTCACCCGGAAGGTGTTGTCGCAGTCCGACATTCTGATCAGGTCGGTGGCGCTATCTTGAGATGTCACGGTTTGGCCATTCCTGTTTGTCGTGCATTTCCCGCAGGCGGTTACATCACTCCGGCTGTGCGACGCTTTCGGACCGACGGCCAACAGCCAGCGCAAGGGTGAAGTTGCCGCGGCCACCGGTCCCGTGGTGTGCCCTGGGACGCCGGGAAAGGCCACCCATGAAGGAGACGCGGCATGTTCGGACAGTCGAAGGCGTTCAGTGGATTCTCCGTCGATGACATCGACGCGGCCCGCCGTTTCTACGGCGAGACGCTCGGGCTTGAGGTGGAGGAGGCCGGGCAGGGTGGCATGCGGATGCTCGTCATCAAGCTCGGCAGTGGGGCCGAGGTGTTCGTCTATCCCAAGGACACGCACACGCCCGCGTCGTTCACCATCCTCAACTTTCCCGTGGACGACATCGAGCCCGCCGTCGGTGAGCTGGAGCGACGCGGGGTGACCATGGAGCGTTACGAAGGGTTCGAGCACGACGACAAGGGCATCGTGCGGATCGGCGAAGGCGGGCCCGCCGCGATTGCGTGGTTCACCGACCCGGCCGGGAACGTCCTCTCCGTCCTTCAGGAGAACCCGAGTTAGAGCCTCCGCCCCCATGCCAGCAGTATCCCGGGGGCGAGTTCGGCGAGCGTCGGCGACGACAGATACGCCAGGCACTCCTCGACCGTGGCGGCGTCCACCCCTCCCGTCGCCACCAGTTCGGGACGCATCCGCTGCAAGGTCTGCGACCAGAAGTGGGCCAGTGGGCCGTCGGGGACCAGAGGTGGGCAGTACAGTTCGGTGCCCACGTCCGCCAGGCCCTCCTCCCGCAGGAGGTGTGGGTACGCCGGTACGGCCGAGATGTCCGTGCCGATCGTCGTGCGCAGGGCCTCCCACATGGCGTCCATGGTGCGGCGGTAGGGCGAGGTGGAGCCCAGGGTGTCCGGCAGCTCCACGGCGTCGCCGAGGAGGAGCCGACCGCCCGGGTTCAGACGGGTCGCCAGGCGGGCCAGGACCCGGCGTCGTTCGGGCAGGTGCATGAGTACGAACCGGGCGTGGATCAGGTCGAAGGTGCCCAGGTCCAGCGAGTCGTCGGTCACGTCCGCCGTGACCACACGAAGGCCCTGCTCCGGCGCTTCGCCCAGCGCGCTCGTGTCCCGGTCCAGTGCCACCACCTCACGCGCACCCGCCTCCCTCAGCAGCCACCGTGCCACCGTCCCGGTACCGGCACCCACCTCCAGGCAGCGCGCACCAGGACCCACGCCCAGGGCGCGCAGCCGGTGCGTGGTGACCGGGTCGTAGATCACGGCGGCGTCGTCGATACGCTCCGCCTCACGTGGGTGCCCGGCGTTGAAAAGGGTCTCCCCGTAGTGACCGGCGCCTTCGTGAGCTGCGGGATCCGTCGAGTTCATGGTCCGACGTTAGGTCGTGCCCGCACAGTCCCGCCTGCCGCCCGAGGCGCGGGACAACCTCTCGGACCGGCGCAGGGCCGCTTCAGCGACCTTCCCCGGTCCGAACGGGTGGATTCGCCTGAACGAGTGCGGGGAGGGGGCCCGGGCCAGGTACCCGAAGGTTGATGCGGCCGACCGGTGTCGCACTGACCCGGAAGGTGTCGCGCCGTGCGCCGAACCCCCTCCCGCCGCCTGTCCGCCGCAGCCCTGCTCGTGGCCTCCGTGCTCACCCCCGTGGCGGTGACACCGGCGGCCGCCGTGCCGTCCGTGAGAGCCGAACGGCCGGACACGACCGACTACCCCCGGCACGCCCTCGGCCCCGAGCTGAGCCACCGGCTCGACCGGGCCATCGAAGAGGTGCGCCAGCAGGCCGACATCCCCGGCCTCGTTGTCGGCCTCTGGATGCCGGGCAAGGGGCACTACGTCCGCGCGACCGGCGTCGCCGACACCGCGACCGGTCGGCCGATGACCCGGGATGTGTCCGTACGCATCGGCAGCGAGACGAAGACTTTCACCGTCACGGCGCTGCTGAAGCTCGTCGACGACGGCAGGGTCGGCCTGGACGACCCGATCGCCAAGTACGTCAAGGGCGTGCCGAACGGCCGGAAGATCACCCTGCGGCACCTCGCGGAGATGCGCAGCGGACTGTTCCCGTACACGTCCGACCCGGACTTCGTGCACGACCTGCTGAGCGACCCGCAGCGCACCTTCACCCCGCGGCAGACGCTCGCCTACGGCTTCAAGCACAAGAACACCTTCAAACCGGCTAAGCAGTTCGAGTACTGCAACAGCAACCTCGTCCTGCTCGGCCTCGTCATCGAGAAGGTCACCGGCAAGCGGCTCGCCGATGTCATCGACAAGCGCGTCCTGCGCCCGGCCCATCTGCACCACACGGTGTTCCCGGACAACTCCGAGTTCCCCGAACCGCATCCGCGCGGTTACACGAACCAGACGCTCAGCGGAGAAGTCGCCGACGCCACGGACTGGAACCCCAGTTGGGCCTGGGCCGCCGGAGCCATGATCTCGAACCTGCACGATCTGCGGCGCTGGGCGAGGGTCGTCGCCACCGGTACGCTGCTGAGCCCGCGTACGCAGGCGGAGCGGCTGAAGATGCTCCCGACCGGTGTCCCCGGCACCGGCTACGGCCTCGGCATCTTCGAGAGCGGCGGCTGGATCGGCCACAACGGGTCCATCCCCGGGTACGAGACCGTGACCGTCTACCTGCCCTCGAAGCGGGCGACCCTGGTGCTGATGATGAACACGGACATCACCTACCAGGGTCAGGAGCCGTCCTCCCTCGTGGCCCGGGCGATCACCGAGATCATCACGCCGCACAACGTGTACGACCGGCCGATCCCGCGCTGACGCAGGGCCGATGGCTCGGGCCGCGCATCGGGCGATACGGTGGCCCCCACTAGCGGTCGGTGGGGACGAAGGGACATGGCACGTGGCCTATAGGGCGCTTCGCGCGGGATTGGAAGCCCTGTACGTCAGGCGACTGGCGCGCAAGCTGGAGGGCAAGCCGCGGCCACGGCACGTCGCCATCATGCTCGACGGCAACCGTCGTTGGGCCCGCGGCGCCGGGCACGACGACGTCCGCGAGGGATACCGTGTCGGCGGCGCGAAGGTCGGCGACTTCCTGCGCTGGTGCGACGCCGCCGACATCGAGCACGTCACCCTGTGGATGCTCTCCGACGACAACCTGCACCGGCCGCCCGCCGAACTCGGTCCGCTGCTGGAGATCATCGAAGAGACCGTGGCCAGCGTCTGCGCGGCCGACGAGAACTGGCGGATCGATGTGATCGGCGCCCTCGACCTGCTGCCGGGGGACACCGCGCGGGCCCTGAAGGCGGCGGTCGCGGGCACCACGGGCCGCACCGGCCTCAAGGTAGACGTGGCGGTCGGCTACGGCGGGCGCCGCGAGATCATCGACGCGGTGCGGTCCGCCTTCGACAAGCACATGTCCGCCGGCGGGGATCCGCGTGAACTGGCCGAGAACTTCGACCTCCACCACATCTCGGACAACCTGTACTCCCCGGCGGCCGCCGACACGGACTTCATCATCCGCACCTCCGGCGAGCAGCGCCTGTCCGGCTTCCTGCTGTGGCAGTCCGCCTACGCCGAAGTGCACTTCGTGGAAGTCCTGTGGCCCGCCTTCCGCCAGATAGACCTGCTGCGGGCGCTGCGTTCGTACGCGGTCCGGGACCGGCGATACGGCAGATGACAGCAGCGGACGGTGGTGAGGGTCAACCCTCCCGCCGGAGCCGCGGCTTGTCCGGAATGAGCACAAGGCGGGCCGGGCGGCGGCCCGGCCCCCGGGCTCAGGCGCTCAGGTCCCGCCACGCCGCCGGGTCGTCGGGGCCCGACGGCGGGCGGCAGCGTACGGCGGCCGTGTCCGTGTCCACGTCCAGCAGCCAGGAGCCCTGAGCCCCGGTGGCGGGGGGTGGCACCTCCTCCAGGGCGACGCCGCCGCCCGGCGGACACAGGCCCCGGTCCGCCGGCGGACGCCACACGAAGCGCCGTACGTCCGGCTCCGCCGACCACAGCGGACGGGCCGCCGCCCAGTAGTCCGTCAGGGCGCAAGGCGGTGCCGCCCACAAGGCGTCCCGGTCGCGGATGTCCCGCCACAGCCAGTACACGCACAGCCGCCGCCCGTCGGTGACCTTCCCCAGCACCTGAAAGCGCAACAGGCCCTCGGCGTCGAGCAGTTCGCCGAGCCGCAGGTTCAGCTCGGCGAGCCGAACGCCCGCCCCCGGCCGCGCCGTCTGGAATCCCAGCACCGCGCACGCGTCGACCCCGGCCGCCATGTCAGCCGGAGAAGCGTTCGAGGCGGCCGATGGGTTCGGTCGGCGCCCACGACAGCAGCGGGATGTGGTAGTTGACGGTCTGTCCGTTCTTCAGCTGCCCGGAGCTCGGGTGGTACAGATGCAGCATGCGGTCGTCGTACTGGTCGAACGCGGTGGCCAGTTGGACGCGGAGCACGAAGTCGAGGTCCTCCCGGCCCCAGCCCTCGAACCGCTCGTCCATGCCGCTCACCGAGTCGAAGACATCGCGGCGCAGCCAGACACACAGCCCGGGCGCCCGCTGCACCGCGAACCATCGCAGTCTGGCCGCGTCGGCCTCCGCCCTCCCCTCCACGCAGCGCTCGCGCACCGCCACCGCGGATGCGGGCGCGTCCAGGTACAGCAGGTCACGGAAGCACAGGAACGCGCCCGCCCCGGCGCGCCGGAACCGCTCGGTGTTGCGCCGTACGAAGTCCCGGTCGACCAGGGCGTCGGCGTCGATCAGGCACAGGTATGGAGCCTGGCGCGTGGCGTTGAGGACACCGCAGTTGGTGGTCCAGCACTTGTTGAAGGGGCGGTCGGAGAACGCGAACAGCCAGTCGTCGGCGTACTTGAGGGCGGTCTCGCGCCAGCGCGGGGTGGTGTCGGACTCGACGACGGTCACGTGGTACCGCTCGCGCGGCAGGGTCTGGTCGGCGAGGGCGGCCAGACAGGCCACCAGGTTGCGGGCGCGCACCCCGTCGGGGCTCTGGTCGCGGAAGGCGACCACGATCTGGGCGACCGGTTCGACGGAGGTGGGTGCGGGCGGTGCGGCGGGCCAGGAGCGCCAGTCGGGGTCGGCGGTCGCGGTGCGGTCGTGGGCGGCGCCGAGGTGGTAACCGAACCGGGAGCGGTCCTTGAGGTCGAGGGCGATGTCCACGAAGGATGCCCACGGGTCGTGCGCCACCAGGTCCCGCACCCGGTGCCAGGCTTCGGCGCTCGCCGGGTCCGCCACCAACGCGTCGGCGGCCGCGGTCAGTTGGGTGTCACCGTGGGACTGGATCTCCTTCAGCAGCTCGGCCGTCCGCTCCTGCAGCCGGTACCAGTAGTAGGGGTTCGCCTCGCGGGCGCCGTGGTCGGCGTGGACGACCAGGGCGTCGGCGACGGCGCTCGCGGCGACGGCGGGCTCTTGGGGGGGTCGGGGCATCATGGGCGTACGGTCCTCACGTCGATGGCTGGGTCTTGGTGTCGACATGCCGGGGGAAGCGGGTGCGCAGCGCGGCGAAGACGAGGGCGGCGGCGAGCATCAGCGCGAGGAACGCCGTCCACAGCAGCAGCGGCGGCCCGCTGAGCAGGTAGCCGACCAGGGCGGGGCCCGTGACGGACGACAGGCTCCAGGAGAGCTGGAACACAGCCACATAGCGGCCCTGGGAGCCCTCCGGCGCCGCGGCGACGGCCAGGCTGGTGGTGGCGGGCGCGGCGAGCATCTCGCCGAGGGAGAGGAAGACGACACCGGCGATGACCACCGCCATCGCCAGGACGTCGGACGACGGTGCGGGGGCGCAGGCCAGCAGGAGCACGGCGGCCACGAACGAGGCGGTGCCCGCGAGCGCGGTCGTGGTTCTGCGCAGGTGGTAGAGGCGGGCGGCGACGGTGGTCTGGAAGAGCATGGTGAGTGTCATCTTCAGCATCAGCGCGAAGGCCGCCGTCCAGCTCGCCAGATGCACATGCCGGACCAGGTAGACCGGCAGCACGAGGGTGGAGATCAGCCAGCCGTAGGTCAGCAGGGTGTTGCCGAAGGTCAGCGTCAGGTACGGGCGGTCCGAGCGGAGGGCCCGCCACCCTCCCACGGGTGCCGCTTCCTCGGCGGCGGGCCGGGTGGGCCGGTTGCCGCGCAGGGAGACGAACAGCAGCCCGGCCGCGACCGAGGTCGCGACGTTCAGGGCCAGCATCGCCCTCAGGCCGTCGGTGCCGCTCAACGCGAGCGCCACCGAGGCGATGCCGGAACCGGCGGCCAGGCTGGCGCTCTTGGCCGCGTTGACGATGGCGTACCAGCGGTCCAGGCTGTCGCCGTCGCCCACCTGCTCGCTGACGAAGACCGGCCAGGCGGCCCAGTAGGTGCGGTCCGCGACCGTGACGACCACGATGCCGATGAGCAGGGGCCACAAGGAGTGCACCCAGAAGTACAGGGTGTACCCCACCGCGGCCGCCGCCGTCTGCGCGATCAGCACGTGCCGTGCGCCCAGCCGGTCCACCAAGTGCCCCACGAACAGCGGCACCGGCAGTCCGGCCAGGCTCGCCACCGTGATGATCACACCGAGCCGGGCCACCGGGATGTCCGTGGCGGTGGACAGGTACAGGAAGGTCAGCGGCAGGAACGCCCCGTAGCCGACCGTGTCCACCACGACGGCGGCCACCAGCCGCCGGTGCACCGAGCGCCGGTCGACGGACCGGCTCCGGTTCCGCCGCCCCGAGGTAATGCTCATCCGCCTCAGTATGGTCAAGGACGGCCGACCGGTCGTCGCAGCACGGCGAACACACTGGCGTGCACCACCTCGATCTCGCCGTCCGGCCCGCCGAGCGCCCCCTGGAGCAGTTCCACCGCCCGCTCCCGTCGCGGTGGATCCGCCTGCCAGGGCCCGCCGCTGGCCAGCCACCAGGTGACGTAGGCCGGCACGCTCACCGAGCTGCGGCGCTCGACAAGAAAGGCGTCCTCCGCCGCAAGGCCGTTGCGCTCGCCGACCGCGACGAGTTCGGCGCAGGTCAGTCTGCGGCGGGTGAAGTCGTCCGCGGTGTCCTGGCCGAGCAGCCGGCGGACCCGCCCGCCGACCCGGTGGTCGAAGTCGTCGGTGGCCGCGCTCCGTCCGGCGGTCGCCGCGCAGAGCAGGCCGTCCGGCGCGAGGAGGTGCCGCAGTCGGGTGAAGCAGTCGTCGTAGCGCGGGTGCATCCAGTGCAGGGCGGCATTGCTGAACACTGCGTCGTACGGTCCCTCGACCGCCCCGGTGTCGAGCAGGGAGCCGTGCCGGAACTCGACGCGCCGGGCGTCCTGTTCGGCGGTGCGGGCGCGGGCGTGGCGGAGCATGTCGGCGGAGACGTCCAGCCCGGTGATCCGGGCGGCCGTCGGCAGCCGGGACAGCAGCTCCTCGGTGAGCGCTCCGGTGCCGCAGCCCACGTCCAGGGCGTGCCGCACCCGCTCGGGGTCGGGATGCAGCCGTGCCACCAGGGCGGCGTTGCGGCGCTGGAGGCGTCCGGTGGCCTCGTCGTAGGAGTCGGCCGCGTGCCAGCGGTGCTGCCCGACCGTGGCGGTGTCCCGGGTCATTCGCGCGTCACCGGCTTGAGCCCGATGATCGCCCGGGTCTCCTCCGGGGTCGCCGGTTCCCGGCCCAGCTCCCGCCCGATGCGGACCGCGCGCTCGACCAGCCGGGCGTTGGCGGCGGGGGACTTGTGCGTCCAGTCCTCGTACGGGTTGTCCTCCAGGCCGACGCGCACATGTCCGCCGAGCGCGGTGGCGAGGGTGTTGGCGCGGGTCTGGTAGCGGCCGATGCCGGCCAGCGCCCAGGTGGTGTTCCGGGGCAGCGCGGCCAGCACGGCGGCCAGGTTCGCCGCGCTGACCGAGGCCGTACCGAGGGAGCCGAGCAGGATGTTGGCGTAGAACGGCGGCTGCAGCACACCCTTGTCGGCCAGGAACGAGGCGTAGTCGGCCATGCCGACGTCGAAGATCTCCAGCTCGGGAACCACCTCGTGGTCCCGCATCGCGGTGGCCAACTCCTGGATCGTCCGGGGCGAGTTGACGGAGGGGCCGGTCGGGAAGTTCATGGAGCCCAGCGTCAGGGAGGCCATCTCCGGTTTGCCGGGGCCGGTGACGGTCAGGGAGGCGGCGCGCTTGTCGGTCTCGGACCAGTTGCGGCCGCTGGTGGTCACCACGACGACGATGTCGGGCGCCTCGGAGACGACCGCGTCGCAGATCTCCTGGAACCGCTCCGGCCGCCAGGTGGGTTCCTCGTCGGCGTCGCGGGCGTGCAGATGGACCATGGAGGCACCGGCGTCACGGCAGCGGCGGACGTCCGCCGCGATCTCGGCCGGCTCCAGCGGCACGGCCGGTACCTTCGCGCGGCGCGGGATCATTCCGGTGGGGCAGAGGTTGACGATGAGCTTGTCGGCTAAACCCATGCGGAGCCTGCTTTCGAGGGACGTTCCGGGTGCGGCGGGGGTGCGGAGGGGGCTTCGTCAGCCGCGCGGCTCGGCGGCTTCCGGCAGGGGGCCGAGGCTTCCGAGGTGGCCGAGCACATAGTCCTTGGTCTTCAGGTAGCCGGAGTTGTGCGGGGTGACGAAACCGCCCCACGGGACGCGCTGGACCTCAAGGCCCGCGGTCTCCAACGCGGCGATCTTCGAGGGGTTGTTGGTGGCGAGCCGGAGCCGGGCCACGCCGAACTCGCGGAGCACCTCGGCGGCGTCGGTGTAGTCACGGTCGTCCACGGGCAGCCCCAGCGCGAGATTGGCCTCGGCGGTGTTCAGGCCCTGCTCCTGGAGGGCGTAGGCCCTGATCTTGTTGGCGAGGCCGATGCCCCGGCCTTCGTGGCCCAGCAGGTACAGCAGGATGCCGTGGTCGCTCTCCAGCAGGGCGTCGAGCGCCGCGGACAACTGGCTGCCGCAGTCGCAGCGCAGCGAGCCGAGGATGTCGCCGGTCGCGCACGCGCTGTGCAGCCGGACGAGGGGCGCGCACTCCTCGGCGCGTTCGGTGCGGTGGACAGCGGCGATGACGCTCTCGGGGCCATTTCTGTCCCTGCCGAAAACGTGCAACCTCACCTCTCCGCCGGAAATCGGCAATGTGCAGCTGGCCTGGTTGACGATATGCGGCATGGGATTCCCTCAGGGCGCGCGAAAGGTCACGGCGTACGGATCCTCTTCCAAATCCAGGCTACAAGCGGTTTCGTGCGAAAGAATACGAGTTGGATTTCTGTCGTGAAACCGCTCTCCGACCCGACCGAAAAGGTGGGCAAATAGGGTCACTTCGGGCCGGTCCTGTGCAACTCCCCTGGAGGTGGAGGTGTGTTGTTCGGGCATTCCCCCGGAAGCGCTTACCCGAAGGGGTGATGACAGTCCGCCGGGTTCCTTCATAAGGTCGTGCCGCCGCCGTGCCGTTCGACGAAGAAGGTGCACGTGTTAGTCATTCTTCCCCGCCTCCTGAATGAATCAGGTCATCCGGTTTTCCGGGCCGCCGGTTCCCCCTCGGTGGTGTGGCCGTGCGGGTGATTCTCCGTGACCGTCAGCAGTGGGGGAGCCGCGGCATCGCCTCCACCGGTTCCTCGGCCGCCACCCTCGCCGCGCTGGCCGTCCTGGGCGAGGGCGGCACCGCCTTCGACGCGGCGATCACCGCCTCGGCGCTGCTCACCGTCGCCATGCCGATGGCCTCGGGCCCCGGCGGCGATGCGAGCGCCGTGCTCCACCCGGCAGGAGAGCGCACCCCGCTCGCCCTGCTCGGGCTGGGCCGGGCCCCGCGCGCCGCCGAACCCGGCGCCTTCGAGCGGCGCGGACTGGACGGCGTTCCCCGCACCGGAGTCCTCTCGGTCACCACCCCCGGGCTGCTGGACGCCTGGTACGAGGTCCACGAGCGCTTCGGCTCCCTGCCGCTCGCCCGCCTCCTGCGCCCCGCGGCCCGCGCCGCCGCCGAGGGCACCGTCATCACCGGCCAGTTCCAGCGCTGGACCAGGGAGAACCTCCAGGTGCTGGAGCAGCCCGAGTTCCACGCCTGCTACCGTCCGGCTGCCGCACCGGAGTCCGTCGGCGGCCGGCTGCCCCAGCCCGGCCTCGCCCGCCTCTACGACCGGGCCGCGCGCTCGGACCGGGCGGCCCTGCGGGACTGGATCGCCGAACTGACTGAGGAGACGAGCCGGCGGTACGGCGGACTCGTGCGCGGCGAGGACGTCACCGCCACGACCGCCCGGCTGGCCCCCGCCCTGGTCGCCGAGGTCGCCGGCCGCCGTGTCGCGGTACCGCCCGCCCCCACCCAGGGCCCGCTGATGCTGCAAAACCTCCTGGTCTACGAGTCGTTGCGCGCCGAGGGGCAGCGCAGCGACTCCGCCGCCGGGATCCATCTGCTCGCCGAGGCCGTGCACCAGAGCTTCGCCTGGCGCCTGGACCACCTGAGCGACCCGGAGGCCGACGACACGCCCCGGCCGGACCCCCTGGGCGCTCGCACCCTCGACGGGCTGCGGCAGGGCGTCGACCCGGACAAGCGCAGCCCCTGCCGGTACGCCGGCCACTACTCGCACGGCGACACGACCCACTTCGCCATCGCCGACGGCATGGGCAACGCCGTCACCTGGGTGCAGAGCCTCGGCCTGGGTTTCGGCGCCGGAGTGGGCCTCGCCGAAGCGGGGCTGCTGCTCTGCAACCGGCTGGGCCGCAGCACGACGCTGAAGGCCGGCCACGCCAACCGGGTCAGGCCCGGCGCACGGCCCGTCAACACCATCTTCCCCTGGACGATCAGCGAAGGACAGGAGGTGCGCTGGTTGGGCGGGACGCCCGGCGGGGACGGCCAGTGCCAGTGGAACACCCAGGTCGCGGCGGCCCTGTTGTGCGACGACAGCACTCCGCTGCGCGTCCTGTCGGGGCCGCGCTGGACCTACTTCCCCGGCAGCGACCGCGTCGAGGCCGGACGTCCCGAGCACCTGCACGTCGACGACACGATGCCCGAGGAGACGGTGGCGGAGCTGGCGCGCCGCGGCCACGACGTGGTCCGCAAGGCGAGCGTCGGCGGGGTCAACCGGGTGGTCGGCCGGCAGGGCGGAGGGCTGTACGGACTGGACGACGGACGGCAGGAAGGGCTGACGGCGGCCCTGTGAACCGCCGTGACGGAGGCACCCGCCGACGGGGCGGAGCGCTCCTCGCACAGCCACGACAGGCATCCACCGACTGAGGAGGGCGCATGGACCGCATCGGGGTCGTCGACACCATGTTCGCGCGCGTCGACATGGGATCGATCGCCGAGAACCGGCTGGCCGGGATGGAGGGATTCGGTGAACGTTTCAAGGTGGTCCGGCGGACCGTGCCGGGCTTCAAGGACCTGGCCGTGGCCTGCCGTCAGCTGATCGAGCGGGAGAACTGCGAGGTCGTCCTCGCCTGCGGGATGCCGGGCGACGCGGACCTGGACCGGATCTGCGCGCACGAGGCGGCGCAGGGGATCATGATGGCCCAGGTGCTGGCGGGCAAGCACATCCTCGAAGTGTTCGTCCATGCCCAGGAGGAGCCGGATCCGGTCAAGTTCACCGAGCTGTGCCGCAGGCGGATCGGTGCGCACGCCGTGAACGCGTACTGGCTGTTGTACGCGCCCGAGGAGTTGCGCAAGCGGGCCGGCCAGGGCATCCGCCAGGGCGGCCCGGACGCCGGACCGCTGCCCGGCTGACCGAGCGGGCCCGTGACGAGAACTCGCTCATTGCCCCCGGTTATTGGGCACTTGTAGGCTAAACCTTCCTCAAGGGGTGCCGGGTAATTCGGAGCCCCCACGACCGTGGCCGAGCCGGTCGGTAAACCGGGTTGCACGACCGGTTTATTTCTCCCTCGAATATTCGTTGCGGATATCCCCCGGGGTGGACTAGCTTGCCTGGAGCGCCACTTGAGTCGAATTCGGGACGGTTGAGTGTTCCAGCAGGCTGCCACACGCGACGCGCCACCATCCGAAGCAGATCAGCAAAAGAGTGATCGCTCCACCGGCCGGGAGAAAAGAATCGGAAGCCGGAAAACGCGGCGGCGCTCGCCGGGTCGCGGCACCGGTTTTCTCGCCCCGGTCCTGCTCGGAATGTTGCTGGTGGCTCTCTGGGACGCCGTCACCCGTTTTGGAGCCGTCTCCACCTTTTTCCTGCCCACCCCTCAGTCCATCGCGAAGGAGCTGGTAAGCCAACTGCGGGACGGTTTCCTGCTCGACTACACCGCACACACCGTGACCGAGAGCGTCGCGGGCAGTGCGCTGGGCCTGGCCGTCGCCCTCCCGCTCGCCTACCTCATCGCCCGCAACCGCGTGGCCGCCGCCGCGCTCCAGCCCTACATCGCCGCCTCCCAGGCGGTGCCCGCGGTCGCGCTCGCCCCCCTGCTCGCCCTCTGGTTCGGCTACGGCCTGCTGCCCATCGCCGTCCTGTGCGCCCTGCTGGTGTTTTTTCCCATCCTCGTCAGCACCGTCGTGGGACTGCGCCAGATCGACCCGGACGTGATGAACGCGGCCAAGGTCGACGGGGTGAGCCGGGTGCAGCTGCTGCGGCACATCGAGTGGCCGCTCGCCCTGCCGAGCACCCTCGCGGGCATCCGCGCCGGTCTGACGCTCTCCGTCACCGGAGCCGTCGTCGGTGAGTTCGTGGTCGGCGGCGACGGCCTCGGGCAGCTGCTCACCGTGCAGCGCAGCGAGGCGGACACCGTCGGCCTGTTCGCCACGCTGTTCGTCCTGACCCTGCTCGCGGCCGTCCTGTACGGCCTGATGCTGCTGCTGGAGCGCTGGGCCCGCTGGTGACCCGGCGTCCCGCGGCACACCTTCCCGCCCCGACCCCTGAACCGGACCGACGTGCCGTCAGAAAGAGCCCAGTCCATGAGAGTTGCCACCGGATCCTCCGTCCCGCGCCGCATCGCCGTCGCAGCCGTCGCCGCGTTACTGGCGACGACGCTCGCCTCCTGCGCGGAGGAACCGAACGCGAGCGGCACGAGCGACGACGCGGGCACCACCTCGCTCACGCTCGGGCTCACCTACATCCCGAACATCCAGTTCGCGCCCTTCTACGTGGCCGAGGAGAAGGGCTACTACAAGGACGCCGGACTCGATGTGACACTGCATCACCACAGTGCCAGCGAGGACCTGTTCGGCGGACTGAAGGCGGGCAAGGAGGACCTCGTCATCGCGGGCGGCGACGAGATCGTGCAGGGCCGGGCCGGTGACATCCCCGTCGTCAGCGTCATGACGCTCTACAAGAGCTACCCGGTGGCCCTGCTGGTCCGCGACGACTCACCGGTCCGCGACGCGGCGGACCTGAAGGGCAGGACGATCGGTGTCCCGGGACCGTACGGCGAGACCTACTTCGGCCTGCTCGCCCTGCTGGCCGAGGGCGGGCTCACCACCGACGACGTCGACGTGAAGTCCATCGGCTACACCCAGCAGGCGGCCCTCACCGCCAAACGGGTCGACGGAGTGATGGGCTTCGTCAACAACGACCAGGTCCAGTTCGAGCAGGCGGGCCTGGACGTCCGCGCCGTCCCCCTCACCCAGGGCGCGCCCCTGATCTCGTCGGGCGTCGGAGCCTCCGACGGCTTCCTGGAAAAACGGCCCGACGACGTAAGGAAGTTCGTGGCCGCCACCCTGCGCGGCGTCGAGTTCACCCTGAACAACCCCGAGGAAGCGGTCGAGTTGAGCCGCGCCCACATCCCCACGCTGAAGGACGACAGGAGCAGGTCCTCGGCGCTGGCGGTGCTCAAGGCGTCGGCACCCCTCATCCGCGGCACCGACGGACGGCTCGGGGCGGTCGACGCGCGCACGTGGAGCCGTATGGCGGACTTCATGAAGGAGAAGGGACTGATCAAGAAGGAGATCCCGGCCGAACAGACCCACACCGAGGACTACTTGCCCAAGGAGTGAGGACGCGGCGTCCGCACTCCCGTGCAGTCGAACCAGTCGCGACGGGAAGGAACGAGAAGAATGGCTCTCAAGGCTCTCATTCTCAACACCACACTGCGCCGGTCCCCGAGCCGCTCGCAGACCCAGGGACTCATCGACAAGGCGGTCCCCCTCTACGAGAAGGAGGGGATCGAGACCGAGGTCATCCGGGTCATCGACCATGACATCGAGCAGGAGTACTGGGACGACTTCGACGACTGGAACGCCGGCGAGAAGGCGCGCCGCGAGGACGAGTGGCCCTGGCTGCTCGACAAGATCAGGGAGGCGGACATCCTGGTGATCGCCACCCCGATCACCCTCAACATGTGCACCTCCGCCGCCCATGTGATCCTCGAAAAGCTCAACCTCATGGACGAGTTGAACGCCGACACCAAGCAGTTCCCGCTGTACAACAAGGTCGCGGGGCTGCTGATGTGCGGCAACGAGGACGGCGCCCACCACGTGGCCGGCACGGTGCTCAACAACCTCGGGCGGCTCGGTTACAGCGTGCCGCCGAACGCCGCCGCCTACTGGCTCGGCCCGGCCGGCACCGGTCCGGGCTACATCGAGGGCAAGGGTGACCGGCACTTCCACACCAACAAGCTGATCCGCTTCATGGTGGCCAACACCGCCCACCTGGCCCGGGTGCTCCAGGAGACCCCGTACACCACGGACCTGGAGGGTTGCGCGCAGGCGGCCCGGGAGGAGAGCGACGACGTGTTCGCGATCCGGGTGAATGTGAACACCCCGGCCATTCGCTACAAGCGGTTCCAGAAGCTCGGCGAGGTCAAGGTCGAGGACGCCCAACTCGGCTGAATTCGGCGGGCCGGGCGCTCTGTGGGGCGCCCGGCCTTCAGGGGCGGATTTCCGTTCGGATGTGGCTCACCGCGTAGAGTGCGGCCTGAGTGCGGTCGGTGGCGCCGATTTTGGTGTAGATCGCGCTCAGATGGTTCTTCACCGTCTTCTCGGAGATGGCGAGGCTCTGCGCGATCCCGCGATTGGTCAAGCCCTCGGTGATCAGCCGCAGTACATCCGTCTCGCGGGAGGTCAGCCGTACGCCCTCCGGGCGCTGTTCGGGGAGTCCGGCCTGGTCGGCGCGCATCGCGTAGAGCGCCGCCTGGGTGCGGCCGGAGGCGCCGATCTTGGCGTAGATGGTCGAGAGATGGTTCTTCACGGTCTTCTCGGAGATTCCGAGAATTCTGGAGATCCGTCGATTCGTCATGCCCTGGGGAACGAGCCGAAGAATGTCCAGCTCTCGGCGTGTCAGATTGCTCGTGGATAAGTCCAAGTCTTCTCCTCGGGAGCCTTCGTGGCCTGGGGACGAGATGAGAAGCGGGCACTTTTACACTTCGGCGGGATTGTCCTGCAAGTTACCCCGGAGTCTCAAGCCGAGTCAACGCCCGATGAGTTGGCGGGAATTCGATCTCGATGCCTCTTGCCCGCGCATTGTGTTCCTGGAACGGTCGCTCCCGTGACTTTTGAGGCGGGCGTTCCGATTCTCGTGCTGAGCTGCGACTGGCGCTCCCGTGAGGCCCCCGAGGCACTGCTGGGCGATGGGGAGCGCGCCCGGGCCGCCGCACTGCCGGGGCCCGCGCGGCGCACGGAGTGGGTACGCGCCCGGCTCACCGCGAAGGCGGCGGTACGCCTGCTCACCGGGGCACCGGGCGCGCAGATCCTCACCGCGCCGGACGGCGCCCCCAGCCTGCCCGGCCGCAGCGTGAGCGTGTCCCTCTCCCACACCGGCTCGGTCGCGGTGTGCGCCGTGATGCCGGTCCGCGCACCCCTCGGTGTCGACGTCGAGCCCGTGGACCCGCGCAACGACGTCCTCCTGCGGCGTCTGCTGCTCCCCGAGGAGGAACCCGCCGTCGCCGGCGGCCGCCCCGGGCTGCGCGCCACGGCCTGCATCAGCTGCAAGGAGGCCGCGGTGAAGGCGTACCGCCGACCGTCCGTCCGCCTGCGCGACTACCGACTGCGCCGGGGCTCGCAGGGCAGCGTGTGGGTCACCGTGCACGGCACCGACCTGCCCCGGCTGCGGGTGTGGCGGGAGTGCAGCCGAGGTCTGCTGACGGCGGTCTGCGCGCCGTGCGGGGCCCGGCCGGTGTACCGCAGGGTGAGCCCTCGGCGGGTACTGGAGGTGCTCACCGGGTGACTCCGCGACCCGCGCCCCGACCGGGACGTAGGTCCTATTTACCGCCCGCGGAAGGCGATGCAAAGCTCAACCATCACGCAAGCGGCGACTCACCGGGACGACGGAAGGATCGCCTTGAGGCCCGCACTGCTCTCCGGTGACACACTCACCGCCTGTCTCGCCGCACACGTCCGGACGTCTCCTTCGGCGACGGTCACCTTCCCCGGCACCGGCGAGCGGATGACCGCGCGCGACCTGGACGAGGCGTCACTGCGCAGCGCGCGGGGGCTGATGGCACACGGGGTCGGACCCGGCACGGTCGTGGCGCTGCTGATGCCGACCGACGCCACCTTCCTCGGCGTCTTCTTCGGCGTCCAGCGCGCCGGAGCCGCCGTCAGCATCCTCCCGGTGCCCGCCGGTTTCGGCGACGAGTCCGGCATGGCCCGAAGACTCGACCGAATCCTCACCACCGCCGGTTCCCGGCACCTGGTCATCGACCCCGCCTTCCGGGGCGTCGGCAAACTGCTCGCCGAGCGGCTTCCCGGCCTCGTCCTCATCGACCCCAAGGTCACCGGCACCGGCCTCGCGCGCACCCTGCCCGCGACCGACCCGGACGCGCTGTCCGTCGTCCAGTTCACCTCCGGCAGCACCAGCGCCCCCAAGGGCGTCCAGCTCACCCAGGCCGCCATGGCCGCCGGACTGCACGCCTCGGTGGTCTCCGGGCACTTCAGCCCCGACGACGTGTTCATGCAGTGGGTGCCCGTCTTCCACGACATGGGACTGATCGGGCTGCTGTCCCACACCCTCAACGGCGCCGAGGTGCACGTCTTCAGCCCGATCGCCTTCCTGCGCCGCCCCGCCGCCCTGCTGACCTACTTCGCCGAGCACCGCGGCACGGTGATCACCGGGCCGAACTTCTCCTACGACCAGATGCTGGACGCCGCCCCGCCCGAACTGGTCGACCGGCTCGACCTGTCCGCCTGGCGGCTCGCCTTCAACGGCGCCGAACCGGTCAGCGCCGCCACCACCGCCCGCTTCGCCCGCGCCCTGGCCCCGGCCGGCGTGGGGGACAACGTGATGTACCCGGCGTACGGCATGGCCGAGGCGACCCTGGCCATCACCTTCCCGGTGCCCGGCAGCCCTGTACGGGTGATCACCGTCGACCGCACCGCGCTCACGACCCGCGGCCGCGCCGTCCCGGTGGCCCCCGCGACCCCCGGCGCCAAGGACCTGGTGTCCGTCGGACACCCCGTGCACGGGGTCGAGGTGCGGCTGATGACCGAGGACGGACGGCGCTGCGCCCCCGGCGAGACGGGCGAGATCCAGATCGCCGGCGCACCCGTCACCCACGGCTATCTGAACAACCCCGAGGCCACCGCCGCCGCCTTCGACGGGCGCTGGCTGCGCACCGGCGACATCGGCCTCCAGCTCGACGGCCACCTCTACGTCACCGGCCGCCGCAAGGACATGGTCATCGTGCGCGGCCAGAACTACTTCCCCGACGACGTCGAGGCCGTCGCCCGTCAGGCACCCGGCGTCTACCGGGGGCGCTGCGTCGCCTTCTCCGACACCGAGGACGACGGCCGTGAGGTCGTCCGCCTGGTCGTCGAAGCGGTACCGCAGGCCGACCGCGCCGAACTCGCCGCGCTGATCCGGGCCCGCGTGGAGAGCGAGATGGACTTCACCGACGTACGCGTGCACCTGGTCAAGCCGCGCTGGCTGACCCGCACCAGCAGTGGCAAGTGGCAGCGCGCCCGCACCCGCGAGCGGCTCGCGGAGCTGACCGGGGCAACCGACTCCTGAGCGCACCGAACCCCCACGGAGGACACCGCACATGACCACCCCGCAACGGATCGACCAGGCCCGCGACCCGTCGGCGGAGCCCCTGCACAGCTACGACGTCTTCGCCGTCTACCAGCAGGCGTCCTGGGAGCTGACGGACATCCCCTGGGACGACTTCCGCCCCGACCTGGTCCGTCCCGAGCACATCGCCTTCGCCAAGGGCGCGGTGATGGGGGAGTCCAACTCGGTCGCCGCCCAGCACGGGTTCTTCAACGAGTTCGTCGACGACTACGACTTCTCCGCCTTCGTCTGCCTGTGGGGCTACCAGGAACTCCAGCACCACCTCGCCTTCAAGAAGTGGCTGCGCCTGGCGGGCGAGGACGTCGGCTACGAGCAGATCAACGCGATGCGGGCCCCCTATCCGCCCGGGGTCACCCCGTCGGCCACCCTCGCCACCAACGTCATCTCCGAGATCGCCACCAACCACATGTACAAGTGCGTCAGCCGGGTCACCCCGGAACCCGTACTGGCGAAGATCATGAAGCGGGCGAGCGGCGACGAGGCCCGCCACGCACGGGAGTTCATCCACTACACCGCCCGACGACTGCGCGACCGGCCCGACGAACTGCCCTCGGTGCTGGAGGTGTTCTACGTCTACCTCGCCGACGTCAAGGGCAAGTACCAGCACCCGGTGAGCAAGTTCAAGGGCGATCTGCCCGAACTGGCCGGGCACGTCACCATCGACGAGGTCTTCCGGTACTTCGCGGAGGTCGACGACGGCAGCGAATGGGACCGCATCCACCGTCAGCTCTTCGACACCCTCACCGAGCTGTCCGGCCGCCCCATCAGCAGGCTCCGCGACATCAGGCGGGCGCTCGCCGAGCTGACCGCCCCCACGGACGCCGCCTGATGCGCGAGCGTGCGCCCGTCGAACTGCCCTGGCTCGACGAACCCGGCTTCCGCTGCTTCGGCTGCTCGCCGCGCAACCGCATCGGCCTCGCCCTGGAGATGTTCCGCACCGACGACGGGGCACTCGCCACCGACGTCACCTTCGCCGACGAGTACGCCTCCTACCCCGGCGTGGTGCACGGCGGCATCGTCAGCGCCCTGGTGGACGAGGTGATGGGCGACCTGATCGCCCTCGACCGCGGCATGCTCGCCTTCTCGGTCACCCTGCGCACCAAGTTCCTGCGGCCCCTGCGCACCCGGTTCCCCTACCGCGCCGTCGCCCGCATCGTCCGCGAGGGCAACGGCGTGGTGCACACCGAGGCCGACGTCCTCGCCCCCGACGGCGAACCGCACGTCATGGCGAGCGCCGCCTACCAGCCCATCAGCTCCCAGCAGGCCGCCGACCACATGGGCCTGCCCGCCGAGGACCGGGAGCGCCTCGCCCATTACTTCGACCACGCGATTGGATGACGATGTCCCAGCAAGCCGCCGACCCCACCCCCCTGCCCAGTGTCGACGCGGTCGTCGACGAGATCCGCGCCCAGGTCGGCCGGGAACTCGGCCTCGAACCGGAGAAGATCGACGCCGACACCGTGCTGAAGAACCTCCCCGGCGCCGACTCGGTGCGGCTGCTGCGGGTGGTCGCGCAGATCGAGCGCCGCTACGACGTGGAGTTCGAGGACGAGGACGTCTTCCGGGTGCGTACGCCCCAGGAGCTGGCCGAACTGGTCGTGCGCGACCTCACCGGCGGCCCGGCGTGACCGGCGCCGTCGGCATCGGGCCCGACCAGGCCCGGCAGGCCACCAACCAGCACTACGAGCTGCCCCCGGAGGTGTTCGAGGCGTTCCTCGACGCACGCCTGAAGTACAGCTCGGCGCTCTACCTCTCCCCGGACGCCGGCCTGGAGGAGGCCCAGACCGCCAAGTTGTGCTTTGTCGCCGAACGGCTGGCGCTGACCGGCGGCGAACGGCTGCTGGACATCGGCTGCGGCTGGGGCAGCCTGGCCCTGTTCATGGCCGAGGAGTACGGCTGCCGGGTCACCGCGGTCACCCCGTCCGCCCCGCAGGCGAGTTACATCGGCGACCTCGCCGAGCGCCGCGGACTGACCACGCTCCTGGACGTGCGCGTCGGCTCCTTCACCGACCAGGACCTGACCGGACCCTACGACGCCGTCACCCTGCTCGGCTCCATCGTCCACATGCCCAACCGGGAAGCCGTGCTGCGCAAGACGTACGACCTGCTCGCCCGGCGCGGCAGGCTGTACCTGTCCGAGAGCTGCTTCCGCAACGCCGATGCGTACCACGAGTTCGACCGCAGGCCCGGCACCCGGCACGTCACCCGGACCGTCTTCGGGTTCGCCGACATGGTTCCGCTCTCCGAGCTGATCCGCGCCACCGAGGCCGCCGGGTTCAGCCTGACCTCGCTCGACGACCTCACCGCCCACTACCGGCGCACCGTCGAGGAATGGGAGCGCCGCGCCCTCGCCCACCGCGACCGCATCGAGACCGCCGCCCCCGGCATGTCGGAACCCCTGCTGCGGTACTTGCGTACCGCGCACGCCGGTTGGGGCTACACCACCAAGCACTACGCCTTCACCGCGCTGAAGTCCCGCCTGGGCCCGGAGGGGGCGACCACGCCATGAACCTCACCGGCACCGAGTTGCTCCCCCCTGGCACCATGCACGAACTCGTCGACCAGGCGGTGACCCGGGCCGGGGAGCGCTCATGGACCCTCCAGGACCTGGACTGGGCGGCGCTGCGCCCCGAGGAACTGACCGACGTGGACCGCTCGGCGGTGCGGTTCATCACGCTGGTCGAGGACCACATCCCCGGCTATCTCTCGCACTTCCTCCAGGCGTTCCCCATGGCCGGCGCCGAACTGGAGCTGGAGCGCTTCGGGTTCAACCGGGAGTACTTCCGCTTCCTGGTCGCCTGGGCGGGCGACGAGGAGCGGCACGCGGCGGCGCTTTCCCGCTACCAGGTCGAGACGGAGATGACCACCCGCGAGGAACTGTGGCGGGAACTGGCCGAGGAGGGCCGCAAGGAGTTCACCATCCCCTACGCCCACCCGCTGCAGTCCTTCACCTACACCCTGGTCCAGGAGAAGGCCACGCAACTGTTCTACCAGCGGTTCCGGCAGACCGTCAGCGAGCCCTTCCTGCGCGAGCTGCTGGGCCGGCTGGCCCGCGACGAGGCCCGCCACTTCGCGTTCTACAGCTCCCTCGTGGGCGCCTATCTGGCCCGCGACGGCGCCGAGGCGGTCCCCGGGCTGAAGGATGTGATCGCGTCATTCCGGATGCCGCTGGCCGACACCATGAACGGCTACTGGCGCTGGTCGCTCAAGGTCGCGGACGCCGCGCACTACGACCACACCGAGGCGTACGAGGCCCTGGTCCGCCTGGTCCACGGCTTCGTCGACCGGCCCGGCGATCCCTCCGTGGCCGACCTCACCGACTTCGTGCACGCGATCCGGTCAGTGCGCTGAGCCGGTCCGGACACGGCGCACGACCCGCCTATACCGTACGAACGAACCGTCGCCTACCTGGGAGCGAGGAACGAGGATGGCGCAGACCGAGGACGACTCGATCGATGTGGACAGCCTCAAGGTCGGCAGTTGCTTCACCGAGACCCGGCACATCACCGAGGCGGACATCGCGGCGTTCGCTGCCCTCGTCGGGGACACCGGGCGCCACCACATGGCCGGACAGGCCGAACGCGTCATGGCGCACGGCCTGTTGACGGCATCCCTGGCCACCAAGGTCGGCGGCAGGCTGCACTACATCGCCCGGCGCATGGAGTGGGAGTTCCTCAAGCCCGTCTGGGCCGGGGACACCATCGAGGCGCAGGTCACCGTGGTCGCCCTCGGGGAGCACCGCGTGGGCGTGGCGGTGGAGTTCGAGCTGGTCATCGTGAACCAGGACGGCGAACCGGTGCTCCGGGGCGGGAGCACCGGCGTCATCCGCCGCTGACGGGCCGTCACAGAGGGCCGTCGTCGATCCCTCCGGCGACGGCCGTCCGGGCCGCGTTCGCGACGGTGTCCCCGTCGAGCAGGATGTCCGCGACGAGATCGTCGTCGGAGTCCAGGCCCAGCCGTTCGGCGATGAGGAACGAGATCTCCACGGCGGCCAGCGAGTCACCGCCCAGCTGGTGGAAGTCGTCCCACCGGCCGACCTCGTCGAGGTCCAGCACCTGCGCCCAGATCCCCGCGATCAGCAGCTCCAGCCGGGTCGCCGGCTCTTCGAACGGGACCGCCAGCTCCGGCCGCCCCCGCCCGGGCACCGGCAGCGCGTTCCGGTCCGTCTTGCCGTGCCTGCCGACCGGCAGCTGTGCCGCGACGCTGATCCGCGCCGGTACCGAACGGCTCGGGATCCGCTCCGCCAGGTGCGCCATCAGCACCCCCAGCGGGTCCAGCAGCCCGTGGTCGGGCCGCAGCACCACATGCGCGGCCAGCGACCAGCGCCCCGAGCCGCTCCGGTACGGGACCACACAGGCGTCCTCGACCGCCGGGTGCTCCCGCAGCGCGCTCTCCGCCTCCGCGGGTTCCACGCGCTGCCCCCTAATCTTCACCTGGGCGTCCAGCCGTCCGCAGAACTCGATCTGCCCGTCCGGTGTGCACCGTCCGAGGTCACCGGTCCGGAACGTGCGCGAGCCGTCCTGGGTGACCGGGAGGCCGCGCGGCGGTACGAACCGGGCCGCCTGCTCCGGGTCGGCGCCCACATACCCGGCGGCGACACCGAGGCCCTCCAGACAGATCTCGCCCACCTCGCCGACCGGGCAGATCCGGTCGTCGGGATCGAGGACGTACACCCGCATGTTGTCGATGGGCCGTCCGATCGGCACCGGGTCCCTGGGCGCGCGGTCCGCGCGTGCGTGGGTGACGTCGATGGACGCCTCCGTCGGGCCGTACAGGTTGTGCAGCTCGGCGTCCGACTGCCGGACGAACTCCTTGACCAGGTCCGCCGTGAGCGCCTCGCCGCTGCAGAACACCAGCCGCAGGTCGGGACAGCGCCGGGCGCCGTCCGCGCGCAGCCACAGCCGGAGCATCGACGGCACGAAGTGGGCGACCGTCACCCGGTGCTCGGTGAAGCGGGCGATCAGCGCTTCCGGTGAGGTGTGCTCCCCGGGCGGGACCACCACCGTCCGCGCGCCCGCGTACTGCGGCCAGAACAGCTCCCACCCGGCCACGTCGAAGGTGACCGGCGTCTTCAGCGCCACCCGGTCGTCCTCGCCGAGCGGGAAGGCACGCTGCATCCACCGGATCCGGTTGGCGAAACCCTCGTGCGTGCACAGCACCCCCTTGGGCCGCCCGGTGGAACCGGAGGTGAAGATGACCTGAGCCAGGGTGTCGGCGTCCACGGTCACCGGCTCGACGGCGGGGGACAGCGCAGGACTCGTTCGTACGTCGAAGGATTCCGGGTGGCCCGCGTCCTCGCCGGCGGCCAGTACGGCCACGGCGCCCGCGGTTTGTGCCGCCGACCGGCGCCATGCGGGCGGATCCGCCGTACCCAGGGGACAGTAGGCGCCCCCGGACAGGGCCACGGCGTGGACGGCGGCGACGAGTTCGGCCGAGCGGTCGATCGCCACGCCGTACGCCCCGGCCCCGAACCGCTGCGTCAGCGCGGCGCGCAGCCCGAGCACCCACTGGCCCAACTCCCCGTACGTCCAGTGCCGGTCGCCGTCGGTGAGCGCGATCCGGGACCCGCCCTCGGTGTACCGGCGGTGCAGTTCCCGCAGTACCTCGTCGGGTCGGACGGGGTCTCGGGTGCCCCGCAGCTTTTCGAGGACCGCCCGGTCGGCGGGTGTGCAGCGGGCCCACGGATCGTGTTCCGGCGGCATGGTCACACCTTTCTGTCACCCATTTCAAAAATCGGGAGGTCGCCCGGTTTTCTTTTGACCGGCGGGAATTCACTGCCGGGGCCGGTGGCCGATGCACGAAAGCCGTTGCAGTGGCGGGGGATTGGCGGAGCCTAACCCGCCCGCACTGGCGTGACAAGGAGCGATCCGGGCCAACTCCCTCCCCGCGAAACGCCGTTCACCTGGCGCCCCGGCGCATGACGGGGGCAGTTTCGGACAACCTGAACAGGCTTCATTGAGGAAGATCCGGCAGCGTTTTAGGGTCGCTGTGGAATTGCGGTCCCTCTTCCGGCCGACGGCAGCAACTCTTCGGTCCGATGACAGCAAGAGGTGCGAATGCAGGCTCCCGAATCCGCGTACGCCATCGCCGTGGACGACCTCACCCGCACCTTCCGCGGCCCCCAGGGCCGGGTGAAGCGCGCGGTCGACGGTCTCTCCCTCCAGGTGGAGCGCGGCGAGATGGTCGGACTGCTCGGACCCAACGGAGCCGGCAAGACCAGCACCGTGAAGATCCTGATGACCGTGCTGCTGCCGACCTCGGGGCGGGCCCGTGTCCTCGGGTACGACGTGGTGGCCGACGCACAGACCGTGCGCCGCCGCACCGGCGTGATCCTCGGCGGCGACCAGGGCCTGTACGCCCGCCTCTCGGCCCGCGACAACCTGCTGCTCTTCGCCGATCTGTACGGGCTGCCGTACCGCGAGCAGAAGAAGCGGGTGCCCGAACTCCTCGACATGGTCGGCCTGTCGGGGGAGGAGCGCAAGCGCGTCGAGTCCTACTCCCGGGGCATGAAGCAGCGGCTGCACATCGCGCGCGGTCTGCTGCACGATCCGGACGTGGTCATCCTCGACGAGCCCAGCAACGGCATCGACCCGGTCGGCGCCCGCGAACTGCGCGCCCTCGTCCGCGAACAGGTGCACCGGGGACGCACGGTGCTGCTCACGACCCACTACATGTTCGAGGCCGACGAACTCTGCGACCGCGTGGTCGTCATGCGCGACGGCCGCAAGATCGCCGAGGGCACCCCCGAGTCACTGAAGAAGCAGACCGACGGCCAGGTCGTGCTCACCGTGCACCTCAACGGCGCCGGCGAGGACGACGTGGCCCGGGTGCGCGCACTGCCCGGCATCCAGTCGGTCAGCCTCTCCGAACGGGACGCGGGCCAGGTCCTCGACGTGCACAGCGGACAGCGGACCGACGTCACCGCCGCCGTCCTGGCCGAACTGCGCGACGTGTCCGTCCTCCAGGTCTTCAAGCGCGAACCCACCCTGGAGGACGCCTACGTCTCCCTCATCGCGGGAGCGGCCCGATGACGGCGGACCCCGGCGCCCGCGAGGCGCCCGGCGCCCGCGCGACGGCCGGGTACCTGCTGCGTTCCTGGCGCCTGGAACTGCGCCAGCTCGTCCGCACCCGCCTGTACGTCTTCCTCGCCGTCTTCCTGCCGCTGATCTGCGCCTCCCTGGCCTTCTACATGCTCGACGGCTCCGAGCGCGACATCGCCCCCGTGCAGGTCGCGCTCAGCGCCGGACTGATGGGCATGTGGTCCTCGACCCTGCTCGGCTCCGGCAACGCCATCAACCGGCTGCGCTGGATGCACGTCCTCGAACCCCTGGTCGCCAGCCCCCGCTCCACCTTCCTCATCACCCTGGCGTTCGCCCTCGCCACCGCCACCCTCGGCGTCTACGGCCTCGCGGCCACCCTGACGTGGAGCGCGCTCCTGTTCGACATGCCCCTGCACCTGGCCGACCCGGCGCTCTTCCTGCTGGCACTGCCCGCCACCGTGCTCGCCCTGGGCATGCTGGGTCTGCTGCTGTCCTCGGCGTTCATCCTGTACCCGACCGCCCAGTCGCTGGCCAACTTCTTCGAGTACCCGGTGTGGATGCTCAGCGGCATGCTCGCACCCGTCTCCACGCTCCCCGAGCCGGTACGCGCCCTGTCCTGGTGCCTGTCACCGACCTGGGGAGTCAAAGCCCTGGAGGGCGCGGCCCTCGGAACCGGGGGCGCGGTGCGCGCGGTGGGCATGTGCGTGCTGCTCTCGGCCGTGTACGCCGCCCTCACCCTGCTGCTGCAGAGGAGGTTCGAGTGGATGGCACGCTCCAGCGGCACGCTGGCCCTGCAGTGACCCTCCGACTGTTCCTCCTCGCGGGCTGGCGCTCCCACCTCGCCCTCTTCCGCTGGCTGCGGCCCTCCGCCTTCGTCCCGACCGTCATCGGGGTACCCGTGGTGCAGCTGATCTGGTTCGCCCACCTCGGCCGCTACCTCGGCACCCACCCCGTCGCCTACTACGTGATCGGCAACGCGCTCATCTCCTGCGCGATGGCGGGCCTGTTCGCCCCGGCGATGTCCATCCAGGGCGAACGCCACAGCGGCACCCTCAACGCCCTGCTGGCCAGCCCCGCGAACCGTGCCGTCATGTTCGGCGGCCGGATCGTCCCGGCCGTCCTGATCGGCGCCTTCACCTCCACCCTGATGCTGGCGTTCGGCGTCGCGCTCGGCTGGGTGGTCGTCCCGGCCGCCGCACTGCCGGGCCTGACCGCCGCCGTCCTGGTCACCGCCCTGTCGTGCAGCGCCTGCGGGCTGGTCATCGGCGCGATCGGGCTGCGCACCCGCGAGGCGACATTCGTCGCCAACGTGGTGCTCTACGCCCTGCTCCTGCTGTGCGGGGTGAACATCCCGCTCGACCGGCTGCCCGACTGGCTCGCCGCGATCGGCCACGCGATGCCCATGACGCAGGGCGTCGAGGCGGCCCGCCGGGCGCTCGCGGAACAGAGCGGGGTGGCGGGTCTGCTCGGGTGGGAGCTGTCCAAGGCCGCCGGCTACATCCTGCTGGGCCTGCTCGTGCTGCGGCTCCTGGAGCGGATGAGCCGCGCCTGTGCCGCCCTCGACGACGTATGAGGAAAGGGACATGACCACCACGCCGGCCGACCGCGCCCCCCTGACCTACGGCCAGCTCTCCGTGCGACGCGTCATGACCGACTGGCCGCTCGACCGCTGGCCCGAGACCTACCTCAGCACGGTCGTCCCCGTACCGCACGGGCGCACGCTCACCGACGTGGCAACGGCCCTGCACACCCTCTGCGCCCGCCACGAGTCACTGCGCACACGGTTCGTCGACCAGGAGCAGCACGTGCTGCCCGTCGCCGACGACGTGGACGTGACGGTCGTCGACCAGCCCGGCGCCACCCGGAGCGCGGCGGAGGCGGCCGGACGCGAACAGGCCCGCCAACCCTTCGACCGGGAGCGGGAGTTCGCACGCCGCTTCACCGTGGTCACCGACGGCGGACGCCCGGTGTACGCGGTGATCGTCGTCGACCACATCGTGGCCGACGGCTACGGACTGGCTCGGCTGCGCGCCGAAGCCGCGGCGCTGCTCGGCTCCGCCGACCCCGACGGCAGACAACTCCTCGACGAAACCCCGCCCCAGCCCCGCGACTTGGCCCGCCTCCAGCGCTCCGCCGCCCAACTCCCGCGCCGCGAGGCAGCCCTGGACTACTGGCGCCAACTGCTGCGCACCCTGCCGAAGGACCTGTTCCCGGCGCCGGACGAGGCCGGACACCACCCCGGCCGGATCGAGGCGATCCTCCACTCGCCCGGCGCCCGCTCCGCCCTCGGCACGTCCGCAGGCCGGCTGGGCGTCCCACCGCAGGCCGTGCTCCTCGCCCTCACCTCCCTCGCCACCGCCGCCGTGACCGGCGGCGAACAGGTCGTCCACACCCTCCAGTCGAGCAACCGGTTCACCGCGCCCTGGCGCTCCATCGTCAGCTCCATGAACCAGTACGTGCCTCTCCCGCTGGAACCCGGAGCCACTCCCTTCGCGCGGTACGCCCGGCACGTCCACGGCGCCGCCCTGAAGGCGTACCGCCTCGGCACGTACGACATAGACAGCGTCACCGACCTGGTGCGCGGTGAACGCGGCATCACGCTCGGCTTCGACCACTTCTTCAACTTCATGGCCCACGACGTGCCCAGCGGGCCGACAGCGCCGGACCGCGGACCCGGGTGGATCGAGACGACCACTCCCCACCGGCAGATCGGCCCCCGCCTGGACGTCAAGGTCCGCGGTGGCTCCGACATGCCCCTCGTCGTCCGCGCCGACCCCGCGCTCCTGCCCCGCCCCGCTCTGCACGCACTGCTCGCCTGGTACGACGACGCACTCCACCGCCTGTCCACCGACAGCGGCCCGGGAACCACGACCGACGCGCTGCTGGACAGCTGCCGCACCGCCGTCACCCGCGAGGCCCGCTCATGACGGACCTGCCCCTGTCCCACGCCCAACGACGCCTGTGGTTCCTGGCACACATCGGCGCCGGGGGAGCGGCGTACCACCTCGCGGCGGCCGTACGGCTGACCGGACCCGTCAGCGTGCCGGCACTCGGCGAGGCGCTGACCGACGTCGCCGAACGGCACGAGCCACTGCGCACGGTCTACACCGAGGAACCCCGTCAGGTGATCCTCGAACCGGCCGCGGCCCGGCCCGAGTTGAGGGTGGCCGCCGTATCCGCCGACGGGCTGGACCCGGCGGTACGGGCCGTGACCGAGGAGCCTTTCCGGCCGGCGGAACGTCCGCCCTTCCGCGCCACGCTGTTCGAGGTGGGCCCGGAGGACCACGTTCTCGTCCTCGCGGCCCATCACATAGCCGTCGACGGCTGGTCGATCCCCGTCCTCCTGCGCGATCTGGGCACGGCCTACCGCTCCCGCGCCGCCGGCCGGTCCGGACCCGACTGGGCCGAACTCCCCGTGCGCTACAGCGACTACACCCTGTGGCAGCGCGAACTGCTCGGCGATCCGGCCGACCCGCGCAGCCTGCGGTCCCGCCAGACCGCGTACTGGACCCGCACCCTGGCCGACCTCCCGGACACCCCCTCCCTGCCCACCGACCGCCCTCGCCCCGCGACCGCCCGGTACCGCGCGGCCCGCACCCCCCTGACCTGCGACCCCGACCGCTACCGGGCCCTGCTCCGCCTCGCCCGCGAGCACCGCTGCACCCCCTTCATGGCGGTCCACGCCCTCCTCGCCGTCCTGCTCGCCCGCCTCGGAGGCGGCGACGACAGCGTGCTGGGGGCAGCGGTCTCGGGGCGTACCGAGGAACCCATGGCCGATCTGGTCGGCTTCTTCGTCAACACGCTCGTCCTGCGTACCGACCTCTCCGGCGACCCGTCCTTCCGGCAGGTGCTCGACCGGGTCCGCGAGGTGGACCTGGACGCCTACGCCCACCAGGACCTGCCCTTCGACCTCCTCGTCGAGGCCCTCAACCCCAGCCGCTCCCTCTCCCGCCACCCCCTGTTCCAGGTCCTGCTCGCCTTCGAGAGCCACGGCCCCGCCCAGCTGGACTTCGGCGCCGTCCGCGCCGTCCGGTACCCCGTCGACGGGCCGCCCGCCGCCAAGGTGGACCTCACCTTCCAACTGGAGGAGAACAACGGTCTCACCGGCTACCTGGAGTACGACACCGACCTCTTCGACCAGGACACCGCCGACGCGGTCGTCACCCGGCTCGGCCTCCTCGTCGACGCGGTGCTCGCCCAACCGGACCGCCCGGTGGGGGAGTTCGACCTGCGCACACCGGACGAGCCGATCACCACGGGGGACACCGTCGACCTCGGTCCGGTCACCACCCTCCCGCAGTCCCTCGCGGACCGGGCCGCCCGCACCCCGCACGCGACCGCGGTCGTGTGCGGCAGGACCACGCTGACGTACACCGAACTGCACGCACGGGCCGATGAACTGGCCGCGAAACTCGGCGAATCGGGTACGGCCCCCGGAGGCATCGTCGCGGTCGCCCTGCCCCGCTCCCTCGACTTCGTGGTCGCGGTCCTCGCCGTCCTGAAGGCGGGCTGCGCCTACCTCCCCGTGGACCCCGACCTGCCCCGCGCCCGCGTCGACGACATGCTGGCCGAGGCGAGGCCCGTGGGCGTACTCACCGAGGACGGGTTGCGCCTGATGAACCCGGCCCGGCGGACGGGCGCGCCCCTGCGGCCCGAGCATCCGGCGTACGTCATCCACACCTCCGGCTCCACCGGACGCCCCAAGGGAGTCGTCGTCCCGCACGCCGCGATCGACAACCGGCTGAAGTGGATGCAGGCCGCCTACCCCCTCGAACCCGGCGACCGGGTACTGCACAAGACCCCCGCCGGATTCGACGTGTCGGTGTGGGAGCTGTTCTGGCCGCTGCGCGAAGGGGCGGTCCTGGTCGTGGCCGGACCCGACGAGCACCGCGACCCGGCGCGGCTCGCCCGCACCGTCCGCGAACACGGGGTGACCGTCGCCCACTTTGTGCCCTCTGTGCTCGACCTGTTCCTCGGCGAGCCCGAGGCCGCCCACTGCACCGGCCTGCGGCGGGTGTTCGCCAGCGGGGAGGCACTGCCCGAGGCGACGGCCCGTCGGTTCCACGAGACCTTGCCCAAGGTGTCCCTGGTGAACCTGTACGGCCCCACGGAAGCGGCCGTGGACGTCACCCACCACCCCTGCCACCCTGACGACGACGGACCGGTGCCCATCGGGCTGCCCGTCGCCAACACCCGTACCTACGTGCTCGACAAGTCGCTGCGCCCCTGCCCGCCCGGTGTCCCGGGAGAGCTGTACCTCGCCGGCGTGCAGCTCGCCGACGGCTATCTGCGCCGCCCGGCCCTGTCCGCCACCCGCTTCGTCGCCGACCCCTACGGCCCGCCCGGCACCCGCATGTACCGCACCGGTGACATCGTCCGCCGCCGGCGGGACGGTGTGCTGCTCTACCAGGGCCGCGAGGACCAGCAGATCAAACTGCGCGGGCAGCGACTGGAGCTGGGCGAGATCGAGAGCCTGCTGCGGGCCGAGGAGAGTGTGGGGAGCTGCTGTGCCGTATTCCAGCCGGACCAGCAGCGGCTGATCGCGTACGTCACCCCAGGAGGGGCCCGGCCACCCGACCCGGAGCGGCTGCGCGCGAAGCTGGCCGAACGGCTGCCCGCCGCGGCGGTGCCCGGCGCCGTCGTCGTACTCGACCGGCTGCCGCTGACCCGCAACGGCAAGCTCGACCGGACGGCGCTGCCGCTGCCGGCACCGCCCACGCGCGGGACGGCACCGGGCAGCGCGCCCCGCACCCCCCGCGAGAAGGCCGTCGCCCGCGCCTTCGCCGAGGTGCTCGGGCTGCCCGAACCGGACCGCGACACCGACTTCTTCCTCAGCGGAGGGCACTCCCTGCTCGCGGTGACCCTCGTCCGACGGCTGCGGGAGGAACTGGGCACGGCCGTGCCCGTACGGGCCGTCTTCCGCTCGCCCACGGTGGCGGGACTGGCCGCGGACCTCGGCGCCCGCGACGGGACCGAGGAACTGCTGACACTCCGCTTCCGGGGCAGCGGCAGCCCCTTGTTCTTCGTCCATCCGGGCACCGGACTGAGCTGGTGCTACCACCGGCTCCTGGCGCCCCTGGCCACCGACCGCCCCGCCTACGCCCTGCAGGCGACCGGCCTGGCGGGTGAGCCCCAACTGCCGCACAGCATCGAGGAGATGGCGGACGACTACCTGCGCCGCATCCGACGCATCCAGCCCACCGGCCCCTACCACCTCCTCGGCTGGTCGCTCGGCGGACAGATCGCCCACGCCATGGCCGTCCGCCTGAACGCCACGGGCGAGCGGGTCGGTCTGCTCGCCCTCCTCGACAGCCATCCCACGAGCGAACCGGCCGACGAGGAGGCACTCACCCGCGAGGCCCTGCGCAACCTGTGCGACGGCCGCGTACCGGCCGCCGACGAGATCCGCACCAGCGCCCCCGCCCTGGCCGACGCGTCACCCGAACGGGTCCGGGCCGTCCTCCGCGTGGGCGTCAACAACCTGCGCCTGGCCCAGGACTTCGTCCCCGGCCGCCTCGACGGCGACCTCGTGCTGCTGACCGCGGGCCGACCCGACCCGCCGGACCTCGGCTGGAGCCGGTTCGTCAGCGGCGAGGTGACCGTCGTGCCCGTCGACTGCGGCCACTACGACCTGCTCACCACCGCCGTCGAGACCACCGGCCGCCTGCTGAGGCCGTTCCTGGCCGCCCCCGCACCGGAGGAGCCCGCGTGACCGCCGTACCCCACTTCGTGCAGCTCTGCGAGGAACAGGCCGCGCGCACCCCGGACGCCATCGCCGTCCAGAGCGGCGGGGAGACGCTGACCCACGCGGAACTCCACACCCGCGCCGACCGTCTCGCCCGCCGACTGCGTCACCAGGGTGCGGCCCCCGAAACCCTGGTGGCCGTATCCCTGCCCAGGTCCCCCCGACTGGTCGTGGCCCTGCTGGCGGTGGCGAAGGCAGGCGCCGCCTATCTGCCCCTCGACCCCGGCCATCCCCCGGCGCGCACCGCCCGCATCCTGGCGGACGCGTCCCCGGCCGTGCTGCTGACAAAATCCTGCGTACGGGGCGTCGAGGACACACCCGGCACCGAGGCACCGGCCGTCCACCCGGACCACACGGCCTACGTCATCTACACCTCCGGCTCCACCGGCCGACCCAAGGGCGTCACGGTCACCTACGGCAACCTCACCCATCTGCTGCGCACCTTCGCCGAGCGCCTGAAGCCGACCTGCGACGACCGGCTCCTCGCGGTCACCACCGTCGCCTTCGACATCGCCGCCCTGGAGATCTTCCTGCCCCTGATGACGGGCGCGCGCCTGGTCCTGGCCACCGACGACGAGCACCGTGATCCGCTGCGCCTGTCCCGGGCCGTGGCCGAGCACCGGATCACCTTGCTGCAGGCCACCCCGGCGCTGTGGCAGTCGCTGCTGGAGGCCGGACCGGAGGACCTGTCCGGGGTGCGTGCGCTCGTCGGCGGCGAGGCCCTGCACAGCGGCCTCGCCCGGGAACTGCGCGCCCGTGCCCGCGAGGTGACCAACGTCTACGGCCCCACCGAGACCACCGTCTGGTCCACCGCAGCGCCCCTCGACCGCGAGGACCGCCTGAACCGGCCGCCGATCGGAGAGCCCCTGGGCGACACCCGGGTGCATGTGCTGGACGAGCGGTTGCGTCCCATTCCGGCCGGTGGCCGGGGGGAGTTGTACATCGCGGGCGCCGGAGTGGCGCGAGGCTACCGGGGGCGCGGGGACCTGACGGCGGACCGGTTCGTGGCGGATCCGTTCGGGCACGGCGGGCGGATGTACCGGACCGGGGATGTCGTACGCCGGTGCGCGGACGGTGGTCTGGAGTTCCTGGGGCGCTCCGACTTCCAGGTCAAGGTGCGCGGCTTCCGGGTCGAGCTGGGCGAGGTCGAGGCGGCGGTCGGCGCCGTCGCGGGGGTGGCCCGGGCGGTGGCCGCCGTGCGCGCGGGACAGCGGCTGGTGGCGTACGTCGTGCCGGTGCCGGGGCACCGGGTGGTGGGGGGCGAGGTACGGCGGGCGGTGGCGGAGGCGCTGCCGGACTACATGGTGCCGTCAGCGGTCGTGGTGCTGGACGAAGGGCTCCCGCTGACCGCCAACGGCAAGGTCGACCGGGCCCGTCTGCCTGAACCCGTCTACGCGGCCTCCGCGGGCACCCCGGCCGACGAACGGGAGCGCGCCCTGTGCGCGTTGTTCGGCACGGTGCTCGGCGTCGACGGCGTCGGCCCCGAGGACGACTTCTTCGAGCTGGGCGGCCATTCCCTGCTCGCCGTCCGCCTCATGAGCAGGATCCGTGCCGACCTGGACCGCGAGGTGTCCCTGCGGGACGTCTTCGACCACCCCACCGTCCGCGAGCTGGCCGGTCGCCTCCACCACCCCGCGGCCCCGCGACCGCCCCTGGTCCCGGTACCGCGTCCGGCCCAGCTGCCGCTCTCCCACGCGCAGCGCCGTCTGTGGTTCCTGAACCGGCTGGAAGGCCCGACGGCCACCTACAACATGCCCCTCGCGATCCACCTGCGCGGCCCCCTCGACACCGCCGCCCTGCACACCGCACTCGCCTCCGCGGTGGCCCGGCACGAGGCGCTGCGGACCGTGTTCCCGGACAACGACGGAGAGCCGAGCCAGGAAGTCGTCGAGGCCGCGCTCCCGGCACTGCCGATCGTGGCCCCCGGCGAGGCGAGTGCCGACTTCCTCCACCGCGGCTTCGACCTGTCCACGGAACTCCCGTGGCGAGCACGCCTGTTACACCACGCTCCGCAGGACCACGTCCTCCAGCTCGTCGTCCACCACATCGCCTGCGACGGCTGGTCCCTGGCCCCGCTCGCCCGCGACATCCTCGACGCCTACGCCCGTCGCCGCCCGCCTGCGGCACCCGTGCCGGTCCAGTACGCCGACTACACCCTCTGGCAGCACCGCCTGCTCGGCCACCCACAGGACCCCACATCCCGCTACTCCCGCCAACTGGCCTACTGGCGGCGCGCGTTGCAAGGCATCCCGGAGCAACTGGAACTCCCCTTCGACCACCCCCGATCGCCCCGGGCCTCCTACCGCGGCGCGGCCACCACCCTGGCCGTCACGCCCGCACAGCACCGCGCCCTGCACCGCCTCGCCCGCGAGTCCGGCGCCACCGTCTTCATGGCCGTACGCGCCCTCGTGGCCGCCCTCCTCACCCGGCTCGGCGCCGGAACCGACATCCCGCTGGGCGTCCCCGTCGCCGGCCGCACCGACCCGGCGCTGGACGACCTGGTGGGCTTCTTCGTCAACACGCTGGTCCTGCGCACCGACACCTCCGGGGACCCGGCCTTCCGGGAACTGCTGGCCCGCGTCCGTGCCACCGACCTCGACGGACTCGCCCACCAGGACCTGCCCTTCGAGTGCCTCGTCGAGCACCTGGCACCGCCGCGCTCCACCGCCCGCCACCCCCTCTTCCAGGTCCTGGTGGTGAGCCAGAACAACGACCGGCCACGACTCGAACTACCGGGACTGAAGGTCGAATTGACCGAACCCGCGCTCGGCGTGGCCAAGTTCGACCTCTCCTTCAGCCTCGACGAACGGCACACCCCGGGCGGCGAACCCGACGGCATCGGGATCACCGTCGAGTACGCCACCGACCTCTTCGAACCGCCCACGATCGAGCGCGTCAAGGGACACCTGCTCCGCCTGCTGGACGCGGTCCTCGCCGACCCCGAAGCGCCCCTCGGCCGCCTGGACATCCTCTCCGCCCACGAGCGGCACCAGGTGCTGGTGGAGTGGAACACCACCGACCGGGACACCCCCGCCCTCACCCTGCCCCGGATGATCGAGGCCCAGGCCGCCCGCACTCCCGACGCCGTCGCCCTGGTCCACGAGGGGCAGTCCCTCACCTACGCGGACCTCAACGCCCGCGCCAACCGCATGGCCCGGCTGCTGGCCTCCACGGGCGTGGGGCCGGAGGAGACGGTCGCGCTGTTCCTGCCGCGCTCCGTCGAACTGCTGGTGGGCCTGCTGGGCGTGGTGAAGGCCGGCGCCGCGTATCTTCCGCTGGACCCCGACTACCCGGCCGAGCGCATCGCGTACATGATCGAGGACGCCCGGCCCCTGCGCACCCTCACCCTCACCGGCACCGCGCGGCGGCTCCCGGCGACCGACGCGACCCGCACCCTCGTCCTCGACGACCCCACGGTGATCTCGGCCCTGGCCGCCCGGTCGGGCTTCGACCTCACCGACGCCGACCGCACCGCACCGCTGCGTCCCGGCCACCCCGTGTACGTCATCTACACCTCGGGCTCCACCGGGCGGCCCAAGGGCGTGGTCTTCCCCTCGGGCGCGCTGGCCAACCTGATGGCCTGGCACCACCGGACCGTCGGCGGCGGGGTGGGCACCACCACCGCACAGTTCGCGTCCCTCAGCTTCGACGCCGCCGCCCACGAGATCTTCTCCGCGCTCACCTCGGGCAAGACCCTCGCCGTCCCCCGGGACGACACCCGCAAGGACACCCGCGACCTCGTCCGCTGGCTCGCGGAGTACGAGGTGAACGAACTGTTCGCGCCGACCCCGGTCGTCGAGACCGTCGTCGACACCGCACGCGAACTCAGCACGGAACTCCCGGCGTTGACCGACATTGTGCAGGCGGGCGAGGCCCTCGTCCTGCGCCCCGCCCTGCGCGCCTTCATCACCGCCGTCCCCGGCCGCCGCCTGCACAACTTCTACGGCCCCACCGAGACCCACGTCGTCACCGCGCACACCGTCACCCGCGAGGAGCTGCGCTCGGGCGCCGGAAGCGTCCCCATCGGAGGACCGGTGTGGAACACGCGCGCCTATGTGCTCGACGACGGCCTGCGGCCGGTCCCGGCCGGGGTGTGGGGAGAGCTGTACGTGGCGGGGGAGTGCGTCGGGCGCGGCTACGGGGGCCGTGCGGGGCTCACCGCGGCCCGGTTCGTCGCCGACCCGTTCGGGCGGGGCGGGCGGATGTACCGGACGGGTGACGTCGTGCGGTGGCGGACGGACGGCGCCCTGGAGTTCGCGGGGCGCGCCGACTTCCAGGTCAAGGTGCGGGGCTTCCGGGTGGAGCTGGGGGAGGTCGAGGCGGTGGTGGGAGCCGTCGACGGGGTGAGACGGGCGGTCGCGGTGGTGCGTGAGGACCGGCCCGGCGACCGGCGGCTCGTGGCCTACGTCGTGCCCGAGGCCGGACGTGGTGTCGTCGGCGCCGAGGTCAGGCGCGCCGTCGCCGGGGTGCTGCCGGAGTACATGGTGCCGTCGGTCGTGGTCCTGGACGACGGGCTCCCGCTCACCGTGAACGGCAAGGTGGACCGGGCCCGCCTGCCCGTGCCCGACCTCGGCGCGGGCAGCAGTGGAGGCGCCCCGCGTGACAGCCGGGAGGAGACGCTGTGCCGGCTGTTCGCCGACGTGCTCGGCGTGGCGCGGGTCGGCCCCGAGGACGGCTTCTTCGACCTGGGCGGCCACTCCCTGCTCGCCGTGCGGCTCGTCGCGCGGATCCGCGCCGAGCTGGGCCACGAGGTGTCCGTTCGGGACGTGTTCGACCGCCCGACCGTACGGGCGGTGGCCGGGCGCCTGGAGGAGCCCGCCACCGCACGGCCCCTGCTCCGGCGGAGGGCGGTCACATGAGCACACGCGATATCGGCCGAGAACCGTTGTTTGTCGATGGCGCGGCCATGGAAGAGCCTGGCGGGGTGCATAGCCCTGTGGCACCATGTGACTGCCACATTCAATCCACACAACGCAAGCGGGGTTCGGTGCAATTCCGAACCGGCGGTGAAAGCCCGCGACCCGGTCGAAGCCATCGACCGGTTGACCCGATGGAATTTCGGGGCCGACGGTTAAAGTCCGGAAGGGAGTTTGCGTGTAGTGGCATTCTGGCGTACACCGGCGCGTTCACCCGGCCGGTGCGCCCTGGGTTGTCGCGCTCTTCCGCTCCCGGCCTCGCTCGCGCTGCGTGCCAGGTCGTGCCGGAAGAGGAGATGGGGATGTTCCCGCTCGAAAGCGTGGAGGAAGCCATCGACACCGTACGGGCCGGAAGGCCGGTCGTGGTGGCCGATGACAATGACCGGGAGAACGAGGGCGACCTGATCTTCGCCGCCCAGCACGCCACCCCGGAACTGCTCGCATTCATGGTGCGCCACACCTCCGGATATGTGTGCGCGCCTTTGACCCCGCAGAACTGCGACCGCCTGGAACTGCCGCCGATGCACGCGGTGAACCAGGACCGGCGCGGCACGGCATATACCGTGACCGTGGATGCCCGCGAAGGCGTCACCACCGGAATTTCCGCCGCCGACCGTGCCCACACCATCCGGCTGCTCGCCGACCCGGCCACCACGGCCGGGGACCTGTGCCGGCCGGGCCATGTGGTCCCGCTGCGGGGCGTCCCCGGCGGCGTGCTGCGCCGCACCGGGCACACCGAGGCCACCCTCGACCTCGTACGCCTGGCCGGGTGCCGCCCGGCGGGTGTGCTGTGCGAGCTGGTCAACGACGACGGCACCATGAAACGCCTGCCCGACCTGCGCCGCTTCGCCGACGAGTTCGGCCTGCCCCTGATCACCGTCGCCCAATTGGTGCAGTACCGCCGCCGGATCGGCGACACCCACGACGGCCGAGACCTGGCCCTGGGCGCCGCCGCCCGGTGACCCGGTTCGCCCCCTGAGCACCGACCCCACTCGCAGCAACGGAGGTACCGTGGAGCTTCACCGCCGCGACGCCGGCCCGGACCGGCCCCAGCGCCCCGACGAGGGCGCGGGCCTGCACATCGCCCTGATGGGCATCGACGGAGCGGGCAAGAGCACCATCGCCGTCGAACTGGCCGACACCCTGCGCGCGGGCGGCCACGAGGTGGAGATCGTCAACTTCAAACGGGCCATGGCGGGAGCCGAACCGGCCACCGCCCAGGTGCTCTCCCATGTCGCGTTCGCGGCCCTGCGCGCCCAGTACGCCGAAGCCGTCCCCGCGGACCCGGCCACCGACCTCGGGGCGCTGCTGGCCCGGGAGGACGACGCGGCGAAGTTCTCCGAGATCGAGGACGGCCTGCGCGCCGTGGACGTCGCCGCGAACCGGGCGCGGCCGCTGCTGTCCTCCGCCGTCCTGGAGATCGTCGGCGGCTTCTGGGTGCACACCTACGTGGCCTCCCGGCTGCGCGACGGGGTCGTGGTCGTCAACGACAGCTTCGGCTACAAGCACGTCCTGAAGAACGTCCTGCTCGCCCAGCGCCTGTCCGCCCCGGGTTCGCCCGAGCACACCGAGGCCCGGCGTGTCCTGGACACCGCCAGAACCCTCTTCCACGCGCTGTTCGGGCCGACGCTCGGCTACTGGGTCGACACCGACCCCCGCCTCGCCGTGCGCTGGCGGGCCGCGACCGGCGACGTGACCACCCCCTTCGAGAGCTACGGCCTGGCCGGGGAGCACGGCGACGCCTCCTTCCTCGCGATGCAGGACCACTGCCGCGACGCCTTCCGGGAAGCCGCGCACGCCTGGCAGTGGCAGACCGTCGCCCTGACGGACGTACCGAAGGAGCAGAACATCTCGGGCGCCGTCCGGCGGATCGAGCAGGACGCCCTGCGGCACCTCCGACGGGCCCGGGAAGCGCGGTAGATGCGCACCGGATACGCCACCGACCACCGGGGACTGGCCTGGCTGCACCGCAGCCTGGCCGAGGAACAGGCCGCACACGGGCTGGTCTTCAACCCCCTGCGGGACGCCTTCCAGCGGGACCCCGAACGGGTCTACGCCGAGTTACGGCACCGCAGCCCGGTCCACCGCAGCCGCCTGCTGGACTGCTGGGTCGTCACCCGGTACGCCGACATCGCCCGCGTCCTGCGCGAGCACACCCTCTTCCGCAGCAGCCCCGACACCACCACCCAGGACCTCGTCGACCCCTACGTCACCCTCGACCCGGGCCGGCCGTCCCTGTTCATGCTGGACCCGCCCGACCACACCCGGCTGCGCGGCGCCGTCCGCGAGGCGTTCGCGCCCGAGGCGCTGCGACGGCTGACCCCGCGTCTGGAGGACTGCGTCCGCGAGGTGGTGACCGCCCTCGGGCGCCCCGGCGACCGGGTCGACCTGGTCGCCGGTTTCGCCACGGTGCTACCGCTGCGCGTCCTCGACCTGCTCACCGGGCTCGACCTGCACACCGTGCCCCGCGTCACCGGCTGGGTCGACCGCATCGTCAGCGGCCTGGAGCCGATAGCCACCGTACGGACCGCCGAACAGGCCCTGGCCGCCTACCGGGAACTCGGCGCCTGCCTTGACGAGCGCCTTGCGGCACCCGCCCGCGAGGGCACGCTCCACCGGTCCCTGACCCGGGATGTCGAGGCGGGACGGCTGAGCGACGCGGAGGCAAGGCAACTGCTGATGTTCCTGGTCCTCGCCGGGACCAGGACCGTCTCCGACTTCCTCGCCGGCGCCGCCCGGGAGCTGGCCGCGCTGCCGCCCGGTGCGCCCCAACGGCGGTGCGTGGACAGCGCGTTGGTGGACGATCTCATCGCGCGCACCTCGCCGGTCCAGATCGTGGCCCGCACCGCTGCCGCCGCGACGGTCGTGGGCGGCCGGAACATCAGCGCCGGGGACCGCCTGCTCCTGGTGCTCGCCTCCGCCAACCGCGACCCCGACCGGACCGGCCGGGAGCTGGCCTTCGGCGGGGGCATCCACCGCTGCGTGGGGGCACGCCTGGCCCGGCTGGAGGGCAGGGCGGCGCTGTCGTGCCTGCTGGCGACGTTCCCAGGGATGCGGCCGGTCGAGGCCGTGCCCGCGCGCCGGTGCGTCACCCTGCGCGGCTGGGACCGCGTGATCGTGCACTTATGAGTCAACCCCGGGAGGGAACGTGCTGGATCTGGCAAGGGAACTGGAGATCGCACGGGCCGTGGCCGCCCGGCTCCGGCAGCGGGGCCGGTTCGCGGACGACGACTGCGTCATGCTGATCGGCTCCTCGGTGTCCGGCTTCGGCCACGCCCGCTCCGACCTCGACCTGCTCGTCTCCGGCAGTACGACCGGACGGCTGCCGATGCACTCCTTCCACGAGGGCCGACGGGTCGACGTGGACTTCCTCTACCCCAGCGCCTGGGAGGAGACCAAGGGCTGGGTCAACACCTGGGCCCGCGCCGTCGACCAGCCCTACCAGGGCCGTACACCGCCGCCCGTGGACGACCGCGAATGGTGGGCGGACCATCTGTGGCTCTACGACCGGGTGGTCAACAGCGTCCCCCTCACCGAGGAGACCACCGCCGAGTTCCTCAAGGACAGTTCGGCCGACCTCCTCTCGGCCGCCATCCACAACTACTCCCGCGCCCTGTGCCTGCGCATGGCCGGGCGAGCCGGGGTGCACCTGCGCTCGGGCGACCTCGCCGCCGGGTCCCAGTACCTGTGCGAGGCACTGCTCGCCGCCGTCGAAGGCGTCGCGGCCGCTCGCGGCATCACCTTCGTCAGCGACCGGACCGTCCTGGAGAAGGGCCTCCGGGCACAGGGCCCCGACGACCCGTGGGACGCCGCCCACGTCGAGCGGCTCTTCAACGACCTGATGCGCCGCGCCTGGGGCACCGGCCCCGACCGGAGCGCCGAGGTACCCGCCGTACTGGAGGCCCTCCTCGGCGGCGAGTTCGGCGAGGAGCTCAAGGCGAGCACCGCCGGCCTGCCACCGGACGGACACCTGCGGCTCGACCCGGCGCCGGGCTGGAAGGCCCAAGTGGCGGGCGGCGAGGGCTTCCTGTTACGCCCGGACCGCTCGCTGTACGCCACCAGCCCCGCCGTCGCACGTTTCGTCATGGACCTCGGAGGAGTTCAGACGCTGGCCCGTCCCGTCGCCGCCGAACTCCTCGCCACCGGCGCCGCGGTCGTCGCGCCCGACGGCCGCGCCGTTCCCGCCGTCCACCGCACCGCCGAGCACCCGCCGCTGTCCGAGGTGTGCACGGCACCGGTCGCGCCCAGCCCGGAAGCCTGGGTGTCGTGCCGGATCGCCGCCAACTGGTACGCGATGACCGTGTGGAGCCTCTCCGACGATCTGCACGGCGCCGTCGAGAGCGGCCACCGCAACCGCGTGCTGCCCATCCTGCGCAAGGCGGAGATCTACCTGCGCATGATGGCCGTCGCCCTCAAGAGCGTGCGCAGCCAGGTCGGCCGCAACACCGCCATGGACCTCCAGGGCAGCGCCCTCGGCGACGGCTTCCACGAACTGCTCGACCTCGCGGGCAGCGAGCGGCCCGAGGACTTCCAACGGGTGCCGGAGCGTGCGGTCGCCGTGTTCGGCGCCGTGATGGAGGCGTGCGGGATGCCCGCGCGCGCCGACATGTTCGAGACCAACCGGGGCTTCATGAAGCAGGTCGCCGACGTACGCGTGTGGTTCAGGGTCTCCGAAGGACTCGGCATCCCCGTCGAGGCACCGCCCACGCTTCTCGCCAAGGGCGGCGACGCCGCACCCGGAAGCTCCTCCGTCATCGCCGATCCGTCATGACAGCCAGAGCAGAGGGAGACACAGTGTGACTACCGTTCTCGACCGGGTGACCCAGATCCTCGTCTCCCATCTCGGCGTGGACGAAGGGCAGGTGACACCCGACACCGGCTTCAAGGAACTCGGCATGGACTCCCTCGACCTGGTGGAGATCATCATCCGCTTCGAGGAGGAGTTCGCCGGAGAGGCCGACACCGGCGAGGAGTTCGAGATCTCCGACGACCAGGCCAAGCAGATCGCGACCGTCCAGGACGCGGTCGCCTACCTCAAGTCCCGTGGCATACAGGACCGTTAGGCCCAAAGGGAGCGCGCGCATGGGAAGCCCGAGCGAAACCGCGGAGCTGACGGAGTTCTTCACCAGGGTGCTCGGCGGGGAGTGGCACCTGTACTCCTCCCACATCCTCGGCCACGCGACCGAGACCGAGAACCAGGAGGCCAAACTCGACCTGATCGCCGGCCTGATGCACCTGCGGCCCGGCGCCCGGGTCCTCGACATCGGCTGCGGCTGGGGAGGCTCACTCACCTACCTCGCCGCCCGGTACGGCGTCACCGGTGTCGGGATCTCCCTCGTGCCGCAGCAGTGCGCCTACGCCAACCGGCGCGCCGAACGCCACGGCGTCCCACTGGAGTTCCGGCCCAGTCACTGGCAGGACTTCGACACCGACGAACCGTTCGACGCGGTGATGACGACCGGCGTCGTCGTCCACTTCCCCAGCCTCCTCGACTACTTCGTCCGTGCCGGGCAGTGGCTGCGGCCCGGCGGGATCATCCTCAACGAGGAGATGCACCTGCTGTCGGCGGACGCCTCGGCGCACCGTGCCACCCGCGCCCTGGCCGCCCTGGACGACGTACGAAGGAAGGGCCGTGAGGCCGGGGGCCGCCTGGTGGTGGACGAAGAGGGCAACTACGTCACTCTCGACGAGGAGAGAGACCTGCTGCGCCGGGCGGGTTTCGAGATCGAGCAGGTGGTGCCGCTGTCGATGGCCGACTACCAGAAGACGGTGGAGGGCTGGATCGACAACTGCGAGCGTCTGGAGCCCGAACTGACCGAGCTGACGGGCCGGGACGTCTACCGCTGGTACCGGCTCTACTTCCGGCTCTTCCGCCGTCTGATCGACGACCGCGCCATGCGCCTGGACGTGGTCACCGCACGGGTGCCGAACGACAACCCGTGACCGACGCCCTCCCCGAGCCGGTCCGCGCCGCCCTGGCGACGACGTTCCCACGGCACCGTGTCGTGGGCGTCGCCCCGGTGGCCCGGCCCGGCCGGATGGCGGAGAGCGCCCGGGTACGGCTGGAGGGCGGCGACGGCACGCGGAGCACGGTGTTCGCCAAGTGGCCGTCGCGGCACGGCCGGATCCGCCGGATCGCCCGCCAGTCCGGCGCCTACCAACGGGAGGTGATGTTCTACCGGCACCTCGCCGGGGACTGCGGGACGAGCGTGCCACGGCTGCTCCACGGCTCCCACGACCCCGGTACCGACGCCTTCGTCCTGCTCCTGGAGGACCTCGGCGACGCCCGGCCCGGCGACGACGCCCAGGGCTCGGTAGCCGATGTCCGGCGCGCCCTGCGGACCGTCGCCGGCCTGCACGCCCGCTGGGCGACCGGCGTCGACAAGGTGCCATGGCTGCCCGCCGGGTGCGGTCCCCGGACCCGGCGCTACACCCGGTTCGAACTGGACCGGATCGCCCGCGCCGCCGCCCGGGGACGCCTCGTCCACGGCCGCCCCCTGCTCCCGCTGCTCGCCGCACTGACCGACCGGCTCGACGAGTTCTTCACCCGCCTCGCCCAGGACCCGAGCACCGTCATCCACGGCGACCTCCACCTGGACCAGGTGCTCCTCCCGCAGTCGCCCGACGCCGTCCTCGTGGACTGGCAGCTCGTGCAGCGCGGCAGCCCCGGCCTGGACGTGGCACGGCTCGTCGTCCTGGGCCTGACGCCCGAACAGCGGCGCAGACACGAGTCACGGCTGCTGGAGACCTACGGCGGCCTTCCCCGCGACGCCTATCGCAGGGGGATCGTCTGGACGGCTCTCATGAACACCTCGTACGCCCTGGCGCGCGGCCCGGACACCGGGGCGCGCGGCTTCGACGACGTGATGTTCGGGCGGGTCGCGGCAGCCGCCGCCGACCACGGTCTGCTGACGGGAGGCGCGCTCACGCGATGAGTGAGCGTGGCCTCCTGCGCGGTGGGGAAGGCGTGCGGCGCGGGCTCCCGGCCGGGAGCACCGAGCACGCCTACGGGCCGGTGTCCCCGCCCGGAGCAGGCCGGTCCACGGTGCCGGGCCGGTAGAGCTCGATGCGTCCGCCGCCCGTGCCGACCAAGAGGCCGTGGGCGGCGTCGGGGCCGCAGAGCCAGTTGATCGCGGCCACGTTGTTCTCCGGGTCCTGTTCGGGCGCGGCACGGTAGGCGACCGGGTCGGTGATGCCGTGGTGGCGGGCGCGCATCAGCTCGATGCGGCGGCGGCGCGCGTTGGGGGCCTGCGGTGCCGAGGCCCGGGTCCGCCCGCTGGGCAGTACGACGTTGACGTGGACCCCGCTGCCCGCGACCTGTTCGGCGACCGACCGGGCGTAGGAGAGCACCGCGCCCTTGGCGGCCGAGTAGGTGCTCAGGCCGGGGGAGCCGGTCACCGAGCGGGAGGAGAACAGCACGATGCGGCCGTGGCCCCGCTCGGCCATCGGGCCGAGACAGGCTTCGACCAGGTGCCGTGCGCCCGCGACATGGACGCCCAGTACCGCCTCCCAGTCCTCGTCCGTGGCGTCCTGGACGAGTGCCTGACGGACCACCCCGGCCGCATGGCACAGCGCGTCGACCCGGCCGAAGGCCCGCACCGTGCGCGCCACCAGCTCCCGGCACTCCTCGGCACGCGACACGTCCACGCACACCGCGACCGCCCGCCCGCCCCGCCGGACGATCTCCCGCGCGGTGTCCTCGGCGAACCCCGGGTCCCGGCCCCGCCCGTCCGCGTCGCAGCCCAGGTCGGCCACGACGACCGTGGCGCCCTCCGCGGCGAGCCCCGTCGCCACGGCCCGCCCGATCCCGCCGCCACCGCCGGTCACGATCACCACCCGGCCCGCCATGTCGGGCGGGCCCGGCGCCCCGAACGCGTGCGCCACCTGCGCCGTGGTGGGACGCCCTGCGACACGCAGGAGTTCGCGCTCCACGGCCGGTGCCCCGACGCGGGCGACCTCCCCGCAGTCCGCCAGGAACACGGACCCCTCCGAGGGCCGCTCCGCCAGGAACACCGACCCCTCCGAGGGCCGCTCCGCCAGCGCGCGCACCAGCCGCGCCCCTTGCGCATCCCCCTCGCGCAGGATCACCCCACGCACCTCGACACCGTAGAACGCCAGCTCGGCCGCCGCGCACCGCACGAATCCGGACAATGCCTGGCAAGGCGGTCGACCGGTTTTCGGGGCGTCCCCGGGCAGCGACAGGACGCACACCAGCACCCCGGAACGCTGCCCGGCCAGCATCCGTGCGGCCTTCCGGGCGCGCCGGGCCAACACCGCGACACAGCGCGGCTCGTCGCCGTCCGCCCTGGCCAGCGAAGCCCCCACCACAACGGCCCGCACCGGGCCCTCGTCGGGCAGTGCGGTACGCACCTCGCCGTGGAAGGCGGCGGACAGGGGAGCGAGGAGCGGGGCGTCGGCCAGAACCGAAACGATTCCGTCGCCCTCGCGGGGCTCGTCCGGACGATTCATGGCCGCACCAACCAAGTGACCCTATGGTGGGGCAGCACGACGGTGAACCGAGGCATAAGGACTTTCCATGAGTGAATCCGACTGGCTCGACCACATATCGATCGACTGGAACGACTTCGACAGCGCGAGCCGGATCTCCGGTGAGATCGTGCGGCACCTGGCTGCCGACCGGGGCTTGTTACGCCGGATGGTGAGGGAGGCCCAGCAGGACGAACACCTGCGCCCACTCGCCGAGAAACACTACGAGCTGACGTACATCGTACTGTACGACGCCCTCGACCGAGGGCTGCGGATCCGGCTCCACCGCTTCACCAAGGGCTTGGAGGACATCCCCCACAACCACCGGTTCTCCTTCTCCTCCGCGCTGCTCGCGGGCTCCTACGTCCACACGATCTACGACCTGGAGCGGCCCGAGGACAGCGGGCCGGGGCGAGGGCTGTGGACCCTGGACCAGCCGGCGGGCACCCACGAGGGCGCCAGCGTCCAGGAGTTGGAGACCACGGGGCTGCGGCCCGCGCTGGCCACCGTGCAGAGCGCCGGAAGCTCGTACACCCTCCACCACTCCACCATCCACAAGACGGCCATGCCCGACGAGACCGCCTTCTCGGTCTTCTGCCGCGGCCCCGCCCAGAAGCCCTGCGCACTCCAGCTCCAGCCCGACAGCCGGAGCTACCTGTGGAAGTTCGGCCGGGCCAACGAGACGCCCGACGTGCTCGCCTCCCGGCGGCTCGACGACGACGAGTACCGGGCCTTCATCACCTCGCTCGAAGAAGCGGACGTCATCTGACGTGCCCGGCCGCCGCTCCCCGGCTGGCGTGTAATGAGCCAACGGGGTTGATGGCACTGGGTAGTTGATCCAGGATGAGGGACCTCGCACAGCCCGTTGTGCCGAGCGGCCGTCCGGCCGCCCACGACGCGAGTGGTTCCCCCGTCATCCGCCGCTTTCCAGCCTGGTGCCACCACGTCTGCCTGCCAGGGTGGTCATGCGATGCCCGGTCATGGAGACCGCCGGTGAAGTCACCACGAGGAGGAGACAGCCGATGCCACTGGGACACGGGACGCTGGACTTACGTGAGGACCCCGACGGAACGCTCTCCGTCGCGGTGACACGCCAGGACACCTACCCGGTGATCATCGGTCCCGGCGAACTCGACAACCTGCCGGGCCTGTTGGGACGACTGGGCCTGACCGAGTCCGCGTTCGTCATCACCGACACCGACGTCGCCGACCTGCTGCTCCAGCGCACACTCGACATGCTCGGCGCCGACGGCATCCGGGCGGAGCCGATCATCATCCCCGCCGGGGAGGCATCGAAGTCCTGGCCCGTGCAGCAGAGCGTCATCGAGGCGCTGCTGAGCCGGGGCGTGAAGCGACGTTCGGTGCTGGTGGCGCTGGGCGGCGGGGTCGTCGTCGACTCCGTCGGGTTCGTCGCCTCGGTCGTCATGCGGGGGCTGCCGTACATTAATGTGCCGACCTCGCTGGTGGCCCAGCTCGACGCGGCCATCGGCGGCAAGACCGGCATCGACCACAACGGCGCCAAGAACCTCCTCGGCGGCTTCTACCACCCGGCGGCCGTCCTCGTCGACCCCGAACTCCTGCGCACCCTGCCCCCGCGCGAGATCCGGGGCGGCCTCGCCGAGGCGGTCAAGGTCGGCATCCTGCACCCACCGCTCTTCGGCAAACTGGAGAAACTCGACCAGGGCCCGCCCCACGACATCGACGCGCTCACCGCCATCACCCGCGACGCCGCCGTCTACAAGATGCACCTGCTGAAGGACGACCCCTTCGAGCGGTCCCTGGTCCGGCTGCTCAACCTGGGCCACTCCTTCGGGCACGCGCTGGAGGCCGCGACCGGCTTCGAGGTGTACCGGCACGGCGAGGCGATCGCCGTGGGCCTCGCCCTCGCCACGGTGATGAGCCGGCACCGCGGACTGTGCGACGCCGCGACCCAGGACCGCATCCTGGCCTGCCTCACCCACTGCGGTCTCCACGTCGCCCTGCCCGCCTCCCAAACCGCGGCCACCTGGGCGGAGATCGACGTGATCCGCCGCGTCCGCAACGGCGTACTCCACGAAGTACTGCCGGTCTCGATCGGCGAGTGCGTGGTCGTCGACGAGGTCGCGCACGAGGAGTTCACGGCGGCCGCCGACGCGCTGGCCGCCCTGGCACGGACCCTGCCCCCGCGAGCCACCGCCGGCCAGCGGTGAGCGCCGCCCGGCTGCTCGTCGACGGCGGCGGCACCCTGACCCGGATCGCCCTCTGGCGCGACGGGGACGACGCGCCGTGCGTGCGGAGCGACGGCCCCAGCTGCAATCCCCGGAGCGTGGGACAGCAGCGGGCCCTCACCCACCTCGACGACCTGATGCGCGAGGCCTGGCAGCGCCGCCCGGCGGACGTCGACACCCTGCACGCGGTGTGGCTGTGCCTGTCCACGGCCTCCACCCGCAGGGCCCTGGACGACTTCGCCACCGCCCTGCTGGACCGGCCCGCCTCCCCGCTCCACCACGCCGCCGAGGTCTGGGTCACCAACGACATCGGACCCCTGCTGGTCCACGACGGACAGGCCGTCGACCGGGTCGTCGTCATCTGCGGCACCGGAACCGGCTTCAGCGCCGTCAACCCGGCCAAGGGGCTGGCCGCCCGCGCCTCCGGCAAGGACTACTTCCTCGCCGACGAGGGCGGCGGCTTCGACATCGGCCTGCACGGACTGCGCGCCGTCGTCCGCGCCGGGGACGGACGCGGTCCGCGCACCCGGCTGACCCGGTCGGTACGGGAATGGCGGGACATCGGCCAGGAGGACCTGTTCGATCTGGTCCACGGCTCCGAGGAACCCAAGGTGCTCATCGCCTCCTTCGCGCCCTTCGTACTGCGGGCCGCCGAGGAGGGCGACGAGTGCGCCCGCGGCATCGTGGACCGCGCGGCCGGGGAACTGGTCACCGGGGCGCGAGCGGTCGCCGAGCGAGCCGAACTCAGCGGTCCCTACGAGGTGCTGCTCGTCGGTTCCAACCTGGTCGGTGAACACCCCTTGCTCCACACCGAGTTCGAGAACCGACTCGCTCTGCAGTCGCCGGAGGCGACGGTACGGCCCCTGCGCACCCCGACCCTCTCCGCCGTACGCGAGATGGCCGAGCTGCTGCCCGGGGACGAACGCCTGCGGCAACTGCTCGGGGAGTGCGTGCCGTTGCGGCGGTTCGAGCCGCGCGGGAAGCGGATGGCCGTGGAGCGGACCAACAGCCGGTTCGAGCTGACGCCGATTCTCGCGCCGGTCCTCGCCGGCATGGAGAGCGTGCTGCTGTCCGGCGAGGCCATCCTCTCGCCGGAGGTACGACGGTTCGAGGAGGCGTTCGCCCAGTACATCGGCGTCGGGCACGCCCTGGGGGTGAACAGCGGGACCGACGCCCTGACGCTCGCCCTGGAGGCACTGGACATCGGCCCCGGCGACGAAGTGATCACCGTCGCCAACACCTTCCACGCCACCGCCCTCGCGATCACCCGCGCCGGAGCCACCCCAGTGCTGGTGGACGCCCGCCCGGACGACTACCTGATGGACACCCACGCCCTCGAAGCGGCGGTGACCCCCCGCACGCGAGCGATCGTGGCCGTGCACCTCTTCGGACTGCCGCTCGACCTGGCACCCGTCCTCGACCTCTGCGAACGGCACGGCATCCAGCTGGTCGAGGACTGCGCGCAGGCCGTCGGAGCCCGGGTCGGCGGCCGACGCGTGGGTTCCATCGGTGTGCTCGGCTGCTTCAGCTTCCACCCCAGCAAGAACCTCGGCGCGGCGGGCGACGCCGGGATCATCACCACGAACAGCACCGAACTGGCCGAGCGCGTACGCGGCCTGCGCTACTTCGGGCAGCGACAGCGCAAGGTGCACAGCGAGCAGGGGCACAACACCAAACTCGACGCCCTGCAAGCCATTGTGCTGCAGCACAAACTCCCGTACCTGGACGGCTGGAACGCCGCGCGCGCCGAGCGGGCGGCGCGGTACCGAGCCGCGCTCGCCGGACTGCCCGTGGGCTTCCAGACACCCGGCGACGAACACGTCTACCACCTCTTCCAGCTCCACACCGACCGGCGCGACGCGCTCCTCGCCCATCTCAAGGCACGGGACATCGACGCCGTCGTCCGCTATCCGCGCCCCATCCACCGCCAGCCCGCCTTCGCCGGGCTCGGCCTGGGCGAGGGCGCGTTCCCGGTCGCCGAGCACCTCGCCGACCATCTGCTGTGCCTGCCGCTGCGCCCCGACCTCGGCGAGCGGGAGACCGACGCGGTGGTGTCGGCGGTGCGGGAGTTCTTCGCTCACGAGCGGGACGGACGGCGGACCGGATGACGTGGAGCGACGCGCCCCAACTGCCCTTCGGCCCCAACCCGGGACCCGGCAGACTCCTCACCGTCGACGGCCTCGACGGCTCCGGCAAGACCACCCTCACCGCGTCCCTGCGCGACCACCTGACGGCCGCCGGTGTACCCGTGCTCACCACCAGGCTGCCCACGACCCGGATGCGGGAGACCGACTTCTTCCGGCTGCTGCGCGACCAGGGCCGCACCGACCTGGTCGACCCGCTCGCCTTCGAGGTCGCCTACATGGTCGACCGGATCCAGCACTGCCGTACCGTCATCGAACCCGCCCTGCGCGAGGGCCGTACCGTCATCACCGACCGCTACGCCCTGTCGTCCGTCGGCACCTTGCTGCTCCGGCTGCCCGAGGTGCGCCGAACAGTGCTGGACGCACTCTTCAGCGATCTGTGGTTCATCGACCTGTGCCGCAGACTGATCCGACCGGACGTCTCCTTCCTCCTGTGGACCGAGCCGGAGACCGGGGCACGCCGACTGCGCGCGCGACCGGGTGAGGCGGACGCGGGGTTCGACCCGTTGGAGTACGCCGAGCTGCAGCGGCTGCTGCTGGAGCTGGCCGCCGCCAACCACATGGTGCCGATCGACTCCGGCGGCCCGCCCGACGAGGTGCTCGCCGCCTGCCTGCCCCACCTGGAGGAGATCCGCCGGCCGGCGGGACAGCGAGGGGGCCGCCCGTGACCCATGGAGCGATCCTCACCACAGGGGGCTCCCGGGGAATCGGCGCCGCCATCGCCGCGACGATCGCCTCGACAGGACGCCGGGTCGGAGTCCTGTCCCGCCGGCCACCGCCCGCCGAGATGGCCCGCCACCCGCTCGTCGACCACATCGAGGCCGACCTGACGGACGCTCCGTCCACCAACGCCGCCATCCGCGCCTGGCACGACGGCGCCCCGGTCGACGGCCTGATCCTGAGCGCCGTCTCCTACGGTCACGGCCCCAGACACCCGGTGCTCGCGACGACTGTGGAGGAGTGGGACGAGGTGATGGCGGTCAACCTCCGCGGACAGTTCGTGGCCGTCTCCGCCGTGCTACCCGAACTCCTCACCCGGCCGCGGGCGTTGATCCTCGCCGTCACCTCGGTCGCCGCACTCCAACCGGCGCCGGGACGGGCCCACTACGCGGCCTCCAAGGCGGGGGCCCTGGCCTTCTTCCGGGCCCTGACCGAGGAGTTGAGCGCAACCCATGTCTCCGTCGTGCAGGTGATGCCCCGCAACCAGGTCGCCACCCCGGGCCTGGCGGCGCGCAGACCACCGGGGTTCGCCTTCGAGGGGTACGACCCGCCGACGGTGTTCGACCCGTTCGTCCGGACGGTGCTGACGGACCTGGGGGAGAAGTTCGACGGAGCGCTCGTCACCGTCGACAGCGACGGCCACTGGGAGGTGGGCCGCGCCTGAGGCCGGGCACCGCCGGTACGACCGACCACAAGGAGGCGCAGCAGCATGACACCCGAGGACACCGCGGCCGGGGCGGGACGGATGCGTGTCGCCCGCTACCACGACAACCGCACGGTCCGCGTCGAGTCACATCCCCGCCCGGTGATCGGGGACGGGGAAGTCCTCGTCCGCGTGCGGGCGAGCGGCATCTGCGGCAGTGACGTGATGGAGTGGTTCCGGGTGCCGAAGAGCCCGCGCATCCTGGGCCACGAGATCAGCGGAGAGGTCGCCGCGTCCCGCACGGAGGCCTGGGCGGTGGGGGACAGGGTCGTGGTCCGCAACCAGATACCCTGCGGCACCTGCCACGCCTGCCGGTCCGGCCATCACGCCGTCTGCGAGGAGCAGGTGGAGATCGAACCCGGCGGCATGGCCGAGTACGTCCGGGTCCCCGCGCAGCTGGCCCACCGGGGCCTGACCCCGCTCCCGCCCGGCCTCTCCTTCCCGGCGGGCACACTGGCCGAACCGCTGGCGTGCACCCTGCACTCCCAGGCGCTGGCCCGTCTCGAACCCCACCACTGCGTGCTGGTCCTGGGCTGCGGCGTCTTCGGACTGCTGCACATACAGATCGCCCTGGCGGCCGGCGCGGACCGGGTCGTCGCCGTCGACAAGGTCGGCTACCGCCGTGAGGCCGCGGCGCGTGCCGGGGCGACCCTGGTGCTCGACACCGACGCCGACCTCGCCAGCGAGGTCCGCCGGGTGAACGACGGCCGGGCCGCCGACGTGGCGATCCTGGCCACCGGCGCCCCGGAGGCCCTGGTGGCCGCGTCGGGCGCCCTCACCCGGCACGGCACGATCCTTCTCTTCGGCGCCCCCGCTCCGGCCGCCCCGATGCCGCTCACCCTCAACCAGCTCTTCTGGCGGCGGGAGTTGACGATGGTCAGCAGCTACGGCGCCGGGGACGTGGACTTCGCGCGCGGGCTGGAACTGATGGAGAAGGGCGCGGTGGACGCCGACGCGCTGATCACCCATCACATTCCGCTGACGGAGGTGCAGCGGGCCTTCGGCACGGTCGCCGACGCCCGCGACTCCCTCAAGGTCGTGCTCGACATGACCCGGTGAGCCGACGTCACACCGGGTCCCCCGCCAGCTTGTCGTAGGTCTCGATCAGGGCCCGCGTACGGTCCACGTCCACCGGCAGCTCCCTGCCGTCCAGGTGCGACACCGCCGCGATCCCACGGGAGTTCGCCACGAACGCCCCCTGGAACGACGGCACATCGGCGACCCTGACGACCCGCCGCTCCGACTCCGGTCCGTGTGCCACGAGCAGCTGCATGGTGATCCCGGCGAGCAGCGGGGCGTCGGGCCAGACCACGGCCGGCCCGTCGAAGAACCCGATGTTGGCGGTGGCGGTCTCGGAGACCGTGCCGTCGGCGGCCACCAGCAGGGCGTCGTCGTGCCCGCCGCGCCGGGCCAGCCGCTGGTAGTAGGACTGCCCGAAGTCCCCGATGTGCTTCACCTCGGCGACGGCCCGCTGGTAGGGGACGCTCAGCAGCCGCCGGGGTGACGCGGGCGCGGCCTTCGGCGGCCGTACGGCGATCAGTACGGCGAAGCCGTCCCCGCCGCCCGTCGCGTACACCTGCACCCGCACGGAGGCGTCCCGCACGTCGTCGCCGAGCGCGTGCCGGATCCGCCCGCGGATCAGTTCGCCGTCGAGACCGGTGCCGAACAGCTCACGGTGGGCGGAGTCGAGACGGGCCAGATGCAGTGGGAGCCCCCGCACCCGCCCCTCCCGCACCTGCATGGCGGTGAAGTGCCCGTACGCCCGTAGCAGCGGACCGAACAGGTCCTCGGCGGTGGCCCGGCGGCCGTCGATCTCGAAGCGGGGTAAGTCGGCGGGTGTCATGATCCCAGGGTAGTGAGGCGTGGTGGCACCGAACAGGACGCCTCCGCTTCCGGTAGCGTCGGCCCGGTGAGCTTCCCTCCCATCATCGCGGTCCTGGGTGTGCCGGGCGCGGGCAAGAGCACACAGGCGAAGGCGGTCGCGCGCGGCCTCGGCGGGGTCTCGGTCTCCGTCGGCGACTGGCTGCGGGCGCTCGCGGCGGCCGGGGACGAGGGCGCGCGGACCACCGTGGCCGACGGATCGCCGATCACCCCCGCCCAGTACGAGCGGTTCCTGCGGCACATCCGTGACGAGGTGGCCGCGAGCACGCTCGTCCTCGACGGCTCCCCGCGCGACAAACGGCATGTGCCCGTACTCGCCGACGCCCTCACCGCCGACAGCCGCGTCTTCGGCGTCCTGCTCCACCTGCCGACGCGGATCGCCGAGTCACGCATCGAGATCCGCAAGAGCACCACCGCGTCGAACCGTCCCGACGACTCGGCCGAGGCGGCGGCCCGCCGACTCGCCCACCAGACGGCGTCCCTGGCGCGCCTCACGGAGAGCTTCCGCGCGCACTGGCCCCTGGTGACCGTCGACGCCACCGAGGACGAGCCGGCGGTGACCCGCCGCATCCTGGACTCACTGCCCGCGGACTGGACCTAGTGGACGCGGACTGTGATCTGCTCGTCCGGTCCTTCGTGCGGTCCCAACTCGGCCAGGACACCCAGGTCGAGGAAGGCCGGCAGACAGTCGCCCAGGTTCAGCAGCGGGGCGGTCGTGGCGCGAAGGCTCTCCGGGTCCGGCAGCCCGGGGACGTCGAAGGCGCAGATCCGTCCGGCCGCGCGGAGCGCGTAGTACAGGCTCGGCGCGAGATAGGGGAAGCGACGGGCGTCCTCGATGACGTGGGTGGTGTTCAACCGGCCTTGTCTCCACAGGAGTTTGAGGTGACACAGGGCCTTGATGTTGGGATCGTTCAGCAGCATGCAGTCGGCGTAGAGGCGGTGCAGCAGGGTCCAGGTCAGGACCCGGTCGCTGAGGGTCGCCACCTCCGTGTCACCGACCCGGATGGTCCGGGTGTCGGCCCACCAGTCGTCCTCGGACGGTTTGACCCGGGTGCCCACGTCGTCGGTGAGCATGTTGAGCGTGTAGTGCAGATCGACCGAGAGCTTGAAGTGCAGCCGGTCGTCGACGAAGCAGAACCGGTGCGGCATCAGCGCGCGCAACCGCGACCCGTGCCGCTCCAGTGCGGGCATCGGCACGACCTTCTCGTACGGCATCAACTGCCCGAAGGAGTACAGCGATTCCTCGGTCATGCGGGTGAGGCGGGCGGGCATGCGCCGGACCTTGCCGCTGTCCACCCGCAGGTCGGGCTCGTAGCCCAGGGAGACCAGACCCTCCCGCGCCTGCGGGAGGGCCTTGTGCCGGACGAGCAGATCGATGTCGCTGCTGAGTGAGGGCGCGTCCGTGTTCCCGAGCAGCAGGTCCAGGGCCAGGCCCTTGTAGGCGATGACCGGTACGCCCAGACCGCGCAGCAGTTCACCGAGCCGCCCGAGCTCCGCCCGGTGCAGCTCGCGGACGGCCAGACCGGCCTCCTGGTAGAGCCGGAATGGGCCGTCGGGATCCCTTACGACGGGATGCCAGGCATGACTCACCAATGCGGCGTTGACGATTCTGCGCCGCTTCAGGTACTCGAACACCGTGAGCGGACCGTGCGTATCGACGATCCGGGAAAAACAGTCGCGCTGATAATCGACCGAAACCTCGGGAAACGGAATCAGGGTGGCCCGTACGAGATCGATCCGATCGGCAACGGGCAGTGCCGATAATTCAGCCATTTCGCCGGTCCTTGTGTGGGGGTCGGGCGGAGCTGGTGACTCGGTACTGATCACGAGATCGATCAGCCTAGGCGCGCCCGAGCGCCCGACGCAAGGGTCGGCCGAAAGAGTCTCTTGCCCATCGGGGAGGGGACTCCATGAGGTGCCCATTCCGCAGCCGTGCCATAGCCTGGAATCGTTCCTTGCGTGCTCCTCCCAGTCCGAGGAAGTGATCCGTGGTGTCCGAGAGCCTGGAATTCAGCGATGGAACGCCGGTGTCCGTGAGCCTGTCGCTGCGAAACTCCGCCGATGTATCGAAGCTGGTGCGCGCGATCCGCGGAACTCTCGGGGAGGTCGCCGATTCCGTCGCCGTCTCCGTCAGGGGATCGAAGTCGGTGGTGGTCGGTCTGCTGTCGGACCTGGACGAGCACACCGTGGCCGTGTCGGCGAGGATTTCCCTCCGGGCGGACCGCCCCGTGAAGGAGTAGCCGGGTTGACGAGAGCCCACACCGCGTACCGGCTCCTGCAGTGGTGCGCCGACCGCGCGGACGACCCCGGACTCGGCCCCTGCGACGACGACATGCGGTCGTTCCTGCGGTCACGGAACATCGACTCGCTGCTCGCGCTGTCCTCCGGGACCCTCGACGCGCGGCAGCGGGCCTACGACACGGTGTGGCGGCATCAGCTCCGGGCGCTCCTCGACGTCACCGAGGCCCTGACGAGCAGGGGAGTACGCACCCTGACCTTCAAGGGCGGGGAACTGCTCCCGCGGCACTTCCCCGGACACTCCGTCGGGCTCATGGGCGACGGGGACATCCTCGTCCCGCGCGAACAGATCGAGACCGCCAAGGCGGTCCTGTACGGACTCGGGTTCCGCCACGCCGTCTTCGACCCGGAGCTGGGCGCCCTGCGCGACCGTGACCTGCGGGACGTGGCGGAGACCGAGCTGCACCACTACGAACTCGCCTCCTTCGTGCGCACCGTCGAGGTGACCGACCCGGAGGTCGTGGCGGTGGCGCGGGCCCACCAGGCGCATCCGCTCTACGCCCTCCCGGACCGGGCGGTCGTGCTCACCGCCGTCGACGTGCACCACAACGTCGCCCTGGACGCCGACGTCACCCCGCTCTTCGAGCGCGCGGTCCCCAGCGGCCTCGGCGTGGGCGAGACCCTGTCGCCGGCCGACCACGTCTGGCTCAACCTCAGCCGGTACTACAACGAGGTCGCCATCCACGGGGGCTGCTCACTGCGCCCGTTCGCCTACACCATCCCCGAGATCGCCGACGGGCACGTCGACTGGGACGTCGTCGAACGGGTCGCGCACGAGCTCGCGCTGGGCCCGACCCTCTCGTACTTCCTGCGCTTCTGCGACCGTGTGGCGCCGGGACGGATTCCCCCGGAGACCCTCGCCGCCGTGCACCGCTCCTGCGACAGCCGGGTCCGCGACTGGGGCTGGCAGCTCGCGAAGCTCTTCGACTTCCAGGAGGAGTTCCCCGCCGACGCGTTCGCGCCCGCCGCGGTGAACCCCCGCGCGAGGAAACAGGCCACGCACCCCAGTTGACCAAGGCGCACAGGCGACCGATCCGGCCATTGGGAACGGACGCGGCGTACCTGCCCGCGGTCCGGGCCGCGCCCCTCTGATGTCGGATGTCGGCGTCCCCCGAAGATCCTCGGGCCGGGGGATGCCGTGGCGTGAATATGTGCGCGGCACTGGCCGGAGCGTCACGCGTGGGTTGACTGGCCGGATGACGCAAACCTAGGGTCAAAAAATCGGAGCACTCCCGAAATCGAAGCCTTTACCGGCGTTATCGCGCTGCAGCATGCATTCGAAGCGAAGGGGACACGATGAAGAAAGTGCTCCTGGCGACAGCTCCCAAAGAAGCGTTAGTCGAGCCCGACGGCGTGGGCGGAAACTGGTACGACCGCACCGATACCTATATGGCGTGGACCTGTGCGGTGGACATCGAGGACCGGCTTTCCGTTACCTGCCCGCCGACCGGGCTGCGATTCATCAAGCACAATGTGCCGGACGTGGAGATCCTGGAGTACCCGACCTGGCAGGAGTACCTGGACGCGCTGTACGCCGAGAACTGGGACATGGTCGGCCTCAGCTTCTACACCTGGTCCACGCCGGTCGCCATCGAGATGGCCAAGTGCGCCCGCGAGGCCGGGGTGAAGGAAATCTGGGCGGGCAACTACGGCGTCCTCTCACCCGGCATCGACGCGTACTTCACCCGGCTGGTGAAGGGCGCCGGCGAGGCCCCCATCCACCAGTACGTCTACGACAAGCCGCTCCCCCGGGTGCGGCACCCCGCCATGCTGGGGGAGAGCGGCTTCCGCGGCACGAGCTCCCCGGTGGGCTACCTGTACTCCAAGCGGGGCTGCAACATCGGCTGCACCTTTTGCTCGACGCCGATCTTCAACCCCAGGGAAGAAGCCATCTTCATGGAGGACACCTACGCGGCCCTGGACGAGTACCGGGACGCCAAGGTCGCCCACGTCATCATCTACGACGAGAGCTTCTTCCTCACCAACAAGCTCGCCGAACAGGTCGTGGACGCCCTCGCCGAACGCGAACTGCCCTGGATCTGCCTCACCCGCGCCGACCTCATCCGCGGCCGCATCCCCGAACTCACCGACCGGTACATGGACGGCGCCATCGTCGGCATCGAGTCCTACCGCGACAAGAACGTCGCCGACGTGAAGAAGCGCGACGACGTCTACAACGTCCGCCAGACCGTGCGCGAACTCATCGACAACGGCCGCCGCGCGCTGGGCACCTTCATGGTCGGCTTCGCCGAGGACACCATCGAGGACATGCGGTACGACATCGAACAGCTCAGCCAGGAAGGGCTGTTCGCCTGTCAGCTGACCTTGCTGACCCCGTTCCACGGCACCCGGCTCTACCGCCAGATGGAGCACCTGATCGACGAGCCGGACTTCAGCAAGCACGACCTGTACAACCTGGTGTGGAAGCACCCGCACATGAACCGCAGCGAGGCACGCGACCTGCTCGCCTGGGCACAGCGCCGGGTCAACGACCCCGAACGCATCGCCGCCCGGCTGAAGCAGGAGATGAAGACCAGGCTCCGCGCGGAACTCGCCCGCCGCCACGCCGAGCGCCAGGCCAGCCCCACGGGGACCCCGGCATGAGGAAGCTGAACATCCTCTGCGTCCAACTCGGCTTCCACGACGCCTATCCCGACGCCTCCACCCTGGCCACGACCTACAACGACGGCATCTACTACGTCGCCTCCTTCGTGCAGCAGGAGTTCCCGGACGCGCACGTCGAGATGTGCCAGATGTTCTGGGGTGAGAAACCCGAGGACTTCCCGCTCGCCTCCTTCGACTACATCCTCATCTCCGCGCTCGCCACGCACTTCTGGTCCAACATCGAGGCACTGGAACTGATCAAGCGCGAGAAGCGTGCCGACTGCGTGGTCGTCATGGGCGGACCGCATGCCGCGTTCGCCCCCTACGAGGCCCTGCGCTACGCCGACTACGCGGTCATCGCCGAGGGCGAGATCCCCTCCGTGCAGCTGATCCGGGCACTGGAGAGCGGAGAGCCGGTCACCGGCGTCGACAACCTCGCCTACCTCGCGGCGGACGGGCACATGGTCCTCAACCAGGTCGCCCGCTACGGCAACATCGCCAACGCCATCAACCCCCGGCTCCTCGCCCGCGCGCCCAAACTGCACTGGGCCACGGTCTCCATGACCCGCGGCTGCCCCTTCGACTGCTCGTTCTGCTACGCCATCCGATTACTCGGCCGGAAGTTCCGCACCAAGACGGCCGAGGACGTGCGCAGCGAACTGGACGCCATCCACGCCCAGACCGGCTGCAACCGCTTCTACGTCACGGACCTCAACTTCACCACCCGCAAGGCGTACTGCCGGGAGATCGCCGAGACCTTCCGGGACCGCGACTACAAGTTCATCGCGATGAGCCGGGTCAACCACGCCGACGACATGGACCTCGTCCTCGACCTCAAGCGCTCCGGGTTCGAGGAGTACTGCCTGGGTGTGGAGTCGGAGGACCCGAGTGTCCTGGAGGCGTTCAACAAGCGCGTCGACCCCTCGGAACAGACCCGCAGGCTGCTGAGGTTCGCCGAGAACGACATCGCCATCCACTCCGCGATCATCTTCGGCCTGGACGTCCAGGACCGCCAGGCCATCGAGGCCACCGCGTACTGGTGCGCCGAGGCCCGCATCATGCACCCGGTCTTCGTGTGCCTGGCCGAGTACCCCTTCCAGGACCTGCTCTACGGCGCCCGCCAGGACGTCGAGGACCACCGCATCATCATGGAGGTGCCGACCTACCAGCACTACTCCTTCGTCGGCATCTTCCCGCGCCGGATGCGCCCCAGCGAACTCCAGCGGGGCATCCTCGACAGCTACGACATCTTCTTCAAGCGTGCCTTCGAGATCGAGCAGCGACCGCAGCGGCGGGCCCGCCTGAAGTCGTACTCCCGCAGCGTCGACCGCGGCCGGGCCGGCATGGAACAGCACATCCGCTTCCTGGAGGAGCTGGAGAAGCCGTACTACACCCCCGCCGGCGAGCTGAAGGAGGAGCGCCTGAAGGCCGACTTCGACTCCCGCCACGGGGAACTGCGCGACTGGCTGGCGAAGTCCTCCCGGCGCACCGACGTCGAGTTCGTGAAGCGGTACGCGCGATGACCGGTACCGTGATCGACGCGCTGTTGGACAGTGCCCGCCGCACCCCGGACCGGCTCGCCTTCCGCGTCATCGAACGCGATGAGCGGGAGTACGCCCTCACGTGCGCGGACACCGCCCACCTGATCGGCGAGACAGCGACCGGACTGCGAAGGCAGGGGCTCGCCGAAGGCGACCATGTGATCCTCGTCCTGCCCACGTCCCGCGACTTCCTGGCGCTGTACCTGGGCTGCCTGTACGCCGGAGTCGTACCGCTCGTCGCGGCCGAGCCGACCGGGGGCGGCACCGGGCGCTGGACGGCCAACCTGCGCGCGCTGGCCGAACAGGCCCGCGCCGGCCACGTCATCACCTCCCCGGAGCTGACGGGCCCCCTCGCCTCCGCCCTGCCGGTCCCGGTCAGCACCCCCGACGCCCTGCGCGGCACCTACGCACCGCCCGACCGGCCCCGGCCCCGCCCCGACACGCTCGCCCACCTCCAGGCCACCTCCGGCTCGACCGGCGTCCCCAAGCTGGCCATGGTCCGGCACCGGAACATCACCGCCAACGTCGGCGCCATCGCCGAGGCCATCCATGCCCGCCCCGACGACTCACTGGTCAGCTGGCTGCCCCTGTTCCACGACATGGGCCTCATCGGGATCTCCTACGCGCTGCACGCCCGCATCCCGATGATCCTGGCCGACCCGGTGAACTTCCTGCGCAACCCGATGTCCTGGCTGCGCTGGATCGACCGCCACGGCGGCACCCTGTCGCCGGCGCCCAGCTCGGCCTTCCACATCTGCGCCCGGGTCGCCCGGCGCCGCCCACCGGGCCCGCTCGACCTGTCGAGCTGGCGGGTCGCCCTGTGCGGCGCGGAAGCTGTGCACGAGCACACCATGCGCGAGTTCCAGGACACCTTCGGCCCGTTCGGGCTCCCCGAGACCACGCTGCTGCCCGTGTACGGGCTGGCCGAGGCCACGCTCGCGGCGACGATCTCCGACGTGGAGCGGCCCTACGCGGTGGACCGCGTGGACGCCGAGGCCGTCTCCGCCAAGGGGTACGCCGAACCGCGTGCCGCCGACGACCCGCGCAGCGTCGGCATGATATGCGTCGGCCGCGTCCTGCCCGGACACCGGCTGCGCGTCGTCGACGAGGACGGCGGAGCACTGCCCGAGCGGGCGGTGGGCGAGATCGAGGTGGCGGGGCCGAGCGTCATCGACGGGTACCTGCCGGGGCCCGGTGGGGAGTTGACGACCTCGGACGGCTTCCTGCGCACCGGCGACCTCGGCTATCTGCTCGACGGCGAGGTCTATGTCACCGGCCGCCGCAAGGACCTCGTGATCATCTCCGGCCGCAACTACATCCCGGACCAGCTCGAACGGTTCGTGGAAGCCGTCATCGGCTCCCCGCGCACCCCGGCGGTCGTCGCCGTCGGCGTCCAGGACCCGGACCTGCTCACCGAGCAGCTCCATCTGCTGCTGGACGAAAGGCTCGCCGAGGCCGGCGACCGGGAGAAGGCCGCCGACCGGGTGCGCCGCGCACTAGCCGAGGCGTTCGGGATCACCGGCGTCGCCCTTCACTGGATCCCCCGCGCCAGGCTGCCGCGCACCACCAGCGGCAAGATCCAGCGCCACCTGTGCCGCAAGTTGATCGAGACACAAGCAAGTTGACGATGGGGGAGGCCCACCACGATGCAGCACGACAAGCAGGACCAGGAACTGTTCGACAAACTGGTCAAGCACATCGGCGAGTTCGTCGAGCGGGACGTCTCCCATCTCACACCGCAGTCGCACATCAACAGCTCCATCGAGGGCATGAGCTCGCTGAAGATGATCGAGCTGCTGCTCTACCTGGAAGACTGCTTCGGCATCGACTTCGAGGAGTCCGCCATGGACAAGCTGGAGACGATGCGGGACCTGGAGGACTACATAAGGCAGACCCAGGACACGGCCCGGCAGCAGGCCTGACCGGGTGACGCGGTGCCGCGCAGCGTGGTGGTCACCGGCATGGGGGTCGTCTGCTCGCTCGGCGCGGACGTCGACGAGCTGTGGAAGGGCCTGCTCGCCGGACGCTCCGGGATCGGCCCGGTGACCCGCTTCGACCCCGAACGGTTCCGCTCCCGGTACGCCGCTGAGATCGACGACACCCGCGTGACCCTCGAACCCGGCCCGCTCCGCTTCGAGACCGACCGGATGAGCGGCTTCGTGCGCTACGCGCTCTTCGCCGCCGACCGGGCACTCGCCGCCAGCGGCCTGACCGAACGCCGTGCGGGCGGGGTCTGGCTCGGCGTCGCCATGGGCGGACTGCCCAGCATCGAGGCGGGCGTACTCAGACAGGAACGGCAGGGCCCCCGCAGGACCAGCCCCTTCCTCATCCCGTCCCTGATCCCCAACATGGCCGCGAGCATGATCGCGCTGCGCCACGGCATCGAGGGCGAGCAGGTGACGGTCGCCGGGGCCTGCGCGAGCGGCTGCCAGGCGGTGGGGCAGGCGATGCGGGCCGTCCGCTCCGGCGCCCGCCGCTGGGCCGTCGCGGGCGGCTCCGAGGCCGTCACCACGCCGGTCACCTGGTCCGGTTTCGAGGCGATGAGGGCGCTCAGCCGCCGTGGCGGCCCCGAGGGGACACCCCGCCCGTTCGACCGGGACAGGGACGGCATGATCGTCGGTGAGGCGGCCGCCGTCTTCGTACTGGAGGACCGCGAGCACGCCGAGGCGCGCGGCGCGGACATCCACGGTGAGCTGACGGGGTTCGCCTCCAACAGCGGCGGAGAGGGCATCACCGGACTGTCGGCACCGCACATCACCCGGTGCATGACCGACGCCCTCGCCGACGCCGGGCTCGGACCGGACGCCGTGGACTGCGTCCTCGCACAGGCATCCGGCATGGTGCAGGGGGACGCGGCCGAACTGGCGGCGGTGCGGGCCGCGTCCGCGGGCTCCGCGCGACCGCCCGTGGTGACCTCCGTCAAGGGACACCTCGGGTACGCGTTCGCCGCCAACGGCCCGCTGAACCTCGCCGCCGCCCTCCTGGCGCTGCGCCACCGGACCGTACCGCCCACCCTCAACCTCGACCGGACCGAACCCTCCTTCGCCGACCTCGACATCGCCCGTGAGCCGCGCGAGCGAGTCATCCGACACTGCCTGATCAACGCGTTCGGCTTCGGCGGCATCAATGCCAGCCTGGTCGTGTCCCGTGCCTAGGGCCCTTCTTTGGATCAGCCCGGCTGAGACCCACGGTGCTGTGCAACCGACCCGAGCGGGGCCTGGTGCGTGCAGACGACAACGCCGCAGACGGGCGTGCCAGACCCCGCGACGGCGCGATGATCCAAACGACAGGCCCCAGCCCCGCCCCGCACTCCCGAGGAGCCGCCTTGGCCAGCCACTTCGAGAAGCTGACCCGCTGCTGCATGCGCTGCAGGATCTCCCGCTTCCTGGACAAGACCATCGAGATCCAGAAACCCGGCGTGGCACGGGTGGCGATCCCCTTCCAGCCCGAACTGACCCAGAACGCGGACTTCCTGCACGCGGCCATGCTCTTCGAGGTCGGCGACACCGCCGGGTTCATGGCCGCCAACTCTCTGGAGGAGACCTACAGCGTCCTGACCGTCGACTACCACATCAACCTCGTCCGGCCGGTGCGCAAGGAGGGCGTGTACGCCATCGGCGAGGTGGTGACCGCCGGAAAGACCATCTACGTCGCCCGCAGCGACGTCTACTCCGAGAGCGGCAAGCTCGTGGCGGCGGGACAGGGCACCTACACGGTGTCGAAGATCCTCCTCGCCGACCTCGACGGCTACGACGACTGAGACCGGCCCCGCAACGAGAGAGGACCCATGCGGCAGGAACCGACCGAGACCTCCGAACGCACCGCGGCACAGCGCCTCTACCAGTACAACGTCGACCTCAAGGCCGCCTTCGTGCTGTACGCCGTGGCCAAGCTGAACATCCCCGACCTCCTCGCCGACGGCCCGCGCAGCACCGCCGACCTCGCCGCCGCGACCGGCTCCGACACCCACCGGCTGCGCAGACTGCTGCGCGCGGCCGCCGCCGTCGACGCCCTGACAGAGGTACCGGAGGACGGCTTCCGACTCGCCGCGATGGGCGAGCTGCTGCGCTCCGACCACCCCCGCGGCATGCGCGGCATGACGACCTTCTTCGCCGAACCCGACGTCCTGGCCGCCTACGGAGCCGTGGTGGAGTCCGTACGCACCGGCGTCCCGGCCTTCCGGCTGCGCCACGAGGAACCCCTCTACGACTTCCTCGCCCGGCCCGGGCACAAGGAGGTCCGCGACGAATTCGACGCGGCGATGGTGGAGTTCGGCCAGTACTTCGCCGACGACTTCCTGACCTCCTTCGACTTCGCGCGCTTCACCCGCTTCGCCGACATAGGCGGTGGCCGCGGACAGTTCCTCGCCGGAGTGCTCACCGCCGTGCCGTCGGCGACCGGAGTCCTCGTGGACGGGCCCGCGGTGGCCGAGAGCGCCCACGAGTTCCTCGCCTCGCAGGGACTGACCGAGCGGGTCGAGGTGCGCATCGGGGACTTCTTCGACGTCCTGCCCACCGGCTGCGACGCCTACGTCCTGCGCGGCGTACTGGAGGACTGGGCCGACGACGACGCCGTACGCCTGCTCTCCCGCATACGCGAGGCCATCGGCACCGCCCCCGGGGCCCGGCTGCTCGTCCTGGACTCGGTGATCGGCGAGACCGGCGAACTGGGCAAGGTGCTGGACCTCGACATGCTGGTGCTGGTCGAGGGCGAGCACCGCACCCGCGCGCAGTGGAACGCCCTGATGGCACGGGCCGGTTTCGATATCGCGAGCATCCACCCGGCCGGGGACGTATGGGCCGTCATCGAATGCCGGGCCACGGCGGACTGAGCCGCCGCCGTCCCCGGTGAACCCCTGAAACACGGATACGGAGAACGTGGTGAGTGACGGACGCGAGAGCTTTCTTCAGGTCATGCGCTCGGTGTACGAGCGCTATCTGGTGGGGGTCCCCGGAGTCAGCGAGGTCTGGCTGATCCGGCACGCCGACTCCTACACCGGCCTGGAGGACTACGACGGCGACCCGCGCGACCCGGCGCTGTCCGAGAAGGGCCGGGCACAGGCACGGCTGCTGGCGGCCCGGCTCGCCGGAGTCCCGCTGCACGGTGTGTGGGCCAGCGGAGCGCGGCGCGCCCAGGAGACGGCGTCGGCCGTGGCCGCCGAGCACGGGCTGCGCGTGCGCACCGACCCCAGACTGCGGGAGGTCCGCACCAACTGGGACGACGGACGGCCCAGCGAGCTGAAACCGCACGGCGTGTACCCCTTCCCGGAGCCGGAGAAGGAGGTCGCCGAACGCATGCGGGAGGCGGTCACGGCCGCCGTCGCGGCCACCCCGGCGGCCCACGAGGGCACGACCCGGGTGGCGGTGGTCGGCCATGACTCCGCGCTGGTCATCCTGATGGGCAGCCTGATGAACCTCGGCTGGGGCCAGCTGGACATGATCCTCCCGCTGACCAGCGTTTCCGTCCTCGCCGTCAAGGACGAGCGGATGGTCGTACGGTCCATCGGGGACGCCACGCACCTGGCCTCGGCCCCGTCCGGCCTCGTGTGAGGGCACGACACCGATGAGCAGCCACTTGCAGCGTGCCGCCTACGCCGACCAGGGCTGGTGCCCCGCCCCGCACAGCCTTCCCCCGGACGCCCTCGCCAAGGTGCGCGCGAGCGTCCGGGCCATCGCCGGATCGGGGCGCCCGGAGGTGGTGTACGAGGAGGGCACCCGCACCGTCCGCGCCCTGCACGGCTGCCACCGCTACGACCCGGTGTGCGCCGAACTCGTGCGCCACCCCGCGCTGGTGGACCTGGCACGGGCACTGATCGGCGGGCCGGTGTACCTCTACCAGTTCAAGGTCAACATGAAGTCGCCGCGGGAGGGCCGGGCGTGGCCCTGGCACCAGGACTACGCCTTCTGGGCACACGAGGACGGCATGCCCGAGCCCGCCGCCGTGAACATCGCCCTCCACCTCGACGACGTGCACGAGGGGAACGGCCCGCTCACCGTGCTCCCCGGCTCCCACACCCTCGGGCTGGTGCCCACCGGGGAGGCCGGGGGCCGCAGTTGGCGGGACCATGTCTCGGCCCGGCTCGCCCACGCCATCCCGCCGGAGGAGATCGACGCGCTGACCGCCAAGTTCCCCCCACGCCCCATACTCGGCCCGGCCGGCACCGTCGCCGCCTTCCACCCGTCGATCGTGCACTCCTCCACCAACAACACCTCCGACGACCGCCGGGCCGTCCTCCTGCTCACCTACAACTCCGTCACCAACGCGCCGACCCGGCTGACCCGCCCCGCCTTCCTCGTCGACCCCGACACCACACCGGTACGGCGCCTGGAGAACGCCCTGACGTGACCGGCCCCCGACGGGCGACGACCCCTTCGATCATGAGGGGGGCGACAACCTGTCAGAAATCAAGGGGAAGTTGCCATGTCCGTGCGTACCCTGGTCGGCGTCGCTCAACTACGGCGACCTCAACGACGCCCGCTCCGGCCGGGTCCCCGAGGGCGCGGTGCTCGGGTCGGACGCGGCCGGGGCGGTGGTCGAGGCCGCCGCCGACGGGACCGGGCCCAAGGCAGGCGCGCGGGTGGTGGCGATGACGCCGGGGGCGTTCGCCGAGCGCGTCGCCGTCGATGTGGCCGCGCTCGCCGAGGTGCCGGACACCCTGGACCCCGTACTGGCGGTGGCGCTGCCGGTGGCCGGGATCGCGGCGCTGCGCTCCCTGCGGGCCGCCGGGCTCGGGCCCGGCAAGCGGGTGCTGATCACCGGTGCGTCGGGCGGGGTCGGCCGGTTCGCGGTGCGGCTGGCGGCGCGGGCGGGCGCGTATGTGATCGCCTCCGTGGGGTCGGCGGCCCGCGGTGCCGGGCCGGCCGAGGCCGGTGCGCACGAGGTGCTGGTGGGCGTCGACGGCATCGAGCGGCCGGTCGACATCGCCGTCGACAGCGTGGGTGGCCCGCAGCTCGTCGCCGTACGGAATCCGCTCGCCCCGGCGGCAGCCTGCAGAGCGTCGGCTGGACCTCCGGGGAGCCCGCGGTGTTCCCGCCGTACGCGACCGTGGGCCCGGCGAAGTCGCTGACCTTGTTCGTCGACGAGTGACCCGCGGGGGAGGACCTCGCGGAGCTGACCCGGCTCGCCGCCGAGGGCGCGCTGAGTGTCGGGATCGGCTGGCAGGGGTCGTGGGAGCGGTTCGGTGAGGCGGCCGGGGCGCTGCGCGGGCGCAAGGTGTCCGGGAAGGCGGTCCTGGAGGTGGCCCGGGACTGAGCGCGTTATGTTCGGGCCATGCACACCACGCGGGTGACCGGGCATGTGAACGCCGAGCGCGCGGCCGTGTACCGCGCGCTGCTGGACGCCGACGCGGTACGGCGCTGGCGGGTGCCGGACGGGATGACGGCGCGGGTGCACCGCTTCGAGCCCAGGGCGGGCGGCGCCTTCCGGGTGTCGCTCACCTACGACCTGCCGGCCGGCACCGGCAAGACCGAGTCGGACACCGACACCTACCACGGGCACTTCACCGAGCTGGTGCCCGGTGAACGGGTGGTGGAGGAGCTGGAGTTCGAGAGCCCGGACCCCGCGATGCGGGGCACGATGACGATGACCACCACCCTCACGGACGCCGAGGGTGGTGGCACGGATGTACTGATGGTGCACGAGGGGCTGCCGGACGCGGTGCCCGCCGCGGACAACGAGACGGGCACGCGTATGGCGCTGGCCAGACTGGCCGAGCTGGTCGAGAGCGGTTCCGGCCCCGGCTGAGGGGCCGCACACTCAGCGGGCGCCGGTCCAGTTGTGGGCGACGTCCACGACGATCCGGTCGGTGAGCACCAGCACCCGGAACGGCAGGCGCGCGCGGACCCCGAGTCCGACGAGCGTCTCCCCTTCGAAGCTGCCGCCGTACCGGGCGTCCCGGAAGGTGCGGTAACCGGCGAGGTCGACTCCCGGCAGGGGCCTGCTCACCCGGCCCGGATAGGTCGGGGCGCCGGTCTCGTGGTCGTAGGCGGGCGCCGCGACCCGGATTTCCAGGACGGCGCCGCCGGCGACCGGAATCGGGCGGCCGGAGCCGTCCTGGTACAGCTTGCTGACGTAGCGGACCGAGTAGCCGAGCCCGGACGTCCCGGCCCCCGGCAGATCGACGACCATGCGGTCGTAGCAGGCGTGCCGGCCGGTCCTGATGTTCTCGACCGGTGTCGTCGTGGCGGTGGAGCTCACCTTCGGCAGGCTGCCCCAGCCGGTCGGGCACGCGGTGGTCGCCGCCGTGGGGGCGGCCGAGGCGGTTGCGGCGGGCAGGGCGGGGAGGGCCAGGGCGGCGACAGCGGCTACGGCCACCCCGGTGGTTCTGATTCTTCGCATTGCGGCCCCCGACGGGTGCGTGGTTCTGATACCAGGGGAGACAGCCGACTTGCCTCGATGGTTGCGGTACATCACGAAAATTCCGGAGCCGGATCCTCTCCCATGAATGCCGGGCTCCGGATCGGGTACGCGGCCCAGGACCGCCGCCGCTACCAGGGGATCTGTGATGGAGACACCCGAGAACCGCCAGACCGACACTCCGGCCCGCCAGGCGCTGGACGCGCTCGTCGACAACCACGAGGACATCGCGGCGCTGAACATGCTCGCGGGCAGCGAGGTGCTGGTGCCCGTGCCCGACGACGCGAACGAGGAGGACGCCACCGACCCGGGCACCGTCGCCCTGCCCGTGCTGGAGCAGCCGGGCGGCGAGCCCATGGTGCCCGTGTTCACCTCGGAACCCGCGATGGCCGCGCTGCTGCCCTTCGTCGGCCGCTACCGCCTGGTGCCGCTCGGGGCGCTGGCCGCGCAGTGGCCCGCCGACGAGCTGTCCCTGACCATCGACGCGGGCTCCCCGCACCCGCTCACCCTCACGTCGGAGGGAGTGCGCACGCTCCTGGCCCGGTGAGGGGCCGGGCCCGGCCACCAAGGCGTCGGAGGGGGAGCGGCCGGGCCCTCCCGGCGATGCTTCGCGCAGGACCGAATGGCACCGACTCCGCTCGGTCCGCGCGGCCGGCATCGCCGTGCCCCCGACGATAGGACCGTCCCGGGGCCGCGTCGCTCCCTCTTGCGCGAGCCCTGTCCGCAAAACGCGGCGGAACTGACCCGCGGTTCAGCGCGCCGCACGCAGGGTCTGCGACGGCGACTCCCCGAACCGCTCCCGGTAGCGCCGCGCGAACCGCCCGAGATGGGCGAAGCCCCACTGATAGGCGACGTCCGCCACGGTCGTCGACCCCGGCGCCGACGCCCTCAGCTGCCCGTGCACCCGTTCCAGCCGCACCTCGCTGACGTACGCCATCGGCGGCACTCCGACGTGCTTGCGGAACGCCTCCTGCAGCGTGCGCACACTGACCTGCGCGATCGCCGCGAGCCGCGCCGCGTCGTACGGCTCGGCGGGCAGTTCCTGTATGGCGTCCATGACCCGTTTCACCGCGGCGGGCCGCATCGGCGGGGGCGGGCCCGCCAGTTCGGCCCGGTAGGAGTGGTCCGCGGCCAGCAACAGCCCTTCGACCAGGGTCTGTTCGATCCGGCCCCGGATCAGGGGTCGGCTCAGCAGCCCGGCCGAGACCTCGGTGTCCCGCAGGAACCAGCGCACCAGCTGGGCCCAGCTGCGGCCGGGGCCCCGGCTGACATCGATGAACGGTTCGAACCGCGGCGGGCGCCGCACCGGTCTGCCCAGCAGGGACTCAAGTGCCTTGAGCACGGCGTCCTTGTCGAGCTTGACGGTCAGGGAGTGGCAGTCGGGCGACCAGTGGTCGATGCCGATGCCGTACCCCGGATCGAAGAAGACGGCCCGCCGGGTGGTGGCGAACACCAGGTCGTCGCGGCCCTGTTGGACACCGAAGGCAGCCCGTAACGGCACCGCCACGTGGTAGACGCCCGGTTCGCCGAAGGCCATCCGCATCCCGGTGCCGAAACTGACGTCGCCGACGACCAGCGGACCGAGGTCGACAACGCGCAGACTGGTGCGGAACCGGGCGGCGGCGCCGGTGACTTGGAGGCGCAGATCATAGTAGTGAGCCGCTATCGCGTCGTGGCTCTCCTCCACTGAGCGCGTCGTGTACGTGATGAGCTCGGCGTTACCGTCGTCATCCACGGGCAAGGCGGTCTCTCCCCGTCCCCTCACAGGGCTTTTTGGGAGTCATGATGCCCCGCCCGCCGGTATCCGAACAGCCCGGCGGCCCCCGGGTCAGTCGCCGAGCGAGCGGGCGAGCGCCTCACGTTGGAGCGGCAGCACCTCGGCGTGCCGCTGACGCCCCTTCTCGGTGAGGGAGACCCACACCCCGCGCCGGTCCTCCGTGCAGGCGGAGCGCTCGACCAGGCCCTCCTTCTCCAGCCGGCCGATCAGCCGGGACAGGGCGCTCTGGCTCAGGTGCACCCGGCCCACGAGGTTCTGCACCCGGCAGTGCGCGCGCTCCTCCGGCGGGGCGGTGGCGAGGATGTCGAGCACCTCGAAGTCGCTCGCTCCGAGCCCGTGCGGATGCAGCACCCGATCGATCTCGCACATCGTGCGCGCGTGCACCGACAGGATGTCCCGCCACCGCTCCTCAAGCCCCGCACCGGCCGTTTTCGCTGCCATACCTGCACCGTAACACCGAAGCCAGCATTTGTTTACAGTGCAACTAGTGCAGGTGCAAGCGATACCCGGGCGTGCTTACTCGGCCGGGTCCTGGAGCAGCCCGATCATGTTCCCGTCCGTGTCCTTGAGGAAGGCGATCTTGCGGCCGCCGCCCACGTCCTGCACGTCCTGCAGCGTCTCCGCGCCTGCCGTGACCAGCGCCGAGAGGGTCGCCGCGATGTCGTCGACGTGCCAGTAGGGGACCGGGCCCGTCATGCCCTTGGCGTGCCCGTTCGGGTCGAGGCCCACGTCCTGGCCGGCGGCCTTGTAGCCGACGTAGTACGGCTCGTCCGCGTACGGCTCCACCCCGAGCAGGGCGCCGAACACGGCCTTCGCCCGGTCGAGGTCCTTCACGGGGTACATGATCGTCTGCACACCTGCGGTCATGACGTACTCCTGGGAGATCTGCTCCGACGCCTGTCGTCGGTGTCTCCCACGCTAGGGGCGCGGCTCCCCTCCGGCTTCTCGAAAACTGACCGCTTGCTCCGGAGGGAGCCGCCGCCGGGCGGAGTCGCGCGGACTGTCCCCGCCTCGTCCCGGTCGGCAGACGGCCGCCCGTGTCAGGTGGACTCGCGGGCGACCGTGCCCGGCGCCTGCCGGACGGCGGAGAGCTGCCCGCATCGGGCGGACCCGAAGGCGATCGTGGCCTTCGCCCGTCCCGGTCGGCAGTCGGCTGCCGGTGTCGGGCGGACCCCGAAGGCGTTCGTGGCCTTGGCCCGTCCCGGTCGGCAGTCGGCTGCCGGTGTTGGGCGGGCCCGAAGGCGTTCGTGGCCTTGGCCCGTCCCGGTCGGCAGTCGGCTGCCGGTGTCGGGTGGGTCCGAAGGCGTTCGTGGCCTTGGCCCGTCGCGGTCGGCAGTCGGCTGCCGGTGTCGGGCGGACCCCGAAGGCGTTCGTGGCCTTGGCCCGTCCCGGTCGGCAGTCGGCTGCCCGTGTCGGGCGGACCCCGAAGGCGACCGTGCCCCTCGCCCGCCCCGGACGGCAGACAGCCGCCGCGTCAGGTGGACTCGCGCCGGACCAGCTCGGTCGGCAGGATCACCGCGGCCGGGTCCTCGCCGCCGATCTGCGCCAGCAGAACCCGGACCATCTCGGAGCTGATCCGGTCCCAGGGCTGCCGGATGGTGGTCAGCTCGGGGCGGGAGGCGACCGCCGCGGGGGAGTCGTCGAAGCCGCCCACCGCCACGTCCTGCGGCACCCGGCGCCCGGCCTTCTCCAGCGCGGTCAGCACACCCTGCGCCATCAGGTCGGAGGCGACGAACACCGCGTCCATGTCCGGCGCCTGCGCCAGCAGCCGGTCGGCGCCCGCCTCACCGCTGGCCCGGCTGTAGTCGCCGGACACGACGAGCCTGTCGTCGATCTCGATGCCCGCCTCGGTGAGGACCTCCTTGTACCCGGCGAGCCGCTCCACACCACCCGGTGTGTCCAGCGGGCCGGTGACCACGCCGATCCGGCGTCTGCCGAGGGAGAGCAGATGGCGCACCATGTCCCGGGCGCCGTCCCGGTCGTCCGCGGCCACATAGCTGACCTTGGAACCCAGCCCGAGCGGCTTGCCGCAGGCCACCAGCGGCACCCCTGCCTCCCGCAACTCCTGGGCGATCGGGTCGCCCGAGTGACTGGAGACCAGCAGCACCCCGTCGACGTGCCCGGCGGTGATGTAGCGGGTGATACGGCGCCGTTCGTCCTCGGTGCCGGCCAGCATCAGCAGCAGCGGGATGTCGTGCGCGGCCAGCGCCTGGGTGCAACCACGCAGCAGGACATTGAAGTTGGGGTCCTCGAAGAACCGCTCCTGGGGCTCGGTCAGCAGGAAGCCGACCGAGTCGGAGCGGCCGGTGATCAGCGAACGGGCGTGCCGGTTCACGACGTAACCCGTCTTGCGGATCGCGGCGTTGACCGCCTCCGCCGCCGCGGGGCTGACGTAGTGCCCGCCGTTGAGGACGCGTGAGACGGTGCCCCGTGAGACCCCTGCCTCCCGGGCCACGTCGTGGATCGTCGGCGGCTTGCGTCGTCCCCCGGTGTTGCTCATGGTCATGACTTTACGGCCCCGGACAGCAGATCAAGGCTCCAGAACCGCTGGATGACCAGGAAGAGCGCGATGAGCGGAACGACCGCGAGCAGCGCCCCCGTGATCACCAGGGTGTACAGCGCGGGCGTGTTCGCGCCCTGCTCCAGGAGCGTGTACAGACCGAGCGTGATCGGGAACTTCTCGTCGTCGCTGAGCATGATGTACGGCAGCAGGAAGTTGTTCCACACGGCCACGAACTGGAAGAGGAACACCGTCACCAGGCCCGGCACCATCATCGGCAGCGCGACCCGGGTGAAGATCCGCCACTCGCTCGCCCCGTCCATCCGCCCGGCCTCCACCACGTCGGAGGGCACGGCGGCGGCCGCGTAGATCCGCGCCAGGTACACCCCGTAGGGGGAGAGGATCAGCGGCAGCAGCACCGACAGGTAGGAGTCGGTCAGGTTGGCCTCGGCCAGCAGCAGGTACTGCGGCACGGCGAGGATCACCGGGGGCATGAGCACGCCCGCCAGCAGCACGTTGAAGATGGTCTCCCGGCCTCGGAAGCGGTAGATGGCCAGGGCGTAGCCGCTGAACGCGGAGACCACCGTGGAGAGCAGCGCGCCGAGGCCGGCGTAGAGGGCGGAGTTACCCATCCACTTCCAGTAGACGCCGTCGCGGTAGGCGTTCAGGTCGCTGATGTTCTCGGTGAAGCCGGAGCCCGGCAGGAAGGTGAACGTGGAGAACAGTTCGCTGCCGGACTTGGTGGCCGCGATCACCACCCAGGCGACCGGCAGCAGGCAGTACAGGGCGCCGATCAGCAGGGTGACGGTGGGCACCAGGGCGATCCGGCGGCGCCGCGGCGGGCCCTGGGCGGTGCCGGGCGTGGTCCCGGCCGCCGGCTGGGCCTTGCGGACGGCAAGAGAACTCATCGTGCTGCCTCCTGCTTCTGACGACGGTTCGCGGCCCGCAGGAAGGCGAAGGAGAGGACCAGTGTGGCGAGGGCGATGATCACGGCCTGGGCGGCGGCCGCGTGGATGTCACCGTTGCCGAAGGCGTCCTGGTAGACCTTCATCAGCGGACTCCAGGTGCTGGACACGGAGTTGGTGAGCGGTCGGAGGGTGGTGGGTTCGTTGAACACCTGGAGCGTGGCGATGATCGAGAAGAAGAAGGTCAGCACCAGCGAGGGCGCCACCATCGGGATCTTGATCCGCAACGCGATCTGTGTCGGGGTCGCGCCGTCCAGCTTCGCCGCCTCGTACACCTCGGCCGGGATGGACTGCAGCGAGGTGTAGATGACGATCATGTTGAAGCCGGTGCCGCCCCACACCGCGATGTTCGACAGCGCGAGATACAGCGGACCGCCGTCCAGCAGGTCCGGCTGCGGCAGGCCCAGCCTGTCCAGCACGAAGTAGAAGGGGCTGACGTCCGGCAGGTACAGGAAGCCCCACAGCAGGGCGGCGACCACGCCGGGGATGGCGTACGGCAGGAAGATCGCCAGCCGGGTGAAGGGGGCGAGCCGCACTCGCTCGGAGTCCAGCATCAGCGCGAACAGCAGGGCCAGGCCCAGCATCACCGGCACCACGATGCAGCCGTAGCCGAGGACGCGCAGGGCGCCGTCGACCAGCTCGCTGTCGCCGAGGGCGTCGGTGTAGTTCTGCATACCGGCCCAGACCTCGTCCCGCGCACCGGAGCCGAGGCCCAGCCCGGAGACCTGCACCTTGCGGAAGCTGAGGTAGACGGCATAGCCGATGGGCAGTGCGAAGAAGAGCAGGAACAGGACGGTCGCGGGGATGAGGAAGAGGTAGGGCGCGCTGCGCGCTCGTTTGAGGGCGGTGGTGCGAGACGGGTGGGCGTACGGGGCCCCCTTGACCCCGTACGGCCTCCGGCGTGCGGTGGTCACTGAGCGACCTCGAAGCCCTGCTTCTTCATGTCGGCCACGGTGTCGTTCTGCATGGTGTTCAGGGCGGCGACGAAGTCCGACTTGTTCTTGGCGGCCTTGCCGAAGGCGTCCTTGAAGGTCGTGTAGGCGACGTTCACGTTCGGACCCCAGGCGGAGGGAGCGGTGCTCTTCGCGATCTCGGCGGCCTTGGTGTAGAAGTCGGCCTGGTTGGCGAAGTACTCCGGCGGGCTGGTGAAGGCGCCGGAGGTCTGGGCGTTGGTGGCGGCGGGGTAGATGCCGCTCTCCTTGGCCAGTGCCTGAAGGGCCGTGCCGTCGGTGTTGAGCCAGGCGGCGAACTTCGCGGCGGCGTCCGGGTGGTCGGAGTCCGTGGTGACGGCGGTGGAGGAACCGCCCCAGCTGCCGGTGACGTTCTCGCCCTCGGACCACTGCGGCAGCGGGGCCATGGCCCACTTGCCCTTGGTGTCGGGCGCGGCCGTGTTCAGGGTGCCGGGCGCCCAGACGGCGGAGACCCAGGCGATCTGCTTGCCGGTGTTGAGGGCCTTGTTCCAGGCCGGGGTGTACATCGGCTGGTTGTCGATGACGCCCTCCTTGACCAGCCCGCCCCAGAACTTGGCGACCTTCTGGGTGGCGGCGTCGTTGATGGCGACCTTCCACTGGTCGCCCTCGGTGGTCCACCACTGGGCGCCGGCCTGCTGGGCCAGGCCCGCGAAGAGTCCGGAGTCATTGGCGGAGAAGGTGGTGAGGTCCGTGCCCGGGGACTTCTTCTTCAGCTTCCGGGCGGTCTCGGCGAACTCCTCCCAGGTCGTGGGGACTTCGAGGCCGTACTTCTTGAACAGGTCCTCGCGGTAGTAGAACATCATCGGCCCGATGTCCTGCGGGACCGCGTAGACCGCGTCCGTGCCGAGCGTGGTCTGCTGCCACACCCCGTCGGCGAACTTGCTCTTGGCGTCGGCGGTCTCCTTGGCTATGTCCGCCAGCGCGTCATTGCTGACCAGGGTCGGCAGCGCCTGGTACTCGGCCTGCACCAGATCCGGGGCCTTGCCGGCCTTGTGCGCGGTGAGGATCTTGGTGACCAGCGTGTCGCCGGACGCCTGCTTCTTCACCGTGACCTTGATCTGCTCCTTCTTGCCCGGCCCCTTGTTCCACAGGTCGACGACCTTGTCCATGCCGGGCGCCCAGGTCCAGTACGTGAGCGAGACCGGTCCGGACGATGCCTCGGTGTCGTCGTCGGACGAGCCGCACGCGGCGAGGGCGCCTGCTCCGAGGGCTACGGCGATGGTGGATGCCACGAGGCGGCTGCGCGTCGTGATGGGCATGGATCTCTCCCCTGACCTGGGGCTCTCGCCTGGTGCGAGAACCTGCCATGCTTCTGTGAGCGTTCACAGTAGAGAAACATCCCGGACACTTGTCAATGGTTGTTGCTGTGCGGTTATGTTGGGCTCACACCACGATCGCTGTGTGTGTACGTTCCCAAATGATCGATTACCCGGGAGAGATTCCATGCCGGAGACCACCCCCAAGGGCCTCACCAGGCTCGCCTTCGGTGGGGACTACAACCCCGAGCAGTGGCCGGAATCCGTCTGGCAGGAGGACGTCCGGCTGATGCGCGAGGCCGGAGTCACGATGGTCAGCGTCGGGATCTTCTCCTGGGCCCTGCTGGAGCCCGCCCGCGGCAGCTACGACTTCGGCTGGCTGGACCGCGTACTCGACCTGCTGCACGACAACGGCATCCGCGTCGACCTCGGCACCCCCACCGTCGTCCCCCCGGTCTGGTTCTACCGGGAACACCCCGAGGCCCTGCCGGTCACCGCCGACGGCGTGCGCCTGGAGTTCGGCTCCCGCGGCGCCATCTGCCACAGCAACGCCGACTACCGCGCCGCCGCCGCGAACATCACCACCCGGCTCGCCGAGCGGTACGCCGACCACCCGGCCCTGGCCATGTGGCACGTGCACAACGAGTACGGCGTCCCCGTCTCCGCCTGCTACTGCGACTCCTGCGCCGCCCACTTCCGCCGCTGGCTGGCCGCCACCTACGGCACCGTCGACGCCGTCAACGAGGCCTGGGGCACCGCCTTCTGGGGCCAGCGCTACACCGACCTCGCGCAGATCAACCCGCCGCGCACCACACCCACGGTCGGCAACCCGGCCCAGGCGCTGGACTACAGGCGGTTCGCCGACGCCACCATGCGCGAGAACTTCGTCGCGGAGCGGGACATCCTGCACCGGCTCACCCCGGACGTCCCGGTGACCACCAACTTCATGACCGCGCTCAGCCAGTGCGACTCGGTCGACTACTGGGCCTGGGGCCGCGAGGTCGACATCGTCACCAACGACCACTACCTGATCACCGACGGCCGGCGCACCCATGTGAACCTCGCGATGGCCGCCGACCTCACCCGCTCGGTGGCCGGGGGAGCGCCCTGGATCCTGCTGGAGCACTCCACCTCGGGCGTCAACTGGCAGGCCCGCAACCCCGCCAAGGCTCCCGGTCAGATGGCCCGCAACTCCCTCGCCCATGTGGCGCGCGGCTCCGAGGGCGCCATGTTCTTCCAGTGGCGGCAGTCCCGGCGCGGCGCCGAGAAGTTCCACTCGGCGATGGTCCCGCACGGCGGCACCGACACCCGCGTCTGGCGCGAGGTCGTCGAACTCGGCGCGTCCCTGGACTCGTTGAGCACCATCCGGGGCTCCCGCACGCAGGCGGACGTCGCCGTGCTGTGGGACTGGCACTCCTGGTGGGCGCAGAACCTCGACTGGCGGCCCAGCGAGGACCACGACCCGCGCGAACGCGCGGACGCCTTCTACGAGGCCCTCTACGACCGCCACCTCACGGTCGACTTCGCCCACCCCGAGGCCGACCTGTCCGGCTACCCCCTGGTCGTCGTCCCCGCCCTCTACCTGATGACCGAGGCCGCCGGGAACAACCTCAGGGAGTATGTCGAGAACGGCGGCACCCTCGTCGTGTCGTACTTCTCCGGCATCGTCGACGAGCACGACGCCGTGCACGAGGGCGCCTGCCCCGGCGCGCTGCGGGACGTGCTCGGCCTGACGGTGGAGGAGTTCTCACCGCTGCTGAAGGACGAGACGGTACGGATCACCGGCCCCGACGGCTCCGAGCTGACCGGCGATGTGTGGACCGAGTTCGTGGTGCCCGGCGCGGCCGAGACGGTCTGGACGTACGCCGACGGCCTGACCGCGGGCCGCCCCGCGGTCACCCGGCACCGGCTCGGCGCGGGCACCGCCTGGTACGTCTCCACCCGCCTCGACGCGCAGGGCCTGGACGCCCTCCTGGGTTGGGCCGCCGAGGACGCCCGGATCGCGCCGCGCGCCGACCTGCCGCACGACGTCGAAGTCGTCCGGCGTGCGGGCGAGTCCGGCATGTACCTCTTCGCGATCAACCACAGCCCGTCGGACGTCAAGGTGCCGCTGGAGGCGCACGGCACCGAACTGCTCACGGGCGAACGAGCCGCGGGCCGCCTCGAAGTGCCCGCCGGAGCCGTCCGGGTCGTCCGGCTCGACGGCTGAACCGACCCCCCTCCGCCCGCGATTCAGGACAGCCGCGGGCGGAGGGGCACCCCCTCGGAGCCACCCCGACAGGCCCCGGGGTTCTTATCCCCGTTACGTCGAAGGGACGACGGACGACGATGTTCCATCCCAGACGCACGACGAAGGCCCTGCTGCTGCCGCTCGCGGCCGGGCTCGCCCTCACCGCCCTGCCCGCGCAGACCGCGCAGGCCGCCTCGACCCTCATCAACGGCGGCTTCGAGTCCGACGGAGCCGGCGCCGCCACGCCGGCCGGCTGGTCCGAGTACGGCTCCACGGCCGCCTCGTTCTCCGAGGCCGGCGGACACAGCGGCGGCTACCGGCTCAGCCACTGGTCGTCCTCCGCCTACAAGGTGGAGACCTATCAGTACCTCTCCGGACTGACCAACGGGAACTACAGGCTCACCGCCTGGGTCCGCTCGGGCGGCGGCCAGAACTCCGCCTACATAGCCCTGAAGAACTGCGGCGGCACCGAGCAGCGCACCGACATACCCGTCTCCTCCAGCGGCTGGATACGCATCGTCGTGCCGGTCCAGGTGACCAACAACCAGTGCACGATCAGCATCAACAGTGACGCGAACGCCGGCAACTGGATCAACGTCGACGACCTGACCTTCGCCTCCGGCACGTCCAGCACGTCGATCAAGGGTTCCGATGTCTCCTCCCTCGCCAAGAGCGAGGCGCTGGGCGGGAAGTACAGGAACAGCTCGGGCGGCACCGGCGACGCGCTGGCCATCCTGAAGTCCGCCGGGCAGAACTACGCCCGCGTCAAGGTCTGGGTGAACGCGGCCGACGGCTACAACGGCAAGGACGAGGTCCTGGCCATGGCCAAGCGGATCAAGGGCCAGGGCATGAAGCTGCTGGTGGACTTCCACTACTCCGACACCTGGGCCGACCCCGGCGCCCAGACCAAGCCCGCCGCCTGGGCCGGGCACTCCTACAGCCAGCTCAAGTCCGACGTCTACAACCACACCTACGACGTGCTCAACGCCCTCAAGGCGCAGGGCACCACGGCCGACATGGTCCAGGTCGGCAACGAGATCAACGGCGGCATGCTGTGGAACGAGGGCTCCACGAGCAACTGGTCCCAGCTCGCCGGACTGCTCAACTCCGGCTACGACGCGGTCAAGGCGGTCAACTCCTCCACCCAGGTCGCCCTGCACCTCGCCAAGGGCGGTGACCTCTCCGGCACCCGCTGGTGGTTCGACAGCGCCGTCGCGAACGGTGTGAAGTTCGACGTCATCGGCCTGTCGTACTACGGCTACTGGCACGGCACCCTGTACGACTTCCAGACCACCCTGGACGACGCCGCGACCCGATACGGCAAGCCGGTCTTCGTCGCCGAGACGGCCTACCCCTTCCGGCTCGACAGCGAGGACGCGCACGAGAACATCATCGACCTCGCAAGCGAACTCGTCCCCGGCTACCCGGCCACCACCACCGGCCAGACCCGCTGGATGAACGACATCGCGAGCATCGTCGAGGCCGTCCCGGGCGGCCGTGGACTGGGCGTCTTCTACTGGGAGTCGACCTGGACCGCGGTCACCGGCAACGGCTGGGACCCGACCGACCCCTCCTCCGGCAACGGCTGGGAGAACCAGGCCCTGTTCGGCTACGACGACAAGGCCCTGCCCGCGACGGCGTGGCTCCGCCACCGCTGACCCGGCGGACGGGCCGCTGAACCGGCCGGTACCGAACTGCCCTCCCTCGCACGGCAGTTCGGTACCGGCCAAGACGCGGAGAGTGCCGGACATATCGGCATCCCCTGCGGGACAGTGGACGCACGCGCTTCGAGGAGAGCCGGACGGAGGGGACCGTGATGTTGAGGACACCTGTGAACGAGAGGCGTCTGGACATCCTGGAGTGGCTGAAGGACCCGGCCGCGCACTTCCCGCCCCAGCGCCACGGCGACCTCGTCGAGGACGGCGTCACCTGCGACGCCGTCGCCGCGAAACTCGGAGTGCCCCGCGGGGTCGCCGAGAACCACCTGCACCTCCTCGCCCGGATAGGGCTGCTGCGCACCCGTCGCATCCGCCGCCACGTCCACTACCGTCGTGACGAGGTCCGCATCGCCGAAGTGGCCCGCATGTTCGAGAAGGGCTGGTAGACCGTATGAACCGTTCCGGCACGCTCGTCCCGCACCGCTGCGTCGCGATCGGCGGCCACGGCCCAGAGGACGTCGTCGCCGACGCCCGCGGCCGGGTGATCACCGGCGTCGAGGACGGCCGCATCCTGCGGCTCGACAACCTCGCCGACCCCGACCACATCCGCGTCACCGTGCTCGCCGAGACCGGCGGACGCCCACTCGGCCTCGAACTCCTCGGCGACGACACCCTGTTGGTCTGCGACGCCGACCGCGGACTGCTGCGCGTCGACCTGACCGACGGCACCGTCCGCATCCTCGCCGACTCGGTGGCGGGGGAGCCCCTGCGCTTCGCCAGCAATGTCGTCGCCCTCTCCGACGGCAGCGTGTACTTCACCGTCTCCAGCCGCCGTTACCCCCTGCAGCAGTGGATCGGCGAGATCGCCGAACACACCGGCACCGGGCGCCTGCTGCGCCTCGAACCGGGCTCCGAGACCCCCGAAGTCGTCCTGGAGGGCCTTCAGTTCGCCAACGGCCTCGCCGCGAGCGCCGACGAATCCTTCCTGGTCGTCGCCGAGACCGGCGCCTGCCGCCTCACCCGCTACTGGCTCACCGGCCCGAAGGCGGGCAGCGGCGAACCCTTCGTCGAACACCTCCCCGGCATGCCCGACAACATCTGGCGCGGCGCCCCCGACGGCCCCATCTGGGTCGCGCTCGCAGGCCCGCACCTCCCGCCCCTGGACCTGCTGCACCGCGCCGCGCCCGCCGTCCGCCGTGCCGCCGCCCGGATCGCCGTGCGCGCCCCCTACCGCCCCACCGCCGCGATCGGCGCCCTCGCCGTGGACGACACCGGCGCCACCGTCCACCACCTCACCGGCCGCAGCCCCGGCTTCCGCATGGTCACCAGCGTCTGCGAGGCAGGAGGTCACCTCGTCCTGGGCAGCGTCCACGAGCGCGGCATCGCCCTGTGCGAGCCACCCGCCCCGAAGTGACCCGGCCGAAGCCCCGGAGTTAACCTGGTTCCCGGCCGCGATCATCCTCGCGGCGCGGCGGTGGGGCCCGCCGTACCCGAACCGCGGCACGGCAGCCGCCAACGGTCCCTACTTGCACCGGCACGCGCCCGCGGACCGGGCCCCGGCGAGTAGGAGACGTACGACATGACAGCCCCCCACAGGCTTCTGCGCGGCCAGGGCCCCGTCGTCGCCGTGGTCGCCCTGGGCGGCGCCCTCGGCGCCACGGCCCGCTACGCGCTCACCCTGTGGTGGCCCCTCGAACCCGGCGGATTCCCCTGGGCGACCTTCTGGACCAACGTCGTCGGCTGCGCCGTGATCGGCGCCTTCATGGTGCTGATCACCGACGTGTGGGCCGCCCACCGCCTCGTCCGCCCCTTCTTCGGCACCGGCGTGCTCGGCGGCTTCACCACGTTCTCGACCTACGCCGTGGACACCCGCCGCCTGCTCGCCGGCGGCCACCCGGGAACCGCCTTCGCCTACCTGTTCGCGACCCTCCTCGCCGCCCTCACCGCGGTGTGGCTCGGCGCGACGACGACCCGACGACTCGTGCGGGGGAGACAGCCATGACCCGACTCACCGGCGCCGCGCTGCGCCTGACCGTCCTCGTGGGCGAGCACGACACCTGGCACCACCGGCCGCTCTACAGCGAGATCGTGCACCGCGCGCACACCGCGGGGCTGGCCGGGGCCAGCGTCTTCCGCGGTATCGAGGGGTTCGGCGCCTCCTCGCTGATCCACACCTCGCGGCTGCTCTCCCTGAGCGAGGACCTTCCCGTCGCGATCGTGATCGTCGACACGGAGGAGCGGATCCGGGCCTTCCTGCCCCGGCTCGACGAGCTCGTCACCGAGGGGCTGGTCACCCTCGACCCCTGCGAGGTCATCCGGTACACCGGCCGCACGGCGGGGGAGCCCCCGGCGTGAACTGGCTGCTGGTCGTCGCGGGCGCCATGGTCGGCGCACCCCTGCGCTACCTCACCGACCGCGCGGTGCAGTCCCGGCACGACTCGGTCTTCCCCTGGGGCACCTTCGTGGTCAACGCCGTCGGCTGCCTGATCCTCGGCCTGGTCACCGGTGCCGCGAGTACGGACGTCCAGCTGCTGCTCGGCGCGGGCCTGTGCGGGGCCCTGACCACGTACTCGACCTTCTCCTACGAGACCCTCCGGCTGGCCGAGACCGGCGCTGGGCGGTACGCCCTCGCCAATGTCGTCGGCAGCGTGAGCGTCGGCCTGGCCGCCGCCTTCGCGGGGGTGTGGCTCGCGGACGCGGTGTGGGGGTGACCGGGGGCGGACCGAGGGCCCCGCATTCAGTGCGAGCATCCCGCTGAAAGTTTCCTTTCAGCGACCTTGACAGCGGCCTCACGCCACCCTGAGTATCACTCCCGTGAACCTGTCAGACAGCCGGACAGCCGGACAGCAGCCGCCCCGCCGCGTCAGCGCCATGGAGGCGGTCCTCGCCCATCTGCGCAGCGCCATCGAGCGCGGCGAGTACGCCGTGGGGGACAAGCTCCCCTCCGAGGCGGAGCTGTGCCGCACCCTGGAGGTCAGCCGTCCCGTGCTGCGCGAGGCCCTCAGGGCCCTGCAGACCATGGGGCTGACCGTCTCCAAGACCGGCAAGGGCACCTTCGTGGTCGCGAGCACCGTGGAGGACCCGACCTTCGGCGACTACGCGGCCAGCGACCTGCTGGAGGTCCGCCGGCACGTGGAGATCCCGGTCGCCGGGTACGCGGCGGTGCGCCGCACCCCGGAGAACCTCGATCACCTGGCGCATCTGCTGGACCGTATGGAACGCGAGACGGACACCACCGCGTGGGTCGCGATGGACACCCTCTTCCATCTCGCCGTCGCCGAGGCCGCCCAGAACCCGGTGTTCCGCCGGGTCATCGAGGAGATCCGCGACGCACTGGCGCGTCAGTCGGCCTTCCTCAACGAACTGGGCGGCCGCCGCGAGCAGTCCAACCGCGAGCACCGGGCGATCGTCGAGGCGCTCATCGACGGTTCCGAAGTCGACGCCGCCGAGGCGATGGCCCATCACCTCGACCGCGTCGAGACCACCCTCACCGACATCGTGCGCCCCGGGCACACGAGCACCTCCACGGAAGGCGGACGCGAGCGTTGAGCGAGCAGTCCCTGCGCAATGAGGCGCAGACCCCGCACGACGGCGTGCAGGAACGTTCCGGCCATGTCGACGCCGGAGACGCCGGGTACAGCAAGTCCCTGAAGTCCCGGCACGTCAACATGATCGCCATCGGTGGCGCCATCGGCACCGGCCTCTTCCTCGGCGCCGGCGGCCGCCTGGCCGACGCCGGCCCCTCCCTCTTCATCGCCTACGCGGTCTGCGGCGTCTTCGCCTTCCTGGTCGTCCGCGCCCTCGGCGAACTCGTCCTGTACCGGCCCTCCTCCGGCGCCTTCGTCTCCTACGCCCGTGAGTTCATGGGGGAGAAGGGCGCCTACACCGCGGGCTGGATGTACTTCCTGAACTGGGCCACCACCGGCATCGCCGACATCACCGCGGTCGCCACCTACACCCACTACTGGGGCATGTTCTCCGACATCCCGCAGTGGGTGCTCGCCCTCATAGCCCTGGCCGTGGTGCTCACCGTGAACCTGATCTCGGTACGCATCTTCGGCGAACTGGAGTTCTGGTTCGCCATCATCAAGGTCAGCGCACTGGTGATCTTCATGTGCATCGGCATCTTCCTGCTGGTCACCCAGCACGAGGTCGACGGCACCACCCCCGGCCCCTCCCTCATCACCGACCACGGCGGCGTCTTCCCCAACGGCCTGCTGCCGATGCTGCTGATCATCCAGGGCGTCGTCTTCGCCTACGCCTCCGTCGAGCTGGTCGGCGTCGCCGCCGGTGAGACCGAGAACCCCGAGAAGATCATGCCCAAGGCGATCAACTCGATCATGTGGCGCGTCGGCCTGTTCTACGTCGGCTCCGTCGTCCTGCTCTCGATGCTGCTGCCCTGGTCCTCCTACAAGGCGGGCGAGAGCCCCTTCGTCACCGTGCTCTCCAACATCGGCATCCCGGCCGCCGGCGGTGTGATGAACCTGGTCGTCCTCACCGCGGCCATGTCCTCGCTCAACTCCGGTCTGTACTCCACCGGCCGCATCCTGCGCTCCATGGCGATGTCCGGCTCCGCCCCCAAGTTCACCGGAGTGATGAGCCGCAGCCAGGTCCCCTACGGCGGCATCCTGCTCACCAGCGGCATCTGCGTCCTCGGCGTCGGACTCAACTTCGTCGTCCCCGCCGACGCGTTCGAGATCGTCCTCAACTTCGCGGCGATCGGCATCCTCGCCACCTGGGGCATGATCATGGTCTGTCACCTGCTCTTCTGGCAGAAGACCCAGAAGGGCGAACTCACCCGCCCCGGCTACCGCTTGCCGGGCTCCCCCTGGACCGAACTCGTGACGCTGGCCTTCCTCGCCTCCGTCCTGGTCCTCATGTACGCCGACGGAGGCGCCGGCCGCACCACCGTGCTGTGCCTGCCCCTGATCGTCGGCGCGCTCGTCGCCGGCTGGTACGCGATCCGCCGCCGCGCCGAGCGCACCCCCCTCGACAAGGCCGACGCGTAACCCGCGTCCGGCCGCCCATCCACCACCCACCACCAGGAATCAGGCAGTGATGGACAGCAGTTCCCTCGCGGACGCACCCCTTGTCCGTGAACCCCTCCACGCCCCCGTCGCCCACCTCATACGCGGCGGGGTCGTGGAAGGGATCCACTACGGTTCGGTCGTCGTCCTCGGCACCGACGGTGAGGTGCGGCTCCAACTCGGCGACATCGAGGCCGCGTTCTACCCGCGCTCCGCCCTCAAGCCCGTCCAGGCCGCCGCCATGGTGCGCGCCGGGCTGCCCCTGGACGGTGAACTCCTCTCCCTCGCCGCCGCCAGCCACTCCGGCGAGGAACGGCACATCGCCGGCGCCCGGCGCATCCTGGAGCTGGCGGACGTGCCCGAGAGCGCCCTCGGCAACGTCGCGGACCTGCCGCTGGACCCGGTCGTCCGCGACGCCTGGATCCGCGAGGGCCGGCTGCCCTCGCAGCTCGCCCAGAACTGCTCCGGCAAGCATGCGGCGATGCTGTACACCTGCCGGATCAACGGCTGGCCCCTGGACGGGTATCTCGACCCCGGGCATCCGCTCCAGCAGGCGATCGCCGAGATCGTGGAGGACCTCACGGGGCAGCGCATCGCGCGGGTCACCGTCGACGGGTGCGGCGCTCCGCTGTTCGCCGTCTCGCTGCACGGGCTGGCCCGGGCCGCGGCGCGGATCACCACCGCGGTGGCGGGGACGCCCGAGGCGCGGGTCGCCGACGCCATGCGCGAGCACGCCGAGATGGCCTCCGGGGCCGGGCGGGATGTCGCCGCGCTGATGCGGGCCGTGCCCGGTCTTCTGGCGAAGGACGGCTTCGAGGGCGTGCAGGTCGCTGCGCTGCCTGATGGGCGTGCTGTCGCCGTGAAGATCTCTGATGGGGCCAATCGGGCGCGGATTCCTGTCGCTGCGGCGGCGCTTGGGTGGGCGGGGGTTGAGCCGTCGCTGCTCGCCGAGTTCCAGGGCGAGGCGTTGCTGGGCGGTGGTCGGGCTGTGGGGTGTGTGCGGCCTGTTCGGTCGCTGGAGCCTGTTGTTGTTTCGTCGTGCGCCTAATGGGGTGCCGGGAGCTGTTGTCGTGCGCCGATCGGTGCGTTGTGGCTGGTCGCGCCCCGCGGCGGTAGCCGCAGATCAACCATGCCCCGCGCCCCTGAGGGAGTTTCCCCTCTCTACGCCAGAAAGCGAGCCTTTCCCTCATGAACCTCGTCACCCGTCGCGAGCACGACCTGCTCGGCGACCGTGATGTCCCCGCCGACGCCTACTGGGGTGTGCACACCCTGCGGGCCACCGAGAACTTCCCCATCACGGGTACACCGATCTCGGCCTACCCGCACCTGATCGACGCCCTCGCCGCCGTGAAGGAGGCCGCCGCTCTGGCCAACCAGGAGCTGGGGCTGCTGGAGTCGCGGAAGGCCGACGCGATTGTCGCCGCGTGCCGGGAGATCCGGGACGGGAAGCTGCACGACCAGTTCGTCGTGGACGTGATCCAGGGCGGTGCGGGCACCTCGACGAACATGAACGCCAACGAGGTGATCGCCAACCGGGCGCTGGAGCTGCTGGGGCACGCCAAGGGCGAGTACCGGCATCTGCACCCCAACGAGGACGTCAACCTCAGCCAGTCGACCAACGACGTCTACCCGACCGCCGTCAAGATCGCGACCGTCTTCGCGGTGCGTGGACTGCTCAAGGCGATGGCCGTACTGCAGGACTCGTTCGCCCGCAAGGCCGTCGAGTTCCGTGATGTGGTCAAGATGGGCCGTACACAGTTGCAGGACGCGGTCCCCATGACGCTGGGGCAGGAGTTCTCCGCGTACGCGGTCATGATGGACGAGGACCGGTCAAGACTTGACGAGGCCGTCGAGTTGATCCATGAGATCAACCTCGGTGCCACGGCCATCGGCACCGGACTCAACGCTCCCGCCGGATACGCCGAGGCCGCTCGTCGCCACCTCGCCGACATCACCGGACTGCCCCTGGTCACCGCCGCCAACCTGGTCGAGGCCACCCAGGACTGCGGTGCGTTCGTGCAGATGTCCGGCGTCCTCAAGCGGATCGCCGTCAAGCTCTCCAAGAGCTGCAACGACCTGCGGCTGCTGTCGTCCGGGCCGCGCGCGGGGCTCGGCGAGATCAACCTGCCGCCGGTGCAGGCCGGTTCGTCGATCATGCCCGGCAAGGTCAACCCGGTGATCCCCGAGGTCGTCAACCAGGTCGCCTTCGAGGTGATCGGCAACGACGTGACCATCACCATGGCCGCCGAGGCGGGCCAGCTCCAGCTCAACGCCTTCGAGCCGGTCATCCTGCACTCCCTGTCGGAGTCCATCACCCATCTGCGCGCCGCCTGCCTCACCCTCGCCGAGCGCTGCGTGGACGGCATCACCGCCAACACCGAGGAGCTGCGCCGGACCGTGGAGAACTCCATCGGCCTGGTCACCGCGCTCAACCCGCACATCGGGTACACGGCCGCCACCGACATCGCCAAGGAGGCCCTCGTCACCGGCCGCGGCGTCGCCGAACTCGTGCTGGAGAAAGGGCTGTTGCCCGCCGAGACCCTCGCCGATGTGCTGCGCCCCGAGAGCCTCGCGGGCAGCGCGGCCCCGCTCGTCTGACCTGCGAAGGCGCGCCAGGACCGGCCCGGAGGCACAATGGTGATCATGAGCGTTCCCCCCTCGTCCCAGACCTTCAAGCCGGTCCTGGAGCGCATCGCCGACGAGATCGGCCGCACCCCGGGCCGGGGCCGCGCCGCCGACTACATCCCGGCGCTCGCGGCCTGTGACCCGCGCAGCTTCGGCATGGCCGTCGCCGAACTGGACGGCACGGTGTACGGGGTGGGGGACTGGCGCGAGCCCTTCTCCACCCAGTCCATCACCAAGGTCTTCACCCTCGCCCTCGACCTGGCCCGCGAGGGCGAGGAGTTGTGGGAGCACGTGGGCCGCGAGCCGTCCGGCAACCCCTTCAACTCGCTGGTGCAGCTGGAGTACGAGAATGGCATCCCGCGTAATCCGTTCATCAACGCCGGCGCCCTCGTCGTCACCGACCGGCTCCAGACCCGTACCGGCGACGCGGCCGGCGAACTGCTCGCCTTCCTGCGCTCGGAGAGCGGCAACCCGGCGCTGGACTTCGACAAGGAGGTCGCCGACTCCGAGTCCGCCAACGGCGACCGCAACGCCGCCCTCGCCCATTTCATGGCCTCCTACGGCAACATCGACAACCCGGTGCCGGTCCTGCTCGACCAGTACTTCCGCCAGTGCTCCCTCCGCGCCTCCTGCGCCGACCTGGCCCTGGCCACCGGATTCCTCGCCCGCCACGGAGTGCGCGCCGACGGCTCCCGGCTGCTCAGCCGCAGCCAGGCCAAGCAGGTCAACGCGGTGATGCTGACCTGCGGCACGTACGACGCGGCCGGTGACTTCGCCTACCGCGTGGGCCTGCCCGGCAAGAGCGGCGTCGGCGGCGGCATCATCGCCGTCGTCCCAGGCCGCTGCACCCTGTGCGTGTGGAGCCCCGGCCTGGACGAGCGCGGCAACTCGGTGGCCGGGGTGGCGGCCCTGGACCGCTTCACGACCCTCACGGGCCTGTCGGTCTTCTGACGGACCGGCAGGGACGGTGTCCCGCAATCCGGTTGAGCCGCCCCGCCCGACCCGCGATGATCATCAGCATGTTCTCGCGCAAGCCCCGCCGCCCCAAGTCCCCCGAACTCCTCAAGGCCTGGGAGTCCCTCGACTCCGGAGACATACCCGGCGCGCTGCGGCAGCTGCGCTCCGGCACCGACTCCCTGCCCCTGGCGGAGACCGCCCTGGTGGTGGCCCGTGCCGCAGGTGCCGCCGGGTTCGACGACCTGGAGCAGGCCGCCGAGGCGGTCGTCGCCCACCCCGACCGGCCGCAGGAGCTGTACGACTACGGGTACGCGTGCGTGGAGCGCGGCGTCTCCTATCTGGCCGTCCCCGCCCTGCGCGAGGCGCTGCGCCTGGCGCCGGGTTCCCTGGCGGCCCTGCGCGAACTCGTCTCCGCCTACGAGCGCGAGGAACGGCACGGTGAGGCCGTGGAGGTCCTGTCGGCGCACGACGGCGAGCTGACCGACTGGCCGGACCGCTACCTCCTGGTCCACAACGCCCTCATGGCGGGCGACCTGCCGCTGGCCCGCCGCCAGCACGCGCTGCTCGCCCCTCCGGAGGACGACCAGTGGCAGTTCGCGCGGACGCGGCAGAACCGCATGCTGGAACGGGCGGCGAGCGCGCAGGGCGCGGGCCCTGTGGACCGTACGGACCTGCGGGGCTGGCAGTACGTCCTCGGCGGCACCGTCCTCGGCACCCTGTCCCCGCACGGCTACAGCGCGGGCATGACCGGGCGGTACGCCTGGCTCCAGGACTCCTACGACCAGTGCCTGCGCGGCCTGCTGCGGCTGAGGACCGTACTGGAGGCGGCCGGGGTGCGGCCCACGTCCGTGTCCCTGCTGCCCGACCGCGCCGGCCGCGTCCTGGGCCTGGCCGCCGCCGAGGTGCTGGGCCTTCCCGCGGTGCCCTTCGCGCCCGAGCGGGCGGACACCGTGGTCGTGGCCTACGACCTGAACGACGTCGATCCGGAGATCCTCGGGCAGCTCTACGAGCGGACCCCGGGACAGGTGCTGCACGAGCACGCGAGCTGCTGGACCGACCCGCCCGCCGTCTGCGCCGACTCCGTCACCCTGCTCCACCAGTCGAACACGGCGCCCTGGGCGGGCCTGCTGCGCCAGACGGAGGACGGCGGCATCGAGCGCTCGGCCCCGGACGAGCGCCCCGAGGAGGAGATCGCCGCGGACATCGTCTGCGCCGACCCGACCCCCGAGGAGGGCGACGACGACGCACCCGCCGACCCGGACGAGGCACTGCGCGCCTTCGTCGAGGCGGTCCGCGCCACCTGGCTCCAGGGCGAGCGAGCACGCCTGCAGTCGTCGGGCCCGGTCCCGAGTTCCCGCTTCATGTGAGGGCTACCGCTCGGACTCGCCCCACTGGTCGACGACCACCTCGTCACCGACGGACAACTTCCCCGGCCGCACCACGGAGAACTTCGTACCGAAGACCACGCCCCCGCTCGCCGCACGCCGGTACATGGCCAGCGTCCGCAACGGCTCCTTGCCGGCGCGTGCCCCGGCCTCCTGGTCGACGAGGGTGACGGCACAGCGCACCGCGAGCTTGGCGTAGCCCAGCTCCGTCCCGCCGATCCGCACCCGGCGCATACGGTCCTCGGCGTGCGGCTCGGCCGCCCAGTCGGCGCCGTCGACGACGATGTTCGGCCGGAACCGGCTCATCGGCAGCGCGGGGGCGCCGTGTTCGGCCATCCGCCGGTCGAGCAGGGCCAGGGAGGCGCGGGACAGCAGGTGCACGGCGCTGCTGTCGGCGTAGCCGGGACGGACCGGGCGTCCAGCCGTCGGCGATCCTGCCGTGCTCGGGCGGCACCCGGACCAGTCTGCTGGGCGTTCCCAGTACCTCCGACAGCCAGGCGGCGGCCGCGTCGCCCTGGTCGACGCCAGTGAAGGCGTCCCCGAACAGATCGACGGCACGGCGCGGTCCCGACGTGATGACGTCGATTTCCACGCCCGTGCCGTTCGCGGCGAGTGACAGCGCGGTACCCCCGGCGCTCACCGAGGGTTTGATCAGGGCCAGTCGGGGATGGCGGCGCTGGGTGCGGTAGACCCCGTTCTCGTCGGTGACCATGAAGGTACGGTCGTGCGCGAGGCCCGCGGGGGTGAGCAGGGCCTCGCCCATCGAGGTGCCCGCGCAGCCCTTCACGGGGTAACAGACGAGATCCACGACATTGGCCATGCGCCGCCTCCTCGGGTCTGCGGCCAGGCTAGAACATCTGCCTCAACCCCCTTGCGCCGAGGGGCTGTCCGGAGGATCAGTCCTCCGTCTCCCGGCGCCTTGCGGGCCGCAGCGTCAGCGCCATGACACCGGCCCCGGCGATACCGGCGCCCGCAACCATCCCCGCCTCCGCCCAGCCCGGGCCCTTGTGCGCCGGCTTCGCCACCGGAGCGGCGGCCGCGGTCACCGGCTCCGGGCCGGGGCGGGGTTTGGCGCGCAGTTCGTCGAGGGAGCCCACCGCGTCGACCCGGTCGGCCGCCTCGAAGCCCCAGTCGAGCAGTTCCCGCGCCTCCTCGTAGACGGCGAAGCCACCGCCGTACTGCGGGTTCATGACGGTGACGACGAGGGTGCGGCCGCCCTTGCGGGCGGCGGTGACCAGGGTGTGCCCGGCCTGGCTGGTGTAGCCGTTCTTGATGCCGATCAGACCGGGGTAGGGCTCCACCCCGTCGGAGCCGGTGAGCAGCCGGTTGGTGTTGCGGATGGCGTACGAGCCGCCGTCGCGGGCCGGGAACCGCGCCTCGACCGTGCCGCAGTACCGGGCGAACTCCTTGTTGCGCAGCCCCGCCCGGCCGAACACCGCGAGGTCGAAGGCAGAGGAGACCTGGCCGGGCGTGTCGTACCCGTCCGGGGAGAGTACCCGCGTGTCGTGGGCGCCGAGCGCCCGCGCCTTGGCCTGCATCCGGGCGGCCGTGGTCCGCCAGCCGCCGTTGAGGTGGGCCAGGACGTGCACGGCGTCGTTCCCGGAGTTCAGGAACACCCCGTTCCACAGGTCCGAGATCCGGTAGGTGCGGTCCTCGGCGACACCGACCATGCTGCTGCCGGGACCGATGCCCGCCAGTTCCTCCTCGTCGACCGTGTGCCGGATCCCGGCGGGCAGGGTGGGCAGCACCGTCAGAGCGAACAGGGTCTTCAGGGTGCTGGCGGGCGGGAGCTTGCGGTGCGCGTTCCTCGCGGCCAGCACCTCGCCGGTGTCGGCGTCGGCGACCACCCAGGACAGCGCGGAGAGCCGCGGTACCCGGGGCGCCCCCTCCCGCGGTCTGACCTGCGTGCCGGAGCGGTTCAGCAGCGACGGCCGGTGCCCCGCCGCCGTACGCGCCCGGTCCGCGCCACCGGACCCCGCTCCGCCCTCGTCGGCCACCGCTGCGGGCCCGAGGGCCAGCAGGCCCGCCACACACAGCGCGCAGGACGACGCGGTCACCGCGGACACCCGGGAAGAGAATCTGATCGTCATATGATCAACGTAGAAAGGGTGGGGCCGCACACCGCGCTGCCCTGACGGAGCGTCGCCCGCGAGCACCCGGATGCCGTACGGCGGTCAGGAGCCCTTCGGCAGCGTCGGCTGGACCCGCCGCAGGAAGGTCGAGTTGTCCGGCGTCTCGCGCAGGCGTTCCAGCAGGGTCTCCAGGCCGTCCTTGTTCTGCAGCACCCGCCGCAGGCCGGTCACGGCGGCCAACTCGGGCCCGGTCAGCAGGAGTTCCTCGCGGCGGGTGCCGGAAGGATTGACGTCGACCGCTGGGAAGACCCGGCGCGCGGCCAGTTCGCGGCTCAGGCGCAGCTCCATGTTGCCGGTGCTCTTGAGCTCCTCGAAGTAGAAGTCGTCGGCCCGGGAACCGGTCTCCACCAGGGCCGTGGCCAGGATGGTGAGCGAGCCGCCCTCCTCGGCGGAGCGCGCGGCGCCGAAGAATCGCTTCGGGCCGATCAGCGCGGAGGCGTCGACACCGCCGCTGAGGGTACGGCCACCGGCGGCGGCCGCGTTGTTGTGGGCCCGGCACAGCCGGGTCAGCGAGTCCAGCAGGATCACCACGTCCTCGCCCGCCTCGACGAGCCGCTTGGCCCGTTCGACGACGAGTTCGGCGAGCGCGATGTGCTGCTTGGGTGCCCGGTCGAACGTGGAGGCGTACACCTCGCCGCGCACCGAGCGCCGCATCTCGGTGACTTCCTCGGGGCGTTCGTCGAGCAGCAGCACCATCAGCCGACATTCGGGGTGGTTGCCGGCGACGGCGGCGGCGAGCTGCTGGAGCAGGACGGTCTTGCCGGTCTTGGGCGGGGCCACGATCAGCCCGCGCTGGCCCTTGCCGACGGGGGTGAGCAGGTCGGCGACGCGGCCGGTCAGTCCGGCGGCCGGGTGTTCGAGGCGGATCCGCTCGCTCGGGTGCAGCGGGGTGAGGTCGGCGAACCGGCGGCGGTCGCGTTCGGGGGCGCGGCCGTTGACGCGGGCGACCTCGGTGAGGCTCCGCCGGTCGCCGCGCACGCCCTCGACGAGGTCGCCCTTGCGCAGGCCGTGGCGGCGGATCAGGGCGGGGGAGACCTGGAGGTCGGAGGAGGTGGTCAGCAGGCTGTCGGCGGCGCGCAGGTGCCCCTTCCCGCCGGCGTCGATGTCGAGCACGCCGAGGACGGTGGGGGGTGCGGAGTTCTGGACCGCGGGTTCGAGTGTGGTGGTCATGGGTGGGGTCCTTTCGCGGACGGACGGCATGAGGCATGCGTGGGGAAGGGGATTGCCGCGGGAAGTGAGGCGGACACAGCGTGCCTCCAGGCGGCGGGAACAGCACCTCGGGTATGGCAAGAACGCTGGTCACGAGGTGGTGAGGAAGCCGGGGATCACCGGCTGAACTGAAGGAGAACTGGCACCGGCGCCCGGGACCGGGCGTACACAAGTGCTAACGGGACGGTACCACGGGGGATCAGCGCGTGGCGAGGAGTCCGTACAACAGGGGAATCCGGGGCTCGGGAAGACGCCACCAGCCGGAGTCGGCGGTGACCATGTGCGGCCAGCGCTGCCAGGGCAGCTCGTCGCACTCACGGAGCCGCCGGACGGTCAGTCCCGCCCCTGTCAACGCGGTGACGACCTCTCCTATTCCGTGCATCCACTCGTAACTGTCGGTGGCGCCCTCGACGGCCGGGCCGTCGGTGTAGGTGTGGGTCGCGTCCCGGTGCACGGGACCGCCGCCGCCGAGGTAGTCGTGGCGCAACAGGAGTTCGGGCCCCTCGCCCGGCGCGGGCTTCGGCCCAAGGGAGTTGAGCAGCGGATGGAACTCCACGAGGTACAACAGGCCGCCGGGGCGCAGGAGTTCGGCCACTACCGCAGCCCAGCGCGGCAGGTCCGGCAGGTAGCACAGGGCACCCTTGCCGGTGTACACGACGTCGAACCGGGCCGGACCGAGGGCGGTCACGGCGTCGTACACGTTCGCCTCGACGTACGCGACCTCGGCGCCCGCCTTCCGGGCGATCGCGCGGGCGGCCTCGACGGAGGCGGCGGAGAAGTCCAGGCCGGTCGCACGGGCACCGCGCCGGGCGAACGCGACGGTCTCGGTGCCGAGATGGCACTGGAGATGGAGCACGTCCCGCCCCGTCAGGTCGCCGAGGTCGGTCCACTCGAACGGGGCGAACCAGCGCTCGGGATCGAGGTCCTGGTCCAGGCCGTAGAAGCGGCTGGCGAGGTGGACGGGCGTGCGGGCGTCCCAGTTCGCCTGGTTCGCCCGCATCAGCCGTGCCTGCTCGTCGGTGCTCATGGGGACATCAAACCGCGAACGGACCCCTCTCACACGGAGCGTCGCTGTGCCTCCGCCGCGATTCGGTCGAACTGCGCGCCCATGGCCTCGGCCAGCGCCTGGGCGGCCGACAGCGGGCGGACCATCACCGTGAACTCGTCGATCAGGCCCTCGTCGTTGACGTGGAGGAAGTCGCAGCCCTGGATCTCCCGGTCACCGACCCGCGCCTTGAAGACCAGGGCGTGGTCGCGGCCGTCCGTGTCGTTGATCTCGCGGACGTAGTGGAAGTCCTCGAAGACCCGCGCCACCCCGCGCAGGATCGCCGCCGTCATCGCCTTGCCGGGATACGGCTTGAACACGACCGGGCTGGTGAAGACGACGTCCTCGGCCAGCAGCGCCTCGGCGGCGTCGAGGTCCCATTTCTCGATGGCCTCGCGGAATGCCCGCATCGCCCCTCCAGGGTCGATAGTCAATTTGTTGAGTAGGTGCGGAAGAGATTAATCACCTCCTGCTAGCGTGTCCATATGTCGCTGAAGTACGCCGTCCTCGCCGCCCTCCTGGAGGGGGAGGCGTCGGGCTACGAGCTGTCCAAACTGTTCGACGTGTCGCTCGCGAACTTCTGGGCCGCCACCCCGCAGCAGCTCTACCGGGAGCTGGAGCGGCTGGCGCAGGACGGCCTGGTCAGCGCGCGGGTCGTCCAGCAGGAGCGCCGACCCAACAAGCGGATGTTCACGCTGACCGAGACGGGCCGCGCGGAGCTGGGCGCTTTCGCCGAAGAGCCCGTACGGCGGCCCGCCGCGATGCGCGACGAACTGCTGATCAAGATCCAGGCCATGGACGAGGCGGACCCGGCGGCGGTCCGGGAACTGGTCGAGGAGCGGATGACCTGGGCGCGCGCCAAACTGGCGCGATACGAACGGGTCCGGGAGCGGCTGCTGGCCGGGCGGACCGAGGAGGAGTACCTGCGCGGGACCGACCGCGTCGGCCCGTACCTCACCCTGCAGGCCGGGCTCGCCTACGAGCGGGAGATCCTTGCCTGGTGCGACCGCGTCCGCACGGTCGTTGAGCAGCGGGCTGCTCTAAGCTGACCCGGATGTTCAGCCCCGAAGGCCCCTCCCTGCGCGAACTCGCCGTCCAGGCGCTCTCGTCCGTCGAGCGCGGCTACGACCTGCTCGCCCCGAAGTTCGACCACACCCCCTTCCGCACCCCGGACTCGGTGCTCGACGCCGTCGCCGAGACACTGGCGAGCAGGGGCCCCTTCGGTCACGGCCTCGACCTGTGCTGCGGCACCGGCGCCGGGATCGACGTCCTCGCCCGGGTGTGCCAAGAAGGCGTCACCGGCGTCGACTTCAGCGCGGGCATGCTCGCCGTCGCGCGTGGTCGCCGCCGCGAGCCGGGCCCACCGGTGTCCTACGTCCGCGCCGACGCCCGCGCCCTGCCGTTCGGGCCCGCCTTCGACCTGGTGGTGAGCTTCGGCGCGTTCGGCCACTTCCTGCCGCGTGAACTGCCCGCCCTGTTCGCCCAGGTGCACTCGGTCCTGCGGCCCGGCGGCACCTTCACCTTCCCGGTCGTCGCGCCGCCGCGGCCCGCTTCCCGGGCGTACTGGATGCTGCTGGGCTTCGACCTGGTGATGCGGGTGCGCAACGCCGTGTGGCGTCCGCCCTTCGTGATGTACTACCGCGCCTTCCGGTTCGGCGAGGTGTGCCGCGAGCTGGAACGGGCCGGATTCACCGTGGAGTTGACGGCGCTGCCCGAGTTCGGGCAGCGCCGTGACGGCAGTCCGCGGGTGCGGATGGTGCTCGCCCGCCCCGCCGGGGCTCAGCCGGCCGCCGGGAGGGTGAACTCGTAGACCAGCGCGTCCTGCCGCGAGTCCACCAGCAGATCAGTGATCTCCAGCGGGCGGGCGTACTGGTCGTGCACCTGCCGGGTGACCCGTACCGAGGAACAGCCTTCCAGCGGCGTGATGGAGTCCCGGTGGTGCAGGGTCAGGCCCGCCTTGCGCATCCAGTCGTAGGCGCGGCGCAGTTGGGCCGCGGTCGACGAGCGGGCGCGCTCCCGGTAGCGGCCCAGCTCCTCGACCTCGGCGAGCGCCACGGCCGAGAACGAGGTCACGGCCGTGCGGCGGCCCAGTCCGTCGGCGCCCTCGGACTCGTAGCGGTGCACCAGCGTCGGACGGTGCGGGGCCAGGCCCAGGGCCTGCGCGTGGCCGGGCGGCGGTGCCTCCCAGGTGACCGTCGTGCGGTCCACGGCGCGCGGGTCGGCCGACCGGGCGCCCACCGGGAAGGTCAGCGCCGCGGGGTTCTCCACCGGCCGGCCGGACAGTGTGGCATGGCTGCCGCGCCGGTCGGTGGCGACCAGACCGTCGTGCCGCAGCACCTCAAGGGCCTGCCGTACCGTCTCCCGGCTGACGCCGAAGTGCCGGGCCAAGTGCCGCTCGCCCGGCAGGCGTTCGCCGGGCGGGATGGTCCCGTCGCGCAGCTCCGCGAGCAACTGCGTCGCGACGCTCCAGTAGAGGGGCTGCCCCTCGATGTGCGGGTGTTCGTGTGGGGTGGTGCGGGCCATGCCGCGCCCTCCTGTTGGTGACGTGCGGTAGCCATGTCGACTCATTGCGCCACCACATCTAGCATTGGTCTAAACCACTAGGGAAGGGTGTCGGGCCGGTTCGGCTGAAACCGGCCCGCCGCAGGGCTCCGCTCAGGCGTACGACTTCAGCCAGCGCAGCTTGGCCGCGTCGTGGTACGGGCCGCCGCCCTCGTGGTCGTTGAACTCGTACACCTCGATCGCCTTCTCCTCGCGGGCCCAGGAGTTGAAGGCCGCGAACACGGTCGACGGCGGGCAGGTCTGGTCCTCCAGGGCGGCCGAGAACAGGGCCGGGGCCCGGCCGCGCGCGGCGAAGTGGACGCCGTCGAAGTAGGAGAGCGTGCGCAGCACGTCCTGGGTGCGGCCGCGGTGCGTCTTGAGGTACGCGCCTATCTCGCGGTACGGGTGACGGTCCGTCAGTGTCGTGGCGCGCGGGAAGTCGCACAGGAACGGCACGTCCGGGGCGACGGCCACCAGGTCCGGCACCAGCCCGCCCACCGCGATCGTGATCCCGCCACCCTGGCTGGAGCCCGTCACCGCGGTGCGCGAGGCGTCGGTCAGCGGATGCGACCGGGCCGCCTCCACCGCCCGTACCGCGTCCGTGAACACCCGCCGGTAGTAGTAGTTCTCCGGCGCGTCGATCCCGCGCGTCATGAACCCGGGGTACGCGGGCGCCCCGCCCACCGGGTCCGCCGTACCGCCGCCCGCGCCCCAGGCGCTGCCCTGACCGCGCGTGTCCATCACGAAGTGCGCCCGCCCCGAGGACGCCCACAGCAGATGTTCGTGCGGCAGCCCCCGCCCGCCGCCGTACCCGATGAACTCCACGACCAGCGGCAACGGCTCCTCGGCCGCGGCCGGAACCGTCAGCCACCCCTTCACCGGGTGCCCGCCGAACCCGGCGAACGTCACGTCGTACACCGTCACCGTGGTCAGCCCCGTGTCGACCGGCTCGAAGCGGGCGTCCAGATCGTGCTCCCGGGCCTCCTGGAGCGTCTTGGACCAGAAGGCGTCGAAGTCCTCCGGCGCGACGGACTCACTGACGTATTCGCGCATTTCGTCGAGCGGCAGATCGAACAGGGCCATGGGGAACCGCCTTTGGCAGGAACGGGTACGGGTGATCACACACCGTACGACGGTGATCGGACCTCTCGCCAGGTCGAAGGCCCGCACTCACTGGCCCTCGGCCCCGAGTAACCGCTGGTCAGAGCGGCCGAGTCGGCCTTCCCCGGCGAAAGTTTCATGATCGTTTCGCCTCGCGGGTGGTCGGGTCACCCGGCGGGAGTATCTGGGACGAAGCGGTAGCCGATGCCGGGTTCGGTGACGAGGTAGCGCGGCCGGGAGGGCTCGGGTTCGAGCTTGCGGCGGAGGTTGGCGAGGTGGACGCGCAGGTAGTTGGTCTCCTTCTCGTAGCGCGGTCCCCATACCTCCTGCAGGAGCTGGCGCTGGGTGACCAGGCGGCCGGGATGGCGGACCAGGATCTCCAGCAGGTGCCACTCGGTGGGGGTCAGGCGCGTCTCGCCGGCGGCTGTGGTGACGCGCTTGGCGGCCAGGTCGACGGTGAACGCCGCGGTGGTGACGACGGGCTGTTCCTCGGCGGGGGCGGCGCGGCGCAGGGCGGCGCGGATCCGGGCCAGCAGCTCGCCCATGCCGAAGGGCTTGGTGACGTAGTCGTCGGCGCCCGCGTCCAGGGCGTTGATCTTGGCGGTCTCGTCGTGCCGCGCGGACAGCACGATGATCGGGGCGGTGGACCAGCCGCGCAGGCTCTCGATGACGGTGATGCCGTCGAGGTCGGGCAGGCCGAGGTCGATGACGGCCAGGTCCGGCGGGGCGTCGGCGGCGGCCCGGAGCGCGCCCGCGGCGTCCGTGGCGGGACTGGTCCGGTAGCCGCGGGCGCCCAGGGCGATGGTCAGGGCCCGCAGCAGGTGCGGGTCGTCGTCGACGACGAGGATGCGGGTCATGGCGCGAGGGGGAGGGTGAGGGTCATGGTCAGTCCGCCGCCGGGGGTGTCGGTGGGAGTGAGGCGGCCGTTCATGGCCTCGGTGAAGCCGCGGGCGATGGCCAGGCCCAGGCCGAGGCCCTGATGGGTGGTGCGGTCGTCCAGACGCTGGAAGGGGGCGAAGACGCGTTCGCGGTCCTCGGCCGGGATACCCGTGCCATGGTCGACGATCCGCAGCACGAGGGTGTTCTCTTCCTGACGGGCGTGGAGGTGAACGGGTTGGTCGGGCGGTCCGGCCTCGAAGGCGTTGGCGACCAGATTGGCGATCACCCGCTCCAGCAGTCCGGGGTCGGCCCACACGGGCGGCAGGTCGTCGGGAACGTCGATGTCGAGCAGGCGCCCGGCGGGCCGGGGCGTGTGCAGCAGGGCGGCGGCCGTGATCTCGTCCAGGGCGGTGGCGCGGGGGCTGATGCTCAGGGCACCGGCCTGCAGGCGGCTGAGCGCCAGCAGGTTCTCCACCAGGTCGCTCATCTTGTCCGCGGCGGTGTCCACAGCGGACAGCAACTCGCCGCGCTGGGCCTCGGTGAGCTCCAGATCGGGTTCACGCAGGACCGACACGGAGGCCTTGATCCCGGCGAGCGGGGTGCGCAGATCGTGGCCCACCGCGGCCAGCAGCGCCGCCCGCAGCCGGTCGATCTCGGCCAGCTCCCGGGCCCGGGCCGCCTGGTCGGCCAGCCGCTCGGCCTGCAGTGCCCGGGCGGCCGCCGTGGCCAGCAGGACGAGGAAGCGCTGGTCGGCGGCGAAGACGGCGGGACCGTCGGCGACCAGCCGCAGGTGTTCCCCGGCGGACGCGGACAGCGCCGGATCGGCGGAGGGCAGGTCACCGACGACGGCCACCGGGTGCTCGCCGCCGGCGTCGCGCTCCAGCAGCGCGGCACCGGTCATGCCGAAAGTGTCCCGGACATGCTCCAGTACGGCGGTCAGCGGCCGTTCCTCCAGCGGAGCCTGCGTGATCCGGGCCAGCAGGGCGGCTTCAACCCCGCTCCGGGCGGCGGCGGCTCGGTGCCGGGCGGCCAGGTCCACGGCCACGCTGACGGTGGTGGCCACCACGACGTACACGGCCAGCGTGATGACCAGGTCCCGGCTCTCCGCGCCCAGGGTGCGAAACGGCGGCACGAAGAAGAAGTTGACCAGCAGGTCCGAGGCCACCGCGGTGGCCAGGGCCACAACCAGGCCGCCGGTGGCGGCCACGACGACCACCGCGGTGAGGTAGAGCAGCACCACGCTCGCCAGCGACAGCGAGCCCTTCACGGGCACCAAGACGGCGGTGAGCACCGTCAGCCCCACCGCGGCCCCGCCGGCCGCCGCCAGCCGGCGGGTGACGCCCCCGCGCCGCCCGCCGTCACGCGACGGTTCCAAGCCCTGCATGATCGAAACGCTAGCCGAGCCCGGCCCCGCCGCGCGGCGGGCCCTGCCGCAGCCGCTGCGCGGCCACCCGGTGGCTGGAGTCCAGCTGCCACGGCACGCTGGTCACCATCACCCCGCGCTGGAACAGCAGCCGGGCCTTCAGCCGCAGCGCGGACTGGTTGTGCAGCAGGTGCTCCCACCAGTGGCCGACCACGTACTCGGGGATGTACACGGCGATCAGGTCCTCGGGATGGGTTCGGTGCAGACGGGCGATGTACTCCAGCACCGACCCGGTGATGTCCCGGTACGGCGACGACATCACCGTCAGCGGGACCGGGATCCCCCGTTCCTCCCACTCCGCGCGCAGCCCCTCGATCTCCTCCTCGCTGATCCTCACCGTGAGCGCGGTGAGGGTGTCCGGACGGGTCGCCTTGGCGTAGCCCAGCGCACGCAGGGTCGGCTGGTGCAACTGCGAGACCAGGACCACCGCGTGGGTGCGGCCGGGCAGGACGATGCCGCCCGGCTGCGGACGCAGTTGCCGGGCCACCTGGTCGTAGTGGCGGCGGATGCCGCGCATCATCACGAACAGCACCGGCACCGCGATCACCACCAGGTACGCGCCGTGCGTGAACTTGGTGAACAGGACGACGACCAGCACCAGCGCGGTCAGACAGGCGCCCAGGGCGTTGATGAGCCGGGAGCGGTGGACGCCCCGGCGCAGCACCGGGTCGGTCATCCCGGCAAGTTCCTGGTTCCAGTGCCGGACCATGCCCGCCTGGGAGAGCGTGAAGGAGGTGAACACGCCCAGGATGTAGAGCTGGATCAGCCGGGTCACCGAACCGTCGAAGGCGTAGATCAGGGCGCCCGCGACCAGCGACAGGATGACGATGCCGTTGGAGAACGCCAGCCGGTCGCCGCGCGTGTGCAGCTGGCGGGGCAGATAGCGGTGCTCGGCCAGGATCGCCGCCAGCAGCGGGAAGCCGTTGAAGGCGGTGTTCGCGGCCAGGATCAGGATCAGCGCGGTCGCGGCCTGGATGTAGAAGAACATCACGCTGTCGGGGCCGCCGAACACCGCGGCGGCGAGCTGCGCGATCACCGTGCGCTGGGTCCCGGTCCCGCAGTCCCCGGGGAAGCCCGCCAGCTGACAGGCGTCCTCCACGTAGCGCACGTCCGCGATCAGCGCGAGCGCCGTGATGCCCGCGAACATGGTGATCGACAGCCCGCCCATCAGCGCCATGGTGGAAGCGGCGTTCCGCTCCTTGGGCGGCCGGAACGCCGGCACCCCGTTGGAGATGGCCTCCACCCCGGTCAGCGCGGTACAGCCGGAGGAGAACGCCCGCAGCGCCAGCAGCACCAGCGCCATGCCGGTCAGCCCCGCATGACCGGGCTCCGCGTGCACCTCCCACCCGGCGCTCTCGGCGACCGGCGCGTGCCCGAACGCGGTCTGCAACAGGCCGATGACCACCATCGCCAGCACACCCGCGATGAACAGATAGGTCGGCACCGCGAACAGCCGCCCCGACTCCCGGACCCCGCGCAGGTTCATCGCGGTCAGCAGCGCCACGAAGCCCAGGTTCACCGCCACCCGGTACGGCGCCAGGTCCGGCACCGCGGAGATGATGTTGTCCACGCCCGCCGCGACCGACACGGCCACCGTCATCACGTAGTCGACCATCAGCGCCGACGCCACGACCAGCCCCGCGGAGGGGCCCAGGTTGCGCGAGGCCACCTCGTACGAGCCGCCGCCGGAGGGGTAGGCCCGCACCACCTGCCGGTACGACAGCACCACCACCGCCAGCAGGACCACCACACCGGCCGCCACCCACGGCGCCAGATACAGATAGGCCAGTCCGCCCAGCGTCAGTACCAGCAGGATCTCCTGCGTGGCGTACGCCACCGACGACAGCGGGTCACTGGCGAACACCGGCAGGGCGATGCGCTTGGGCAGCATCTGGTCACCCAGGCGCTCACTGCTCAGCGGGCGGCCCACGATCAGCCGCTTCAAGGAATGCGTCACGACCAGCAGCCAACGCGCCCGGCCGGGAGCGCCCCGATTCTTGGCGCGTTCTTAACGCCGCCGCCGACGATCTTTACGCCGTCTTGCGCCGCACCGGATCGCGCGGTGCCCTCGGCCGAACGCGCCGAACGCGCCGAACGCTCCGAACGCGCCGAACGCGCCGAACGCGCCGCGCGGGACCGCGAGGGCCCCGTGCCCTCAGCCGAACCGTTCGATCCGGATCCGGTCCACCGGCTGCCCCGCAGCGACCAGCAGCCGCGAGGCGTGCTCGGCGAAGCCGTTGGAGCCGCAGACGTACGCCTCCCAGCCGCCGGACGGCCGCTCGGCCAGCAGGGGCGCGACATGGGCTGCCGACAGTCGCCCCACCGGCATGCCCGCCGGGGCGCTGCGGGTGAACACGGGGGTCGTCTCCGCGCCGTACTCCCGCGCGTAGATCAGCTCCTCGGGGCTGCGTGCGGAGACCAGGAGGCGCAGCGGCACGTCCAGGCCGCGGGCCCGGTGGTGGCGGACCATCGACATCAGCGGGACCACGCCCGACCCCGCGCCGATCAGCAGCGCGGGCCGGTCGCCGGGCCAGGCGAAGAAGCCGCTCAGCGGGCCGCGCACCTCCACCCGGTCGCCGGGCCGGGCCACCGTGTGGAACCAGCCGGAGACCTCGCCGCCCTCCACGTGGTCGAGGGTCAGCTCGATGTGCCCGGAGTCGTCGGGCGCGGACGCGATCGAGTAGTGCCGCTGGGCCGCGTAGCCGTCCTCGGCGGTCAGCCGCAGCATCAGGTGCTGGCCGGGCACATGTCCAGCCCAGGCGGGCACCGCCAGCCGGACGGTGGCCGCGCGCGGGGTCTCCGGGCGGATCCCGGCGACGGTGGCGGTCTGCCACGCCGTCGCGGCCTGTGCGCTGACCTCGATGCGGCCGGGTACGGCGAAGCGGGTCGGGGGGGTGAAGGTCTCAGTCACCGGAGTACCGCTGCTCCTCCCAGGGGTTGCCCCGGTCGTGATAGCCGTTGCGCTCCCAGAACCCCGGCTCGTCGTGGTCGAGGACGCGCAGGCCGGCGATCCACTTCGCGCTCTTCCAGAAGTACAGGTGCGGCACCAGCAGCCGCGCGGGGCCGCCGTGCTCCGGCGTGAGCGGCCGGCCGTCGTACTCCCAGGCGATCCACGCCCGCCCGCCGGTCAGGTCCGCGAGCGGCAGGTTCGTGGTGTAGCCGGTGTGCGCGTACGCCACGACATGGGTGGCCGACTCCAGCGGCCGGACCGCGTCCCAGAAGGCGTCCAGCGAGACACCGCCGAACCGCACCCCGAACTTCGACCAGCTGGTCACGCAGTGGATGTCGCCCTCGTACGCCGAGGCGGGCAGCGCGTGCGCCTCGTCCCAGGTCCAGGAGCGGGGCTCGGCGACCAGGCCGTCGACGCGGAACGTCCACTCCTCCGGCGCCAGGTCGGGTGTGACCTCGGCGGACAGGACGGGCCAGTCCTCGCCCGCGTCGTACTGGCCCGGTGGCAGGCCGGGGTTGTGGACGCGCGGGCGCCCGGTGAAGCCTCGGGTGACATGCATGCCGGTGGTGCCTCCAGACCGCCGTGCGCGACGGCCGTGCTCAGTACGTTGCCGCTTCAACCGTACTGGTCCGGTCGCCGGGGAATAGCCGCGGGCCGATCCCGCTTGATCTTCTACGGCAGCACGGCTTCTGCGACGGCTACGAGAGAGGGAGCACATGTCCGAGGCGGACGACCGGGTCCTCGACAACCCGGCCCTGGCGGCGCTCACCGGCCCGCACGCCCATTTCGCCGAGCGGCGCGGCCGGGTGCTGCGCTACCCGGTGGAGGTGTCGCCCTGGGTGGCTCTGCCCGACGAGCCGGACGCGTCGGACTGGGCGGATGTCGCCGCGCTGGCCGGTCCCGGCAACGAGGCGCTGATGATGGGGTTCCGGGGCCGGACACCCGAGGGCTGGGGAACCGTCTTCCGCGTCGACGGCGTGCAGCTCGTCGGCCCGGACGTGGCCGGTGCCCCGGACGAGGAGGCCGTGCTGCTCGGCCCGGCCGACGTGCCCGAGATGCTCGATCTGGTCGCCCGGACCCGCCCCGGACCGTTCCTGCCCCGCACCCTGGAAATGGGCACCTACCTGGGCATCCGCCGGGGCGGCGACCTCGTCGCCATGGCGGGGGAGCGGGTGCGCCCGCCGGGCTGGACCGAGATCAGCGCGGTCTGCACCGACCCCTCCGTACGCGGCCAGGGCCTCGCCCGACGCCTCGTGCTGGCCGTCGCCCACGGCATCCAGGAACGCGGCGAGCGGCCCTTCCTGCACACCGGCGCCGACAACACGGGCGCGATCAAGCTCTACGAGTCCCTCGGCTTCCGGCACCGGCGCGAGATCCTCTTCCTCGGCACACGAGTGCCGGACGACCTGATGGAGCCCGTGGGCTAAAGGGAGGGCCGGCGGGCGTTGTAGCGGACCAGGTATCCGGCGAAACGCTCCAGGTCCTCCTCCGGCCAGTCCGCGAGCCGTTGCCCTACGACCTCCCGGCGCCGCTCGGTGACCCGGGCGAGCAGCCGCCGCCCAGCGTCCGTGAGCCGCAGGACCTGCACCCGGTGATCGTGCGGGTCCGGCTCCCGTCCGATCAGCCCGTCGCGCTCCAGCGCCGCCACCTGACGGCTGACCGTGGACTTGTCCAGGGCGTAGTGCTCGGCGAGGTCGGTGGCCCGGCACCCGCCGCTCTCCTCCAGATGCCCGAGGAGGGTGTACGACACCAGCGACAGCTCCGGGTGCATCCGGCCCGCCGAGGCGCGGGCGCGGCGGGCGAAGGCGGTCATCTCGCGCTGGATGGTCTCCACAGCGGTGTCCGAAACGTCCCTCGCGCTCATGGTTGCAGAGTACAACTCGGCGCGCGGCGTGATCGCTGGGGTACTCTGGCGGCCCGTCCGCGGAGCGTCCCGGACGTGGTGAGCCGAGGGGGTGAGACCCATCACCGCAGTGTCGGGTCGGGTGCTCTCCCCGCGTATCGGTGCGGTCGCCGGTTGCCGGTGACCGCGGGAGTGCCCTTCGGATCGCGAAAGGCTCCCTTTGTCCTCCCCTTCTGTTCCTGAGAGTCCAGCTCCCGCGGGCGTCGTCGCCGCGCTGCGCGCCGCGGGCTGCGTCTTCGCCGAGGAGGAAGCCCGGCTGCTCACGGCCACGGCTTCAGGACCGGCGGAACTGGCCGCCATGGTGGACCGGCGCACGGCCGGCCAACCCCTCGAACTCGTCCTCGGCTGGGCCGAGTTCAGCGGCCTGCGCATCACCGTCGAACCCGGCGTCTTCGTACCCCGCCGCCGCACCGAGTTCCTCGTCGAACAGGCCCTCGCCCAGGTCCCCGACGCCCGCGTCGTGGTCGATCTGTGCTGCGGCTCGGGCGCGGTGGGCGCCGCCCTCGCCGCCGCGCTGGGCCGTGTCGAACTGCACGCCGCCGACATGGACCCGGCCGCCGTGCGCTGCGCCCGCCGCAACGTCGCGCCGTACGGCGGCCGGGTGTACACCGGTGACCTCTTCCGGGCCCTGCCCGCCGAACTGCGGGGCCGCGTCGACATCCTCGCCGCCAACGTCCCCTACGTCCCCAGCGGCGAGGTCCCCTTGCTCCCCGCCGAGGCCCGCGACCACGAACCCCTCACCGCTCTGGACGGCGGCCCCGACGGACTCGCCCTCCTGCGCCGTGTCACGGCGGAGGCCGTCCACTGGCTGGCCCCGGGCGGCTGCCTGGTGGTGGAGACGAGCGAGCAGCAGACCCCGGCGGCGGTCGAGGCGTTCCGCCGGGGCGGCCTGACACCGCGCCCGGTGGTCTGCGAGGAACGGTATGCGCAGGTGGTGGTGGGGACGGTGGTGTAGCGGACGGGACCGGGCGGGGGAGGCTCAGGCCGCTCCCCGCCATGGCATCATCCGGCCCGGTCCGTCGTCGTCACCGTCACCGTCGTCGTGCCACGGCATCTCGTGCCGCCGCTCCCCGGCGTCCCGTTCCTCCCAGTCCCCGGCGAAGACCCGGTCCGCCGTCCGGTCGCCGCCGTCGGAGCGGGTGCCGGACAGGTACACGTCGTCGCCGTCCTTCAGGGCCCCGGAGTCGCCCCGCTTGCGGACGGCCGTGTCGGAGTCGACCCTCCAGGCCCACTCGGTGCCGTCCTCGCTGCGGACGGTGACCTGGTCGCCGTCCACCTCCTCGACCGTGCCGCGCTGCCAGACGCGGACGATCCACTCGTCGCCGTTCTCCGGGTCCTTGACGGTGGCTTCGCCGTGCACCCCGCCGCCGTGCAGGCCGAACCACGGGCCGTGGCGGTGCCGTTCGCCGGGGCGGTCGGAGGGGTCCGAGGACGCGGAGGGGGTGACGGAGCCCTCTGAGCCGTCCGAGGTGGCGGCGTAGGCGACGGTGCCACCGAGCGCGAGGACCGCGACGGCGGTCGCCGCGGTGACGGTACGCGCGCGGGCGGAGCGCTGGCGCCACAGGCCGCGCGGCCGGTCGTCGGACGGCCCGTGCGCGAGGACCTCGCCGGGCGCGGTGGTGGGTTCCTGGTCCGGATCGTGTGTCATGGCTCGCTCCCTCGGCCACAGCGGCCCGGCCGTCGTCCGGTACCGCGCCTGGCTGTGATTGTGCGAGGGGAGCGATAAGAGGCCCGTAATCGTCAGCTGTGAATCGGCCCGCCCGGTGGTACGGCCCGCGCGATGAGCAGCGCGACGTCGTCGGAGTTGTCGGGCTGGTGCAGGGTGCGCAGCAGCAGGTCGCAGACCTCCTCCAGCGGCCGGTCGGGGCCTTCGAGCAGGTTCAGGAGCGCGTCCAGGCGTTCATCCAGAGGGTGTTGGCGGGTCTCGACCAGGCCGTCGGTGTAGAACACCAGCCTGTCGCCGGGCTCCAGCGTCACGGTGGTGGTGGAGAAGGCGACCCCGCCCACACCGAGCGGTGCCCCGGTGGGCAGGTCCAGCAGCTCCGGCGGGTGCCCCTCGCGGACCCGGACCGGTGGCAGGTGCCCGGCGTTGGCGATCCGGCACGCGTGCTCGTGCGGGTCGTGGACGGCGAACACACAGGTGGCGATGGGGTGGTCCAGGCCTTCGGTCGTACGGTCCAGGTGCTCCAGCAGCCGCGCCGGTTCGAGGTCGAGGGAGGCCAGGGTGTTGCTGGCGGTCCGCAGCCGGCCCATGGTCGCGGCGGCGTTCACCCCGCTGCCCATCACATCACCGACGACCAGCGCGGTCTTCCCGCCCTCCAGCGGGATCACGTCGAACCAGTCGCCGCCGACCTCCGCCGTGGCCCCCGCGGGCTGGTAGCGGGAGGCGACCTCCAGGCCGCCCGTCACCGACGGATGACTGGGCAGCAGACTGCGCTGCAGGGTCAGCGCGGTGTCGCGGGCGTTCTGGTACCAGCGGGCGTTGTCGATCTGCACCGCGGCCCGCGCCGCCAGCTCCCGGGCGAGCAGCAGGTCGTCGGGGCCGAAGGGCAGCGGGTTGGTGGTCCGTTTCAGATCGAGGGCGCCCAGCACCTCGCCACGCGCGATGAGCGGCACCGCGAGATACGAGTGCACCCCGGCCCTGCCCAGCTGCTCCGCCGCCTCCGGGGAGCGGGCGATGAGGGGCAGGTCCGGTGCCTGTACCTCCGCCAGCATGACCGGGCTGCCGGTGCGCACGCACCGCGTGACCAGCCGGTCGGGCGCGTACCGGGCGATCTGGCCGGGCGGGTCGGCGGCGTCCAGCGCCTCCGAGGGCCCGTCGGCCTGCACCGCCAGCGCGCGGATCACGGCATGCTCGGCGGGGCCGAGGCTGGTGCGCCGGCCCTCCACCACCGCGTCCAGCAGGTCGACGGCCGCGATGTCGGCAAGTTCGGGCACCGCCACGTCGGCGAGTTCGTGCGCGGTGCGGCCCAGTTCCAGGGTGGTGCCGATACGCGCGGAGGCGTCCGCGATCACGGCCAGGCGCCGGCGCGCGGCCTCCGCCTCGATATGGGCCCGGTGCTGCTCGGTGATGTCCACGACCGAGACGGCCACGCCGAGCACGGTCCCGATGGCGTCCTCCAGCCGGTACATCGACACCGACCAGGCGTGGTCCGCGTCCGGGTCGGCCGGGGTGCGTCCGACGGTCGACTTGTCGATGAAGGGCTCCCCGGTCTGCAGCACCCGCCGCATCGCGGACTCCAGAGCGGCGCTGTCCAGGCCCGGCAGGACCTCGGCGACGGTGCGGTCCAGGTGTTCCTTGGCAGGGACGCCGTTGATCCGCTCCATCGTCGGGTTGACGGAGACATAGCGCAGCTCGGTGTCGAGGACCGCGAGTCCGATGGGCGACTGCGCGACCACCCGCGTGGCCAGTGCCACGTCCCGTTCCAGGCGCCGCACGGTCGACTGGTCGGCGGCCAGGCCGAGCGCGTAGACGTTCCCCTCGGCGTCCAGCAGCCGCTGGTTGCGGAACTCCACCAGCCGGGTGCTGCCGTCCTTGTGGCGGATCGGGAAGGCCCCGGCCCAGCTCTCGCCGGTCTCCATGACATCGGCGAACAGCTGCACCACCAGATCGAGGTGCTCCTCGTGGATCATCAGCCGGACGGCGGAGCGGCCCAGCGCCTCCTTGGCGGTGTAGCCGAAGAGCTCCTCCGCCTGCGGGCTCCACAGCATGATCTTGCCCTCGGTGTCCAGCACCACCGAGGCCACGCCCAGCACGTCCAGCAGTCCGCTGGGGCTCACGGGACCGCGTACCGGCTCCGGGCCCGGCGCGTTCGCGCGCACCGGCCCGTCTCCCGGCAGCGGTCCTTCGCCCCGGGCCACGGGAGATCCGGTTGAAGCCATCCCACGCACCGCCTTCGCCCTTTTCCTCGCGCGGCACGCCGTCCCCCGTGCCGACTCCCCTTGTTCTACCGCGTTCAACCGTCTCCGTGACCTCTCGCGGCGCTCACCTCCACCATCCCTCAACACGGGGCCGGGCGTCCGGGGAAGCGCCGGGAAGCCGCCCGGGGTGTTTCCCTACAGGTCAGGGATTGGTCTGTACATGACCACGTGATCGCGTCACACTGTCCGCCGAATACGCGCACCCACCCCCCAATCAGAGGAGTCGGTTCATGCCCCTGCGCGCCCGGCGGCGCCGTCGTGCCGTCCTGTCCGGCCTCGTCGCCCTCGCCAGTGCCGCCGTCCTGTCCGCCGCCCCGCCCGCCTCCGCCGCGGACCCCTGGAACGAGGTCGGCTCCGACCGTGCCGACCCGCTCACCGAGAGCCAGGGCCTGGCCTCCGTCGAGGTCCCGGCGAACAGCCCCAACCGCTACACCGGTATCGGCACCATCCCCTTCGGTCTGCTTACCCGAGGCTGGAACCACGTCGGCGACCCGGACGCCTCGTACAACGGCTACTACATCGAGCCCTACCAGGCCGACTCCGGCACCGCGAAGATGTTCCGGGTGCAGGCACCGGGCGGCGCCTGGTCGGAGTACGTGCACACGCTGAGCAGCGGTGAGGCGCTGAACAACTCCTGGGTCGCCATTACTGCGAACGGTCAGTGGATGCTGGCGGGGGAGTGGGGCACCATGAACCGCCTGCTGGTCTTCCCCACCCCGGGCGTCAACTCCAGCACGTCCCCCTCGGCGAACCTGCCGCAGGCGTCCACCGTCCACCTCGACCGCCCGGTGCGGGACGTGCAGGGCTGCGACTTCTCCGGCCCGACCACCCTGCTGTGCTCCTCCGACGACCCCGCCGGAACCCTGTTCGGCATGACCAAGCCGCTGCTGCAGATCGACCTGTCGGCCGAACCCGGCTCCTCGGACGTCAACGGGCGGGTCACCGCGCTGCGCCAGCTCCCCCTGCGCAGCGGCTGCTCCGGCAATTTCGAGGCGGAGGGCGTCGACTACGACCGCCGTACCGGGACCCTGCGGGTGATCGTGGTCTCGCCGGGCTTCTGCGTGCTGACTGACAGCAAGACCTACCGCTTCGTCCGGGGCTGAGCCCGCGCTCCCTCCGGGGCCGAGCCGGCGAACAGCTCGGGCCTGACCCGGCGCCCCTCTCGGGGCTGTACATCCCGGAATGTAGTGGTTTTCTGGGAGTGCGACACGGTGTCGCGGGGGAACCCGTCGCGATGCCGCGGCGCGGCCCCGAGAGGAGCGATCACGATGGACAAGGAACATCTGCACCCGGAATCCGTCTCCGTGGAGATCAGCGGATGCAGCAAGGAGGACGCCCGGATCGTGTTCGACGCCCTGTGCGCGTCCTTCACCTCCGACCGGTGCTCCGACGACGTCCCCGAGGACTGGCACGAGACCCGGCCGACGGTGTGGCTGGGCACCTTCGACGTCTCCCACCCGCACCAGGGCAGCCAACCCGCCGGACGGCTGTCGGCCTCCGTCGAGGCCGATGTGCAGGGCGGGTACTGGGCCATCGACCGCTTCCGCACGACGCTGCACGACCTGTTCCGGGTGCACGACCTGGCCACCACCTCCGGTGACCAGGAGCGTGAACTGCACGTACGGCTGGAAAGCCGGTGACCTGGGTCTCTCCGTTGTGCAACTAGTTGCATAAACCGTGCGCGGTCCTCTACAACAAGGAGGACGACACCGCGCACGGAGGGGCCCATGAGCCGTTACCCGAACCTGCTGAACCCGCTCGACCTGGGCTTCACCACCCTGCCCAACCGCGTCCTGATGGGTTCCATGCACGTGGGCCTGGAGGAGGCCGAGCGCGGCTTCGAGCGCATGGCCGCCTTCTACGCCGAACGCGCGCGCGGCGGCGTCGGCCTCATCGTCACCGGCGGCATCGCCCCCAACGACGAGGGACGCCCCTACGAGGGCGGCGCCAAGCTCACCACCGAGGAGGAGGCCGAGCAGCACCGCGTCATCACCGACGCCGTGCACGCCGAGGGCGGCCGGATCGCCCTGCAGATCCTGCACTTCGGCCGGTACGCCTACCACCAGGACCTGGTCGCGCCGAGCCCGATCCAGGCCCCGATCAGCCCCTTCCCGCCCCGCGAACTCAGCGACGCCGACGTCGAGCGGACCGTCGAGGACTACGCCCGCGCCGCCCGCCTCGCCCGGCAGGCCGGCTACGACGGCGTGGAGATCATGGGCTCCGAGGGCTACCTCATCAACGAGTTCATCGCCGCCCGCACCAACCAGCGCACCGACCGCTGGGGCGGCTCGTACGAGAACCGGATGCGCTTCCCGGTGGAGATCGTGCGCCGGGTGCGCGAGGCCGTCGGCGAGGACTTCATCATCGTCTACCGGCTGTCCATGCTGGACCTGGTGCCGGGCGGCTCCACCCTGGACGAGGTGATCACCCTCGCCAAGGCGATCGAGGCCGCCGGGGCGACCATCATCAACACCGGCATCGGCTGGCACGAGGCGCGGATCCCCACCATCGCCACCTCCGTGCCGCGCGGCGCCTACACCTGGGTCACCAAGCGGCTCATGGGCGAGGTGTCCGTGCCGCTGGTGACCACCAACCGCATCAACACCCCCGAAGTCGCCGAGGAACTCCTCGCCGGCGGCTACGCGGACATGGTCTCCATGGCCCGCCCGATGCTCGCCGACCCCGACTTCGTCAACAAGGCCGCCGAGGGCCGCCCCGAGGCCATCAACACCTGCATCGGCTGCAACCAGGCCTGCCTCGACCACACCTTCAGCGGCAAGATCACCTCCTGCCTGGTCAACCCGCGCGCCTGCCACGAGACCGAACTGGTGCTCTCCCCGACCCGGCTGCGCAAGCGCGTCGCCGTCGTCGGCGCGGGCCCGGCGGGACTCGCCTGCGCGGTCACCGCCGCCGAACGCGGCCACGCCGTCACCCTCTTCGACGCCGCCGCCGAGATCGGCGGCCAGCTCAACGTCGCCCGCCAGGTCCCCGGCAAGCAGGAGTTCGACGAGACCCTGCGCTACTTCCGCCACAAGCTCGACGAGCAGGGCGTGGACGTACGGCTCAACACCCCCGTCGAGGCCGCCGACCTGGCCGACTACGACGAGGTCGTCGTCGCCACCGGCGTCGCCCCGCGCACCCCGGACATCCCCGGCGTCGACCACCCCAGCGTCGTCGGCTACCTCGACGTCCTGCGCGACAAGGTGGAGGTGGGGAAGCGGGTCGCGATTCTCGGCGCCGGAGGCATCGGCTTCGACGTCGCCGAGTACCTCACCGACGCCGGCGACAAGGCCAACGAGGACCCCGAGACGTACTTCCGCCACTGGGGCGTGGACACCTCCTACGAGGGCCCCGGCGGACTCGGCACCCCCGAGCGGCCCGAGCCGCCGCGCACCGTCCACCTGCTCCAGCGCAAGACCACCAAGGTCGGCGCGGGCCTGGGCAAGACCACCGGCTGGATCCACCGCACCGAGCTCAAGCACCGCGGCGTCACCATGGTCCCCGGCGTGCGCTACGACCGCATCGACGACGCCGGACTGCACCTCACCGTCGGTGAGGAGAGCACGGTCCTGCCCGTCGACACGATCGTGCTGTGCACCGGCCAGGAGCCGCGCCGCGACCTGTACGAGGAACTGGTGGCCGCGGGCCGCGGCGCGCACCTGATCGGCGGCGCCGACGTGGCCGCCGAACTGGACGCCAAGCGCGCCATCAAGCAGGGCACGGAGGTCGCGGCGGCGCTCTGAGCGGCGGCGGTGGGGGTCCCTAGGATGACGTCATGTCACTCCCGCACGCGATCCTCACCGCCCTGCTCGAAAAGCCGTCCTCGGGCCTGGAGCTGACCCGCCGCTTCGACAGGTCGATCGGGTACTTCTGGTCCGCGACGCACCAGCAGATCTATCGCGAGCTGGGAAAGCTGGAGGCCGACGGACTGATCCGCACCCTCCCGTCCGAGCAGCCGGCCCGCGGGCAGAAGAAGAGCTACGAGGTCCTGCCCGCGGGCCGCGCCGAACTGGCCCGCTGGACGGCCGCCTCCCAGGACCCCAAACCGCACCGCGACAGCCTGCTGCTGCGGCTGCGCGCGGCGGCCGTGGTCGGCACCGAGGGCATCGAGGACGACCTGCGCCGCCATCTCGACCTGCACCAGAAGCAGTTGGCGGAGTACCGGCGGATCGAGGAGCGCGACTTCCCGCCCGGAAAGGACGACCCCGAGGACCGGCTGCGGCACCTGGTGCTGCGGGCGGGCATCGACCTGGAGACCTTCTGGACGCAGTGGCTCAGCCACGCACTGGAGGAGTTCAGCGCACTGCCGCGGGCATGACCGCGCGCAGGGCACGCTCCACGGTCTCCTCGTTCTCCCCGACCGGCGCCACGTAGTCGAGCACCCCGCGCGCCGCCTGGGTACCGAGGAACCGGGTGATCACCCACGTGCCGAGGTACTGCGAGGCCAGACAGCCGCCCGCCGTGGCGATGTTGCCCTCGGCGTGGAACGGGGCGTCGAGCACGGTGACGCCCTCGGCCTCGACGTACGGCCTGGACTTGCCGTCCGTGCAGGCGGGCATGGACTCCAGCAGCCCGAGCCGGGCCAGCACCAGCGCCCCGGAGCACTGCGCGCCGATCAGCTGCCGCTCCGGGTCGAGCGGCAGCCGGGCGAGCAGCCGGTCGTCGGCGACCACGTCCCGGGTCCGCACCCCGCTGCCGATCAGCACCGCGTCGGCCTCGGGCACGAACTCCATCGGGCGCTGCCCGGTCACCTCTACGCCGTTCATCGACGTGACCACCGGCGTCGGCGTGGTGATGAACGCCTCCAGGCCGTCCTTGCGGCACCGGTTGACCAGCGCGGCGGCGATGAAGCTGTCGAGCTCGTTGAACCCGTCGAAGGTGACCACGGCTACCTGCATCACGACTCCTCGCGCGGACGGCACGGACCGGGTCAGTCTTCCCGGCCCGCCGTCGGGCGGTCGAGGGCCAATCGGCGACCGGTGGCACGCCGGGCGGCCGGAGGCCGTGCATGGGGCCCGGGGTCAGAGGCGGTACGGCTTCGAACGGCGGCGCAGGAACCACACCGTCGCCCCGGCCCCGGCGAGCACCAGAGCGCCGCCTCCGACCAGGGTGACCGTGCCGTAGTCCCGGGCGGCGCCGCCGAGACCGCCCATGACGCCGCGTGAGGGCGAGGCCGTGGCGGAGATGCTGGGCGAGGCCGGCGCGGAGACGACGACCGCCTGCGTGCCCGCGGTCTGGTTGTTGAACGCGCACTGCACGATGACGTTGTACGTGCCCGGGCTGACCCCGGTCCAGGCGGCGGACTGCTGGCTGGTCGTGCCGGACAGCGCGACTTGGCGGCCCTGGGCGAAGTTCGCCTGGCTGCTGGTGAGCAGCGAGGCGGTGCCCCAACTGCCGTTGGAGCTGGTCTGGCTGCACGCGGTGGTGACGACCGAGACCGTCGAGCCGCTGGTGCTCACCGAGATCCCGGACTGCGCGGCGGCGGTCGGGGCGGCCAGGGCGAGCGGCAGCGCGGCGGCGGCCACGGTCAGCCCCGAGCGGAGGAGTGGCGAAGAGTTGCGCATGTGGACTGCCCTCCGGCGGCACGGTTGGCGGAACATCCCTAGCGCCGCCGGGGGTGGGGAAACGCCCGTGCTGCCTCAGGGGCAGCCAACGTGCCCCCGGCTCCGCCCGCACGCGGACCGCCCCCGGGCAGGTGACGTATTCCATCGTCCGGCCCAGGAGGCGCGGCCAGGGCTGGCGCCGCTCACCGGCCTGTGCCGCTCAGCCTCCGGTCGTCACTGTCCGCTGCTCGGAGAACCCGCCCCAGGTTCCGTCCGGCAGCAGCGCCCGCACCCGCACCCGGTGCCTCGCCCCCGCCTCGGTGCCCGCGTAGAAGCTGTACTCGGCCCGCTCGCGCGGCGCGTCCCCGCCGAACACCACCGAGGTGGCCGCCCGTCCGTCGAGGTGGACCTCGTACTCCGTGACCACGCCGTCCGTGCGCGGCGGGACCCAGCTCAGGTCGATGTAGTACGCCCCGTCCGAGGCGTCGCGGTGGGTCGTGGCCCGGAACCCGGTCGGCGCGGTGCCGCGCCCGTCGTCCCGGCCCGGCGTGGTGAGCCGGAGCGCCGGGCTCGCCGGGGAGACGTTGTCGGCGGCGTCCCGGGCGCGCACGGTGAAGGAGTACCGCGTCCCCGGCCGCAGCCCGGTGACCACGGTCGCCGTCTGGTTCCCGCCCACACTGTGGATCTTCGAGCCGCCCTGATGGATGTCGTACGACACCACACCCCGGTCGTCCTTCGCCGCCGACCAGGACAGTTGCACCGCCCGGCTGCCCACCGCGCGCCCCCGCAGGCCGCCCGGCGCGGCCGGCGCGGCGCGGTCCGCAGGGCCCGCGGCGGGGGTGGTGGCACGGACCGGCCGGCTGGGCGGCCCGAGGCGGCCGTCCGTGTCACGGGCCCGGACGGTGAAGACGTAGGCCGTGGCGGGCCTGAGCCGGACGACGTCGACCATGTGCTCGGCGGCCGGGACCTCCTGGACCTTCCTGGAGCCGCGGTAGACCTCATAGCCCTCGATGTCCTCGCCCGGTACCGCGTTCCACATCACGTGCACGCTGGTCGCGCTGCCCGCCTCGGCCGTGACACCGCGCGGCGCGCCCGGCAGCGGGCCGTCGTCGGCCCCGCTCTGCCAGCCGCAGGAGGCGAGGAGGAGGAGCGCGCCGCAGAGCGCGGCGAGCCGGTAGGGACGGGCGGGGACGGGAACGGGTCGCACGACTCGGCCTCCCGGGGGACGGCGCCGCGTAGGCCGGGACACCGGCACGGCAATGGTCCGGACCAATATGACGCGACTGACGCGATCACATCAAGAGGGTGGTGTTGGTGACCTTTCGGGAGGGTTACGTATGCTGGCCGTCTCATGGCTGAACTTCCCTTGAGGGTGTGGGAGTTCATGCAGTTGGCGCGGACCGCTGTCGTCGCTGTTCCCGCGCCGGCCGTGCGCGGCCGGGAGGCCGGGCCGACACCGGATCGGCCTCCCGGCCGTCGCCGTTCCCCCCTGCTCCGTGCCGCCGCACGGGCGGCCTTTGTGCACCGTCTGGCCCCCGAATTGTGGCCGCGTGATCCACCAGCCACCAGATTGGGCTGAGTGTCCGTCAGCGCCCCACCGGAGAGGCCTCCTATCGTGCGTGTCAAGTCGATCGCGCTGGTCGCGGCCAGCGCCGCCCTGCTCGCCCCGACCGCCCTGCCTTCCCCGGAGCCCGGCACCGGGGCATGGCCCGCGGTCCGGCCGCAGGGCGAGGTCCGCGCCGCCGACCTGCTGGACAAGGTGCGCGACTGCACCCGGATCTCACGCGGGCTGTACCGCACGGACACCGGAAGACCCCCGACCGTCCCGATCTGCGGCACGCGGGACGCCGTGTTCTGGCAGGCCGACCTCGACATCGACTGCGACGGGCAGCCCGGACGCCGCTGCAACAGCGAGACCGACCCGTACTTCCACGACGCCACCGCCTTCCAGCAGTCCGACGGCCGCTATCTGAACGCCGAACACCTTCCGTACGTCGTCGTCCCCGCCCCCAGCCGCGTGTGGGACTACCGGGACCACGGCATCCGCGGCGGTTCGGTGGTCGCCCTCGTTCACCAGGACCGGGTGCGGTACGCCGTCGTCGGCGACGTCGGGCCGCAGGACATCATCGGCGAGGCCTCCTACGCGGCCGCCGAAGCGCTCGGCATCCACCCCGACCCGCACGGCGGCGGCACGCAGTCCGGCGTCACCTACATCGTCTTCAAGGACACCCGGGTGGAGCCGATCGAGGACCAGGAGGGCGCCGGGCTGGTGGGGGAGCGGCTGGCGCGCAAGTTCCTCAGCACGGACTGAGGGCCGCACCTCGCGGCAACCGGCTGACGGCTACACCTTGCGGTAGGTGTACGCCTCCTCCGCCGCCGCCCGTACGGCGGCGAGGTCCGCGCCCGTGGAGGCCGTGACGACCGCCGCCACCGCGCCCTCCACGAACGGGGCGTCCACCAGCTCGGTGTGCCCGGGGAGTTCGTCGCCCTCGGCCAGCAGCGCCTTCACGGTGAGGACCGCGCTGCCGAGGTCCGTGAGCACGGCCACGCCCGCGCCCCGGTCCACGGACGCGGCCGCCGCGGCGATCAGCTCGGAACTGGTGCCCAGACCGCCGCCCTCGGTACCGCCCGCCGGAGCGACCGGCACCGAAGTCGCGCCTCCTGCCAGCCCCTTCGCCAACTCGGCGACCGAGGAGGCCACTTCCGCGCTGTGCGACACCAGCACGACCCCGACGAGCCTGTCCTCACTCACCGTTCGCCTCCGCCAGCGCCGCGATCAGCAGGGCCGACGAGGTCGCCCCCGGGTCCTGATGCCCGATGCTGCGCTCACCGAGATAACTCGCCCGCCCCTTGCGGGCCTGCAGCGGAACCGTGGCCAGCGCCCCCTCCTCGGCGGCGGCCCGCGCCGCCCCGAACCCGGCGTCCAGCGCGTCCACGGCGGGCGACAACGCGTCGATCATGGTCTTGTCCCCGGGGGCCGCGCCCCCGAGCGTCATCACCGCCTCGACGCCCGTGCGCAACGCCGCCGTCAACTGCGCCTCGTCCACCTCGGTGGCATCCCCGAGCGCCTTGCCGGTCCGCCGCAGCAGCGTCCCGTACAACGGCCCCGAGGCCCCGCCGACGGTGGAGATCAACTGCCGCCCGGCGAGGACGAGAACAGCCCCCGGAGTGGCCGGCTCCTCCTTCTCCAGGGCCGCGCCCACGGCACGGAAGCCGCGCAGCAGATTGCTGCCGTGGTCGGCGTCGCCGATCGGTGAGTCCAGGGCGGTGAGCCGTTCCGCCTCACGTTCCACGGACGCGGCCGTCGCGGCCATCCAGCGGCGGAAGAAATCGGCGTCGAACACGGAATCTCCTTGCGTGGTAGGTACGTTGACTCCAGGGGCGCCGCCCCCTCACACGCCCCAGCGCAGCCCCGCCGTCCGCACCGGCGCGTTCCACAGCCGCAGCAGCTCCTCGTCGACCTGGCACAGCGTGACGGAGGCGCCGGCCATGTCCAGGGAGGTCACATAGTTCCCGACGAGCGTATGGGCGACGGCCACACCCCGCTCGCCGAGCACGCGCTGCACCTCGGCGTTGAAGCCGTACAGCTCCAGCAGCGGGGTCGCGCCCATGCCGTTGACTAGGACCAGCACGGGGTTGCGCGGCGTCATGTCCTCCAGGATCGCGTTCACCGCGAAGTCCGCGATCTCACCCGAGGTCATCATCGGCCGCCGCTCCCGCCCCGGCTCCCCGTGAATCCCGATGCCCAACTCCAGCTCACCGGAGGGCAGATCGAAGGTGGGACTGCCCTTGGCGTACGTGGTGCACGCGCTCAGCGCCACCCCGAAGCTCCGCGCACTCTCGTTCACCTGACGGGCGACGGCCTCCACTCGCTCCAGCGGCTGCCCCTCCTCGGCGGCGGCCCCAGCGATCTTCTCCACGAACAGCGTCGCGCCCGTGCCGCGCCGCCCGGCGGTGTACAGACTGTCGGTGACCGCGACATCGTCATTGACGAGCACCTTCGCCACCTGGATGCCCTCGTCCTCGGCGAGTTCCGCGGCCATGTCGAAGTTCAGCACGTCCCCGGTGTAGTTCTTCACGATGAACAGCACACCCGCGCCACTGTCCACGGCCGCCGCGGCCCGCACCATCTGATCCGGCACCGGCGAGGTGAACACCTCCCCCGGACAGGCGGCCGACAGCATCCCGGGCCCCACGAACCCGCCGTGCAGCGGCTCATGCCCCGACCCACCACCGGACACCAGCGCGACCTTCCCGTCGACCGGCGCGTCCCGCCGCACGATCACTCGGTTCTCCACGTCCACGACCAACTCGGGATGAGCGGCCGCGAGGCCCCGCAGCGCGTCCGCGACTACGGTCTCCGGGACGTTGATCAGCATCTTCATAGGTGTCTCCTAGGGAGCCCAGCAGGCGGCTTGCCTGCATATTCGCTGGTCAGAGTAGATGTCGACAGATATCGATCTTGGGTGGTCCGTAGCGCTCGTATGCGGTCTCGCGGTGCTAAGGCTGGCTCAATGCTGGCGTTGATGACGGTCTATCAGCTCCTTGTGCATGCTTGGCCGGGCTACCGCAGGAACTCCATAAGGGCAGTATCGGCCTTGCGATCGGGAAGGTCACGTGGGCCGCCGCGTCGAAGGGCTGGGGAGTATCTGCGGTTCACCTCCGCCTGCGCGGAGCGCACCGCGCCGTGCATCTCTGGCCATGGGTTCTCCGCGGTTCACCTCCGCCTGCGCGGAGCGCACGACCGCAGCCAGCGAGACAGCTCCAGGACGGCCGGTTCACCTCCGCCTGCGCGGAGCGCACACGGTGAACGCCCCGCCGCGGCCGGCTAGCGACGGTTCACCTCCGCCTGCGCGGAGCGCACGCGCTGGTGCATGGCGTCGAGCAGGTCGGTGGCGGTTCACCTCCGCCTGCGCGGAGCGCACTCCAGCCGCCACTCGCGGGCAAGCTCGTTCTCCGGTTCACCTCCGCCTGCGCGGAGCGCACGTGACCGTGACCTATGGGCCGGGCCGCTACGCCGGTTCACCTCCGCCTGCGCGGAGCGCACCCCCGGGGCCGGTTTTGGGCTGCCGGTTCCGCCGGTTCACCTCCGCCTGCGCGGAGCGCACTGGTACAAGAAGAAGCGGACCTGGGTCGGGGCCGGTTCACCTCCGCCTGCGCGGAGCGCACCCGTACCAGCCGAACCGGTCGCCCCACCGGTTCGGTTCACCTCCGCCTGCGCGGAGCGCACTTGAGGAGCGGAAGCCGGTCCAGCAGGGACGGCGGTTCACCTCCGCCTGCGCGGAGCGCACGCTGGTGGTCGGCTCGGATCACAGGTCGTCGCCGGTTCACCTCCGCCTGCGCGGAGCGCACAAGCGCGTGTACAGCCTCTCCGACGACCACGGCGGTTCACCTCCGCCTGCGCGGAGCGCACGGCACCCAGATGGACCGGCCCTTCGACGACATCGGTTCACCTCCGCCTGCGCGGAGCGCACGACCGAACGCAACCGCGGCCGCCGCAAGGTTGCGGTTCACCTCCGCCTGCGCGGAGCGCACAACCGCCCGGTGCGGATGCGGTACGCGGACTGCGGTTCACCTCCGCCTGCGCGGAGCGCACGGCACCCATGCGCCGTGCTCGCTGCGGGATGCCGGTTCACCTCCGCCTGCGCGGAGCGCACATGAACTCAGAGCCTGCGAACATCTCGTACGGCGGTTCACCTCCGCCTGCGCGGAGCGCACTCCGGGGAGAACGGGTCCGGGTCCGGCGCCGGCGGTTCACCTCCGCCTGCGCGGAGCGCACTCCAGGGCCCGCGTCTTGCCGCTGCTGATGTCCGGTTCACCTCCGCCTGCGCGGAGCGCACCAGCGTAAACAGGTCCCCGCCTGCAACTCCAGCGGTTCACCTCCGCCTGCGCGGAGCGCACAGGTGCCCGAGCCGGGAGCCGTTCCACCCGGCCGGTTCACCTCCGCCTGCGCGGAGCGCACCCTTTCCGACCTGCAGTTCTATTGGGGCTTTGCCTCTTCTTGACCTGTGGGTAGGCGTTGGAAGGCGATGAGGGTGAGGCCGTCGAAGTCGAGGGGGTTGCGGCGTTGGGGGCCGGCTGTGTGGAGGGTGAAGCCTTGTTCGTTGGCTGCGGGGTAGGCCAGGACGGCGCTGCCTTCGGTGAGGCAGGCGGTGAGGTTGTTCCAGAGTTCTGTGCGGACGCGGGCGGAGATGGTGCCGATGTAGAGGGTGGGCGTGACTTCGAGGAGCCAGCGGGTGAGGGCGCCGCGGAGGTGGTCGGGGACGGCGGTGGCGGAGAGGACGGTCATGGTCGGCATGAGGCGCGGCACTCCTCGCGCAGTCAGGGGGTGGGATCGGGGGCGTGGTTGGTGCCGCCCGGGATGGGGCCGGTGACGGGGTCCCAGAGGTCGATGAGTTGTTCGCCGAGGGTTTCGTCGGGGTCGGGTGGTGCGGTGTCGGGGGCGAGGAGGGTCTGGACGTCGCGGACGATGCGGGGCATGAGGCGGAAGAGGCGGAGGCCGTCGCGGAAGGAGCGGCGGGCTTCTGACTCGGGCTGGGTGGAGGCGTTCAGGGAGAAGGCCAGGGGGATGGTGAGTTCGGCCTTGTAGAGGTCGGCGATGTCGTAGACGAAGGCCTGCTGGTTGCCGCTGTGGACGAACCCGAGGGCGGGGGAGCAGCCGAGGGCGACGACGGCGGCGTGGACGATGCCGTACAGGCAGGTGTTGGCCGCGGACAGGGCGAGGTTGACGGGGTCCTGGGTGTCCCAGGAGTCGGGGTCGTAGGAGCGGCGGAAGCGTCCGATGCGGTGTTGTTGGGCGAGGAGTTTGTAGAGGGCCTTGACGCGTTGGCCTTCGAGTCCGCGGAGCTGTTGGAGGGTTGCTCCGGGTGGGGACTGGCCGGGGCCGAAGCGGTGTTCGTACATGGCGGTGGCGACGGCGAGGCGGCGGGTGTCGTCGGCCCAGGCGCGGGCTTGGTGTTCGAGCCAGGTGGTGGTGAGGGAGCCGGGGACGGTGGCGGCGTAGCAGCGCACGCCGCCCATTCCGGTGACGAGGACGGTGGTGCCGTGGCGGGCGAAGGTGGCCAGTGCGGGGGCGGTGATGGAGGTGCCGGGGCCCAGCAGGACGCAGGCGAGGGAGGCGGTGGGGAGGTACACGGTTTCGCTGCCGCGTTGCTGAGTGGTGACCTCCGCGCAGACGCCGGTGTCGTCCTGGTGGACACGGACGATGTCGAGGTAGAGGAAGGACAGGCTGTCGACGACGCGGGGCAGCATGGCGACCGTGGGGGCGGCGAGACGACGACGGCCCCCGCTGTTGCGGTCGGGTGCCGTGGTGGTGGGGCCGGTCATGCGGGGGCCGGGGCTGGGGCGATGCTGAGGAGACCGCAGCCGTATGCCTTGCCGCGCCCGATGCCGTTGCGGATGGCGGTGCGCAGCAGGTCGGGATCGATGACGGCGGCGGTTCCGTCGAAGCGGACGCGGTGGTGGTGGATGCGGTTGCTGTTCCTGGCGCGGTCGGCCGGGGCGGTGCCGGCGGGGTACTGCCGGTCGCGTGCGGCGTCGACGGGCCGGGAGTGCAGGGTGAGGACCTTGAGCCCCGCGTTGTCGGCCTGGCGCTGCCACCAGTCGTCCGCGGCGGCACCGTTGAGGGGGACGACGGCGGGGAGGTTGTAGTGGGCGCGAGTGGTGTGACCGGGCTTGCGCACCGGGGAGGCGGTGCAGCGGAAGTGCAGGGTGAGTCCGGGTTCCAGGGCGTCGAGGAGGTCGGCGAGGGGGCGGGTGGTGAGGGTGCCGTACTGGGCGGGGAGGCGGCGGGGGTCGGGGGGCTGGTTGGACTGCATGAGCAGATGGCTGCCGCGGGGGGTGTCCTCGACACGGAACAGGATGCCGAAGTGGGCGCGGGCCTGCTCGGCGACGCCGTCGGGAAAGAGGGACATCACACGGCGGTGCAGGGAGCCGTGGTGGGTTCCGGCGCCCAGCTCCTGCTGGGCCTGGCGGGAAGCCGGGTGAGGAGTGAGACGGGTGAGGTAGAGGGTCACTGGACGCTTCCTTCCGGAGCGGGGCCGACGGCAGGGGCGTAGGTGGGTGAGGTGTAGGCGGCCAGACCGGTGAGCTGGCCGGCGCCGTATCCCGCGCAGTGCGAGACAGGCAGGGCCAAGGTGCGGCGGTAGAGGGGGCGGGCGCGATAGCGGCGGTGTCGCGAGGTGAAGTCGACGGGGTCGTCCAGCACGGTGGAGTGCTCCTGGCCGGCGTCGTCGTTGCCGAGCGGACTGGCGGGTGCGGGTAGTTCGGACAGCGGCCTGTCCGACAGGAACAGCACCGGGACCGTGGGTTCGTCGCTGTCGCCGTCGCCGTCGTCGCTGGTGCGGGGGGCCGGGAGGGCGAGGGGGAGGTGGACGAGGTCGTGGAAGGCGTCGGCACTGCGGCCGAGGAAGAGAGGACCAGCTGGGGGACAGGCACGGCGGCCCAGGTAGAGCGGCCAGCGGGGGGACTGCAGAGCGTCGGCCCAGGCGGTGGGGGGCTCGCTGTCGTCGGGCAGGGTGAGGGCGACGGTGAAGGCCGCGTCCTCCAGATACCAGCGGGTGCTGGTGAGGGTGGAGGTGTCGCTGCTGCGCCGCTTTCCCTCGGCGGTGACGACCGTGCGGTCTGCGGACAGGCCGCCGCCGATGGTGTGGAAGTCCCGCAGCCGACTGCCCGGGCGGTCGACGCGGACGGTGACGGACAGGGCGAGGTCGTCCAGGTCGTGGTGGCGCGGTCGGCCCAGGGCTGCGGCCAGGAGGCCGGTCAGGGCGGACCGGGTGGGGAAGGCCAGAGTGTCGCGGTCGTTGAAATGGCTGTGCTCGCCCCAGGACTGGAGCGGTCCTGCCAACCGCAGCAGCAGGCCTGGCACGTGGGTCCGGTACGACGTGGTCACGCGGCGCTGTCCTCGTGGTCGGCGGTCACCGTGTAGCTGACGGCGTCGGAAATGAGCGCGTCGAGGCTGTCGAACCGGGTGCCCAGGCTGTCGGGCAGGTCCTTGACCTCCGGGCTGGTCCAGCCGCGGGAGATGAGGTGGCGCGTGCCGAGGAACGAACCGGTTGCGGCGGCGTACTCGGCGAGGGCGTCGACGGCGGGGGCGGCGTTGCCGCCGTGGGAGCCGGGTCGTACGGGCTGTTCGAAGGCGGCGGCGAAGGAGACGGGACGGTCACCGCGCACGGCGAAATGCACCAGGTGAGGCAGAGTGTGCGGGGCGGTGGAGTTCTTCTTGGCCGCCGGAACGGCCAGGGTGAACGCGGTCAGGAAGCCGGTGAGGACTTCCTCGACGTCGGAGGGGGAGCCGTGGGCGGCGAGGTTGCGGGTCAGCTCGTCGAGGTCGACGGTGGCGTAGCGGTAGAACGTGCCCGCGCTGAACTCCGCGTGGCCCATGTGCGCGCTGCCGGTCGCATCCTGCCATGCGGTGGTGAGGTCGTCCACGGCGGTGAAGTAGTCGAGATCCGCGTCGGCCTCGTGGGTGGTCATGGCATGGGCGACCTGGACGGCGCCGTCGACTCCGGCGCGGTCGATCTCGGCGAGCATCCGTCCGAACAGGTTGATTACGTCGTTGCGGCTGCGGAGGATCGCGTCCACGGCGTCCTTGGGCAGGACGGAGGCCTTGGCGTCGCCGTTCTTCGTGATGTCCTTCGCGGTCTCCAGCGTCTCGCGGTGTTCCTCGGCGAGGTCGGCGAGTTCGGTCACGGCGGCGCGCGGGACGTAGATCATCGCGTTCGTGATCACATGGTTGGGCACGGCTGTCTTGCGCTGTCCCTCCTCGCGCTGCTCCAACTCGAACTTGCCCACGGAGGCGGCGATGTGCGCGCCCGCCCGCTCGGCCTGTCCCAACGCCCAGCCACGCTCGACGAGTTCACGTGTGACGGCCTCACAGATGCGGCGTGTGCGCAGCGTGCTGTTTCCGGTGATCCGCTCGAACTCGACGCGGGCGGCCCGCTTCCAGCACTGGCTGCTGACGCGGGTGCGCAGCTTCGCCCCGTACAGGACGGTCTTGACGGAGTTCGTGTCGTCGCGGTTGAGGTTCGCGAAGGGAACGGACTGGACGATGTGGATGTCGAGGAAGCGCGGGCGTACAGGCATGATGGGTCCCCTCGGGGTGTGGGCGGGTCCAATTGGCCCTGTTGGCTTGGTGGTTGCGCGGAAAGAGGTCAGTCGCTGGCGTCTGTCCCGTCGCTGTTCTCGTCGCTGTTCTCTTCGTCGCGTCGGCGGGCGGCGGCTTCGGAGGCGGCGTGCCGGATGCGGTAGTAGTCCTGGAGCCAGCGCCGGGAGATGGTCTTGGAGTACCGCGGCCAGGCCATGAGATCGGCGAGCAGACCGGCGAAGTCGACATCGGCGTCGTTGTCGCGCAGCAGGCGTACAGCGGCGGGCAGATGACGGTGGAGGCCGTCCAGGCCCTGCCGGGTCAGGAGGTTCAGGCGTGCCTCAGCCGTGTCCTCCCGCAGCCCGCCTGCCTGCCCGCCGCGGACGGTGGTGGCATGGGCGAACGATGCGCCGAGGCTGACACGGGAGCGCAGGGCCGAGCCTGGCTGGTTGTGCGCCGAGTCCGATTCGACGAGTTCTGGCGGCACGGGTGCGTTCCCTGGCGCGGGAGTCGCGTTGTGGTTGTCGGGGGCAGGGTATTCCTCGTTGTCCGCCCGACTGTTGAAGGTGTGCCGGGGACTGTCGGCGATCATGGCGGCCACCGCGTAGTAGGCGCGTTCCTCGGCCTCGCCACGCCGGTCGGGGAGCCAGGGCGCGACGATCCGGTGCATTGGCTGCACACCGTCCAGGCCGCGCCGCAGCCCTCGGCGCAGGGCCACGCGTACGCCGGGATCCTCACCGCACCTCTTGGTGATCGCTTGCACGTACTTCCGGTAGAGCTCGTATCCGGTGGTGGACGGGGCGGTGGTGGTCATCACGAATCCTTCTGGGACGGCCGCCGTCGGTGTGCGGGGCCAAGGTCTGTCGAGGCAGGAGCGCGTGAACGAGGAGGAGCGCGTCAAGCGCGGGCGCGGCGATTGCCGCCGTACAACTCGACGCGCGCGTCGGCCACGGCACGCGCACCGCGCTGGGAGTGGCAGACCGGGTCGGTGACCGTCGTGTAGGCCTGTTCCGCGATCCGCAGAAACTTCCGCCGGACGACGGCACGGTCGAGTCCGGCGTCGACGAGGAGGGTTCCGGTGCGGTCCAGCGCCCCGAATTGCGACCAGAACTCGTCCTCGGCCCGCGGCCAGTACAGGGCGGCTGCCCGCTCCGCCCAGCTTTCCGCTTCCCTGGACTTGGGATCGTTGGCGTAGAGCTGGCAGGCACGGCGCACGGCGTACTCGACGCGCCGCCCGAACATCTCGCCCGTGCGCCGCAGCCAGCCGACCGCCGAAGTCGTAGCCGGGTTCGACTCCTCCGCGAAACCCAGGACCGGCGGGGTCAGGCCGGAGACGAACTGCCGGTCCTTGGCCTGTCCGTCCTGCTCGAAGCCGAGGGCACGCACCGCCAGCGGTGTGTCCAGCACGTCGGAGATTTCCTGGGCGTGGGAGAAGACCTCGGGGCGGTGAGCCTGAGCGGTCCCGACAGGGTCGTGCAGGAGGAGCGCGTCGATGTCCCGCCACAGGGCACGTCCGGAATCCGCTGGCCGCGGGTAGGCGTTGCCCTGCTGGCTGGTCTGCCAGATCAGGAACGGGTCGTTACGCGGCAGACGGCCGTCACGATAGGCCCAGGTGATGAAGGCATCCGACACGACGTGCTCGTTGTTCGGGTCGGGTACGAGGAGCAGGGCGTGCTGGGAGACCGCGGTCAACCGCGAGCAGGGCCCCAGCACAGGGGGAGGCGGCGCATCCGGGTCGGGCAACTCGTCCCACTCCCACATGCAGCGGTCCTGTGTACGCCGCACATGAGGGTCCGGCCGCAGTAGGCCGGCCAGGAGGGTTTCGAACAGGGTGGAACCCACGGGGTGGTAGGACAGTGCGCCGCGCAGCGGGCCCGCCTTCATGTTCGCGCTGGCCTTTCCGCCGACGGTGCGGGCCGAACCGCGGCCGGAGGGGCCGTAGTAGTGCCAGGTGAGCAGGCTCAGGGCGGCCTCGCCCGCAGGGACGGGGTCGGGGGCGCCGTCCTGCACGTGCGTGAACCAGGAATGATTGTTGCCGGACGGCCGGGTCGGCACCAGCTTGTTGACCCCGGCCGAACGCGCCGGATCGCACTGCTCGGAGAGCCGCGGATCCTGCATCCAGGGCCGCTCGCCGAACAGGTCCAACCGGTGGGCCCAGGCGTCGAGGTATGCGGCAATGCCGTCGGCCGGTAACCGGCCCGAGTCCAGGATCTCCAGTCTGCGTTCGGACCAGTCCATGCCGGATCCGTCGTCGTCCTCGTCGAGGCCGCACACCCTGGCGGTGAACGCGTACAAGACGCGTAGCACGGCGGAGTGGGCGGGGGGTTCGGCGATGGCGAGCCCGCTGATCTCGTGGCTGCGCTCCAACAGGGTGCGCAGACCGACCAGGGGCGGCCGGTCCTCGCCGGTCGACTGAGCGGACGGTGTCCACAGGACCGGCAGCCATGGAGCTGCGTGAAGAGGAAAGGCGGGCACCGCGAGGATCACGCTCCTGAGGAGAACGGGGTTGGCACAATGGGGGTGAGCGCTCCGCGCGAGCGGGGGTGCACCGAGTGTGTTGTGCAGCGCCTTGTCGGCGCCTCGCTCATTGCCCGCCCGGGCGGGCTTGTCGGGCCTTCCCCTCCGGTTCTGGATCGGTGGGGGAGGCTCGTTTTCATCCTGGAAGAGTGTGTTGTGTAGTTCAAGCGGATTAGCCGACATAGTCGTAAATGCGCAAGATGGGTCATGTTCGTTCAAGTCCGGTGACTCGGGTGAACTGAACCTGTCGGCCGTCGAGTTGTCCGTGCCACACCGTCCCTTCACTGTCATCTCTGACGCGGACCAGAGGAACGAGGGCGAGGTCTCGCAGGTGAAGGTTCTTGCGCCAGGCCGAGGGCAGTTCGGGGCGATCACTGACCGGGGGCAGCCAATCGCCGGGAACAGGCACGGTGCGTGCGACGATCCGCCGTACCGTCGCGCGGTCCGGGCTGCCCCCGCCGGGGAGCGGAAGCTTCCCGTCCTCGTCGAGCGAGACGTCCGCACCGTCCCGGGTGAACAGCAGGAGCACGCGTCCGGTGTCCGCGCCGAGCCGTGTGGTGAGGAGATCACCGGTGACCTCGGCGGTGCCTGTGCTCAGGCGGGACAGATCGCCGCGCACGGCATACGGGGCGCTGATCCCGGTCATGGCCGCGAGAGTCTCTTCCGCGATGCGAGTGCCTGTCCGCCGCTGGTCGAGCGTGTGCAGACGCGCAACGGTGGCTTCGGCCTCCCCCTGGCCGGCCTCCTTCAAGCGGTTGGTGAAGTCCTCCGCGTACACGGCGTCCACCAGATCCTGCACGTCGTCCGGGACGGCGACGCCCTGCCCCGCCCTTTGCCGCAGGAGGGCGGCGGAGCGGAGGAGCAGCGAGTGGTCGTAGACGTCGCCCCAGGACCGCGGGGGCTCCGTTGTGCCGTCCGGGCCGACGGGCTCCAGGACGACGAGAGGGGGCCGTTCCTCCGAGAGCGCCCACCGGGGCCGCCCGCCTGGCCCGCGGGCGTGACGTCGTCCGCGGCCTGCGCGCTGCAGGAGCAGGGCCAGGGGAGCGAGGTCACTCACCACGAGGTCGAAGTCGAAGTCCAGGGACTGCTCCACGATCTGCGTCGCCACCAGAATCGACGCGGGCCGCACGCCGGGCGGCCCGTCCCGGCGGGGCTTTCCGTAGGAGCGTTCACAGGCCGCGGTGATGCCCTGCCGCAGAAGGCCGGGAAAACGGGAGTGCAGCAGCCGAATGCCGCCCTCCCTGCTTGCCAAGGCGGGAAAGGCTGTGCGCAGATCGCGGAACGTGCGCTGTGCCTCGGCGACCGTCGTGCAGCACACCAACGCCGTACCGCCGAACTCGGCCACCGGTGCGAGGACTTCGCGGAGCGCGCTGCGTCGCCCGCCGGGACGCGGCTGGGCCTCGGTCTCCGCGCAGTCCCACGCCACCTGTCGCAGAGAGACGTCCAAGGTCTTGGGACGCAAGGTCGCTACTGCACGCGGTATTGATACCTCACCTGTTGCCGCATCCGTGAACAGCCAGCCGGGGTAGGCAGGCTGAACAGGGCGTGGCTCGGTGAATCCGGCACCTCTGCGGTAGGCCTCGACGAGAGAACTGGCGGTACGTCCCGTCAGGGTCGCGGACAGGAGCACCACCGGAGCCCGGAACGCCCCCAGCCACTCCAGCAGACGGACCATGAGCGTTTGCATCCACGAGCCGTAGGCGTGCGCCTCGTCCACGATCAGAACCTTGTCGGAAAGACCCCATAAACGCAGCGCGTTGAAGGAGACCGGCAGTACGGCAGTCAGGGCCTGGTCGATCGTGCCGGCGCCCAACGGCGCGGCGTAGACGCGCTTGCCGCCTCCTCGAAGCCACGCCTGCGCCTCCACGGCAGTGGCAGGGGCCGTACTGAACTCCTCGCCTTCCGCGTCCTTGGCCGGCTTGCCCGGATCGACAGGCCGGTCGAGCGTCCAGGCATCGGATGAGCGGCCGTCCTGGGCGCCGTCCATCGCTGGGCTCAGCCAGGCCGCGTTGTGCATGAGCAGCAGGGCTCGCTCCCCGGTCATCACCCTCTCGGCGAACGAGGCGACCCGCGGAAACATCTGGTCCGCGGTCGCCATCGTCGGCAACGCGAAGTACAGCCCACGCGCCCCTGAAGCCCGCCCCAGCACCGCAGCCGCGAAGAGGGCGGCTTCCGTCTTCCCGTCCCCCGTCGGCGCCGTGACCAGCACCAGCCCCGACCCCTGCTTCCCCACCGTCTGAGGCAGAACCTCGGCGATGTCTCGCTGCAGGGCATTCGGCGGGAACGGGAACAAATCGTCGAACTGCAGATCCTGCCCGACGGGAAACACCGCCCGGCCCAGTCGCGCGGCGCGCACCACCCCCGGGGCGTCCTGCACGGCCTGTCGGAAATGCGCGGCCAACTGCTCCGGTAGCCCTGGCCACGTCCTGTCGGGCAGACCGGGCAGGATCCACTCGACACTGCTGGCAAGCCAGTCCGCCAGCACGATCAGCCCGTACACCCGTACGGCGGTTACGGTCGACAACTCCCCGGTCGGCACTGCCTCAGCACCCACCACCTGCCGCACCGCCTCAAGGTGGCAGCGCCGCTGCTCGTCCCACCCGCGCTGCCCCAATCCCACCTGATACTGCGCGGCCGACGCGGCCTGCCGGGCCGGCACCACATCCGCGAAACACCCGTGATGTCCGCCCAGCAGTTGGGCCACCTGGTGCGGCAGGCTTCGTGCCTGGATCCGGGACACCGGGTACCCGGCCTCCGCCAGCAACGACACCAACGCCCAGTGGGTCCCCTGCTCGTGCCGAAAGCGCGTCAGCTTCTCGGCCCCCGGGGCCGCTACGTACCTCTCGTCGCCCGCCAACTTCCCGAACGCTTCCGGCACCTGAGCCTGGAACGGTGGCGTGATCTTCCCCAGATCATGCAAACCGGCCCAGCAGGCCAGTACGGCACGGGCCTCATGTAATCCCAGGCCGAGTTCCGCTGCGATGCGCTCCTGCAGTTGTGGGTGCAGCAGGGCGTCCCAGAGAGCCTCGAACACCGCTGCGACGTCCAGCAGATGACAGATCAGCGGATACGGATGCGGCAGGCCGCGCTCCTTGCCCCACAACCGCACATCGACTCGGCCTCGGCCTACTGCATCGTTCATGCCGAGAACGTCTAGCAGCTGCCTCTGACAGCACTGTGCCACCTGCGGTTATCGTCCACATGGCTGTCTGGCGGAGGGTAGCCTGACCGCCAAGGCGCTTTGCCGCACCGGGACTGACCGCGACCAGGGCGGGAGGCTTCGTTGCTTCGCAGGACCTTCGGTAAAGGAATGGCCAACCTCTACTAACGTCGCAGGTCGGGAAGCGTCCGCTCCGCGCAGGCGGAGGTGAACCGCAGACCGAACGCCTCGCCCGCTACCGGGACACGTCCGCTCCGCGCAGGCGGAGGTGAACCGGTGGACTGGCGGCGGTCGGCGTTGTCGAGGAGGTCCGCTCCGCGCAGGCGGAGGTGAACCGGCGCGACCGCCACGCGTCAGTAAAGGAACCCGGTCCGCTCCGCGCAGGCGGAGGTGAACCGTCGGCCGCCAGGTCCGCGCGAAGGTCGAACGCGTCCGCTCCGCGCAGGCGGAGGTGAACCGACGGAGGTGGCCTCCTCCGACATCAGGTAGGCGTCCGCTCCGCGCAGGCGGAGGTGAACCGCCATCAGCGACGTCCTCGACTCCGCCGTGTGCGTCCGCTCCGCGCAGGCGGAGGTGAACCGATCCTCGCCCTCACCCCCGACACGATCAGCAAGTCCGCTCCGCGCAGGCGGAGGTGAACCGGTTCGAGTGGAGGTGTAGCGGTGGCAGTAAGCGTCCGCTCCGCGCAGGCGGAGGTGAACCGGCGGGCAGTTGGCCGATGACGCGTTCTGCGTCGTCCGCTCCGCGCAGGCGGAGGTGAACCGGACTCCTCACAGATCGAGCAGGACGCCTCCGTGTCCGCTCCGCGCAGGCGGAGGTGAACCGCCGCGCAAACCCACCGCATGACGAAGGCCCCGGTCCGCTCCGCGCAGGCGGAGGTGAACCGATCCGGGTGTCGGCGGTCACGGACTCGTTCGCGTCCGCTCCGCGCAGGCGGAGGTGAACCGCGGTCCTTCACGCTGCGCGCCTGGCCCTCGTCGTCCGCTCCGCGCAGGCGGAGGTGAACCGATATTCAGGCTCGAACAGGCGTTCCCATCGGAGTCCGCTCCGCGCAGGCGGAGGTGAACCGCGGGATCTTGACCCAGCGGCACTTCCCGGAGCGTCCGCTCCGCGCAGGCGGAGGTGAACCGACGCTCGCCCCGTTCGGCAAGGGGGTCACCGCGTCCGCTCCGCGCAGGCGGAGGTGAACCGGACCCCGCGTCGTCGGCCGACACCCCTGCCGCGTCCGCTCCGCGCAGGCGGAGGTGAACCGCCCTTCGGGCACCGCCGCGTCATGTGTGTCACGTCCGCTCCGCGCAGGCGGAGGTGAACCGACGGCGTCCCACAGCTCCTCGCGGTCGGCGACGTCCGCTCCGCGCAGGCGGAGGTGAACCGTCCGAGGGTCACCAGGTCAAGCCCCACGCCTCGTCCGCTCCGCGCAGGCGGAGGTGAACCGGGGTGTGGCGATGGCCTCGATGCGGGGCGTGAGTCCGCTCCGCGCAGGCGGAGGTGAACCGGTGTTCGCGTCCATCGGCGGTCACCTGATCTCGTCCGCTCCGCGCAGGCGGAGGTGAACCGCTGCGGGAGAAGGAGCTGAAGGAGGCGCAGGAGTCCGCTCCGCGCAGGCGGAGGTGAACCGGAGAACCGGGAGACGGTGTGCAGCATGGACTGGTCCGCTCCGCGCAGGCGGAGGTGAACCGATGTTCGGGACGTTGATGGTGGTGTTGTTGTCGTCCGCTCCGCGCAGGCGGAGGTGAACCCCAGCACCCGCGCCCGCCGGCCCGCAGACCGCGGTCCGCTCCGCGCAGGCGGAGGTGAACCAGGGCCGCTCGATGGAGTGCGGCGTCTGGTCGGCGTCCGCTCCGCGCAGGCGGAGGTGAACCGTCGTCGCCTTCGACCTCCCCGGCCTCCCACGCGTCCGCTCCGCGCAGGCGGAGGTGAACCGGCTGCGCTCTCCATCGTCAGGGCGGTCGTCCAGTCCGCTCCGCGCAGGCGGAGGTGAACCGCCGGCGCCGGACCCGGACCCGTTCTCCCCGGCGTCCGCTCCGCGCAGGCGGAGGTGAACCGTGGCGCCGCACGGGCGTGATGAGCAGGGGGTGGTCCGCTCCGCGCAGGCGGAGGTGAACCGCCCTCATGCTCACCGCCCTTCCCTGGGGACTGGTCCGCTCCGCGCAGGCGGAGGTGAACCGCCGTTGCGGTACTTGTCCATGACGGCGTCGCAGTCCGCTCCGCGCAGGCGGAGGTGAACCGGCGGCGGCTGCGGTTGAGCCGGAGGGCGAGTGGTCCGCTCCGCGCAGGCGGAGGTGAACCGATCGAGGACGGCCTGCCGCTGGTCGAGTTCGGGTCCGCTCCGCGCAGGCGGAGGTGAACCGACGGTCGTCGGTGACCGCGTGGCAACCATGCTGTCCGCTCCGCGCAGGCGGAGGTGAACCGCACCGCCCCACTTGGCGTTCGAGTGCGTGCAGGTCCGCTCCGCGCAGGCGGAGGTGAACCGGGCTGGTAGCGGGTGCGTGACGGGTCGTCACGGTCCGCTCCGCGCAGGCGGAGGTGAACCGGCAGGTCTCCGCGCGGGGATCGGCGCCGGATTCGTCCGCTCCGCGCAGGCGGAGGTGCACCGGTGTGATGGCCGGGGCGGGTGCTGTCGGCAGTATCTGCCCTGAGGCGGGTCAGGTCACGCGCCTGGCGCAGCCGACAGCACACCGGGGCCGGTGGGCGCCGATAATGGAACTGTCTCCGGGCGGGGCACAGTGCGGGTGTCGAGCCGAGCGAGGAGTGCCATGAGTGGTTCCCACGACCACGTAGGCCCCGGCGCGGGTGTGCTCGACGGGCTGGTCACCGCCGTGCTCGACGCGGACGGCACCGTGCTGCGGTGGTCGCGGGCCGCGGCGGAGCTGGTGGGGTTCGAGGCCCGGGAGGTGTGCGGGCACCCGGTGCGGGAGTTCGTCGCCGAAGGGGGAGACCCCGGGGCGCTCTTCGGGCGGGTGCGGTTGAAGCGGCGCGGCGGGGGCGGCATCGAGGTCGACTACCGGATCTTTCCGCTGGCGGACTGTGACGAGGGACTGGTCGTGGCCGCACCCGTCCGGGGGTTCGACGACCGGGCCCTGGGGGCCTCCATGGTGCGTGCCCTGTTCGCGCAGGACGCGATCGGCGCCTCCGTCCACGGTCTCGATCTGTCCCTGCTGCGGGCGAACGGGTTCCCGGCGATGCTCGGCGCGCCCGCGGTACGGCCCGGGAGCAGGCTGCGGGACATTCTGGTGGCCGAGGACGCCGAGGACATCGAGGAGTCGCTGCGGCAGGTGCTGGAGTCCGGGGAACCGCTGGTGGGGAACGAGCTGCGGATCCGGTCGCGGTGGGCGCCGGACCGGGAGCGGTTCTTCCGGATGTCCGCCGTACGGCTGGAGGACGAGCAGGGGCGCCCGGCGGGGGCCGCCGCCGTGTTCACGTACCCCACCCGGCAGCGGCGGGCCCGGTCCCACCTGGACCTGCTGCGCGAGGCGGCGATCAAGGTCGGGAGCTCGCTGGACGTCCAGCGCACCGCGCAGGACCTGGCCGAGTCGGTCTGCCCCGGGCTCGGGGACCTGGGGGCCGTCGATCTCGCGGAAGCCGTGCTCACCGGCGACGAGCCGCCGCAGTGGTCCGGCGGCGGCGATCTGCACATGCGCACCGTCGCCTCGGCCACCGGGGAGTTCCCGGGCCGTATCCGGCCCGGGGAGGCCCTGCCGCCGTTCCCCGACCACGCCGACCTGCGCAACCTCCAGCGCGGCGAGACCCTCGCCATGACCCGCGAGGAGTTCGAGACGGCGCTGGACGACCCGGAGCTGGTCGAGATGCTGGCGCCGAAGGAGTGGCACTCGGTCGTCATCGCACCCCTGTTCGCGCGCGGGTTCGTGCTCGGCAATCTCCAGGTCTGGCGGGTCACCGACCCGGACCCGTTCACCCGCGAGGACATCGACCTGGTCACCCAGATCGCCTCCCAGGGCGCCCTCGCCATCGACAACGCCCGCCGCTACACCCGCGAGCACCGCGCGGCCGTCGCCCTCCAGCAGCGGCTGCTGCCCCGCGCCACCACCGACACCCCGGCGGCCGAGACCGCCGGGCTCTACCGGCCGGCCGGCGGCGGAGCCGAGATCGGCGGCGACTGGTTCGACGCCATCCCGCTGCCCTCGCTGAGGCTGGCCCTCGTCGTCGGCGACGTGGCGGGCCACGGACTGCACGCCACGGCCACGATGGGACGCCTGCGCGCCGCCATCCACACCCTCGCCGACCTCGAACCCGACCCCGGCGAACTGCTCACCCGCGTCGACGCGCTCGTCCAGCGCCTGGCGCACGAGGCACCCGCCGAACTCCGCGACACCGTCAGCGCCACCTGCCTCTACGCCGTCTACGACCCGGTGACCTGCCAGTGCGCCTTCGCCAGCGCCGGTCAGCTCATCCCGGTCGTGCTGCGCCCCGACGGCACCCGGCAGGACATCCGGATCGCGCCCGGCCCGCCGCTCGGGGTGGGCGGCATGCCGTTCGAGGTCAGCACGGTCGACGTCGAGCCAGGCAGCCTCGTCGCGCTCTACACCAAGGGCATGGTCGCCGGTGACGGCCGCGATCTCGACGAGGGGCTCAGCCTGCTCACCGACAGCCTCTCGGCCCACGTACGCCGCCACACCCCGCTGCACTCGATGGGCGCCGCCGTCCTCGGCGACCTGGGGCTGAAGCCGGGGCGCGAGGACGTCACGCTGCTGCTGGCCCGGACCCGCGCGGTGCCCGGCGACCACATCGCCCACTGGGAGTTCCCGGCCGATCTGACCATGGTGGGCAAGGCCCGCGAGAAGATCACCCGGCAGCTGGCCGAGTGGGGCCTGGACGAACTCGCCTTCACCACCGAACTCGTGGTCAGCGAACTGGTCACCAACGCCGTCCGCTACGCCGGCGGCCCGGTGAGCCTGCGCCTGATCCGGGAGGACGTCCTGGTCTGCGAGGTCACCGACCCCAGCAACACCCAGCCCAGGCTGCGCCGGGCCCGTACCACCGACGAGGGCGGGCGCGGCCTGTTCCTGGTGGCCCAGCTGACCACGCGCTGGGGCTGCAGGTACGGGCAGACCGGCAAGACCATCTGGACCGAACAGCCGCTCGACGCCAAGGACGTGGACTAGGGTCTGCAGACCCTGGCCCCGACAGCCCCGCTCATACCTGGATGATGTATCAACTTCCTCCTACACTTCCCGTATGACACAGACGGTGCGGTGGCTCACGGACGAGGAGCAGCACGCCTGGCGGAACTTCGTCCGCATGCAGGAGAAGCTCGGTGCCCGGCTGGGCCGGTCGCTGCAGTCCGAGTCCCAGCTGTCGGCGGCCGACTTCGCCGTCCTGGTCCATCTCACGGACGTGCCGGAAGGGCGCCTGCGCTACCAGGACCTGAGCCGGGCGCTCGAATGGGAGAAGAGCCGGATGTCCCACCACATCGCCCGGATGGTCTCCCGGGGCATGGTGGCGCGGGAGGAGTGCCCGGAGGACGGCCGCGGGGCCTTCGTGGTGATCACGGCCGCGGGCCGCGCCGCCATCGAGGCGGCCGCACCCCGGCACGTGGAGACGGTGCGCGCCCTGTTCCTCGACCACGTCACCCCGGAGGAACTGCGGACCCTGGCCCGCATCTCCGAGCGGGTCGTCGCCCGCCTGGAGGAGGGACAGCCCTGACGGCGCGAGCCGTCAGTCCGCGATCCGCAGGACCAGCTTCCCCGTCGAGGTACGACCGCCCAGCAGCCGGTGCGCCCCGGCCGCGTCCGCGAGCGGGAACTCGGCGGTGATCGGCAGGGTGACCGTCCCGTCGGTCACCGTGCGGAACGCCCGCTCGGCGAGCGCCCGCAGGGCCTGGGGCGCCGACTGGGCGAGGGCCAGCACGGAGAAGCCCCCGACCGAGTGCCCCCGGCCGTACAGCTCGGGCTGTCCGACGTGCCACGGCTCGGCCCCGCTCGCGTTGCCGAAGGACACCAGGCGTCCGAAGACGGCCAGCGCGTCCAGACCCCGGCGCAGGGTCTCGCCGCCCACCGGGTCCAGCACCAGGTCCACGCCCCGGCCGCCGGTGGCCCGGCGGACCTCCTCGGGGAAGGTGTCGGTCAGGAACACCTCGTCGTAGCCGTGCTTCAGGGCGTACGCGGCCTTGTCCGCCGACGACACCACGCCGTACACCGCCCCGGCGCCCGCCGCCTGCGCCAGCCGGCCGGCCACCGTGCCGACCCCGCCCGCGGCGCCGTGCACCAGCACGGACTCCCCGGCAGCGAGCCGGCCCACCTCGTGCAGGAGGGCGTGGGCGGTCGGGACGACCGTGGGAAGCGTGGCCGCCGTGCGCGGGTCGAGGCCCTCGGGGAGCGGGAAGACCGTCGTGGCGTCGGCACGGACCACCTCCGCGTACGCGCCGCCGCCGACGAGTGCGGCCACCTCCTGCCCCGGCCGCAGGCCGGTGACGCCCTCGCCCACGGCCCGTATCCGCCCCGAGAGCTCCAGACCGGGCCGGTAGGGCAGCGCGTCGACGCGGTAGCCCTCGGTGCGGGCCTTGACGTCGGCGAAGTTCACCCCCGCGTAGGCGGCGTCGATGGTGACCTGGCCCGGTCCCGGTTCGGGGACCTCGGCGGTGACGACCTTGAGGACCTCGGGGAGGCCGTACTCCTGGAATTCGACTGCGCGCATGCGGGATCGCGTCCTTCGGCTCGAAAGGTGTGCGGGTGGGTGACGGTCCGATGGGTGTTCAATGGAAATCGAACACTCGGACTGTAAGATACGGATCGAACACTCGGCAAGCGGCCAGGGAGCCCGGCATGGCGAAGCAGGCGGTGGGCGGCAGTCATCGTGCCGCGCCCGTGCACACCGATCCCGCGGACGTCCCGGTGCTGTCCGCGCTGTCCGCCGTCGCCGACCCGGTGCGGATGCGGCTGATCCGGGAACTGGCCGGTTCCCCGGACTGGTCGCGCAGTTGCGGCAGCTTCGACGTGCCGGTCGGCAAGGCCGCGCTCAGCCACCACTTCTCCGTGCTGCGCGGCGCCGGTCTGGTCGAGCAGCGGGACGAGGGCCCCAAACGGGTGAACCGGCTGCGGCGCGAGGAGTTCGACGCGCGTTTCCCCGGTCTGCTGGACCTGGTCCTGCGCGACGACCCGGTGGACTGAGCAGCCCGGTTCCTGTGCCGTACGGCGCCGACGACGAAACGGAAGGCGAACGTGATGACCGACAGGCTCACCGTCGCGGTGCTCGGCACCGGGATCATGGGGGCCGCCATGGCCCGCAACCTGGCCCGTGCCGGGCACCGGGTACGCGCCTGGAACCGCAGCCGGGCCAAGGCCGAACCACTCACCGCCGACGGCGCGCTCGTCGCGGACGGCCCCGCCGAGGCCGTACAGGACGCCGATGTCGTGCTGACGATCCTGCACGACGGACCCGCCGCCCTGGACGTCATGCGGCAGGCCGCGCGCGGGCTGCGGCCCGGTACGGCCTGGGTGCAGTCGACCACCGCGGGCCTCGACGCCCTCCCCGGCCTCGCCGACTTCGCCCGCGAGCACTCACTCGACTTCTACGACGCCCCCGTGCTCGGCACCCGGCAGCCCGCCGAGGCCGGGCAGCTCACGGTGCTGGCCGCCGGGCCGGCCGAGGGCCGGGAGAAGGTCACCCCCGTCTTCGACGCCGTGGGCGCCCGTACGGTGTGGACCGGCGACGACGGGACGGCGGGCACCGCCACCCGGCTGAAACTGGTCGCCAACTCCTGGGTCATCGCCGCCACGGCCGCCACGGGGGAGACGCTGGCGCTCTCCCGCGCCCTCGGCGTCGACCCGCAGCAGTTCTTCGACCTCATCGCGGGCGGGCCACTCGACATGGGATATCTGCGTGCCAAGGCCGGACTGATCCTTCAGGAGCGGCTCTCGCCGCCCCAGTTCGCGGTGTCCACCGCCGCGAAGGACGCCCGGCTGATCGTCGAGGCGGGTGAGCGGGGCGGGGTCCGTCTCGACGTCGCCGCCGCGGGCGCCGCCCGGCTGGAACGGGCCGCCGCCCAGGGGCACGGTGAGGAGGACATGGCCGCCGCGTATTTCGCGAGCTTCGAGGAGTGACGGTGCTGCGGCGGCCGTTCCGGCGTACCACGATGGAAGGGGTACCGTCCGCTCGACGAGGAGGCCGCGATGTCCCACACAGCGGAATGGCAGGTGCACCTCTACCTCGCCGAGGAGGCGGGGACGACCAGTGCGCGGGTGGTGCTGGACACCGGGGACACCGCGCTCACCGGCCGCGGCACCGCGCACTGCAACCCTGAGGACCGGGACGTGCCGGAGATCGGGGCCGAACTGGCCGCGGGCCGTGCCCTCCAGGACCTCGCAGGGCAACTGGTGACCGCCGCCGCGCACGACATCGAGGCCATGGGCGCCGCCGAGCCCGCGGCGGCGTCCCGCCCGGCGACCGGATGGTCGATCTGACGGCACCGGAGGTGTGTCAGCCCGCGTGCCTCACCTGTCCGGAGGCCTCGGCGTCGTGGCAGGTGAGGCAGGTGATGCGCCGAGCCGCGCGCGGTCCGTAGGTCTGGCCCAGGCCGGCCTCGTGGTGCACAAGCTGTTCGGCGACCTTGGCGTGCTTCAGACACACCCCGCATCCGCAGCGCACACACGCCGCGACCGCCGGGGTGGCCGAGTCCTGAAGTGCGCATTCGTAGCAGTGCACGACGCACCTCCTTCGTCCCGTCCTCCTTCCATCGTCGGCCCTGCGGCGCCCACGCGCACCGGGCCGATGGGGCTAGCCCGCCTTCCCCCGCAGGGCCAGGACGTTCGCCGCGACGATCGCCCCGATCCCGGCCCACTCCGCGCCGCCCAGCTCCTGCCCGAGCCCGACCAGGCCGACCAGGGCGGCGAGAACGGGGTTGACGCTCATGAACAGGCCGAAGGCGCGGGCCGGAACGTGCCGCAGCGTGAACACGTCGGCGAGATAGGGCACCGCCGAGGAGAGGACGCCCGCCGTGACCGCGCAGGCCACGGCCCCCGGCGTCGGCGGCTGCCGCAGCGCGATCACGATGCCGACCGGCAGGAACAGCAGGGCGGACAGCGCCGCCGCGGCCCCCGACCCCTGCGCGCCGGGGACGCGGCGGCCGACGGTCCGGTTCAGCAGGATGTACGCCGCCCAGCAGACGGCGGCCAGCAGACCCAGCGCCATGCCGGCGTAGTCGGCGGAGGGCTGGGGACGCATGAGGACCACCACGCCCGCGGCGGCGAGCAGCGAGTACAGGGCGTCCACCCGGCGCCGGGAGCCCGCCAGGGCGATGGCGAGCGGGCCGAGGAACTCCAGGGTGACCGCCAGCCCCAGGCCGATCCGGTCGATCGCCGTGTACAGCGAGAGATTCATGGTGCCGAAGACCAGCGCCAGCAGCACGATGGGCCACCACTGCCGCCAGGTGAAGGCGCGCAGCCGGGGCCTGCCGACGGCGAGCAGGACGACGGCGGCCACGTACTGGCGCACCGCGACCACACCGACCGGGCCGAGCACCGGGAAGGCGAGCGATCCGACGGCGGCGCCGGTCTGGTTGGCGAGGCCGCTGCCGAGCATCGTGGCCACACCCGTGAGACGGACCCGGCCGGACCCGGGCTGTGCGGCGAGGACGTCGAGGGCATCGGGGACATCGGGGGCGGACGCGGATGCGGTTCTGGCGCGCATGCAGGCATGGTGAACCCCCGTCACCCATACGCAAAATGCACCGGTCGACCGATCTATACGCTTGAGTTATGGATGTGGAGCTCCGTCAGCTGCGCTGCCTGGTCGCGATCGTCGACGAGGGCGGCTTCACCGACGCGGCCATCGCCCTGGGTGTCTCCCAGGCCGCGGTGTCCCGCACCCTCGCCTCCCTCGAACGCGCCTTGGGTGTACGGCTGTTGCGGCGCACTTCCCGGGAGGTGACGCCGACCGGGACCGGGCAGCGGGTGCTGGCGCACGCACGTCGGGTGCTCGGCGAGGTGGACGACCTGGTCCGGGAGGCCACCTCCGGCCATGAGCGCCTGCGCGTCGGGTACGCCTGGGCCGCGCTCGGCAAGCACACCAAGGACTTCCAGCGCCGCTGGGCCGAGGCCCACGCCGGGACCGACCTCCAACTGGTGCGCGTCAACTCGCCCACGGCGGGGCTCGCGGAGGGCGCCTGCGACCTGTCCGTCGTACGGCGGCCCCTGGACGACCGGCGGTTCGACACGGCGCTCGTCGGGCTGGAGCGTCGGCTGTGCGCGGTGGCCGACGACGACCCGCTGGCCCGGCGCCGCTCGGTACGGCTCGCCGATCTCGCCGGGCGCACCCTGCTCGTCGACCGTCGCACCGGCACCACCACACCCGAGCTGTGGCCGCCGGACACCCGGCCGGCCACCGAGGAGACACACGACGTCGACGACTGGCTCACCGTGATCGCCACGGGCCGCTGCGTCGGCATGACCGCGGAGGCGACGGCCCACCAGTACCCGCGGCCCGGGGTGGTCTACCGGCCGGTCCGGGACGCGGAACCCATCGCCGTACGGCTCGCTTGGTGGCGCGACGACCCGCATCCGGCCACCCAGGCGGCGGTGGAACTGCTGACGGCGTTGTACCGGGGGGACTAGGGTCTGTCGTCGTTTGGATCATCCCGGCGTCGCGGAGTCTGGCACGGCTCCCCAGAGGGGGACCCCAGCCGCGTCGGCGTCGGTTGCACAGCACCGTGGGGCTCGGCCGGGCTGGTCCAGACGAAAGGCCTTAGCCGGTCTTGCGGCGCCATTCGGGCTCGACCAGCTCCCACTCCTGACCCCAGCGCGCCACGCGGCGGCGTTCCAGGCGCCAGCGGATCACCTTTCCGGTGCCGTACACCGCGCCCGCGAGGGTCAGACCGGCGCCGGTTCCGAGGACGGCGGCCTCCACCGCGGCCTCGGTACGGTCCGGCGGTTCGGTGGCGAGTTCGCCCGTGCCGTCCACCCAGACCACCACCTCGGTGCCGGCCTTCGAGCCCCGGTCCACCAGGGTCTCGTCGGTGTGCGTGGTGCCGTCGTCGGTGGTCCAACGGACCGTGCCCATGGCCAGGTCGCTGGCCGCACCGACCGACTTCGCCGATTCGGGGACGTCGGCCTGCAGCACGGCGTGGGTCGGGCGGCGGTCCGCGCGCTGCTCGTCGAAGGCGTCGACCGAGTTGCGGGCCGTCGCCAGGCCGAGGACGGTGCCGCCGACGAGCATGAGCAGCCAGACGGCCAGGACGACCCAGCCCTCCACGATGTCCTCGCGGCGGCGCAGCGGGTTGTACCGCCAGCGCCACAACCGCACCTTCGCGCACCGCGTGCCATCCATCGCTCCGTCCCTCCCGTCGTGCCTCCCTGCCGACGGTGCCACTCGCCGGGCCGCGGCGCGATGGGCCGAGCGGGCGGGACGGGTGGGCCGGTCGGTCCAACCCGAGGCCGGGTCCGCGAAGCCGCGTCGTCCGCCCGGAGGGCGGGTCGAGCGGCGGCGTGGGCGAGCACGCTCTCGGCGTGCCGGACGCCCGCCCGCGTACTGGTTGAACGCGGGTGGCCGGCCGGTGCGGCGAGAGGGCGTGCCGGGCGTCGGGCGGCAGAGGGGACTTCGCGGACTCGACCTCCGCCCGACGGGCGCTGGTCACCGGGCGAGGGCGTCACGCCGGGAACGCGCGGACCGTCGGGCCCGGGTTCGGGACCATCGGCCTCTCACGGCGCCGGGGCGCCGGTCCGCACGCTCGAAGAAAAACACCGCCCCGGCGGGAGGAGCGCATCATGCACAGCACGATCCTGGACGCCACGGCCCTGGAGACCTGTGTCGCGGCGGCCGTAGTCGCCCCCTCGCTCTACAACTCCCAGCCCTGGCGCTTCCGCCTGGACCCCGAGACCGTGACCTTCCACATCCGCGCCGCCCCCGCGCCGGCACTGCGCTTCACCGATCCGGACGGCCGGGCGGTCCATGTCTCCGTCGGGGCGTGCGTACTCAATCTCCGGGTCGCGATGGCGCACTTCGGCTGGACGCCCGAGACCCGGCTGCTGCCGTCGCCCGCGGACCCGGCGCTGCTGGCCACGGTCCGCCCCACGGAAACGGACGCCGTGCATCCGTCGCAGGCCGAGCTGTACGAGGCCCTGTGGCGCCGGCACAGCAGCCGGCTGCCGTTCTCGGGCGGACCGCTGCCCCCGGTGCTGTGCGCTGAACTCGCGACCGCGGCGGCGCTGGAGGGCGCGCACCTGCGCTTCCCCGACGCGGCGGAGACGGCCCGCCTGCTGGCGCTCACCGCGGAGGGCGAACGACGCAACCGCGCCGACCCGGACCGGGCCGCGGAGAGCCGCCGCTGGGTGCGCGAGGACCCGTACGCGTACCCCCGCACCGGGCTGCCCCTGGCGACCCTCGGCCCGCAGGACGCCCGCGAGCACCTGCCCCTGCGGGACTTCACCGCCGAACGCCACACCGAGCGCCTGCCCGCCCGCCCCTTCGAACGGGCCCCGTTCATCGCCCTGCTGACCACCGCCCACGACCGCCGCACCGACTGGCTGCGCGTCGGACAGGCCCTGGAACGCGTCCTGCTCACCGCGACCGCCCGCGGCCTGCGCACCTCCCTCCTCCACCAGTCCCTGGAATGGCCGGACCTCCGGCACGAGGCGAGCCCCCACCTGGGCCACGCCCAGATGCTGATCCGCCTCGGCCACGGCCCGCAGGGTCCGGCCACACCCCGGCGGGCGGTCGAGGAGGTGATCGGGGCGTGACGGTGGCCGTCTTTCAGCCCGTCCGGCGCTTGAGGACGAGGCCCGTTCGGGGCCTATGGGGGTCGAGGGGGCGGAGCCCCCTGGGCGGGATGGAAAGGGCGGGGTGGAAGGGGCGGCAGCCCCTGGGGACGGGACGGGTAGGGGCGGCGGGGGCGAGAAAAGAAACCGCCGAGCCAAGCCCCGGCGCCGAGAACGGGCGCCCCGTCAGCCCGTCGTCGGCGAAACCGCCCGGCCCGGGGCGAGCGCGTCCGACAGCCGGGGGTACAGCTCGAAGACGCCGAACAGGCCCGTGGCGCGCAGCAGGCGCAGCAGGCGGGGACTGTCCGAGACCAGGCGGAGCCGGCCGTGGCGGCCGAGCGCGCGGGTCCTGGCACGGCACAGGACGCCGAGGCCGGTGCAGTCGATGAAGGTCACGTCCGTCAGGTCCAGGACCAGGTCGGGCACCGGGCGGGCGGTGAGGGCGTCGAGTCCGGCCGTCAGCGCGGGCGCGGCCAGGAGGTCCAGTTCGCCCCGCAGGGCCACGACGGTCGCCTGCGGCTCGGCGTGATCCGGGAGCTGCGGCATCGACCGGATGAGGTTCTCGGACATGGTTCCAAAGGCAAGCGGAAGCGGACGGCGCGGCGGAAGGGCCGTACGGCCCCGGCCCCGCCCGGGCGGTGGGGCCGTACGGACTTCGTGGTTGCGATCGATGCCGACCGGCGCCCCCACCGGGGCCGACCGGCCCAAGCGCCGCCCCGGGGCGCGCCCGGACGCTGGAGGAATCAGAGGAGTATCCGCTCGGGGGCCGACAGGAGGAGGTGGCGGGCCATGGCCGACCAGACCTTGTCGATGGCGACCGAGCCCGTGCCCGTGGGCGACCTCGGGCGGCGTATCGCGCTCCGGCGCAAGCAGCTCGGTTTCTCCCGCGTGGAGACCGCCGCACGGGCCGGAATGGCCACCAGCTATCTGCGGTACCTGGAGGAGCAGCCCGTCGTGGCCCCCGGCATCGGGGCGCTGATGCGGCTGGCCGGCGCCCTGCAGACCACGGTCGCGGAGCTGACCGGCGGTGACATCGAACGGCCGCCCGGACCGGGACGGGCCGCGCGGCACGCCGAGTTCGCCGAGCTGACGCCCGAGGAGTGCCACGCCCTGCTCTCCACCCACGGAGTGGGACGGCTGGCCGTGCCCACCGCGACCGGGCCCGTCGTCGTGCCCGTCAACTACACCGTGGCGGACGGCGGCGTCGCCTTCCGGACCGCCCCGGGTTCGATCACCGCGCTCGCGGCGGGCCGCCGGGTGGCCCTGGAGGTCGACCGGATCGACGACGCGTTCAGCAGCGGCTGGAGCGTCCTTGTCCGGGGAACCGCCGACACCGTCACCGACCCGGACCGAGCGCACGACCTCGACGAGCACGCGTACACCGAGCCGTGGGCGGGCGGAACGCGCTCGCTGTGGATACGGATCGAGCCACGCGCCGTCACCGGGCGGCGGATCACGGTGTGACAGGACCGTTGGCGTACGGCACCGGGACCGATGGCCCTTCGCGGGGCACCGGGCCGTGACCAAGCATGGAGGAACACGCGGCGACCGACAGCGACCAGGGGAAAGACAGGGCAGGCCATGTACCGCAGCGACGGATTCCGTGAACTGGACCGGCAGGAGTGCCTGCGGTTGCTGGCCAAGGTGCCGGTCGGCCGTATCGTGCACACCCGGCACGCGCTGCCCGCCGTCCTGCCCGTGAACTTCTCCCTGGCCGACGAGGGCGCCGTGCTGCTGCGCACCGCCGTCGGCTCGGAGCTGGTCCGGGCCGTGGACGGCACCGTGGTCGCCTTCGAGGCCGACCAGGTCGACGCGGCCACCCAGTCCGGCTGGAGCGTCATCGTCACCGGCCCCGCGGCGGTGATCACCGACCCGGCCGAGATCGCCCGCCTGGAACACACCGGACCCCGCTCCTGGGTGCCCTCGCCCTCGGAGGTCTTCGTCCGCATCGAGCCGGAACTGGTCACCGGCCGCGAACTGGTCGGCGGGCGCACGCTGTACGGCGTACGCCTGTCCTCCTGAGCCGTACGGACCCTCCCGGCCGGGCCGTACGGCGCGCGGCCGGGTTCACCCGGCCCCTGCCCCGGACGCCCACGCGGGAGAAGCATCGGGGGCATCGGACAGGAAGGGAGGAGCCATGACTCCCCAGTACGTGGTCGTCGGAGTGGACGGGTCCCTGACCGCTGTACGGGCCCTGGACTGGGCCTCGGACGAGGCGGCGCGGCGCGATGCCGCCCTGCGGATCGTGTACGCCGTGCCCGACCGGGACGAGGCCGCGCCCGTGCTCGGTGCCGCGGTCGCCCGTGTCCACGCACGCCACCCCCGGCTGCGCGTGGCGTCGAAACCGGTGACCGGCGGCCCCGTGGCCGCGCTGGCCCGGGAGAGCGAGAGCGCCGCCCTCACCGTCGTCGGCACCCGGGGCCTGGGCGCGGTCTCCGGACTGCTCGCCCGCTCGGTGAGCCTGGGCCTGGCGGTGCACGCGGCCGGGCCGCTGCTGGTCGTACGCGGCGACCATCCCTGCGACGGCGAGCGCCGGGTGCTGCTCGGCCTGGAGAGCGACGAGGACGCCGACGCCGCCGCCTACGCCTTCGCGGAGGCCCGGCGGCGCGGTGTCGGACTGGACGTGGTGCACTGCTGGACCCGCCGGCACATCACCCCCGAGCTGCCCTCCCTGATCCCCGCGACCAGCCCGGGGCAGCGGGAACTGGCCGTCACCGGCCGCTCCGAGGGCGCCGTGGCGCGCTTCAGCCTCGCCGGACTCAAGGAGCGGTACCCCGCGATCGACGTGGAGACCCGCACGGTGCGCACCGGACCGGCCCGCGCCCTGCTGGACGCCACGGCGGACGCGGCCGTGGTGGTGATCGGAACCCGTCGCCGCCGTCCCGGCCCCGTCGCGCACACCCTGCTGCACCGCTCGCACTGCCCCGTCGTCCTGGTGCCGACGCGCTGAGGACGGCGTACCGGGGTCAGGGCGCCGCGAGCCTGATCCCGGTGACCAGGTCGGGGCGGATGCGGACCGCGTAGTCCATGGTCTGCTGCGACCAGGGGTGCAGCATCGACGCGTAGCGGGCCAGTTCGTCGGGGTCCGAGACCAGATGGGCGTAGCCCGTGACGACGACGCTCCAGCCGACGTGGGTGACCGGGTCGATGGAGTCGGCCTCGTAGGCCACCACCACGCCCGGTGATCCGGCCTGGCGGGTGCGGGAGGTGAGGGCCGCTCCGTCGTGCGTGCGGATGATGATGTCACCGCCGTCCAGGAGGTGGTTCACCGGGCGGATCGTCGGCAGGGCGTGCTGCGTGAAGACGATCCGGCCGAAGGAGACACTGCCCAGCAGCCGCAGCGCCTCGGCACTGTCGAGCTCGATGCTCCGGCGTGGTCCTGTGGCGGTGGGGCTGCCGTTCGTGTGGGGCATGGCGGGCTTCCGTCAGGTTGTGAACGAGTGAACCCTCGTTGTGTCCGAGTTCGATCAGATCATTCGAACCTGGGTGACACCCGGCGGGCAAGGGCCGTTCGGCCCCTGCCCGGGTGTCCGGGCGGCCCCTCACCCTCGGGACCGGGGCGTTTCCTCACGCCTGCCGGGTACCCGTAGGTCACATGTCGGAATCAGGGCCGACCGGCCCTGTCCTCCGGTCCCCTTCCGGGACGAGGATCCCAGCAGGGGGAGTGACCGACGGCCCGTGGACCGGAGACGGGGCACCACGGCGAACACGACGAGGAGCAACCGATGGCGGACGGCGCGCGGCCGGGCCCCGACGACCCGATCCGGGTCTTCCTGCTGGACGACCACGAGGTCGTACGGCGCGGAGTGCACGACCTCCTCAACGACGAACCCGACATCTCCGTCGTCGGCGAGGCCGCCACCGCCGAGCAGGCCCTGGCCCGGGTACCCGCACTGCGCCCGCAGGTCGCCGTCCTCGACGTCCGCCTGCCCGACGGCGACGGCGTGAGCGTCTGCCGCGAACTCCGCTCCCGCCTGCCCGAACTGGCCTGTCTGATGCTCACCTCGTTCGACGACGAGGAGGCCCTGCTGGACTCGATCATGGCCGGCGCCTCCGGCTACGTCCTCAAGCAGATCCAGGGCTCCGACCTGGTCTCCGCCGTGCGCACCGTCGCCTCCGGCCAGTCCCTGCTCGACCCCAGCGCCACCACCAGGCTGATGGCCCGGCTGCGCCACGACCAGGAGCACGACGAGGAACCCGACCCGCTGCCCGGACTCACCGGACGCGAACGGGAGATCCTCGACCTCATCGGCGAGGGGCTGACCAACCGGCAGATCGGCCAGCGCCTCTACCTCGCCGAGAAGACCGTCAAGAACCACATCTCCCGCCTGCTGGCCAAGCTCGGCGTGGAACGCCGCATCCAGGCCGCCGTCATCGCCACCCAGGTCCAGGACCGGGCGCGGAGGCAGGAGGGGCATTAGGCCCACCCCTCGGCCCCGACCGGCCCCTGCCGTGCACGCCGCCCCGGAAGCAGGCTGGAAGCGCACCGGACCACACCGGACCGACCCTGGGGAGGACCACCGACATGAGTGTGCGCGTGGCAATCAACGGCTTCGGCCGCATCGGACGCAACTACCTGCGCTGTGTGCTGGAACGCGCCGAGACCTCCGCCGGCACCCCGGTCGAGATCGTCGCGGTCAACGACATCACCTCACCGGCCGCGCTGGCCCATCTGCTGGCCTACGACTCGACCTACGGGCGGATCGGCCGCGACGTCGGGCACGACGACACCTCCCTCACCGTCGACGGGCACCGCATCGACGTCACCGCCGAGCGCGACCCCGCCGCCCTGGGCTGGGGCGACCTCGGCATCGACATCGTCATCGAGTCCACCGGCCGCTTCCGCACCCGCGCACAGGCCGGGGCCCACCTGGAGGCGGGCGCCCGCAAGGTGCTCCTGTCGGTGCCCGGCAAGGATGTCGACGCCACGGTCGTGATGGGCGTCAACGAGGGCAGCTACGACGCGGAGCGCGACCACATCGTCTCCAACGCCTCCTGCACCACCAACTGCGTGGCCCCCATGGTCAAGGTCCTCGACGAGCGCTTCGGCCTGGTCAAGGGGCTGATGACCACGATCCACGGCTACACCAACGACCAGGTCGTGCTCGACGGCCCCCACAAGGACCTGCGCCGCGGCCGCAGCGCCGCCGTGAACATCATCCCCACCTCCACCGGCGCCGCCCGCGCGGTCGGACTGGTCCTGCCCCAGCTGTCCGGCACCCTCGACGGCATCGCCGTGCGGGTGCCCGTGGAGGACGGCTCCCTGACCGACCTCAGCGCGGTACTGGAGCGCCCGGTCACCGCCGAGGAGGTGGGCGCCGCCTTCCGGGAGGCCGCCGACGGGCCGCTCAAGGGCATCCTGCGGGTCTCCGACGCCCCGATCGTCTCCCGGGACATCGTCGGCGACCCGGCCTCCTGCGTCCTGGACGCCCCGCTCACCCAGGCCCACGGCGACCTGGTCAAGGTCTTCGGCTGGTACGACAACGAATGGGGGTACACCAACCGCCTCCTGGACCTCACCGAGTACGTGGCGGCCCGCCTCCCGCGCGGCTGACCCGCGACGGCCCCCTCCACCGGGCGACCTGCCCCGATGCCGTGTCGCCGCACGCCCCGGACCGTTACGGTGGCACTGGACCGCCATGGGCGGCGACGGACCGAGGGGCGTGGAGGACACCGGTGGAGAGCCAGGGGCAGGCCGATCAGGCCCGCGTACGGCTGCCGCAGCTGAAGCTGGACGAGCTGCTGGAGGAACTGCAGGCCCGTCTCGACGCTGCTCGCGGCACGCGTGACCGAGTGCACAGCCTGCTGGAGGCGGTGCTCTCGGTCGGCCGGGAGCTCGACCTGGAACAGGCCCTGAACAGCATTGTCGAGGCGGCGGCCGCGCTGGTGGACGCCCAGTACGCCGCGCTCGGCGTGATCGGCCCGGACGGCAAGCGCCTGTCGGCCTTCCACACGGTCGGCGTGACCGAGGAGCAGATCGCCGAGATCGGCCCCTACCCGGAGGGCCACGGCATCCTCGGCGAGCTGATCCGCCACCCGCAGCCGCTGCGCCTGGACAAGCTCTCCGAGCACCCGGCGTCGTACGGGTTCCCTCCGCACCACCCTCCGATGAACACCTTCCTCGGCGTCCCGATCCGGGTCCGCGACCAGGTTTTCGGCAATCTGTACCTGACCGAGAAGGCGGGCGGGGTGCAGTTCGACGAGGAGGACGAGTCGGTGGTGTCCACCCTCGCCGTCGCGGCCGGTGTCGCCATCGACAACGCCCGCCTGTACGAGGAGTCGCGGCTGCGTGAGCGCTGGCTGCGGGCCAACGCCGAGATCACCCACAGCCTGATGTCCGGCGCCGAGCGCGGTGAGGCGCTCGGGCTGATCGCCCGGCGGGCCAAGGACATCTCCGGCGCGATACTCGCCGTCGTCGCCATGCCGGTGGAGGACACCGACGTACTGCGGGTGGAACTCGCCGCCGGCAAGGGCGCCGAGGCCCACCGGGGTCTGGTGCTGCCGGTGGACGACAGTCTCATCGGCCGGGCCTTCTCCACCGGCACCTCCGTCACCAGCACGGACATCTCTCGCGACGAGCGCGTCGCCGACTCCGGCGACCGGTTCGCCGGACTCGGACCCGCCGTGGCCGTGCCCATCGGCACCGGTGACGGCGTCCGGGGTGTGGTGCTGCTGGCGCGCGCGCAGGGACGGTCGGTGTACTCCGCCAAGGAGACCGAGCCGCTGCAGGGCTTCGCCGCGCAGGCCGCGATAGCGATGGAGCTGGCCGAACGCCGCCGCGACGCCGAGGAGATCGCGGTTCTCAAGGACCGCGACCGGATCGCCCGCGACCTGCACGACCTCGCCATCCAGCGGCTGTTCGCGACCGGTATGACCCTGCAGAGCGCCGGACGCTTCATCGAGCACGCCGAGGCCGGGGACCGCGTGGCGCGGGCCGTGGACGACCTGGACGAGACCATCAAGATCATCCGGTCGACGATCTTCGGCCTGCGGGCCCGTGAGAACGGCGCCGGGACCGGGCTGCGCGCCCGCGTGGTCCGGGCGGCCGGGGAGGCGGCCCCGGTGCTGGGCTTCGCCCCCAGCGTGCGTATGGAGGGCCTGGTCGACACGGACGTGCCCCGCGAGGTCGCCGACCATGTCGTCGCCGTCCTCTCCGAGTCCCTCACCAACATCGCCCGGCACGCCCGCGCCGAGCGCGCCGACGTGGCGCTGGAGACCGACGGCAACGAAGTCCGCCTCACGGTGACGGACAACGGCGTCGGCATCCCGGCCGAGGGCCGGCGCAGCGGACTGCGCAACATGGCCGAGCGCGCCGAACAGCTCGGCGGCGAGCTGGAGTTGAGCACCCCGGAGGGCGGGGGGACCCGGCTGGTGTGGCGGGTTCCGGTGCCCGGCAAAGGGTAGGCGGCTCTCAGCCCAGGCACAGCACGAGCACGCACACCTGCCCCGACGGCTCGGTCGCCGAGGGCGACGGCGTGGTCGCGGCCGGCGGTGTGGGCGTGGCGGCCGGCTCCGGGGCCGTGTCCGCGACGTCGCTGTTGCTGTTGCCGTTGCCGGGGGAGACCTGCTGCGACTGGGCGCCGGCGGTCGCCGAGGGCGCGGGCGCCTTCGGGGCGCGTGGCTCGGCTGTGGTCGGCGTGGCCCGGGGCGCCACGGATATGGACTGTTCGCGCGGGGCGCTGGTGGGGGAGGACGGCCGGGCCTCGGGCGTGGTGGCCCGCGTCTCCGGTGTCCTGGACGGAGTCGAGGCGGTCGGCTCGGTGGGATCGGCGGCCTCGGTGGGCTCTTCCTCCCTGCTGCCCATCGCCCTGTTGTCCGGCGCCGTCGTCGCCTGGGCGCGGTCCCCGGACCGTCCGTCCAGGGAGGCGACGGTCAGCCCGCCGCCGACCAGCGCGACCGCGGTGGCCACCAGTGCCTTGCGCTGGTTCTTCTTCCAGCGGGCCCGCTGCCGCCGCCGCGCGGCCCGGCCCGTGGAGGCGGCGGCCACGGCCTCGGCGGGCACGTCGTCGAGGGGTTCCCGCACGGGCGGTCGCGTGTCCTGCCAGGTGTCATGGTCCGGGACCGCGTCCGCCCCGGGCGCCGCCATCGCCATCGGGGGCGCGATGTCCGGGGCGTAGGCGCCGCATCCGGGGCACACCAGGGCACCGTTGAGGTGCCGACGGCACGAGGAGCAGTAGTCCATCCGGGGGTCTTCCTGACTCGGCGTTCGCTCGGGGGACCGATGCGGTTGATCGATCGGCCAGAACCGTAGCGAGCCTTTCGACAGGCTGTGTGGAGTCTGTGTGCCGCTCCTGCACGGAACTCGTGCGGCCCTGCGCTCGTGCGGAACTACGGCTCACTCGTGCGGCCCGCGGCTTACTCGTGCGGCACCACGGCGACCGGGCAGCGCACATGACGCAGCGCGGCGTGCGCGACCGGCCCGGTGTGCGGGCCGATCCCGGCCGGGCGGATCCTGCGGCCGACGACCAGCAGCCCGCAGTCCCGCGAGGCGTCGAGGAGCCGGTGCGCGGGACGTCCCTCCTCGGCCGCCGGCACGACCTCCACCGTGGGGTACTTCTCCCGCCACGGCGCGAGCACGGCCTCCAGCACCCGCTCGGACTTCTGCCGGAGGTCCCGGCGGGCCTTCGCCTCCAGCGAGGACGGCACGTACGGCAGCCGCCACGCGTACACCACGCGCAGCGGCGCCGACCGCAGCCGCGCGCTCTCGAAGGCGAACGCGAGCAGGTCGTCGCACCGCTGCGCCGGGTCCACGCCGAGGGCCAGCGGCCGGTACGGCGTGTGGGCGGACGGCCCGCCCGCCCCGTCCGGCCCGTGTTCGTCCTCCAGCGTGTGCTCGGCCCGTACCAGCACCACCGGCCGCGCGACCCGCGCCACCGCGGACTGGGCCACGGAACCGGCCAGCAGGCCGCCCAGACCGGTGAACGCCCGGCTGCCCAGCACCAGCAGCTCCGCCTCCTCGCCCTGCGCGGCCATCGCCTCGGGGGCGGGCCGGGGAATCTGCTCGGCGCTCAAACCCACCTGCGGGTAGCGCTCGTTGACCCGGTCCATGCCCTCGCGCAGCAGCCGCAGCGCCCGCTCACGCGGGGCCTCCAGCTCGGGCAGGTCCGACTCCGTGGGTGCGCCAAGGCCCTCTCCGGCGTGCACCAGCCGCAATGGCAGACCGCGCCGGAGTGCCTCACGGGCCGCCCAGTCGGCGGCGGCCAGGCTCTCCGGGGAACCGTCCAGTCCTACGACAACGGGGCGAAGCATGACGGGCACCTCCCGGAGCGGCGCCCACGCGTAAGTGCGCGGGCCCCCGCGTCACCAGGATCGGCCCCGGGCACGGCCGCGCACATGGGTCGGCACGGCCGCACCGCAGGGCCGAACGGCCCCTGTCCCGCAGATCAGCCCGCCCCGCCGGCCGCGGTCCTGCGCCGCACCGCGCCGCGCACCTTGGTCTCCGTGAAGAGCAGCGCGGCCAGCGCCACCGCCGCGAGGAGGAGCAGGCCCACGGCGTAGCTGTCGTAGGCGCCGTAGAGGCTGCCCATCACCAGCGGGGGTACGAAGCCGCCGAGGCCGCCCGCCGCGCCGACCACGCCGGTCACCGAGCCGGTCTTGCCGGGTGGTGCGAGCAGGGCCACGAAGGCGAAGGTCGCTCCGCTGCCGGCGCCCAGGGCCGCCGCCATCGCCAGGAAGGCGATCGTGCCCAAGGGGGCCAGGGACGGGGTCGCGGACTGCACGAGCGCGCCGGCGACGACCACTGCCAGGCTCCCGGAGAGCACCCGCACCGGCCCGATCCGGTCCGACAGCCAGCCGCCGACCGGCCGCATGGCCACCGCCAGCAGCACGAAACCCGCCATCCGGTTGGCCGCGTCCGCCTGGGTGAGGTCGTAGGCGGTCTTCAAGTACGTCGGCAGGTACACGGAGAAGGCCACGTACCCGCCGAAGGCCACCGCGTACAGCGCGGACGCCTGCCAGGTCAGCGGGAGCCGCAGGGTGTCCAGCAGGCGCCGGGCCAGCGGCTCGGACGGTGCCGTGCGGCCCGGGGCGTCCCGCAGGACCACGGCGGCCACGACCGCGTACACCACCAGCACGACGGCGCAGTCCAGGAACGGGTTGGCGGTGCCGTAGGCGTCCGCCAGCTTCACCGTGGTCAGCGCGCTGATAGCGGTACCGCCCATGCCCATGCCGAAGACGCCGATGGCCATGCCCCGCCGTTCGGGCGGGAACCAGGCGCTGACGAAGGGCACCCCGATCGCGAACGCCGTCCCGCCGATGCCGAGGAAGAACCCGCCGACCAGCAGTGCGGTCAGCGAGTCGTGCCCGAACAGCCCCAGGTACAGGACCGGGACCACGGTGACGGCGGAGACCAGCGGGAACATCACCCGTCCGCCGTAGCGGTCGGTCAGCGCACCCACCGGGATCCGTCCCAGCGACCCCACCACGACCGGCACCGCCACCAGCAGCGACTGCTCGAACGACGTCAGGTCCAGGTCGTCGTGGAAGCGCGGGCCGAGCGGGCTGAGCAGGGCCCACGCCCAGAAGTTCACGGCGAACCCCACGGTGGCCAGGACCAGCATCAGCCAGGCGCGCGAGGACACCGGCGCGGCGGTCGCGGCCGATCCCGGTGACGCGGAGGACGGGGACTGGACCATCAGCGGATCCCTTCGGTGCGCGGAGCCTTGTGTTCAGACTCGCCGAACGGCGCGCGCGCCGCCCGGGGACCGCCGGGCGGTCAGCCGACGTCCCGTCGCCGGAACCCGGCCACACCGGCCGCCGTCAGCAGGGCCGCGACCAGGGCGAGCAGCAGGGGAGCGGCCACCGTCGGGTCGCCCGCCGGGAGGTGCGGGACGTGCTCGAAGGGGGAGAGGTCGCGCACCCAGGAGGGCAGGCCCAGTACCTCGCCGAGGAGTCCGATCACGGCGCAGGCGGCGAGCACCGCCCACGCGGCGGCCGTGGCCCGCGGCAGCAGGCCGAACAGCGCCGTCGCCAGCCCCGCCAGCAGCCACAGCGCGGGCGCGTAGGCGAGCGCCGCGCCCGTCAGGCGGGGGATCTGCGACCAGCCGCCGCCGGTGGACCCGTAGGCGATCCCGGCGCCCAGACCGGCGAGGGCGAGCACGACGACACTGCCCGCGAGCGCCACCGCCAGATGGCTCGCCATCCAGCGGGCCCGGGACACGGGGGTGGCCAGCAGCGGCTCCGCGCGCAGCGCGCCCTCCTCGCCCAGCGGGCGCAGCGCGGACTGGACGGCGAAGCCGGTGCCGATGAGGGCGACCAGGAGCAGCGACTGGGCGAGGTAGGAGTCGGTGAGGTCGGTGGCGCCGTAGCGGGCCATGATGTCCGCCATGGTGTCGTTGTCGCCGATGAAGTCCTCCACGTCGGCGGCGACCCAGCCGTAGGCGAGCCCGGTGAGGAACACCGCGCTGCCCCAGCCGATCAGACTGCCGCGCTGCAACCGCAGGGCCAGCCCCAGGGGACGGCCCAGGCCCGGGGCCGCGCGCGGCGGGCCGGGACGGGGCGGGACCAGGCCCGCGCCGACGTCGCGCCGGTCGCTGAGGGCGTGCGCCACGGCCACGGCGGCGACCGCGCCGACGACCGCGAGGAGCAGCGGCCACCAGCGTTCGCCGGCGAACGGCCGGGACTTCTGCACCAGCCCGATCGGGGAGAACCACGACAGGGTGCCGTCCCCGATGTCACCGACGGCGCGCAGCACGAAGGCCGCGCCCAGCACGGCGCCGGTGCCGCCGTGCACGACCCGGGTGTTCTCCGAGATCTGTGCCGCGACCAGGGTGAACGCGGCGAAGAGAAGGCCGAGCAGACAGAAGGCCGTACCGAAGACCAGCGAGCCTTTCGCGGGCAGGTCCATGGCGATCAGGCCGAGGGCGACGGCGGCGCCGACGGCCACGTTCATGGCGGTGACGACCAGGAGCGTGGCCGTGGCGTTGGCGTGCCGCCCGACCGGCAGGGCGCGCAGCGCGTCGCCGCGGCCCGCCTCCTCCTCGCCGCGCGTGTTGCGCCCGGTCATGAAGACGCTCATCAGGGCGACCACGACCAGACCCAGGGTCCCGACCTGGAAGGCGACCTCGCCGCCCATGGTGTCCAGCGCCAGCGGCGGCCCGTTGAAGGCGATCGCGGCCGCGTTGTCCCTGCTCGCCTCGGCCGCCACGTCCAGATCGTGCTGGGTGGGGTACAGGCCCTTGATGCTGGCCGCCGTGACCAGCACCAGCACGGGCACGGCGAGCAGCCACAGCAGGATCCGCACCCGGTCGCGGCGCAGGACCAGCCGGGTCAGGGTGACTGCGCCGGTCAGCTCGGTCATGACCCCTCCCGGACGGCCGTCTCGTCGCCGTAGTGCCGCAGGAACAGCTCCTCCAGCGTCGGCGGGCGGCTGGTCAGGGAACGGATGCCGAAGTCGGCCAGCAGCCGTACGACGTGGTCGAGCCGTTCGGCGTCGACGTCGAAGCGGGCCCGGTGGTCGTCCACCCGCAGATCATGCACGCCCGGCACGGCGGCGAGCCCGTCGGGCACACGCACCGTCTCGACGTCGATCGACGTGCGCGTCAGATGCCGCAGTTCGGTCAGGGTGCCGCTCTCCACGGTGCGGCCCGCGCGGATGATGCTCACCCGGTCGCACAGCGCCTCCACCTCAGCCAGGATGTGGCTGGACAGCAGCACGGTGCGGCCCTCCGCCTTCACCTCGCGGATGCACTCCTGGAAGACGCTCTCCATCAACGGGTCGAGCCCCGAGGTCGGTTCGTCCAGGAGCAGCAGCTCCGCACGCGAGGTCAGCGCCGCGACCAGGCCGACCTTCTGCCGGTTGCCCTTGGAGTAGGTGCGCGCCTTCTTCGTCGGGTCCAGCTCGAACCGTTCCAGCAACGCGTCGCGCCGCGCCGGGTCGAGGTCGCCGCGCAGCCGCGCGTAGACGTCGATGATCTCGCCGCCCGTCAGCTTGGGCCACAGACTGACGTCGCCCGGTACGTAGGCCAGTCGGCGGTGCAGCGCCACGGCGTCCCGCCACGGGTCGCCGCCCAGCAGCCGTACCTCACCGGAGTCCGCGCGCAGCAGGCCCAGCAGCACCCGGATCGTCGTGGTCTTCCCCGCGCCGTTGGGACCGAGGAAGCCGTGCACCTCGCCCTCGGCCACGGTCAGGTCCAGCCCGTCCAGGGCGCGGGTCCGGCCGAAGGTCTTCGTCAGGCCCGAGACGGACGCGGCGGCATCGCCCCGTGACGTCGGGCTGTTGCGGCGTGGAGCGGAGACAGTGGACATGCATCCTCCTGTGGGTCCTCACCCGACTCTTCCGCAACGGCGGGAGACACGGCAGAGGCCGAAGGTCCCAGGGACGGCGCGCCGGCACAACCACGCGTGCCCTTTGGGACCCCCGACTAGGGCCGCTCGGCTCATGTCGTCACCGCGCCGATGACCGAGCCTGAAGACAGCAGACGTATGTCCGGCTCACCGTCGGCCCGGCGGAGCACCAGGAGGCCCACCATGACTACCGCGACGACACCCCGGCCGACCAAGACGCTTGCCGCGGAGTACCGGGGCCGGCTCCTGGACGTGGCCCGAGAGGTGCGCTTCCCCGCGGACATCCGGCTCTTCGACGAGGGCGGCCGGGCCGACCGCTTCTGGATCCTCCAGTCCGGCATCGTGAGCCTCGACATGCGCGTACCGGGCCACCGGCCCGTCGAGACGGACACCCTCGGCGCCGGCGACCTGCTCGGCTGGTCCTGGCTGTTCCCGCCGTACCGCTGGCGGTTCGGCGCGCAGACCGCCGGGCCGGTGCGCGCCCTGGAGTTCGACGCCGAGGAGGTGCGCCGGATGTGCGCCGAGGACCCGGCGATGGGACACGCGATGGCGCTGTGGGCCGGATCGGTCGCCACCCGGCGGCTGCAGGCCGCCCGCACCCGCCTCCTCGACCTCTACGCGCCCTACGGCAGCGGAAGCCGGGGCTGAACCCGGAGGCCACCATGGACGGCAGCCCGAGCATCGTCAGCGACGTGATGACCCGCAAGGTCGTGGCCGTGCGACGCGGGGCCGCGTTCAAGGACATCGTGAAAGCCATGCGCCGGTGGCGCGTCAGCGGCGTGCCCGTGGTCGACGACCGGCAGCGGGTCCTGGGCGTCGTCTCCGAGCGGGACCTGCTGCTGAAGGAGGAGTTCCACGGCGGCGACCCGCTCCGGTCCCGCCCCGCCGACCTGGCCAAGGCCGAGGCCCGCACGGCCGGTGAGCTGATGACGGCACCCGCCGTCACCGCGGACCCCTGCGACACCCTGGCCCGGACCGCCCGGACCATGGCCCGCCACGGCGTGCACCGGCTCCCCGTGGTCGACGAGGACGGCGTGCTCCAGGGCATCGTCAGCCGCTCCGACCTGCTGAAGGTGTTCCTGCGGGACGACGAGTCCATCGCCCGCGAGGTGCGCACCGACGTGGTGGCGCTCCTCTTCCCCGAGGCACCGGAGGCGGTGCGGGTGGATGTCGACGCGGGCGTCGTACGGCTGACCGGCCGGGTGCGCCGCACCGAACTCGTACCCGTCGCGGTACGCATGGCGCGCGCCGTCGAGGGAGTCGTCGCCGTGGACTGCCGGCTGCTGGGCCCGCGCCATCGCCCGGCCCAGGAACCCGACCTCACCGACGACCGGACCGCGCGGGACCGGCACACCCCGTGAGTCCGCCCGGCAAGGGGGTGTTGACGATGCGGAGAACTCACCGCCCGCGGAAGGCGTGGTGGTGGCGCTGGCGGCGCAACCCCCTGCGGCGCCCCGTCGACCGCCTTGAGGCGTGGATCATCGTCACCGGCTGGGTCCTCGCCCTCGTGAGTGCCCTGTGGGCCGCCCGCGTCACCGCGGACGCCGTGGCCGACGGCCTCGCCGAACGGCGCGCGCGGGCCGAACCGGTCGCCGCCGTGCTCGTCGAGGACGCGCCCGAGCGGCCGGGCACCGAAGGACTCAGCGACGGGTCGGTGTGGGCGAAGGTCCGCTGGACCGAGTCCGGCGGCGACACCCGCACGGGGCTGGCGAAGGTCGAGCCGGGCCGCCGCGCCGGTGCCTCCGTCACCGTCTGGACCGGGGAGAAGGGCGAGATGGTCGCCGCGCCGCCCACCCCCTCCCAGGCCCGGTTCGAGTCGGCACTGCTGGGCGCCTCGGCCGGACTCCTCGCCGCGGGCACGGCCGTGGGCGGCGCCCGGCTGGTGCGGATACGGCTGGACCGGCGGCGGCTGCGGGAATGGGAATGCGAGTGGGCCGCGGTCGGGCCGCAGTGGAGCCGCAGGACCGGCGGATGAAGGGGCCGGGGGATGAGCAGGGACCAGGGGCCGTCCGGTCCCGCGCCTGCCCGTTCGGCCCAGGCGCCGTCGGATACCCCGGCGGGACGCTGGAGTTGAGAAGAGCGAAAGGAGGGTGACATGAGCGGCATGATCGAGCGGTTGCCCGGCTGGCCCGCGTTCCCCGACCTGTTCGGCTGGGTCGAGGGCGGATTCCCGCTGACCCACCCCGTCGCCGGGGCGCACGGCATCCGCATCGAGGAGCGCCTGACGGACGGCACGTACGTGCTGCGGGCCGAGCTTCCCGGCATCGACCCGGCGAAGGACGTCGAGATCACCGTCACGGAAGGCGTGCTCACGCTGCGCGCCGAGCGCACCGAGGAGAGCGAGGACAAGCACCGCACCGAGTTCCGCTACGGCACCTTCGCCCGGTCCGTCCGGCTGCCCGCCGGTGCCAAGGGCGACGAGGCCACCGCGGACTACAAGGACGGTGTCCTGACGATCACGGTTCCGGTGCCGGAGGAGAAGGCCGGCAGCCGGACCATCCCGGTGCGGCACGCCTGAGCGCCGTCGTGCGCCGCGCCGCACCCGTGTGCGCGACCGGACCGACCCGGTCGCGCACACGTCTGTACGCACGCACACATCCGTACACGTGCGGTCCGTACACGTGCGGTCCGTACACGTGCGGTCCGTACACGTGCGGTCCGTACACGTGCGGTCCGTACACGTGCGGTCCGTACACGTGCGGAGGGCGGCCCGCGAACGGGCCGCCCTCCGCACGGACTTGCTAGTCCTCGTCCCGCACGAGTGCCTCCAGCAGCTCACTGCGGCTGACCACGCCCAGCAGCCGGTTGTGGTGGTCCGTCACGAAGATCTGCCGGACCCTGGACCGGGAGGCCGTACGCGCCGCGTCGATCACCGAGGTCCACGGCTGGACGGTGATCGCCGGCTCCGTCATCAGCGCGCCCGCCGTGGTGCCCTCCCGCTCGATGCGCCGACGGCGGCCGTGCAGCAGCCCGAACCCGCCGGGCGCGCCGTCCGGGTCGGCCAGCGCGGCGGCACGGGCGAGCAGGTCGGACTCGGCGACCACACCCACGACGTGCTGTTCCTCGTCCACCACGGGGGCCGCCCCGGTCTCCTGGCGGGCCAGCTCACGCGCGATGTCCTCGAACGGGGTCTCGGGGGAGATCCCCTCCGCGGACCGCTTCATGACGTCCCGCACCCGCAGCACCGTGTCCTTGGCGGGCCGCACGACCGTGCCCGGGGCGGCGGACTGCCGGTCCGCGTCCTCGGCGGCGTCGGCCGCCGCCTCCTGCGCCTCGTGGGAGGCCATGGCCTGGAGGTAACGGATCATCGCGTCCTGGCGGAACCCCTCGGTCGGCACCGGGGAGTGCCTCGGCACCGCGCGGCGGGCCTCGGTCCCCGACGACAACGCTTCCCGAGTCCCACGGTCGTTCATGACAGCCTCCCTGGAATGCGCGGACTTCGTTCCACCCTCACGATCGCGCCGACGCGCCCACGCGCACAGGGCCGCCCGGCCCCTTCCGCGGGACGCAACGGCCCTGTGGGGGACGGTGGACCGGCGCCTAGCGTGGAGTCAGACCACAGGACATCGACGCCGGTCAACGCGGTCGGTCCAGGAGGTCCGTATGCCTGGGTTCCGCCATTTCCTGGCGCGCTTCCGGCCCGCCGGTTCCCCCGGCCCGGCCGTCGGCGGGGCCGTACCCGCCGACCGCACCGCCGCACTCGCGGCCGAACTGGAGCCCCCGCTCACCGCCCTGGACGACACGGCGGCCGAGGCGGAACGGATCCGCCGCGAGGCCGTACAGGAGGCCGACCGGCGCCGCCGCGCCGCCGCCCGGCGGGCCGAGGAGACCGTACGAACGGCCCGGGAGCGGGCCCCGCGCCTCAGGCGCGAGACCGCCGCACGGCTCGGCGCCGAGGCCGAGGCCGAAGCCGCCCGCGCCGGCGTCCGCGCCGAGGCCGCCGTGGCGGAGCTGCGCGCCCGGGCACGCGCCCGCACCCCCGGTCTGGCGGCCCGCCTGGTGGCACAGGCGACACGGGAACTCGACACGCTCGCAGACAGCGAACAGACCGGTCCGAACAGGGAGACGCCATGGGCGCGCGATGGGTCGCCGGAGTGACTCGGGCCAGGGCCATGGCCGCCGCCCGCCTCGGACCCGGCGCGGCGCGGAGCCTGGCCGGGACCCCGACCCCGGCCGAGGCCGTACGGGCCCTCGCGGGCACCCCCTACCGGCGCGGACTCGACCCGCAGTCCGGGACCGAGGAGGCCCAACGGGCCGTCCTGGACGCCCTCGTGTGGCAGCTGAGGGTGCTCGCCGGATGGCAGCCGCGGGCCGGGGCCGTCGCCGTACGGCTGCTCGCGTCCGGGTTCGAGATCGCCAACACCCGCGAGCTGCTGGACGCGTTGGACAGCGGCCGCCCGACCGCGCCGTACCGGCTGGGCGCGCTCGCCACCGTCTGGCCGCGCCTGTCCCGGGCCCGCACCGCGGACGGGATACGGACCGTGCTGGCCACCTCCGTGTGGGGCGACCCCGGCGCCGACACCCGCGGCGCGATCCTCACCGGCATGCGCCTGTCCGCCGCCGCGCGTACGGCCGCCCAGGTACCGCCCGCGGCCCGCTGGGCGGCCGGGAGCGCCGCGCTGCTGGTGGCCCGCGAAGCCCATCTGACCGGCCGGCCGCTGCCCGCCCCGGCCGCACGGGACGCGTCCCGGCTGCTCGGCACCCCCGCCGTGCGGGCGGCCACCTACACCGACTACCGCGCCCGGCTCGCCCCGGCGGCCCGCTGGGCGCTGGCGGACATCGAGCGGCCCGAGGACCTGTGGCGGGCCGAGGCCCGCTGGTGGGCCGCGGTCGACCGGGACGGACAGGCCCTGCTGACCGGGTCGCGGTTCGCGCTGCCCGCCGTCGTCGGCGCCGTCGCGGTGCTCGGCGCCGACGCCTGGCGGGTCCGCGCCGCTCTGGGCCGCGCCGCACACGGCGAACGGGCACGGGAGGTCTTCGATGAACTCGTGGGCTGACACCCTGGCACCGGCGCGCATGCAGCGGATCGCCGTCGTCGCCCCGCGCGACGCGCTCAGGGACGCCCTGGTCCAGGTCGCCGACGCGGGCTGCGCCGAACTGGACCGCCCCGACGGCGCCGGCCGCGCCGTGCCCGGCCCCGCCGCCCGGCGCCTTCAGTCCCTGCGGCCCGCGCACCCCCTGCTGTCGCCCACGGCACCGGACCTCGACACGCTGACCCGGGAGGGCCGGGCCGATCTGCTGGCGGGCGAGGCCCAACTGGAGACCTACCAGCGGGCCGCCGTCACGCGCGGCGACGCCGCCGCCCTGGTCGGCTGGTGCCCCGTGACCGAGGTCGCCGCCCTGCGCGACCGGCTGGCGGGCGTCGGCGCCGCGCTCGTACCCCTGCGCGCGCCGAAGGGCGTCGACCCGCCGACCCGCCTGTACGACAACGGCACGGTACGGCGCTCCCTGGTGCCCCTCGTGCACACCTACGGAACCGTGCCCTACGCCGATATCGACCCCACGGTGCCCGCCGGAATCGCCTACGTCGTCATGTTCGGGATGATGTTCGGCGACGCGGGCCACGGCGCCCTGCTCCTGCTCGCGGCCCTGCTGCTGCGCCTCGGCCGCCCCCGGCGCCTGGCGGCCCTGCGCCCGCTGTGGCCCTTCCTCGCCGGTGCCGGCCTGGCCAGCACCCTCGCGGGGGTCGCGTACGGGGAGTTCTTCGGACCCACCGGTGTGCTGCCCGTCCTGTGGCTGAACCCCCTGGACGAACCCATGACCCTGCTCGGCACCGCGGTCGGCCTCGGCGCGGTACTGCTGGCCGCGGCCTACGCGGCGGGCATCGTCAACCGCTGGCGCGAGGGCGGACCGGGCCGCGCCCTGTACGCCGTCTCCGGGATCGCGGGCGCGGCCGTCTTCCTGGGCCTCGCGGCCCTCGCGGCGGCCCTCGCCCTGAACACGCCCGTGCTGGCCTGGAGCGGCTCGCTGCTCGCCCTGGCCGGTCTCGGCCTCGCCGGGACCGGGATCTTCACGGCCGCCGGAGGCGGCGCCTCGGGCGCCCTCCAGACCGGCGTCCAGCTCTTCGACGTCGTCGTCCGCATCGGCTCCAACACCGTCTCCTTCACCCGCCTGGCCGCCTTCGGACTCACCCACGCCGCCCTCGGCGCCATCGTCTGGCAGGGCACCACCGCCCTGGCCGGGTCCGGCCCCGCGGCGCTGCTCGGCGCCGCCTCGGTCTTCGTCCTCGGCAACGCGCTGGCCTTCGCCCTGGAGGCGCTGGTGGCCGGGGTGCAGGCCCTGCGGCTGGAGTTCTACGAGCTGTTCTCCCGGGTCTTCGACGCGGAGGGACGGCCCTTCCGGCCGTGGCACGTGCCGACGTGGCGGGCGCCGGACGGCGCGCCCCCACGCAATCCGCCGGAGGACGTGCTGACTTCCTCGGGCACGGAGGTGACATCATGATCGCTTGGCTGATCGCACTACCGCTGCTGGTCGGGGGCTTCGCCGCCACCCGCCGACTGCTGCGCCGCCGGGGCAAAGCCGCACTGCGGTCGGTGCTCGCGGCCGACGCGGCGCTGTTCGCGGGGGCGCTGGCGCTCCTGATCGTCGCTCTGAGCGGCAGCCCCGCGTCCGCCGACGCCGCCGCCGCGGCCGAGAGCTCCGGGTCGGGTTCGGCGGCCCTGATCGGCGCCGCCATCGCGGTGGCCGGGGCCTCCATCGGGGCGGCGATCGCCGTCGCCTACACCGGCGCCGCGGCGCTGGCCGCGCTGAGCGAACGGCCCGAGCTGTTCGGCCGGGCCATGGTCATCGTCGGCCTCGCCGAGGGCATCGCCATCTACGGCCTGGTCGTCGCCATCATCCTGATCGGGAAGGCCTAGCCATGGCACGCGTCGCAGCCATCGGAGAACGACCGCGGGTCGCAGGCCTGGCGACGGCCGGAGTCCTCGTGCTCCCCGTCACCGGCCCGCAGGACGTACGCGCCGCCTGGGCCCGCCTGCCCGAGGACGTGGGCTTGGTCCTGCTCACCCCCGAGGCGGCCGGAGCACTCCCTCCGGAGACCCTCGACGGACCGGAACCGCTACTGGTGGTGATGCCACCGTGAACTCCTCGATGCCCGCACGGACCACGAGCGCGGCGGAGGCCGAGACCGCGCTCCGCAGACCCCCGACGGACCGGCTGCTGGTGGTGACACCGCCGTGAAGACTTCCCTCCCCGCCCCGATGACAGCCGCACTCGAACCGGTGCGCGCCCGGCTCCTGCGCGCCGCCGAGACCGACGCCGCGGCGATGCTGGCCGCCGCCGACAAGGACGCCGCCACCATCCTGCGGCAGGCCGAGGCCCAGGCCGCCGACCTCCTCGCCGAGGCACGGGAACGCGGCGCCGCCGACGCCGAGGCGGTCCGGCGCGCCGCCCACGTCCGGGCACGCCGGACCGCCCGCGCCCGGGAGCTGGCGGCCCGCCGGGAGTGCTGGGAGGAACTGCGCCGCCAAGTCATCCGCGGCGTGGAGGCCCTACGCACGACCGAGGGCTACCCGCGCATCGAGGCCGGGCTGACCGCCCGCGCCCACCGGCTGCTCGGCCCCCGGGCCCGTATCAGCCCCGCCCCCGGGGGCGGCGTACTGGCCGAGGACGAGACCCGCCGGGTGGATCTCAGCCTGACGCAATGCGCCCGCCGAGCCCTCGACGGAGCCGGGCCGGAGGTGGAGGAGCTGTGGACACCATGACGCGCGCCGGGCCGGGGGTTCGCTCGGGGAGGCGCCCGTCGGCGCGTTCGGGAGGTGGAGGAGCCGTGGGTGGCACGACGGACACCGCGCCCGGCACCGGGCGGATTCTGCGGGTGGCCGGGCCGTTGGTCGAGGCCGGGGAGGTGGGCGGGACGGCCATGCACGACCTGGTCGCGCTGGGCCCGGACGGGCTGCCCGGGGAGATCGTCGGGATCCGCGACAGCATCGTCACCGTCCAGGCGTACGAGTACACCGGCGGCCTCGCGCCCGGCATGCCGGTACGCCCGCTGGGCAGGCCGCTGTCGGCGCCGCTCGGGCCCGGGCTGCTGGGCGGGATCCATGACGGGCTGCTGCGCCCGCTGTCGGCCGCGGGTGACTGGCTGGTGCCGGGGGCGCTGGACGGGCACGCCGACGGAGAGCGGGTCGCCCGGGAGTTCGTGCCCCTGGTCGAGGAGGGCGAGACCGTGGAGCCGGGGGCCGTGCTCGGGGAGATCCGCGGCGTGGGGCCGCTGACGCTGCGGGTGCTCGTGCCCCCCGGCTGCGCCGGACCGGTACGCGGGCTCGTCCCGCCCGGCCGTCACGACGAGGACGCCGTCCTCGCGACGGTCGCGGACACACCGGTCCGGATGACCGGTCAGTGGCCCGTCCGCACACCCCGCCCCGTCCGCGCGCGCCTGGACACCGTACGGCCCCTGCACACCGGCCAGCGCGTCATCGACCTGCTCTTCCCGGTGGCTCTGGGCAGCACCGTCGCGGTGCCCGGGGGCTTCGGCACCGGCAAGACCGTACTGCTCCAGCAGATCGCCAAGTGGTGCGACGCCGACGTCATCGTCTACGTCGGCTGCGGCGAGCGCGGCAACGAGATGGCCGACCTCATCGAGGAGTTCGGCGCGCTCACCGACCCGCGCACCGGTGGCCGCCTGGTCGAGCGGACCGTGATCGTCGCCAACACCTCCAACATGCCGATGATGGCCAGGGAGGCGAGCATCCACACCGGGATCACCGTCGCCGAGTACTTCCGTGACATGGGCCTGGACGTCGTCGTCATCGCCGACTCCACCTCCCGCTGGGCCGAGGCGCTGCGCGAGTTCGCCTCCCGCACCGGCGCCCTGCCCGCCGAGGAGGGCTACCCGGCGGGTCTCGCCTCCGCCGTCGCCGCGTTCTACGAGCGCGCGGGCGCCGTCACCACGCTCGGCGGGCTGAGCGGCTCGGTCACGGTCATCGGCGCGGTCTCCCCGCCCGGCGGCGACATGGCCGAACCCGTCACCGCCCACACCCAGCGCTTCGTCCGCTGCCTGTGGACCCTCGACCGCGACCTCGCCTACGCCCGCCACTACCCGGCCGTCTCCTGGGCCGGCTCCTTCTCCCGCGACGCCGAGACGCTCACCGCCCGGCACGCGGCCGGTGACGACCCGGACCTGCCCGCCCGCCGCGCCCGGGTGGCCGGACTCCTCGCCGAGGCCGACCGGCTCGCCGACCTCGTCGACCTGCTCGGCATCACGGCACTGCCCGACCAGGAACGCGTCAGCTTCCTCGGTGGACGGCTCGTACGCGAAGGCCTGCTCCAGCAGAGCGCCCTGTCCGAGCAGGACGCCTACAGCGCCCCGGAGAAGACCGCCGCGCTGGCCGAGGCCGTGCTCGCGGTCGTGGACCGGTGCCGGGAACTGGTCGCGTCCGGAGTACCCGCGGCCCGCGTCGAGGAGATCGACTTCTCGCCCGTCCTGCGGGCCCGCGAGGAAGCGGGCCCGCACGACGCGGAAGCCGTCGAGCGCCTGCGCGCCACCATGCTCGACCGGCTCCGGGAGGTGCCATGAACGCCGTCGTCGAATACACCTCGATACGGGAACTGCGCGGCCCGCTGGCCGTGGTCGACCGGGTCGAGGGCGTCGGCTGGGACGAGTTCGTCCGCTTCACCCCCGAGTCGGGCGGGGAGCGGCACGGCCTGGTCCTGGAGGTCGACCGGGGCACGGCCGTGGTGCAAGTCCTGGAGGACACCGCGGGCCTCGACCCGGCCCGGCTGCGGGCGGCGTTCACCGGGACGCCCCTGCGCGTCCCCGTCGGGCCGGGCTGGCTGGGGCGGATCTGCAACGGCCGCGGCGAACCCCTCGACGGCGGGCCCCCCGTCTTCGGTACGACCACCTCCGCGGTCAGCGGCGCCCCCGTCAACCCGGTACGCCGTGAACCGCCCGCCGAGCCGGTGCTGACCGGGATCAGCGCCATCGACGCCCTCACCACGGTCGTCCGCGGGCAGAAGCTGCCGGTGTTCTCCGCGGCGGGCCTGCCGCACCTGGAACTCGCCGCGCAGATCGCCGCCCAGTCGACCGCCGGCGGACAGCCCTTCTGCGTGGTCTTCGCCGCGATGGGCGTCACCCACGCCGACGCCGCCTTCGTACGTGACGCGCTGGAGGAGCGGTCCGCCTCCGGGGAGCTGGTGCTGCTGCTCAACACCGCCGACGATCCGGTGATCGAGCGCGTCCTCACCCCGCGCATCGCCCTCACCGTCGCGGAACGGCTCGCCTTCTTCGAGGGCCGGCACGTGCTGGTGGTGATGGCGGACATGACGAGCTACGCGGAGGCACTGAGGGAGGTCTCCGCGGCCCGCGGCGAGATCCCCGCCCGGCGGGCCTACCCCGGCTACCTCTACAGCGACCTGGCGTCCCTGTACGAGCGGTGCGGGCGCGTACGCGGACTGCCGGGGTCGGTGACCGTGCTGCCGGTGCTGACCATGCCCGCGGGCGACATCACACACCCCGTGCCGGACCTCACCGGGTACATCACGGAAGGCCAGGTCGTGCTCTCCCGCACGCTGCACGCGCGGGGCGTGTACCCGCCGGTCGACGCGCTGTCGTCGCTGTCCCGGCTGATGCGCAAGGGAGCGGGACCCGGGCGCACCCGGGAGGACCACCTCGACGTCGCCGCCCAACTCCTCGCCGCGCTGGCCCGGGCCAGGCAGGTCAGGGAACTCGCCGACCTGGTCGGCCAGTCGGCGCTCACCGCCACCGACCGCGCGTACCTGGACTTCGACGACGCCTTCGGCCGCGAACTGGTGGACCAGCGGCGCGACGAGGCCCGCACGCTGGAGGAGACCCTGGAACGGGCCTGGCGGGTGCTGCTCACCCTGCCGCGCGGCCAACTGTCCATGCTGCCCGCCCGGTTCCTCGACGCGCGCCTGCCGCAGGACGGCCGGTGATCCCATGACCGACCTGCGTGTTCCGCCCGGCCGAGCGGGGCGGCTGCGACTGCGGCACAGCCTCGACGTCGCCCTGCGCGGCGCCGACCTGCTCGACCGCAAACTGCACGTCCTGCGCATCCGCCACGAGGAACTCCTGCGCGCCGAGGCCGCCGCCCGCGAGGAGTGGCACGCGCGGCTGCGCGAGGCGGAGACCTGGCTGCGGCGCGGGCTGCTGCTCGGCGGCGAGGACGCGCTGGAGCCCGGCCCCGCGGCGCGGGTCGAATTCACGTGGACCACCACCATGGGCGTACGGCACCCGGCGGGAGCCGTGTGCGCGGTCCCCGGCCGTGACCCCGACGACCCGGCCCCCGGGAACACCGCCCTCGTCCACACCGAGACGCACTACGCCCGAGCCGTCGAGGCGGCGGCGCAGTACGCCGTGGCCCGCGCGGCGGCCCGTGCCCTCGGCAAGGAGGTCCGGCGCACCCGCCAACGCGTACGCGCCCTGCGCCGCCACTGGGTCCCCCGCCTGGAGACAGCCCTGTCCCAGGCGGACGCGGCCCTGGAACAGGGCGAACATGAGGACGCGGTACGCCGCAGATGGGCGGCGCGCACACAGAGGGACACCTGACCGGGGGCGCTTCGGGCCTGCTCCACGCGAGAGGCGGCAGGGCCGTTCGGCGTCCGGCCGGACCCCCTTCGGCCCGTGCGGCGGGCAGGGCGGGGCCGCAGGCTGGAGGGGCGGGTGAGGCGGTGGCACACAAAGGCGGGAAGGACCTACCCGCTTCTCGCGGATCCGGATTGCGCGGTGCACGGCTCGAAGCCGCTTCTCCGCGTCTGGAGTCGGGGTCCTTCCCGCACCTCCAGCACACCACACCCACCGGGGATCCACCAGGGCCGATCGGCCCGACCACGAAGGAGGACGGCGTGATGAGCACCGTGGCAGGCGTACCAGGAGACGACGCGCCGACCCGACCCCGGCCGGCGCTGCTGACGTTCCTCGGCGGGGTGGGAACCGTCACCGGCAGCAAGTTCCTCGTCGAGAGCGATCACGCGCGGGTCCTCGTCGACTGCGGTCTCTTCCAGGGCCTGGCCGATCTGCGCAGGCGCAACTGGCGCGGGCTGCCGTGCGACGCCGCCGACATCGGGACGGTCGTCGTCACCCACGCCCACCTCGACCACTGCGGCTATCTGCCCCGGCTGGTGCGGCACGGGTTCCGCGGCTCGATCGTCACGACCGAGTACTCCGCCCGGCTGATGGAGATCGTGCTGCGGGACAGCGCCAAGCTCCAGACGGAGACCGCCCGGCACGCCAACGAGCACGGCTGGTCCAAGCACCGCCCGGCCGAACCCCTGTACGACGACACGGACGTCGACCGCACCCTGAAGCTCCTGCGCCCCGTGCGCTCCGGCACACCCGTGGACATCGCCACCGGGACCGAGCTGACCCTGCACTCCGCCGGGCACATCCTCGGCTCCGCCTGGGCCCGGCTCGCCCTGGAGAGCGGCCACACCCTCGCCGTCAGCGGCGATCTGGGCCGCCCCGGGCATCCGCTGCTCAACCCGCCCGAGCCGTTCTCCGGCGCCGACGTGCTGCTGGTGGAGTCGACGTACGGCAACCGGCGGCACGAGGAGGACGCGGCCCGGTCCCACTTCGCCGACGTGGTCACCCAGACCCTCGCCCGCGGCGGCACCGTCGTGATCCCCGCGTTCGCCATCGACCGCACCGAGGTCGTCCTGCACGAGCTGGCCGCGCTGCGCGCCTCCGGCCGCCTCCCCGCCAAGGTGCCGGTGTACGTGGACAGCCCGATGGCACTGGCCGCGCTGGACGTCTACCACGACGCCCTGCGCAGCCGCGCCCCCGAACTGCGGCCGGAGATCGCGGAGGCGGGCACCGCCGTGCTGAGCCCCGAACCGTTCCGGCCCGTGCGGTCGGTCCAGGAGTCCGTGGACCTCGGCCGCGCGGGCGGGCCCGCGGTCATCGTCTCCGCGTCCGGCATGGCCACCGGCGGACGCGTCCTGCACCACCTCCGGCGCCTGCTGCCCGACCCGCGCAACGCCGTGGTCGTCGTCGGCTTCGCCGCCAAGGGCACCCGGGCCCGCGACCTGGTGGACGGGGCGACGGTACTGAAGATGTTCGGGGAGTACGTCCCCGTACGGGCCCAGGTCGCCGACGCGCCGCACTTCTCGGCGCACGCCGACGCCGGGCAGATCGTCGACTGGCTCCGCGGGGCGCCCGCCCCGCACACCACCTACCTGGTGCACGGCGAGCCCGACGCGGCCGAGGCCCTGCGCGAGCGCATCGACCGCACCCTGGGCTGGACGGCGGTCGTACCGCGCTCCGGGGAACGCGTGCTGGTCCGCTGACGGACGCCCGGGGCACACCCCGGCGGGCCCGGTCAAGGGCCGCTCCAGCCCGCTCTTCGGGCCGCACGGCTCAAGTGCCCGAAGCGGCAACGGAGTTGACTGTGGGTGAGGAGGAAACGCCTCACCGTCGACCAGAGGGGGAGAGGACCGTGGGCACGAGTCTCACCGCGGAGTTCTGGGAGCGGTTCGCGCTCCTGCTGTTCGCGGCGACGGGCGTGACATTCGCCCTCACCGCCCTGTTCGACACCCTGGCGCTGCGCCGCGCTCTGCGCCGGGCGCGGAGGGCCACGGCGACCCCCGGCACGCCACCGCACCGGTCCCGCCGGACGGGTCACCGCCCCTCCGTCCACTGCTGAGGCACCGCACCCGCCCGGAGCGGCCACTGCTTCGGACGGCCTCCTCAACGGCTCCCCGCCGCCCGCACGGCGGGGAGCTCCTCATGCCCGCAGCTCGTCGGCGATCCCGGCGGCCCATGCCTTGATCGCGTCCCAGTCACGGTGGTCGCCGTAGCGGCACCCCATCAGCCGGAACCGGATCCGCCCGCCGCGCGGCAGCTGGGACGGGAGGATCACGCCGGACAGCAGCCGGTGCGCACGGTACGACAGCCCGCCGGGCAGGCCGCGCAGGATCGCCGGTCCCTCCAGCGGCGCCAGCCGCTTCCACGGGCCGCGCAGCGCCCCGGGCATCCCGACACTGAACAGCCACACGGGGCGGGCGGCGAGCAGCTCCAGGTGCCCGCTCAGGAAGTCCCGCGCCGGGGCGAGCCAGCGCTGCCCGTGCACGGCGCTGCCGAGCACGAACGCGTCGTAGTCGTCCGCGTCGTCGACGGCCTCCAGTGGCCGGGCGTCGGCTCGCAGACCCGCCCGGTCCAGCACCCGGGCGATGCGCTCGGCGATCTCCCGGGTGGAGCCGTGCGCGGTCGCGTAACCCACGAGCACCCGCATGACGGATCACCTCGCCGGACGGTCAGAACAGTGCGCCGGGCCAGCTCGCCAGGACCGCCGCTATGACGCCCACGTCCAGGAGTACGCCGAGCGTCAGCCACGGGTCGAACCAGAGGGCCTTCAGCAGCAGGCCGCTCGCCGCCGCCAGCAGGGCCGCGGTCGTCCAGCCGCTGCTCTGCGCGGCGGCGGACGCGCCGGCGATGACGTAGAGCAGCGCGGTGACCGAGGCCAGGCCGATGGCCGCGCGGTCGACGGACTGGGGACGGGGTACCCCGGCCGAGGCGAGCACCCAGGAGCGGCGCGGGTCGAAGGGCTGCTCGGTGGCGCCGTGCGGCAGCCACACCGCCAGATGGAGCAGACCGTGCACGAACAGGAGCGCGGAGACCAGCGCGGTGGTCATGGCAGCGCCTCCGGTTCGGAACCGCCCTGGTCCAGCCGGAAGGGCGGGTAGACATCGGTGAGCAGGGTCGCGTACGCCGCCACCCGCAGCACCCACCGGTTCAGGCCGACGACCAGGTCGAAGATGCCGCGCGGGTAGCGGCCGGTCGCGGCCAGCGCCACCCCGGCGAACAGGGTGAGCAGCCCGATCAGGCCGGTGGAGAACCAGGCCAGACGCGAACCGCCCTCCAGGATCGCCACGACCAAGTAGTGCGGGACGGCCAGCAGCCACCACTTCACCAGCACCAGACCGCGGGACAGTTTCTCGGGGTACGCGACGTCGAAGTGCGTCGGATAGTCCGGCACCTCGGCGAGGGTGAACGGCGGGTAGCGGTCGGTGCCCAGCGCGCCGTACGCGTAGTAGCCGACGCGCCAGCTCCAGCGCAGGACCCCCACGGTGTAGTCGAACAGGGGGCGCGGGTACCGGCCGGTGAACAGGATCGCGAAGAAGGCCACCACGCTCACCAGCACCAGGCCGATCCACAGGAAGGCGAGAACGACCAGGTGGGGCAGGGCGAGCAGCCACTTCACCAGCCACAGCCAGCGTGAGAGCGGGGTGTCGAGCACCGCGGTCAGCCGCACGGGCCCCTCGTCGACCGGGGACCGTTGTTCCGTAGCCATGGCTCTCTCCCTCCGGAACCGCCGTCACTTCCAGCGTCACCCCGAACGGGCACCCGTGCATGGGCCGAACGTCCCCGGGCCCCGGCCGACCCACCCCCTGCGAAGGCCCGGTAGCCCGTGCGACCGTGGAGGGAGCACCGGGCCGCGCTCAGCGGCCGGGACGGAAGGCGGTGGGCCGTGGAGCTGCCGTTGGTCGTGGGCGTCGACGGATCGCCCGGGAGCCTGCAGGCGGTCGACTGGGCCGTGGCCGAGGCGGCCCGGCACGGTCTGGCGCTGCGCCTGGTGTACGCCTCCCTGTGGGAGCGCTACGAGGGCGCCGTGCCCCAGGAGGACGCTTCGGAGCAGTTGGCCGCCGAGGAGATCGTCGAGGGCGCCGCCGCGCGCGTACGGAGCAAGGACCCGCACGCCGAGGTCAGCGTCGACGTCATCGCCCAGGAGGCGACCGACGCCCTGCTGGACGAGGCGCACCGCGCCTTCGCCGTGGTCACCGGGGCGCGCGGGCGCGGCGGGCTCGCCGGATTGCTCCTCGGCTCCGTGTCACTGACCGTCGCGGCCCGCGCCACCGCGCCGGTGATCGTGGTCCGCGGCGACCCGCCGGGCCTCGCCGGCACCCACGAACGGATCCTGCTCGGCGTCGCCGACCGGGCGATCGCGGGCGCCGCGACCCGGTTCGCCTTCCGCGAGGCCGCCGCCCGCGACTGCGTCCTGGACGCGGTACGGGCCTGGCGCCGCCCCGCGCACCCGGCGGCCGAGCACCACGAGGAGGGCGCCGCCGCCCTGCTGGAGGCCGTCCTGCGCGCCCCGACGGCCGACCACCCGGACGTCAGGGTGCGGCCTGCCACGGTGGAGGGCGTGGCCCGCAGGGTGCTGCTGGACCGGTCGGCCGCCGCCGACCTCGTGATCATCGGGGCCCGGCACCGGACGGGCCGCTTCGGTCTCCAGCTCGGCCGCGTCGGGCACACCCTCCTCCACCACGCGTACTGCCCCGTAGCCGTCGTCCCCCAGCCGGAGTGAGCATGGAGCAGCCCGAGAGCCACGACACCCCCTTGGACCACGTGCGCGCCGTCGTGTTCGACACCGACGGCGTGATCACCGACTCGGCCCGGGTCCACGCGGCGGCCTGGAAGGAGGCCTTCGACGCCTACCTGCGCGCGCATCCGCCCGCCGACCCCGCACAGCGGAGGCCCTTCGACGTCCAGGACGACTACCTGCGCCACGTCGACGGCAAGTCCCGCCTCGACGGCGCCGCCGCCTTCCTCGCCTCGCGCGGCGCCGACACCTCCGAGGCGACCGTCCGGGAAGTCGCCGCCGACAAGGAGGAACGCTTCACCCGGCGGCTGCGCGAACAAGGCGTCGAGGCCTACCCCGGCACGGTCCGCCTGGTACGCGCCCTGCGCCGGGCGGGCACCCCCCTGGCGGCGGCCTCCGCCTCCCGGCACGCGGGTGAGCTGCTCACCCGGGCCGGGGTACGCGACCTGTTCGACGTCCTCGTCGACGGCGGCGAGGCGGCCCGCCTGGGCCTGAAGGGCAAACCGGCCCCCGACCTGTTCCTCACCGCCGCCGACCGGCTCGGCGTCCCCGCCGACCGCGCCGCCGTCGTGGAGGACGCCCTGGCGGGCGTGGAGGCGGGCCGGCGGGGTGGATTCGCCCTGGTGGTGGGCGTGGACCGGGCCGCCACGGGGGACTCGGCGGACAGACTACGCCGGCACGGCGCCGACATCGTCGTACGGGATCTGGCGGAACTGCTGGGTGAGGAGCCGAAGTGACGGGATGGACCTGGGAGTACGAGGGCTACGAGCCCGCCGACCAAGGGCTGCGCGAGTCCCTGTGCACCTTGGGCAACGGCTACTTCGCCACCCGGGGAGCCCTGCCCGAGTGCTCGGCCGACGACATCCACTACCCCGGCACGTATGTCGCGGGCTGCTACAACCGGCTCACCTCCACCGTGTCCGGACGCCGGGTCGAGAACGAGGACATGGTCAACCTGCCCAACTGGCTGCCCCTGCGCTTCCGCCTGCGCGACGGGCAGTGGCTGACCCCCGAGACCGCGCCGCTGCTGGAACACCGGATGACCCTGCTGCTGGACTGCGGCGTGCTGGAGCGCCGCACCCGCTTCGACCTCGGCGAGGGACGCGTCCTGGCGGTGCGTCAGCGGCGCATCGTGCACATGGGGGAACCCCATCTGGCCGCCCTGCGCACCGAGTTCACCGCGGAGGGCTTCTCCGGCGAGCTGGAGGTGGAGGCGTCCCTCGACGGCGGCGTCACCAACTCCGGTGTGCCGCGCTACCGCGACCTGGACGGCCACCACCTGATCCACGTCCACGCGGGCACCGTCACCCCCGAGACCGTGTGGCTGCGCTGCCGTACCGGCACCTCCGACATCCGCGTCGGCATGGCCTCCCGGCTCACCTCCGACGCCCCGGTCACCGTCCGCAACAAGAACCCGCGCACCACCCAGCACACCGTGCTCGCCCTGACCGACGGACGGACCGCCACCGTCGACAAGACGATCGCCCTGCACACCTCCCGCGACCCCGCCATCAGCGACCCCCTGCACGCCGCCGTCGACCGGGTCGGCCGCGCGGGCACCTTCGAGGACCTGCTCGCCTCGCACCGCACCGCCTGGGCCCAGCTCTGGCGCCGCGCCGCCCTCGACGTCGCCGGGGAACCGGGCCGCATCCTGCGCCTGCACCTGTTCCACGTGCTCCAGACGCTCTCCCCGCACACCGCCGACCTCGACGTGGGCGTCCCCGCCCGAGGCCTGCACGGGGAGGCCTACCGCGGCCATGTCTTCTGGGACGAGCTGTTCGTGCTGCCCTTCCTCAACCTGCACTTCCCCGAGGTCTCCCGGGCCCTGCTGCGCTACCGGCACCGCCGCCTGGAACGCGCCCGCGTCGCCGCGCAGGCCGCGGGCCGCAAGGGCGCCATGTTCCCCTGGCAGTCCGGCAGCGACGGCCGCGAGGAGACCCAGACACTGCATCTCAACCCGCGCTCGGGGCGCTGGCTGCCCGACCACTCCCGGCTGCAGTTCCACGTCGGCTCGGCCATCGCGTACAACGTGTGGCAGTACTGCGAGGCCAGCGGCGACATGGAGTTCCTGCACACCAAGGGCGCCGAGACGCTGCTCCAGATCGCCCGGTTCTGGGCGGACGCGGCCGTCTGGGACGACACCCTGCGACGGCACCGCATCAAGGGCGTGGTCGGCCCGGACGAGTACCACGAGGCCTACCCCGACGCGAGCGAACCCGGCCTGGACGACAACGCCTACACCAACGTGACCGCCGCGTGGGTGCTCATGCGCGCCCGTGAACTCATCGACGCCCTGCCCGAGCCCAGGCGCCGCGAACTGAGCGAGCGCACCGGGCTCGACCGGAGCGAACTTGAGCGGTGGGAGGACGTCTCCCGCTCCCTGTACGTGCCCTTCCACCACGGGGTGATCAGCCAGTTCGACGGCTACGGAGACCTCGACGAACTCCCGTGGGCCAAGTACCGGGAGCGCTACGGGGACATCCGCCGCCTGGACCGGATCCTGGAGGCCGAGGGGGACACCGTCAACCGCTACCAGGCGTCCAAGCAGGCCGACGTCCTGATGCTCGGCTACCTCTACTCGCCCGCCGAACTGCGCGGCCTGTTCGACCGGTTGGGGGTACGGCTCGACGACGAGATCTGGCACCGGACCGTCGACTACTACCTGCACCGCACCAGCCACGGTTCCACCCTCAGCGGCCTGGTCCACGGCTGGGTGCTCGCCCGCGCCCGGCGCGCGGAGGCGTGGGAGTTCTGCCAGGAGGCCCTCCAGGGCGACATCGCCGACGTCCAGGGCGGCACCACCGCCGAGGGCATCCACCTCGGCGCCATGGCCGGCACCCTCGACCTCGTCCAGCGCGGTCTGACCGGCCTGGAGACCCGCGACGGGGCGCTGTGGCTGGACCCGGTACCGCTGCCGGAGCTGTCCTCCTACGGCTTCGCCCTGCGCTACCAGGGCAACTGGGGCGTACGCGTGCACCTGGAGCGCGGCGAGCTGGACATCGCCGTACCGTCCTCCGACCAGACCCCGATCGAGATACGGCTGCCGGGCCGCACGGTCGTCGTCCAGCCCGGCGAGACCCGGCGGCTGGTGCTGCCGGACTGATCCGCGCAGGGCCTACCGGGGCCCGGCGCGGGCCGGACGGCCCTGTGCGAGAAACGCCGGATGGGGAGAGCCTGGAAACCCGGCTCCTGTGTGACACACGGACCCCGACGGAGCCCGGAGAAGGGAGACCGTGATGAGCGGTCCTGTCGTCGTGGGAGTGGACGGATCGGAGTCGAGCCTGACCGCCGTGGACGTCGCCGCCCGCGAGGCCGCCCTGCGGGGCGTGGGACTCCGGCTGGTGCACGCCTTCGGCTGGCCGTCGGTGCACACACCGCTCAGGACACCGCCATGGAGCGCCGCCGGGGTGCGTGAGATGGTCGACGGCACCCTCGCCGACGCCGAACTGCGGGCGCGCGCGATCGCACCCGACGTCGAGATCGCCCGCGAGGTCGTCGTCGGCGAGCCGGTGATGGTGCTGGAGCTGGAGACGCGCACCGCGTCCCTGGCCGTCGTCGGCAGCCGGGGCCTGAACCGCTTCGGCAGGCTGCTGCTCGGCTCCACCGCCGGACACCTCGCCGCACACGGCCGCTGCCCCGTCCTCGTCATGCGCGGGCGCCCCGAACCCACCGGGCCCGTCCTGCTGGCCGTGGACGGCGCGCCCCGCTCCGCCGCGGCCGTCGAGTTCGCCTTCGCGTACGCCTCGCTGCACGGCACCGCACTGCGGGCGCTGCACGCCTGGAACACGCACACCGAACGTTCCTACGGCGCCCCCGGCGACCCGCCCTTCGTCACCTACGACGAGGACCGTCTGCGCGACGAGGAGGAGCGGCTGCTCGCCGAGGCGATCAGCGGGATGACCGAGAAGTACCCGGACGTCGAGGTGGAGCGCAGCCTGGTGCGCGGCCGGATCCGCCACTCGGTGATCGAGGCCACCGCCGGGGCGGGTGTCGTGGTCGTCGGGGCACGCGGCCGGGGCGGCTTCACCGGGCTCAGGCTCGGCTCGGTCAGCCAGGCCGTCCTGCACCACGCAGAGTGCCCCGTCGCCGTCGTACGGGCCGAAGAGGAGTAGCCATGCAGGGGCGAGCGACCGGACAGGTCGCGGGGGAGGACGTCCACGAACTGACCGCCGAGGCGGTGGCCGCCCGGCTCGGCGTCGACCCGGCGACCGGGCTGAGCGGTGGCGAGGCCGCCACCCGCGCGGCCGAGTACGGGCCGAACAGGCTGGCCGAACCGGCCCGCCGCCCGGAGTGGCTGAAGTTCCTCGACCAGTTCCGCAACTGGCTGATCGGCATCCTGCTGATCGCCGCCGTGGTGGCCGCCGTGATCGGCGAGGTCAAGGACGCGCTGATCATCACCGTGGTGCTCCAGATCAACGCCGTGCTCGGCTACCTCCAGGAGCGGCGCGCCGAACGCAGCCTGGAGGCGCTGCGCCGGATGCTCGTGCCCACCGCGCGGGTCCGCCGCGACGGCGCCGAGCGCGAGGTCGAGGCGCACACGCTGGTCCCGGGGGACGTGGTCCTGCTGGAGGCGGGCGACCGGGTGCCGGCCGACGGACGGCTGACCGTCGCGGAGACCGTGGAGGTCGCCGAGGCCGCCCTCACCGGCGAGTCCCAGCCCGTCGCCAAGAGCGTCGAGCCCACCGGCCCGGTGCCGCTCGCCGAGCGCACCGACATGCTGTTCATGAACACCGCGCTCACCCGCGGCCGCGCCGAGATGGTCGTCACGGCCACCGGCATGCGCACCGAACTCGGCGCCATCGCCGAGGCCCTGCGCACCGGCGCGGAACCGCCGAGCCCGCTGCAGATCCAGCTCGACAGCCTCGGGCGCCGCCTGGCCCTGCTCAGCGGGGTCGCCGTCGCCGCGTACGCGCTGGTCGCGCTGGTGCGCGGCGAGGGGCTCGCGGACCTGGGCCTGCGCGCGGTGGCGCTGGCCGTCGCCGCCATCCCCGAGGGCCTGCCGGCCGTCCTCGCCCTCACCCTCGCCCTCGGCGTGTACCGCATGGCCCGGCGCGGCGCCATCGTCAAACGGCTCGCCTCGGTGGAGTCACTGGGCTCGGCGACCGTGGTGTGCAGCGACAAGACTGGCACCCTGACCATGAACGAGATGACGGTCCGGTCCCTGTGGAGCGCCGGCCGCCGTTACGAGGTCACCGGCGAGGGCTACGACACCCAGGGCGCCGTCCGCGACAGCGCGGGCACCGACCGCGCCGAGGAACTGCGCGAGGCCGTGCTGCCGTTCGCGCTCTGCAACGACGCCCGGCTCACCGACGACGGGTTCGTCGGCGACCCCACCGAGGCCGCCCTGGTCGTCCTCGCCGCCAAGACCGGCATGGACGCCGACGGACTGCGCGCCGAGCGGCCCCGGAGCGCCGAGGTGCCCTTCGACGGCGCCACGAAGTACATGGCCACCTTCCACACCGAGCCCGACGGCCGTACCCGCGTCCACGCCAAGGGAGCGGTGGACGTCCTGCTGGACCGGTGCGAGGCGGTGCTCACCGACGAGGGCGTACGGCCCCTGGACGCCGTGCTCGGCGCCGAGGTACTGGCCGTGACGTCGGAGCTGGGCCGGGCGGGCCTGCGCGTGCTGGGCGCCGCCACCGCCGTGTTCGACGGACCGCCCGACCCCGCCGCGCTGCCCCCGCTCACCCTGGTCTCGGTCGCAGGGATCGCCGATCCGCCACGGCCGCAGGCCCGGGACGCGATCGCGCTGTGCCGGTCGGCCGGGGTCGAGGTGAAGATGATCACCGGCGACCACGCGGACACCGCGGCCGCCATCGCCCGGGAACTGGACATCCGCGGCGAGGTGGTGACCGGCGCCGAACTGGAACGCACGAGCGAGGAGGAACTCGCCGAACGCATCGACGGCATCGGGGTGTTCGCCCGCGTCGCCCCCGAGCACAAGGTCACCATCGTGCGGGCGCTCTCCGGGCGCGGGCACATCGTCGCCATGACGGGCGACGGCGTGAACGACGCGGCGGCGCTCAAGGCCGCGCACATCGGCGTGGCGATGGGCCGCACCGGCACGGACGTGGCCAAGGAGGCCGCGGCGGTGGTCCTCACCGACGACGACTTCTCCACGATCGTGCGGGCGGTGCGCGAGGGACGGGCGATCTACGACAACATCGTCAAGTTCGTACGCTTCCAGCTGTCCACCAACGTCGGCGCCATCCTGACCCTGCTCGGCGCCACCCTCGCCGGGCTGCCCGCCCCGCTGACGGCCGCCCAGCTCCTGTGGATCAACATCATCATGGACGGGCCGCCCGCGATGGCCCTGGCCGTCGACCCGGCCCGCGACGACGTGATGCGCAAGCCGCCGCGCGACCCCGCGGAGCGCATCCTGAACCGGCGCCGGCTGCTCGCCATCACCCGGGCGGGCACGGTCATGGCCCTGGGCACGGTCGGCCTGCTGGCCCTGGCCCGCGAACAGGTCTCCACGGACACAGCGCTGACCATGGCGTTCACCACGTTCGTCCTCTTCCAGCTGGTCAACTCGCTCAGCGCCCGCGTGGACGACGGCCCGCTGCTGGGCCGCCACCAGCTCCGCAACCGCACCCTGTGGCTGTGCCTGGGCGCGGTACTGACCGTGCAGATCCTCGCCGTCCACCTGCCGTGGGCCCGCAGCGTCTTCGGCACGGTGCCGCTGAACGCGGCCCAGTGGGCGGCGTGCGCGGGCACGGCGTCGACGGTGCTGCTGGTGGAGCTGCTGGTACGCGCCCTGCGACCCCGCGAGCGCTAGGCGGCGGGCCGAGCGGCGGCATGGGGGTGCCCCGCGCGAGCCGGGCGAAGCCGGGTTCGCGCGGGGCCGGCCGGTGCGGCGGGAGGGCGTGCCGGGCGTGGGACGGCAGACGGGACTTCGCGGACACGCCCTGGAGGCTAGAGAGCCGGCCGCTCGGCCTTCTCCGGCTGGTCGAGGTGGGTGGCCAGCACCGCGGCCTGCACGCGGCGCTGGACACCCAGCTTGGCCAGCAGCCGGGAGATGTGGTTCTTGACCGTCTTCTCGGACAGGTACAGCCGCTTGCCGATCTCGCGGTTGGTCAGCCCGTCCCCGATCAGCGCCAGGATCTCCCGCTCGCGCGGTGAGAGACCGGCCAGCTCGGGGGCCTCGGCCGGCTGTTCGACGGGCTCGGTGCGCAGGGACTTCATCAGCCGGGCCGTCGTCGCGGGGTCCAGCATGGACTGCCCGGAGGCGACGGTACGGACGGCGGCGACGAGATCGGAGCCGCGGATCTGCTTCAGCACGTACCCGGACGCGCCCGCCATGATCGCGTCCAGCAGGGCGTCCTCGTCGTCGAACGAGGTCAGCATCAGACAGGCCAGATCCGGCATCATGCTGCGCAGCTCACGGCAGACGGTGATCCCGTTCCCGTCCGGCAGCCGCACATCGAGCACGGCCACATGGGGACGCACGGCGGGGGCGCGCACGAGCGCGTGCTCCACGTTCTCGGCGTCGCCCACCACGGAGATGTCGGGTTCGGCGTCCAGCAGATCGGTCAGACCGCGCCGCACCACCTCATGATCGTCGAGCAGGAACACCCGAATCGGATCCTGCGCGGAAAAGGTACGCGGCTCGGTCATCTCGCCCCCTTGGGTCCCATAGGACGATCGTCACGCCTGGGGGGCCGGGACGCCAGGGCCGATGGGCCCTAGTGAGAGGGGGACCGTTTCTTCAGCCGGTCCGTCTGTTCAGCCCGTCCGGCGGCTTGCTTTCAGCCCGTCCGGCGTTTGAGGACGAGGCCCGTCCAGGGCCGACAGCGGGGGTCCGGGGGCGGCAGCCCCCGGGGACGGGAACGGGTAGGGGCGGCGGGGGCGAAAAGAGACCCGGCTAAACCGCCGCCGCCCCATGATCCAGCGAGAAGTCCACATCCACCACGCCCTCCACCGCCCGCGCCAGGCGAGCCGCGACCGGAACCAGGGAGGTGTCCCGCACCCGCCCGGACAGACGGACCGAACCGTCTTCAACGGTGACGCGCACCGACGACCCCGGCGCCGGGAACAGGTACGCGACAACCTCCCGCCGGATCTCCTCGGCGATGTCCTCGTCGTCCCGCAGGAACACCTTCAACAGATCCGCCCGACTGACCAGCCCCTCCAGCCGATCCGTGTCCCCGACCACCGGCAGCCGCTTGACCCGGGCCCGGGCCATGATCCGCGCGGCCTGCGCCAGCGTGGCATCCGCCCGAACAGTCAGCGCAGGGGACGTCATCAGCTCCCCGGCAGTCACCGATCCGGCCTTGGCCAGATCGGACAGCCGCCGCAACTGCGTGTACCGGTCGGGGTCACTGTCCCGGAACTCTTCCTTCGGCAGCAGGTCCGCCTCGGAGACAACCCCGAGGACCCGCCGCCCGCCGTCCACCACGGGCACGGCACTGACCTTCCGGTCGTGCAGCGTGCGCACGATGTCCTTGAAGACGGTGTCCCGGCGGACGACGGCGACATCACGCGTCATCACGTCACTGACCACGTGCGGGGCTGTGTGCACGGTGACTCCTCGTTCTCGTTCCGGAAGGAAGAGGCCGCCTCAGCGCCGCACACCGCTGCCGTACGGCCCGTACAGGTCCAGCAGCCGGGTGCGGGCCGAGTGCAGCCGGTGGGCGACGACCTCGCCCACCCAGCGGGCGACGGCGCGTCCGAACTCGGGGTCTTCCTCGCACGCCTCGCGGACCTCCTCGGCGTCGAACTCGTACGCGCGCAGCGGGCTCGCGGCCTCGGCGCCCAGGTGCCACACGTGCGGGGTGAGCAGCCAGGACCAGCCGACCAGTTCGTTGTGACCGAGGGACTCGATGACGGCGGGCCGCCGGCCGGGGACCCGCATGTCGAGGTCGACCGTGCCGGTACGGATGATCCAGAAGCGGTCCGCGCGGCCGCCCTCCTCGAACAGCCGCTCACCGGCCGGGAACGACACCTCGCGGGCGAGATCCATCAGCCGCTGGCGGTGCTCGGGGGGAAGCGCCCTCGGCAGGCTCGTGGTGACAGGAGCGTTCATGGCGGGCCTCCACTCAGGCGTACCGGAGTTACCAACTCCAGCCTCTGCCGAGGTCAGGCAGCGGGCCATGGGCCACCCGGCCCCTACCGGCGGACCTTCGGCACCCCTCGCGCGTGCCGGACCGCACCACCCGGCGGACCGCCCCAACCGGGCCCGAGGAAAGGGACGTTCAGCCCTGCGACGCCCGACCTTCGGCACGCGGCGCCCCCCTCGGCCGTACCGCGACAGTGTTCTCGTCAGCACCAAGGATCCGCTCGAAGGGACAAGACGATGGCCGTGCACGAGCACCCTCACCAAAGCCGCGGGTTCCACTTCCCCGCCCTCCGCAGGAACCGTGCGGCGTCCGCGACCGCCGACGTGGCGTCGCCCGCCGCCTACGCACTGGCGTCCCTCCGGCTGCTGACCGGGTTCGTCTTCCTGTGGGCGTTCCTCGACAAGACCTTCGGGTTCGGCTACGCCACCCAGTCCTCCAACGCCTGGATCGACGGCGGATCGCCCACCGAGGGCTTCCTCGGCCACGTGGCCGTCGGACCCATGCAGGACACCTTCCACTCCTGGGCCGGGGACGCCTGGGCGGACTGGCTGTTCATGCTCGGCCTGCTCGGCATCGGACTGGCCCTGGTCCTCGGCGTCGGGCTGCGCCTGGCCGCCGTCGCCGGCACCGTCATGATGGCGCTGATGTGGATCGCCGAGTGGCCGCCGGCCCAGCACCTGGCGGACGGCTCGCCCAGCATGTCGACGAATCCCTTCGTCGACTACCACCTGATCTACGCCGTCGTCCTCATCGCCCTCGCCGCCACCGGCGCCGGAGCGGTCTGGGGCCTCGGCAAGGTCTGGGCCAAGCTCCCCTTCGTCAGCCGCAACCCCTGGCTGAAGTGACCACCGCGAACCGCGACGGGCCCCGGTGAGGGGCCCGTCGTGTGGGCCGGTCGGCCCGGTCCGGGGACCTGCGGCCCCTGCCCGCGGAACCGCTTCCGGCCGACGCTGGAGACAGGGAAACAGATCAGGAGGCACGACCATGACTCGCACTGTCGTCGCAGGTCTCGACGGATCGCCCGAGAGCAGGGCCGCCGCGGAATGGGCGGCACGCGAGGCGAAGCTGCTCGGCCTGCCGCTGAAGATCGTCCAGGTCTGGGAGCCGGTTCCGGAACCGCTCGCCCAGGCCCCGTTGCTCGGTGCCGAGACGCACCAGCACTGGACCGAGCGCATCCCCCGTGAGGCCGCGGACGGACTGCGCGCGCGTCACCCCGGACTTGAGGTGACCACGGAACAGCTCCACGGCCCGCCGGCCGAGGCCCTCGCCAAGGCCGCCGAGGGCGAGCGGATGCTGGTCCTCGGATCCCGCGGACTGAGCGGACTCGCCGGGTTCATGGTCGGTTCCGTCGGCCTCTCGGTCGTCGCCCACACCACGACCCCAGTCGTCCTGGTCCGTGCCGGTGAGCAGGCCACCGACGAGCACGCGCCGGACCCGTCCGGCATCCCGTCGGCGTCCACGCCGTACCGGCCCGTCGTCCTCGGTCTCGATGTGGACCACCCGGACGCCGCGGTCATCGAGTTCGCCTTCGAGGCGGCCGCCCGGCGCGAGACCGCGCTGCGCGTCCTGCACGGCTGGAACCTCCCGCCGTACTACGTTTACGGCCTGACCGCCGACGCCCGGCTGCACGACGAGATCGTCGGACAGCAGTCCGCCGCGCTCCACGAGGCCCTGCGGCCGTGGCGGCAGAAGTACCCGGACGTCGAGGTCGTCGAGGAGAGCCCGGCCGGCAGCCCCGGCGTGCGCCTGGTGGACGCGGCGCACGAGGCGTCCCTGGTCGTCATCGGCCGCCGGATCCGGCGCAGGCCGTTCGGCGCCCACATCGGCCCGGTCGCCCACGCGGTCCTGCACCACTCCACCGCCCCCGTCGCAGTCGTCGCCCACGACTGACCGACCCATCCCACTGCACTAGGAGTGACCACCATGAAGGCAGCGGTCGTACGAGCCTTCGGCGAGCCCCTCGTGATCGAGGAGCGTCCCGACCCGGAGCCGGGCCCCGGACAGGTCCGGGTCCGGGTCGAGGCGTCCGGGCTGTGCCACACCGACATCCACGCCGCCCACGGCGACTGGCCGGTCAAGCCGAACCCGCCGTTCGTGCCCGGCCACGAGGGCGTGGGCCTCGTCGAGAAGCTCGGCGACGGCGTCACCCACCTGGCCGTGGGCCAACGGGTCGCCGTGCCGTGGCTCGGCAGGGCGTGCGGCCGCTGCGAGCACTGCCTGTCCGGCTGGGAGACGCTGTGCGAGCAGCAGATCAACACCGGCTACGGCTGCGACGGCGGGTACGCCGAGAAGATGCTCGCCTGGGCCGACTTCGCCCAGCCCGTCCCCGACGGCGTCGACCCCGTCGACGCCGCCCCGCTGACCTGCGCCGGCGTGACCACGTACAAGGCGCTGAAGGTCGCCGACGTGCGGCCCACGCAGCTCGTCGCGATCTCCGGCATCGGCGGGCTCGGCCACCTGGCCCTGCAGTACGCCAAGATCGCCGGGGCCACGGTCGCCGCGATCGACATCACCGACGAGAAGCTGGAACTGGCCGCCGAACTCGGCGCGGACCTCGTCATCGACGCCCGCAAGAACGACGTCGCCGAGACCCTCAAGCGGCACGGCGGCGCCCACGCGGCCATCGCCCTCGCCGTGAACGAGGAGTCCTTCGCCGCCGTCAACGCCGGTCTGCGGCGCGGCGGGAAGCTGGTCATGGTCGCCCTGCCCGCGCACGGCACGATCCAGGTCCCGATCTTCGACACCGTCCTCAACGGCACCTCGGTGATCGGCTCCATCGTCGGCACCCGGCAGGACCTCGCCGAGGTGTTCCAGCTGCACGCCGCCGGACGTACCCGGGTGATCCGCGAGACCCGTCCGCTCGACTCGGTCAACGAGTCCATCGAGGACGTGCTGCGCGGCCAGGTCCCCGCCCGGATCGTCTTCGACCTCGGGACCGCCAAGTGAACGCCGGGACGCGCCCCCTGGTCGTGGGCGTCGACGGCTCCGAACCCAGCCTGCGCGCCGTCGACTGGGCCGCCGACGAGGCGGTCGTGCGGGGGATCCCGCTGAAGGTGGTCTACGCCTGCCTGTGGGACCGCTACGAGGGCGCCGCCCTCGCCCACGACCTCGGCAGACCCGACGGCCGGCCCACCCCCCAGGATGTGATCGGCGCCGCCACCCGCCGCGCCCACGCCCGGCAGCCCGCCCTGGAGGTCACCTCCGCCGTCGTCTTCGACGCGCCCGAGTACGCCCTCGTGCACGCGGGCCGCGAGGCCGCCGCGGTGGTCGTGGGCACCCGGGGACGCAGCGGACTGGCCGAGATGCTGCTCGGCTCGGTCAGCCTGACCGTGGCCGCGCAGGCCGACTGCCCGGTGATCGTGCTGCGCGGCAGCCACGACAACCAGGTCACACCCCCGGTGCACGGCCGGGTCGTGGTGGGCGTGGGCGAGCATCCCGAGCACTCGGCGGCCGTGGCGTTCGCCGCCGCGGAGGCCCTGCGCCGCCAGGTGCCGCTGGAGGCCGTACGGGCCTGGCGGTGCCCGGCGATCGAGACCACCGACCACCCGCGGCTCGCGGACACCCCCGCCCAGGTGCACGAGGAGCAGGCCGAGAAGGCGCTGGACGAAGCCCTCAACGACCTCTCGCCCGCCGTGGCCCTGGTGCGCCGCACCGTCGAGGGCCCCGCCCGGCAGGTGCTGGTGGACGCCTCGCACCGCGCCGACCTGCTGGTCGTGGGCGCCCGGCGCACCGAGGGCCGCTTCGGGCTTCAGCTCGGCCGGGTCGCGCACGCGGCCCTGCATCACTCCGCCTGCCCGGTCGCGGTCGTGCCGCACCCGGAGTGAGCGGCTTACAACAGGCTCGCCGCGTGGTCCGGGACGTACGTCTGCAGATCGCGCGGCGGGCGCCGGTATCCGGTCGACGGCGGGCGCTCCGGCAGCTCCAGCACCGGCGGCAGCGTGTCCTGGTAGGGCACGCTGCTCAGCAGATGGGCGATCATGTTCAGCCGGGCGCGCCGCTTGTCGTCGCTCTCCACCACGTACCAGGGCGCCTCGGCGATGTCGGTGTGGACCAGCATCTCGTCCTTGGCCCGGGAGTAGTCCTCCCAACGGGTGATCGACTCCAGGTCCATCGGCGACAGCTTCCAGCGCCGCAGCGGATCCTCAAGGCGGCGCCGGAACCGCTCCTGCTGCTCGGCGTCACTGACCGAGAACCAGTACTTGCGCAGCAGAATCCCGTCCTCCACGAGCATCCGCTCGAAGATGGGGCATTGCCGCAGGAAGAGCTGGTACTCGGCCTTGGTGCAGAAGCCCATCACATGCTCGACCCCGGCCCGGTTGTACCAGCTGCGGTCGAACAGCACGATCTCCCCGGCGGCCGGAAGATGTTCCACGTACCGCTGGAAGTACCACTGCGTGCGCTCCCGCTCCGTCGGTTTGGGCAGGGCCACGATCCGCGCCACCCGGGGATTGAGATGCTCCGTGACTCGTTTGATGGTGCCGCCCTTGCCCGCGGCGTCCCGCCCCTCGAAGATGACCACGAGACGGGCCCCCTCGGAGCGCACCCACTCCTGAAGTTTCGCCAACTCGGTCTGAAGACGCAGCAGTTCCTTCTCGTACGTCCTGCGCGGCAGCTTCTCCGCCTTCTCGCCCGCCATGCCGTCTCCCGCCACCCGTCGACCCTGTCGATGCCCTAGGAGTCACTCCATGTCCAAGGTCGAACACCAGAACAGCACCGTACTGACCGACGACGAGCTGCGCACCCTGGACGCCCACTGGCGCGCGGCCAACTACCTGGCCGCCGGACAGATCTACCTGCTCGCCAACCCGCTGCTGCGCGAACCGCTGCGGGCCGAGCACATCAAGCCGAGGCTGCTCGGCCACTGGGGCACCTCGCCCGGCCTCAACCTGGTGTACACCCACCTCAACCGGGTGATCAAGGCCCGCTCCCTGGACGCCCTGTGCATCTGGGGCCCCGGCCACGGCGGACCGTCCGTGGTCGCCAACTCCTGGCTGGAGGGCAGCTACAGCGAGACCTACCCGGACATCGGCCGGGACGCGGACGGCATGCGGCGGCTGTTCCGGCAGTTCTCCTTCCCCGGCGGGGTGCCCAGCCATGTGGCGCCCGAGACGCCGGGCTCCATCCACGAGGGCGGCGAGCTGGGCTACGCCCTCTCGCACGCCTATGGCGCCGCCTTCGACAACCCCGATCTGGTCGTCGCCTGCGTCGTCGGCGACGGCGAGGCGGAGACGGGCCCGCTGGCCGCCTCCTGGCACTCCACCAAGTTCCTCGACCCGGTGCACGACGGCGCCGTCCTGCCGATCCTGCACCTCAACGGCTACAAGATCGCCAACCCCACGGTCCTCGCCCGGCTGCCCGAGGCCGAACTCGACGCCCTGCTGCGCGGCTACGGCCACGACCCGCTGTACGTCACCGGCGACGACCCGGCCGCCGTCCACCGCGCCATGGCCGAGGCGTTCGACACCGCCCTGGACCGCATCGCCGCCCTCCAGCGCGCCGCCCGCGAGGAGGGCGCGAGCGAACGACCGCGCTGGCCGGTCATCGTGCTGCGCACCCCGAAGGGCTGGACGGGACCCGCCGAGGTCGACGGCCTGCCCGTCGAGGGCACCTGGCGCGCCCACCAGGTCCCGCTCGCCGGGGTCCGCGAGAATCCCGAGCACCTGCGCCAGTTGGAGCGCTGGCTGCGCTCGTACCGGCCCGAAGAACTGTTCGATGAGGAAGGGCGACCGGTTCCGGACGTTCTCGCCTGTGTCCCCGAGGGTGCCCGGCGCCTCGGCTCCACCCCGCGCGCCAACGGCGGTCTGCTCACCCGCGAGCTGCCCATCGACGACCTCGACCGGTTCGCCGTACCCGTCGACAAGCCCGGCACCACCCTGCACGAGCCGACCCGCGTCCTCGGCGACCTGGTCGCCCAGGTCATGAAGGACACCGCCGAGCGCCGCGACTTCCGCGTCGTCGGCCCCGACGAGACCGCCTCCAACCGGCTCCAGGCCGTCTTCGACGGCAGCGGCAAGGCCTGGCAGGCCGAGGTGCTGCCGGTCGACGAGCACCTCGACCGGCACGGCCGGGTCCTGGAGATCCTCTCCGAACACACCTGCCAGGGCTGGCTGGAGGGCTACCTCCTCACCGGCCGGCACGGGCTGTTCTCCTGCTACGAGGCGTTCGTGCACATCGTCGACTCCATGGTCAACCAGCACATCAAATGGCTGAAGACCTCCCGCGAACTGCCCTGGCGGGCCCCCATCGCCTCCCTCAACTACCTGCTCACCTCGCACGTGTGGCGCCAGGACCACAACGGCTTCTCCCACCAGGACCCCGGCTTCGTCGACCACGTCCTCAACAAGAGCCCCGAGGTCGTGCGCGTCTACCTCCCGCCGGACGCCAACACCCTGCTCTCGGTCGCCGACCACGCGCTGCGCAGCCGCGACTACGTCAATGTCATCGTCGCCGGGAAACAGCCCTGCTTCGACTGGCTGTCCATGGACCAGGCCCGCGTGCACTGCGCCCGCGGCGCCGGGATCTGGGACTGGGCGGGCAGCGAAAACGGCGGCGAACCCGACGTGGTGCTCGGCTGCGCCGGTGACGTCCCCACCCAGGAGGTGCTGGCCGCCGCCCAGTTGCTGCGCCGGCACCTGCCCGACCTCGCCGTCCGGGTCGTCAACGTCGTCGACATCGCCCGCCTGATGCCGCGCGAGGAACACCCGCACGGCATGACGGACTTCGAGTACGACGGCCTGTTCACCGCCGACAAACCGGTCATCTTCGCCTACCACGGCTACCCGTGGCTGATCCACCGCCTCGCCTACCGCCGCACCGGCCACAAGAACCTGCACGTGCGCGGCTACAAGGAGTCCGGCACCACCACGACACCGTTCGACATGGTCGTCCGCAACGACCTCGACCGGTACCGGCTCGTCATGGACGTCATCGACCGGGTCCCGGGCCTCGCGGTCCGCGCCGCCGCCGTACGCCAGGAGATGGCCGACGCCCGCACCCGCCACCACGCCTGGATCCGCGAACACGGCACCGACATGCCGGAGATCGCGGAGTGGAGCTGGCACGCGTAACCTCACGCCGATGGGGGCGGAAACGGGGGCCGACCGGCCCTGAACCCACCCCCGGACAGCCCATGGGAGCGCCGACCGCCAGAGCGGATCCTCGAAGTGTCGAAGAAGACGCCAAGGAGACCGCGATGACGGACGACGCTCCCCCCAGGCCCCCGGTCCACGCCCTGCTCGCGGACGGCACCACCGTGTGCATCCGCCCGGCCCGGCGCTCCGACCACGACCAGGTCCAGGGCCTGTACGAGGAGATGTCCCCGGAGAACCTGCGGCTGCGCTTCTTCTCGCCCAGCCGCCACTCCGCGGGCCTGGCCGCCGAGCGGGCCTGCGGAGCCCCCCGCCCCGGCTATCGGGCCCTCCTCGCCGAGACCGCCGGACAGCTCATCGGGATCGCCGAGTACGACACCGGCGGAACCGGCGAGCAGGCCGAGATCTCCCTCGCGGTCGCCGACGGACTGCACCACCGGGGCGTCGGCACCCTCCTCGTCGAGCACCTGGTCTCGGCGGCCCGCGCCGAGGGCATCACGACCTTCGCCGCGGACGCCCTCAGCGACAACCACGAGGTGCTGCGCCTCTTCGCCGACCTCGGCCTGCGCACCGCCCGCCGCTTCGAGGGCCCCGAGGTGCGCTGCACCATCGCCCTCGACCCCAGCGACAGCTACCTCACGGCCGTGGAGGAACGCGGCCGTGCCGCCGACGTCGCCAGCCTCCGGCCTCTGCTGCGGCCCGAGTCGGTCGCCGTCGTCGGCGCCGGACGCAAACCCGGCTCCGTCGGCCGCGCGGTCCTGCACCAGATCCGCTCGGGCGGCTACACCGGACGGCTGTTCGCGGTGAACCCCGGCGCCCACGCCATCCTCGGCGTGCCCTGCTACTCCTCCGTCGGCGCCCTGCCCGTCACCCCCGACCTCGCGGTCGTCGCCGTACCCGCCCACGAAGTCCCGGACGTCGCCGAGGAGTGCGGCAAGGCCGGGGTACACGCCCTCCTCGTCGTCAGCGCCCACCTGACCGCCGACCACGCCGGCGCCCTGCTCACCGCCTGCCGCACCCACGGCATGCGCCTGGTCGGCCCCAACTGCCTCGGCCTGAGCAACACCGACCCCGAGCTGCGGCTGAGCGCCACCTTCGCCGCGGACGCCCCACGGCCCGGCACCGCGGGCGTCGCCGTCCAGTCCGGCGGCGTCGGCATCGCCCTGCTCGACGGACTGTCCCGGCTCGGCATCGGCGTCTCCACCTTCGCCTCCCTCGGCGACAAGTACGACGTCAGCGGCAACGACCTGCTCCAGTGGTGGGAGAGCGACGGCCGCACCGACCTCGCCCTGCTGCACCTGGAGTCCTTCGGCAACCCGCGGGCCTTCTCCCGTACCGCCCGCCGCGTCACCCGCCGCATGCCCGTCCTCACCGTCGACGCCGGACGCACCGACGCGGGCCGCCGCGCCGCCGCCTCGCACACCGCGGCCGCCGCCACCCGCACCATGACCCGCGCCGCCCTGTTCACCCAGGCCGGCATCACCGCCACCCGCTCCTGCGGCGAGCTCCTCGAAGCCGCCGCCCTCCTGCACTCCCAGCCGCTCCCGGCCGGACCGCGCGTCCTCATCGTCACCAACGCGGGCGGCGCCGGAGTCCTCGCCGCCGACGCCTGCGCCGAAGCCGGGCTCGCCCTGCCCGCGCCGACCCCCGAACTCGTCGACGACCTGCTCGCCGTCCTCCCCGACGGCGCCGCCGTCGGCAACCCCGTCGACGCCACCGCCGCCGTCTCCGAGGACCAACTCGCCGCCGCCGTCGACCGGATCACGCGGTACGGCGGAATCGACGCCGTCCTCGTGGCCCTGGTGCCCACCGCCGTCGCCGTCGCCACCGGCGACGACCTGGTCCGCGCCCTGACCCGCGCCGGAACCCCACGGACCAAGCCGGTCGTCGCGGTACGCCTCGAACAGGCCCTGCCCGTCGAGCTGCTGCCCACCGAGGGCGACGGCACCGTGCCGGCCTACGCCGAACCCCAGGCGGCGGCCCGCGCCCTCGCCCACGCCGCCCACCGCGCGGCCTGGCTCGCCCGGCCCGTCGGCACCGTCCCCGACCTGGACGGCGTCGACACCGCGCGCGCCCGCGCCCTGGTCGACTCCCACCTCGACGCACACGCGGACGGAGGCTGGCTCGAACCCCGCGTGTGCGCCGACCTCATGGACTGCTACGGCATCCGCCAACTCCCGTGGGCCTGGGCGGAGACCGAGGACGACGCCGTCCTCGCCGCCGACCGGCTGCGCGGCGCCGACGGCCGGGTCGTGATGAAGGGCCACTGGCCGGGCCTGCTGCACAAGAGCGCCCAGCACGCCGTCCACCTCGACCTGCGCGGCGAGCACCAGGTCCGTGCCGCATTCCGCGACCTGGAGACCCGCTTCTTTGGACTGCTCACCGGCGTCGTGATCCAGCCGCTCGCCCCGCGCGGCACCGAACTGTTCGCCGGGGTCGTCCAGGACGAGGTCTTCGGACCCCTGGTCCTGTTCGGACTCGGCGGCACCGCCACCGAAGTGCTCGCCGACCACGCGGCGCGGCTCGCCCCACTCACCGACCACGACGTGCACGACCTGATCACCGCCCCGCGCTGCGCCCCGCTGCTGTTCGGCGCGCAAGGAGGCGGCCCCGTCGACCTCGGCGGACTGGAACAGCTCCTGCTGCGGCTGTCCCGCATGGCGAGCGACCTCCCGCAGCTCGCCGAGGCCGACTTCAACCCCGTGCTCGCGACACCCGACGCGGTCACCGTGCTCGACGCACGGATCCGCCTGGTGCCGCGCAGGCCCCAGGACCCCTATCTGCGCAGGCTCCGCTGAGGAGGGACGGACATGAAGCACAACAAGGTCGGCTCCGTGATGAGTACGGACGTCGTCCGCGCCGAATACGGCACGCCGTTCAAGGAAGTGGCCCGGCTGCTCGGCGAGCACCGCATCAGCGGACTGCCGGTGGTGGACGAGGACGACCGGGTGATCGGCGTCATCTCCGAGACCGACCTGCTCGTGAGGCAGGCCGAGACCCCCGACCCGTACGAGCCGCGCAAGCGCTCCTGGTTCGCGCGCCTGACCCGGCAGGGCCGCACCCTGGCCGCCAAGGCCGAGGCCCGCACCGCCGGCCGGCTGATGACCGAACCCCCGATCACCGTGCACGCCGACGACACCATCGTCGAGGCGGCCCGCACCATGGCCCGCAACAAGGTGGAACGGCTGCCCGTCCTCGACGAGGAGGACCGGCTCGTCGGCATCGTCACCCGCCGCGACCTGCTGAAGGTCTTCCTGCGGCCGGACTCCGAGATCCGCGCCGAGGTCGTCGACGAGGTCCTGGTCCGGACCCTGTGGCTGCCCCCGCACGCGGTGAACGTCTCGGTGACCGAGGGCGTGGTCACCCTGACCGGGCAGATGGAACGCAAGAGCGAGACGGAGATCGCCGTCTCCATGACCCGTCAGATGGACGGCGTGGTCGCTGTCGTCGACCACCTCACCCACCGGCTGGACGACTCCCGGCTGCGGCCGGACGAGCCCGCCCTGCACGGCATCGCCGACGACTGGCTGCGCAAGCTGTGAGAACCGAGAAGAGGTGCCCGCCATGACCGCCAACGTGCTGGTCGCCTACGGGTCGACAAACGGATCCACCGCCGAGATCGCCGAAACCGTCGCCGCGGTGCTGCGCAAGGAGGGCTGCACCACCGAGGCCCTGCCCGCCTCAGCCGTCGTCCGGCTGACCGACTACGACGCCGTCGTCGTCGGCGGCGGACTCTACGCCGGACGCTGGCACAAGGACGCCCGCCGCTTCCTGCGCCGGCACCGCGCGGAACTCGACGACCGGCCGCTGTGGCTGTTCAGCAGCGGCCCGCTCGACCCCTCCGCCTCCGAACGCGACATCCCGCCCGTCCCCGGAGTGCGCCGCGCCATGACCCGCCTGGACGCCCGGCAGCACGTCACCTTCGGTGGCTGCCTGCGCGAAGGCGCCAAGGGCCGCGTTGCGAAGATGATCCTGCGCAGCGGAAAGGGCGGCGACTTCCGCGACTTCGACCACATCGAGGAGTGGGCGGCGGGGATCGCCGCCGAGCTGAACCATGGCTGAGCCCGTCACGAAGAAGGGGTACCTCATGGGCGCGCCCCACCCGAGTCCCGGCCACGCGGCGCGGTACCTGGCCCGCGCGGCCGGACTCGCGCCCTCACCGCACAACTCCCAGCCGTGGTTCTTCGCCGAGGAGGGCCACGACCACGGCTTCGAGATCCACCTCGACCGGGGCCGCCGCCTGGTCCTCACCGACCCCTTCGGCCGCGAGGCCGTCATGGCCTGCGGCGCCGCCCTGCTCAACGTCCGCCTCGCCGTACGGCACCTGGGCTTCCGCCCGGTGGTGACCCTCCTCCCCGACAGCCGCGACTCCGCCTTCCTGGCCCACGTGCGCTACGCCGCGTACGCCCCCGCCACCCCGGCGGAGACCCGCCTGATCCGCGCGATCCCGCACCGCCACACCCACCGCGGCCCCTTCGGCCCGGAACACGTGGAGATCCCGCAGCCCTTCCTCGACGAACTCTGCGAGCAGGCCAGGGCGGAGGGCGCCGACCTCCAGCTCATCGACGACTCCGCCCGACTGGACCTGCTGGCGCACCTGGTCCGCGCGGGCGAGGAACGCCACCGCACGGACTACGCCCACACCGCCGAGATCGCCCGCTGCGTGGGCGGGTACGGCGTCCCGTACGGTGCCTGCGCCAACCACCCGGACCGCACCTTCCTCCCAGGCCGCGACTACTTGGGGCTGGCCCGTCGCATCTCGCTCCCGTCCCGCCGCAAATGGCGCGACCGCACCAGCCCCGTCCTCGTCCTGACCACCCCGCGCGACGACCGCACGGCCTGGCTGCGTGCGGGCCAGGCCCTTCAACGCGTCCTGCTGCACACCACGGCCGCCGGCTTCACGGCCACGCTCCACACCCAGCCGCTGGAACTCCCGGACCTGCGCACGGAGTTGCGCGGCCACATCACCCCGGACCGCCACCCCCAGGCCATCCTCCGCCTGGGCCGCACCAACCGCCCCTGCCCGCCCACGCCCCGCCGCCCGACCTCCGACGTGCTGGTGCCCGCTCCGTCAGCAGATGCGCGGCAGTTGCTCTCCCAGCGGCAAGTCCACGATGCGGTGGGCGCCCACTAGGGTCCGCAGGGTGACCCGGCCGCTCGGGCCGTCGGACAGGACCTGGCCGATCCGGACGGCGGACTCGCCCTCGGGGCGGGAGCGCAGGGCCGCCAGGGCGGGTTCCGCCGCCTCGGGTGCCACGAAGGCGACCAGGCAGCCCTCGTTGGCGACGACGAGCGGGTCCAGGCCCAGGAGGTCGCAGGCGGAGGCCACGGGCTGCGGCACGGGGACCGCGCTCTCCTCGATCTCCACCGCGACCCGGGAGTCCCGGGCGATCTCGTTCAGGGCCGCCGCCAGGCCGCCCCGGGTCGGGTCGCGCAGTACGTGCACGGCTTCGCCCAGCGGGGCCAGGGACCGTACGAGGCGGTGCAGGGGGCGGGAGTCGGAGGCGATGTCCGTCGCGAAGCCCAGGTTCTCGCGGGTACTCAGCACCGTCGTGCCGTGCAGGCCGATCGGGCCGGAGAGCAGGACCGCGTCGCCGGGGCGGGCCAACGCCGCCGAGGGGCGCAGGAGTTCGTGGCGCTCCCCGATGCCTGTGGTGTTCACGAACAGGCGGTCCGCCGCTCCCCGGCCCACCACCTTCGTGTCGCCGGTGACCACCGGCACCCCCGCTTCCCGCGCGGCCTTCCCCAACGACTCCATCACCGCCCGCAGTTCGGCCAGCGCCAGCCCCTCCTCCACGATCAGCGACACCGACAGCGCGAGCGGCCACGCCCCGCGCATCGCGAGATCGTTGATCGTGCCGTGCACGGCCAGGGAACCTATGTCCCCGCCCGGGAAGAACAGCGGGCTCACCACGAAACCGTCCGTGCTGATCACCAGGTCCGGGCGCGCCGGCAGCAGTGCCGCGTCTTCCAGCGGACCGCTCCCGGCGTCGAGGGCGGGCAGGACCAGGCGGTCCAGCAGTTCCGCCGTCAGCCGGCCGCCCGCACCGTGGCCGAGCAGGACGACCTCGTCCTCGTGGTGCGGGGTGGGGCAGTCGAGCGTCATGGCGTGCTCCTCGTCGGGATGCGTCCGGCCGCGTGGAAGGCGGCACACGTGCCCTCGGACGACACCATCGGCGCGCCGAGGGGATGGCGGGGAGTGCAACGGGTGCCGTACGCCGGGCAGTCGGTGGGCAGCCGCGCCCCGGTGAGGATCGCCCCGGCGATGCACTCCGGGTCCTCCACGGGGCTCAGCGCGCCCACGTCGAAGCGGCGGGCGGCGTCGAAATCCGCGTACTTCTCGGTGAGTTCGAGCCCGCTGCCGGGCAGCGCCCCGATCCCGCGCCAGGCCCGGTCGGTCACCCGGAACACCTCACGGACCGCGTCCTGCGCCTCGGTGTTGCCCGAGCGGCGCACGGCGCGCACGTACTGGTTCTCGACCTCGTGGCGGCCGGACTCCAGCTGCCGGACCGCCATGAGGATGCCCTCCAGCAGGTCCAGTGGCTCGAACCCGGTCACCACGATCGGCACCCGGTAGCGGGCGGCGATCGGCTCGTACTCGCGCCAGCCCATCACCGCGCACACATGCCCGGCCGCCAGGAACGCCTGCACCTCGCAGTCCGGGTCCTCCAGCAGGGCCGTCATCGCGGGCGGTACGAGCACATGGCTGACCAGCAGGGAGAAGTTGGTCAGGCCGAGGCGGGCCGCGTGCAGGACCGCCGTCGCGTTCGCGGGCGCGGTCGTCTCGAAGCCGACGGCGAGGAACACCACCTCCCGGTCGGGGAGTTCGGCGGCGAGGCGTACGGCGTCCATCGGCGCGTACACCACCCGGACGTCGGCGCCGCGCGCCCGCAGGGACAGCAGGTCGGTGTCGGTGCCGGGCACGCGCAGCATGTCGCCGAAGCTGGTGAGGACGACGCCGGGGCGGGCCGCGATCGCCAGGGCGCGGTCCAGGGTCTCCAGCGGGGTCACGCACACCGGGCAGCCGGGGCCGTGGATCATCCGCATCCCGGCCGGCAGCAGTTCGTCGATGCCCTGCCGGACCAGGGTGTGGGTCTGCCCGCCGCACACCTCCATGATCCGCCAGGGCCGGGTGGCGGTCCGCCGCAGCTCGTCCAGCAGGCGCCGGGCGAGCGCGGGATCGCGGTACTCGTCGAGGTACTTCATCGGTGCGTCAGGTCGAGCCGGATGTCCACGACCCCCTCCACCGCGCGCACCGCCCGCGCCAGCACCGGCACGAGGGTGCGGTCGGGCAGGGAGCCGCCCAGGGTGACCACGCCCTCCTTCACGTTCACCGTCAGGGGGTTGGTGAACGGCAGGTGGCCCAGCACGGTGGAGCGGATCTCCTCGGCGATCTCCTGGTCGGTGCGCAGGAACACCTTCAGCAGATCGCTGCGGCTGACGACGCCCTGCAACAGGCCGACCCCGTCCACCACCGGCAGCCGCTTGACGTGCCGGCGGGCCATGATGCGGGCCGCCTCGGCGAGGGTCGCGTCCGCGTGCACGGTGACGGCGGGCGTGCTCATCAGGTCGCCCGCGGTCACCCTGCCCGCCTTGACCCGGTCCGCGAGATCGCCCTCCTCGGTGTCCCGGAACTCCTCCTTGAGCAGCAGGTCCGCCTCGGAGACCACCCCGACGACCCGCCCCTCACCGGCCAGCACCGGCAGGGCGCTGACCTTCCACTCGTCCAGCAGGGAGACGATCTCCTTGAAGGGGGCCTCGCTGCCGACGGCGACGACGGTGTGCGTCATCACATCGCTGACTCGGTAAGGCGATTCAGTCATGTCCGCCTCCTTGGGTGCGGCCCGAGGTCCTCACGACCGTCAGGTCGAGGAAATGGGTGGAGCACGAGATGCACGGATCGTGATTGCGGATGGCCCGCTCGCACAGGTCCGTCAACTCGGCGTCATCGGGGTCGTGTTCGCTGATCGCCTGCTGGGCGAGCCGTCGCAGGTCGTCCTCGATCGCGCCCTGGTTCTGCGCGGTGGGCGGCACCAGCAGCGCGCTGGTCACCGTTCCGTCCGCGGCGAGTTCGTAGCGGTGGTAGAGCACTCCGCGCGGGGCCTCCGTCGCGCCGTGTCCGACTCCGGCGACCGGCGGGACCTCGACGTACGGCCGCTCGGGCGGCTCGTAGGCGGCGATGATCCGCAGCGCCTCGGTCACCGCGTACAGCGTCTCCACGGCCCGCACCTGGATGGACCGGAACGGGTTGCGGCACACGGCGCCCGAGTACGGGTCGCCGAGTCCGGCCTCCACCGCGGCTTGGCGGGCGACCTCCGGCAGCCGCGCCCCGCCGATCGCGAACCGGGCGAGGGAGCCGGTCAGATGCAGCCTGCCGTCCAGCCGGGAGTGCAGGGCGGTGGAGTGCGGCACATGAGTCTCGCGGACCCGCTCGGTGAAGTCCCGCACCGGGAAGGAGTCCCGGCTCCCGTCGGCGCGCAGCACGGTCGGGGTGCCGGACTCGATGGCGTACGTGTCCGGCGCGGCCAGCGCCAGCAGGTCCGCCTCGACGTGCGCGTCGGGGAAGTCGAAGCCGGACACCCAGCGCACGGTGGCCCACGCGTCGTCCAGTGCGCGCCGCAAGTCCTCGGTGAGCACCCGCAGTTCGGTCCGGGAAGGGGCCCGGTGGAAGCCGCCGAGCCGGACGTTCACCGGATGCACGGCCCGCCCGCCCAACAGCTCCATCAGCGCGTTGCCCGCCTTCTTCAGCCGCAGTCCGCGCTCCACCTCCGCCCGGTGCGTGCGCGCCAGCTCGATCGCGCCCGCCCGGCCCAGGAAGTCGGGGGCGTGCAGCAGGTAGATGTGCAGGGACTGGCTCTCGATCCACTCCCCGCAGTACAGCAGCCTGCGCAGGTCCCGGATCACCGGGCCGACGTCCACCCCGCAGGCGTCCTCGATCGCCGCGCAGGCGCTCATCTGGTAGGCGACCGGGCAGATTCCGCAGACCCGGGCGGTGATGTCGGGCGGCTCGGTGTAGGAGCGGCCGCGCAGCAGCGCCTCGAAGAACCTGGGCGGTTCGTAGATCTTCAGCCGCGCCTCGGTGACGGTGCCGTCGCGCACCCCGAGGTGCAGCGCCCCTTCGCCCTCGACCCGGGACAGCGAGCCGACGTGCAGCACACGGGAGCCTCGATGGGTCATGACCTCAACTCCTCGTCGAAGGCGGGGGCGTTGAAGGTGTGCAGGAACCGCTCCACCGCTGCGTCGTCCATGCCGTCCCGGCGCAGCACCGGGATCAGCGCGGGCAGGTTCACCGACCCGGAGGGGCCGAAGCAGCCGAAGCAGCCGCGCCGGTACGCCGGGCACAGCGCCCCGCAGCCCGCGTGCGTGACCGGGCCCAGACAGGGGGTGCCGTGGGCGACGGTGACGCACACCGTGCCGCGCCGCTTGCACTCGAAGCAGACACTGTGGTTCGGCACGTCCGGCTTGCGGCCCGCCAGGGACGCGGTGATCACCTCGATGAGCTGCCGCCGGTCGATGGGGCAGCCGCGCAGCTCGAAGTCGACGTCCACATGGGCGGAGACGGGGGTGGAGGTGGCGAGCGTGGAGATGTACTCGGGGTGGGCGTAGACCACCCGCTGGTACTCGTCCACGTCGGCGTAGTTGCGCAGCGCCTGGATGCCGCCCGCCGTCGCGCAGGCGCCGATCGTCACCAGGTGGCGGGAGCCGGCCCGGATCGCGCGGACCCGCTCGGCGTCCTCGGCGGTGGTCACCGAGCCCTCGACCAGCGACAGGTCGTAGGGGCCGGGAGCGACCGCGCTGGACGCCTCCAGGAAGTGCGCGATCTCCACCTCGCCCGCGAGCGCGAGGAGTTCGTCCTCGCAGTCCAGCAGGGTGAGCTGGCAGCCGTCGCAGGAGGCCAGCTTGAACACGGCGAGCGTGGGTGCCATCACAACTCCCTCACCGACAGCAGCGGTTCGGCCCGCTGCCAGTCCACGACCGGGCCGTCCCGGCACAGCAGCAGCGGCCCGAGCTGGCAGTGCCCGCAGTGACCGGTGGCGCAGCGCATGTTCCGCTCCAGCGAGACCCTGATGCGGTCCGGGGGCATGCCGCGGGCGACGAGTTCGCGGGCGGTGGCCCGGATCATCGGTTCCGGACCGCACACGAACCCCCAGGCCTCGGACGGCGTGAGGTGCGCCCGCCCGAGCAGATCGGTGACCAGGCCGACCTCCCCGCGCCAGTCGTCGTCGGGCCGGTCCACGGTCACGCCGGTGTACGCGGTCCGCCAGCCGGCCACCTCCTCGCGGCCGATCAGATCGGCCGGGGTGCGCGCCCCGATCAGCACGTTGACCCTGCCGTACGCTTCCGGTTGGGCCAGCGCGCGCAGGATCAGCGGCCTGAGCGGCGCGAGCCCGATCCCGCCCGCGACCACCACCACGTCCCGGCCCCGGGCCCGCTCCAGCTCCCAGCCCGTCCCGAACGGCCCGCGAATGCCGACCACTTCGGCGGTCCGCGCCTCGCACAGCCCCGCCGACACGGCGCCCACCGCCCTTACGGTGTGCGCCAGACCGCCCGTGGACTGCACGGAGCTCACCGAGACCGGGATCTCGCCGCGTCCGAAGCAGTGCACCATCGCGAACTGCCCCGGCGCGAAGTCGCCGAGCGCGTCCGCGACCGGCTCCAGGCGCAGCGTCACCGTGTCGGCGGTCTCCGGTCTGCGGGCGACCACGCGGTAGGGGACGGGCAGGTCCGTCATGGCGCGCCTCCGCCCGAGGCGGGGCCGTACAGGTCCAGCAGCCGGGTCCGGGCCGCGCGCAGCCGGTGGGCGAGCACCCGGCCGACCCAGTGCTCGACGGCCCGCCCGAAGGCGGTGTCGTCCTGGCACATCAGCCGGACGGCGACCGCGTCGAACTCGTAGGCGTGCACCGGCGTCACGGTCTGGGCGCCGAACTGCCAGACGTACGGCTCGTACAGCCAGGACCAGCCGACCAGGTCACCGGCGCCGAGGGTCTCGACGACCGGCGCGGGGCGCCCCGGAACATGCAGGTCGAGGGCGAGGGTGCCGTCCCGCAGGATCCAGAAGCGGTCGGCGCGCCCGCCCTCGTCGAACAGCCGGGCGCCCGGCGCGAACCGCACCTCGCGCCCGATGCGCAGCAGCCGGTCGCGGTGCTCGCCGGGCAGGGCGTGGTTCAGGCGCAGGGCCATCGAGGGAGACATCTCATGACTCCGTTCGGGGGTCGGCGGACGCGGTCGGGCCGGTGCCGGCCTCGGCGGCCAGCGCGGTCACTTCCTCCGTGATGTCGATGCCGACGGGGCACCAGGAGATACAGCGCCCGCAGCCGACACAGCCGGAGCTGTCGTACTGGTCGTGCCAGGTGGAGAGCTTGTGGGTGAGCCACTGCCGGTAGCGGCTGCGCGCCGAGGCGCGGACCGGGCCGCCGTGCAGGTAGGAGAAGTCCAGGTCGAAACAGGAGTCCCAGCGCTGCCAGCGCTCGGTGTGGTCGCCGGTGAGGTCGGTGACTTCCTCGGTGGTGACGCAGAAGCAGGTCGGGCAGACCATCGTGCAGTTCCCGCAGGTCAGACAGCGCTCGGCGACATCGTCCCAGCGCTCGGCGTCCGCACTTCCGGCGAGCAGCGCCCGGACGTCGACCGGGGGCAGGGCGCGCCCCATGCGGTCGCGTGCCGCGTCCACGGCGGCGTGCGCCGCCCGCTCGGTCCCCTCGTCCGCCGCGCTGTGCGGCAGCCGCGCCAGCAGTTCCCCGCCCGCCTCGCTGCCGACCCGCACCAGGAACCGGCCGTCCACCTCGGTCAGCGCCAGGTCGTACCCGGGGTCGGCCGCCGGGCCGCCGCCCGTGGAGACACAGAAGCAGGTCGCGCCGGGCTCGGTGCACTCGGCGGCGATCAGGAAGGCACCGGTGCGCCTGCGCGCGTACCCGGTGTCCTCGTACCGCCCGCCGGTCAGCACCCGGTCCTGGATCGCGATGGCCCGCAGATCGCAGGGCCGCACGCCCAGGAAGGCGTACGAGGGGGCGGCGGGCTCGTCGGCGGTGAAGTCGACACCGCCGGAGGGCGTGCGATCCGCGCTCCACAGCCGTTGCCGCGCCGGGTGCAGGAAGTTCTTCCAGGACTGCGGGCCCGCGCTGTGCGCGAAGGCGGCCCCGTCCGTACGGCGCACCAGCCGGTAGCGCCCGGCGTCCAGTTCGACGCCCCAGCCGAAGGGCAGGTCGTCGGCCGACTCCAGCTCGGCGAGCACGACCGCCCCGTCCCGCACGGTCGGCCCGATCACCGTGCGCCCCTGCGCCACCAGCTCCGCCACCAGCGCGTTCAGGCCGTCGCGGTCCAGTACGGCAGGGCCTTGGGTGTCGGTCATGTCAGACCTCCTCGGGCGTGCGCCTCCACCGTCAGCTTCCGGCTCGCCAGTCTCGTACGGCAGGGGTCGACCGGCCCTGTTGACAGGCCGACCGGGGCACGGTCAGGGCAGAGGTTCCCCCAGTTCGCCCTCGACGGCGTCGGCCATGGCGCGGAGCACCTCCAGGGTCCGCCGGGCCTCGGTCTCGTCGATTTCGGTGATGGCGAAACCGACGTGCACGATGACGTACGACCCGGCCCGCGCGTCCGGCGTCAAGTCCAGGCACACCTCGCGCCGGACGCCGCCGAAGTCGACGGTGGCCATGCGCAGGCCCGCGTCGTCGTGGATCTCCAGGACCCGCCCCGGAATGCCCAGGCACATCCGCGTTCACCCCTCTCCGGAGAGCCGGGCGGCGGCGATCGCGGCCTGGCCGTAGCTGATGCCGCCGTCCCCGACCGGGACCTGGCCGCCCACCAGGACCCGCAGGCCCTTCGCGCGCAGCCGGCGCCGTACCTCGGTGAGCAGGCGGCGGTTGACGAAGCAGCCGCCGCCCAGGCAGACCGTGCGCGGGGCGCCGTCGGCCACGGCACGTTCCACCAGGTCCGCGGTGACGATCGCCAGCGTCAGATGGAAGGCCGCCGCCAGCCGCCCCACCGGCTCCCCGGCCAGCCGCCTTGCCAGTAGATCGGCCAGCGTGGGCGCCGAGTCGTACACCCACAGTCCCTGCGCCCGTACGACGCGGTGGGCGAGCGGTACGGCGTGCGTGTCGCCCGCCGCGGCCTCCAGCAGGACGGCGGCCTCGCTCTCGTAGCTGACCTCGTCGGCGAGGCCCAGCAGCGCGGCGACGGTGTCGAAGAGGCGTCCGGCGCTGGAGGCGCGCGGGCAGTTGACGTTCTGGGCGACCATCGCGCGGACGGCGGTGACCTCGTCCGGGGGGAGGCGGTCGGTGAACGGGTGGACCAGCCAGGGGTAGGGGCGCGGGGAGCCCAGCAACTCGCCGCCCAGCAGATGGCCGAGGGCGGTGCGGGAGGGATGGCGTACCGCCGCGTCCCCTCCGGGCAGGGGAGCGGTCGCGAACCTGCCGACGCGGCGGTAGCCCGTCAGATCGGCGACGAGGATCTCGCCGCCCCACAGCGTGCCGTCGTCGCCGAGCCCCAGCCCGTCGTAGGCCACGCCCACGAACGGGCCCCGCACCTGGTGCTCGGCCGCGCAGGCGGCCACGTGCGCGTGATGGTGCTGCACGGGTATCAGGCGTGCCGGCTGGGCCTTCGCCCATTGGCTGGACAGATAGCCGGGGTGCAGGTCGTGGGCGACGGCTTCCGGCTCGATGCCGCTGAGCCGGGTGAGGTGCGCGTACGAGGCCAGGAACGCGTCGTACGCGCGCTGGTCGGACAAGTCGCCGGTGTGCGGTCCGAGCAGGGCGCGGCCGTCGGCGGCCAGTGTGAAGGTGTGCTTGAGCTGAGCCCCGGCTCCGGCGACCGGCTGCCGGACGGTGAGCGGCAGCGCGGCGGGGGCCAGCCCGCGGGCCCGGCGGACCGTGATCCGGGTGCGCCCGGTGAACTGCACCACCGAGTCGTCGTAGCGGTTGCGGATGGGCCGGTCGTGGGCGAGGAAGCCGTCCGCGACACCGGCCAGTGAGCGGCGGGCCTCGGTGTCGTCGACGGCGATGGGCTCGTCGGTGAGGTTGCCGCTGGTCACCACCAGCGGGCGGGACAGTTCGTCGAGGAGGAGGTGGTGCAGTCCGGTGGTGGGCAGGAACAGGCCCACCCGGTGCAGCCCCGGATGCACCTGCGGCGCGAGCATGCCCTTGCCGCTGCGGCGGTTGCGGGCGAGCAGCACCACCGGGCGCTCGGGGGAGAGCAGTTCCGCCTGCTCGGTGGCGCTGACCGTCGCCAGCCGCAGTGCCGTCACCAGGTCGGGGACCATCACGGCGAACGGTTTCGCCGGCCGCCGCTTGCGGCGGCGCAGTTCCGTCACGGCGTGCGCGTCGCCCGCGTCGCACACCAACTGGTAGCCGCCCAGCCCCTTCAGCGCGACGATGCCGCCGTCGGCCACGCACTTCACCGCCGCCCGCAGCGCGTCCTCGCCGCGCAGGTCGTCCCAGGCGAGCCGGGGCCCGCAGACGGGGCAGGCGACGGGCTCGGCGTGGAAGCGCCGGTCGCCGGGGTCGGCGTACTCCGCCGCGCAACTGGGGCAGAGCGGGAAGCGGCGCATCGTGGTGCGGGTCCGGTCGTAGGGGAGGTCCTCGATGATCGTGGCGCGCGGGCCGCAGTCCGTGCAGTTGATGAACGGGTAGCGGAAGCGGCGGTCGCGCGGGTCGCGCAGCTCGCGCAGACAGTCCGGGCACAGGGCGGCGTCGGGCGGGATCTCGCGGGCGGCCGGTTCGGGGGTGCCGGGTGCGCTGGCGCGCACCTCGAAGCCCCTGCCGTACGCCCGTTGCGCCGCGCCCGGTGTCAGCCGCACCCGGCGCACCCGCGCCAGCGGCGGCGCCTCGTCGCGCAGCCGGGAGGCGAACTCCTCGATCCCGGCGGCCGGCCCGGCGATCTCGCCCTCCACGTGCCCGTTGACATTGGCCACCCACCCGTCCAGCCCGAGCGCGCACGCGGTCCGGTGCACGAACGGCCGGAACCCGACGCCCTGGACGACGCCGTCGACACGGAAGTGCAGGGCGGGGGTCACGACGGCCTCCGGCGGGCGGCCCCGCGCCCGGCGTCCGCGATCTCGCTCTCCACGGCCGCCACCAGCTCCGGTACGGCCGCCGCGACGGCGGGGGACAGGCCGGTGCCGAAGTCGCTGTCCGCGCCCTCCACGGCGTAGACGACCAGCCGTTGCGGCAGCAGGCCCAGCAGACGGGCGAGTTCGACCGCCTCGCCGAGGCCGAGGCCGTGCGAACTGGTCGCCGACGGGCCCGGCAGGCGGCCGGCGTCGAGGGCGAGGCGGTGCACCCTGCCCGGGGTCGAGGGGTGCGCGTGGGCCGCGTCCACGACCACGGCCAGCCCGGCGCCCTCCCACAGGCCGATCAGCCGCCCGGGGTCGCCGTCACAGGTGGCCAGCACGGTGTGCCGCGCGAGCGGCCGCTCCCGGAGCCGGGCGATCACCGCCCAGCCCACGCCGTCGTCGCGCCGGAAGTCGTTCCCGACGCCGATCACGGCGGTACGCGCACTCCTGCCCATGGCTCCACCTTGGTCCGGGCCCGCCCCGCCCCAAAGGGGCCGAAGGACCCACCTGCCGGGGCCGGTGCGCCCTCTACGAGGGCACCACGGCGACCGGGCAGCGCGCATGCCAGACCAGCGCGAGTGCCGTAGTCCCGGAGCGGCGGCCGACGACCGCGAGGCCCGTCTCCCCGGCGGCGTGGGCGAGCCCCTCCGCCGCGGGGAGCAGCACCACGTCCTCCAGGACCTCGACGTCCGGATACTTCTCGCGCCAGGGCCGCAACGCGTCGGACAGCAACTGGACCTCGTAGTCCTCCCAGGTCGCGCGGGTCGCCTCGGGCACGGGCCAGGGCAGACAGACCCGGTTCGAGGGCAGCCGCCAGGCGTGCAGCGCGTGCAGCACGGTGCGGTAGCGGCGCGCCGCGCGGAAGGCGAAGTCCAGCGCGTCGACCGCGGGGTCCCGGGCGTCGACGCCGACGACCACGCGGTCGGGGCGCCGCGCCGGGTCGGTGGTGCAGGGCACCAGGACCACCGGGCCGTCCGCCGTCGCCGCGAGCGCCGCCGCGGTCGCTCCCACGGCGACCGGAGAGCGTCCGCGCACCCCGACGACCAGCAGCTCGCCCTGGGCGCTGGCGGTCCGCAGGGCGGCCTCCGGGGGTCCGGTGAGAGTTTCGCCACGGACCGTCAGACCGGGGTGCCGGCCGAGGAGTTCGGCCACCACGTCGTCGGCCACCGCTTCGGCGCACGTCACATGCACCACCCGCACCGGCACCCCGCGCAGTACCGCCTCGCCCGCGGCCCACTCGGCCGCCGTACGACCGGTGGCCGACCCGTCGACCCCGGTGATGATCTCTCGCTCCATGGTCTGCCGCCTCCCGGCCGGGGGCACCCGACGCCCCGACGGGTCCAGCCTCATCGCCCCGCCCGCGTCGCGGCAGGGGCCGAACGGACCCCGCCCTGGCGCCCTGCGGCCCATGCGGGAGGGCGGCACCCGGGGTGAAGCTGGACAGGAGAAGCAGGCCGAGCACGGGAGGTGCGCGCCATGCTGTTGCCCGTCGTCGCCGGAGTCGACGGTTCCGCCGAGAGTCTCGCCGCCGCCGAATGGGCCGCCCGGGAGGCGGTACGACGAGGGCGGCCCCTGCGTCTCGTCCACGTCCGCGCCTGGCACCCCGGTCAGGAGGCCGGCAGCCACCTGGCCACCGCCGCCCAGCGGCACCTGGCCCGGCGCACCCTGCGCGAGGCCGAGGAGCGGATCAGCCGCACCAACCCCGCCGTGACCCTCAAGGAAGAGCAGGTCGACGGCCCCGCCACCACCGCCCTGCTGCGCGCCGCCGACCGGGCCGAACTGCTGGTCCTCGGCTCCCGCGGCCTGAGCGGCTTCGCCGGGTTCCTGGTCGGCTCGGTCGCCATGGGCGTGGTGGCCCGCGCCACCCGCCCCGTGGTCCTCGTCAGGGCCGGTGAGGAGGCCGCCGACGAGCACGTTCCGGCTCAGGACGGCAGCCCGTCCGTGCGCACCGGCTACCGGGACGTCGTCCTGGGCCTCGACCTGGGCGACCCCAGCGACGAGGTCATCGGCTTCGCCTTCGAGGCCGCCGCGCTGCGCGGCGCCCGCCTGAAGGTCGTGCACGCCTGGCAGCCCGCCTCCCCGCTCGGCGGCCTCGGACCCGGCGAGATCGGACTGGCCGACCGCCCGCGGCAGGCCGAGGAGTGGCGGGGCTTCCTGACCGCCGTGCTTCAGGTGTGGCGGGAGAAGTTCCCGGACGTCGAGGTCGTCGAGCGGGTCACCGCCGCACGCGCCCGCTCGGCGCTGGTGCGGGCCGCCTCCGGGGCGAGTCTGCTGGTCGTGGGACGGCGCACCAAGGAGCGTCCCGCGGGACCGCGCACGGGACCCGTGGCGCACGCCGCCATCCAGCACGTCGGCTGCCCCGTGGCCGTCGTACCCCACGAATGAGAGGCCGATCGACGATGACCGCGCCGACCAAGTACGTGTACGCATTCTCCGAGGGCAGCCGGGACATGGCCGACCTGCTCGGCGGCAAGGGCGCCGGGCTCGCCGAGATGACCCGGCTCGGCCTGCCGGTGCCGCCCGGCTTCACCGTCACCACCGAAGCCTGCAAGGTGTACCTCGCCACCGGTGAGGAACCCGACGAACTCGGCGTGGAGGTGGCCCAGGCCCTGGCCGGCCTGGAACGCGCCATGGGCCGGTCGCTCGGCGCCCCCGAGGACCCGCTGCTGGTCTCCGTGCGCTCCGGCGCCCGCTTCTCCATGCCCGGCATGATGGAGACCATCCTCGACATCGGGCTCAACGACGACTCCGTGACCGGCCTGGCCAAGGCGTCCGGGCAGGAACGGTTCGCCTGGGACTCCTACCGCAGGCTCGTGCAGATGTTCGGCCGGACCGTGATGGGCGTGGACGGCGACCTGTTCGAACAGGCCATCAGCGACCACATGGCCCAGCGCCACGTCGCCACCGACCACGAACTCGACACCACCGAACTCGTCAAGCTCACCGACGACTTCAAGGCGATCATCCGCGAGGCGACCGGCGAGGAGTTCCCGCAGGACCCCGCCGACCAGCTCGCCCGCGCCGTCCGCGCCGTCTTCGACTCCTGGAACGGCGAACGCGCCCACGTCTACCGCCGCCGCGAACACATCCCCGAGGACCTCGGCACCGCCGTCAACATCCAGGCGATGGTCTTCGGCAACCTCGGAGGCGACTCCGGCACCGGAGTCGCCTTCACCCGCGACCCCGCCACCGGGGAGAGCGGCGTCTACGGCGACTACCTGCCCGACGCCCAGGGCGAGGACGTCGTCTCCGGCGTCCGCGACGCCCTGCCACTGACCGAGCTGAAGCACCTCGACCCGCGCGCGTACGCGGAACTCGGCGGGCATCTGCGCACCCTGGAGAACCACTACCGCGACCTGTGCGACGTGGAGTTCACCGTCGAGCGCGGCAAGCTGTGGATCCTGCAGACCCGGGTCGGCAAGCGCACCGCCGAGGCCGCCTTCCGCATCGCCCACGACCTTGGCGAGGAAGGCACCATCAGCTCCGACGAGGCCCTGATGCGCGTCGACGGCGCCGAACTGACCCGCCTGATGTTCCCCCGCTTCGACACGGGCGGGGCCGCCGAACCGATCGCCCACGGCGTGCCCGCCTCGCCCGGCGCGGCCGTCGGCGTCGCCGTCTTCGACTCCGCCGAGGCCGTACGGCGGGCCGCGGCCGGGGAGAAGACGGTGCTGGTGCGCCGCGAGACCACCCCCGACGACCTGCCCGGCATGATCGCCGCCGAGGCCGTGCTGACCAGCCGGGGCGGCAAGACCAGCCACGCCGCCGTGGTCGCCCGCGGCATGGGCAAGGTCTGCGTGTGCGGCGCCGAGTCCCTCGCCGTCGACCCGGCCGCCCGCCGGTTCACCACCGGGGACGGCACGGTCGTCGCCGAGGGCGACACCCTCTCCGTCGACGGCACCGCCGGTACCGTCCACCTCGGGGAACTGCCGCTCACCGCCTCCGACGTGGGGCGCGCGCTGCAGTCGGGCACCTCCACCGGGGCGCTCACCGACGCGGTGCTGGGCGCGCTGCGGCACGCCGACTCCCTGCGCAGCCTTGAGGTACGGGCCAACGCCGACACCCCCGAGGACGCCGCCCGCGCCCGCGCGCTCGGCGCCCAGGGAATCGGCCTGTGCCGTACCGAGCACATGTTCCTCGGGGAGCGCCGGGCACTGGTGGAGGCCATGATCCTCGCCGACGACGACACCGCCCGCGAGGAGGCGCTGGCGGCGCTGCTGCCGCTCCAGCGCGAGGACTTCACCGGAATCCTGGAGGCGATGGACGGGCTGCCGGTGACGATCCGGCTGCTGGACCCGCCGCTGCACGAGTTCCTGCCCGACCGCACCGAACTGGCACTGCGCATCGCGGCCACCGAGGACCCGCACCCGCGCGACCGCGCCCTGCTCAAGGCCGTGGAGCGGATGGACGAGCAGAACCCCATGCTGGGCCTGCGCGGCGTCCGCCTGGGCCTGGCCGTGCCCGGCCTCACCGCGATGCAGGTGCGGGCCGTCGCCGAGGCCGTCACCGCCCGGCTGCGCGCCGGGGGAGATCCGCGCGCCGAGATCATGATCCCGCTCGTCGGCACGGTCGAGGAGCTGCGGCTGGCCCGCACCGAGGTGGAACGGGTCCTCGCCGAGGTCGCCGAGGAGACCGGCACCGCCTTCGACTGCCCGATCGGCACGATGATCGAGCTGCCGCGTGCCGCGCTCACCGCCGGCCGGATCGCCGAGGCCGCCGACTTCTTCTCCTTCGGCACCAACGACCTCACCCAGACCACCTGGGGCCTGTCCCGCGACGACGCCGAGGCGTCCTTCTTCCCGCTCTACCTGGACCAGGGCGTCTTCGAGGTCTCGCCGTTCGAGACGATCGACCAGGACGGCGTGGGCCGCCTGGTGGAGATCGCCACCGCGGCCGGCCGCGCCGCCAACCCCGACCTGGAGACCGGGGTCTGCGGCGAGCACGGCGGCGACCCTGCGTCCATCCACTTCTTCCACCGGGTCGGCCTGGACTACGTCTCCTGCTCCCCGTTCCGCATCCCGGCGGCCCGCCTGGAAGCGGGGCGCGCGGCCCTGATCGGCCGGGCGGAGGGCAGCGACAGCAGGTGAGGAGCCTCAGGGCTCCCTGCGGTCACCCTTCGGCCGCCCCCGCTGGTCCGGGGTCCCGTGCTGGGGCGGGCTGAAGGGGTGCGGCGAGGCCGCCGGGGACACCGGGGAGCCCCGCCGTCCCTCGCCCTGCTCGGGGCGCAGTGCGCCGGGGTCGCCGGAGGTCGGTTCGGCCCCGGCCCGGAGCTGGTCCAGACGGGTGGTCAGCACCTCGGTCACCGGCAGACGGTCGGTGTGGGTGCGCTCGTAGGCCGGCAGCTCCTCCACCTCGGGCGCGGACAGCGACCGTACGCGGCTGTGCGGACCGCCGATCGGCAGGTGGTCGTAGTCGGGCAGCGGCAGGGCGTCGCGGGCGGGGTCGGTCATGCTGCTCCCTTCCCAGGGGGCGGGTCACGAGGCGAGCACCAGGTGGCGTCGGGCCGCCGCTCCCTTCCCAGAGACCCCGTGACGAGGCGGGGCGTCGGGTGGCACCCGGGCCGCCGCTCCCTCGCCAGGGCCGATGTCACCTGGCGGGCGTCAGGTCGCCCCCGGCCCCCCGCTCCCGAACGAACCGCCGCGGCCGTCGTCCCAGCGCGGCCGCTCCTTCGACGGGCTCGGCCGGCTGCTGTGCGAGCCGAGTTCGTGCGGAGTCATACGGCGGTCGCTCTGGGGCATCTCGTTCGTCTCCCGCACCTCCCTCTCCTCGCGCACCGGCCCGCTCTCCGGCACCCGGGGCTGGTCAGCGCGCCGGGGCGGGCCCGGCTCGCGGCGGCGTACTCGGCTGCCCAGGACGAAGGCCCCGATCAGCACCGCCACCACGAGCACGCCCGCGACGATCAGTCCGACACCAGGTGCGCCGCTGTCCGCGGCGATGTTCAGCCAGGTCGTAGTCATGCGGCCGCGAGTACCCCGGCCGCGCCGGCCGAACCGGGTTCGGCACCCGGGAAGCAGCGGTTCCGTCCCCGTGCGTCGGGGTTTGGCCCCGAGCGGTCCCGTCCCCGTGCGTCGGGGTTTGGCCCCGAGCACCCCGGCTACCCGAACCCTGTGACCACGACATCGCAGCAGCAGCTCTTCCAGTACCTGGAAGACCGCTTCTCGTGCGCGCAGGCGTGCACGGTATGTGCGCGAGCCTGCGCGCTGCGCGCGAGCATGGCGGCAGCGGACGGGACGGCGGAGGAGGAACTCGTACGGCGCAAGGGCATCATGTGCGCGGAGGTGTGCGACGCCACGTGCCGGGTGCTGTCCGAGTACGGGCTCACGGACGAGGAGGGTATCCGCGTCCAACTGGAGTGGTGCCGCACCGTCTGCCTGGAATGCGCCCACGCCTTCGACGGGCAGCCCGGCGCGGAGGACGGCGCGAAGGCGTGCCGGGAGTGCGCACAGGCGTGCACGGACTTCCTGGCGACGCTGGACTGACAGTGAGGATGTTGGTGGCTTCTCCGGGTGGGTCTGACTCATGGACTGACCGACGCCGACTGGCTGTCCTCAAGGGGATCCGTCGGCC
>NZ_JBVKBN010000002.1:347336-735418 GCF_055657065.1 Streptomyces sp. NPDC110618 | reverse complement strand
GTTGATAGGCCGGATATGGAAGCACGGTAACGTGTGGAGTTGACCGGTACTAATAGGCCGAGGGCTTGTCCTCAGTTGCTCGCGTCCACTGTGTTGGTTCTGAAACCACGAACAACCCGCCCCGTTTGGGGTGTGCCGGTTGTCAGTTTCATAGTGTTTCGGTGGTTATAGCGTGAGGGAAACGCCCGGTTACATTCCGAACCCGGAAGCTAAGCCTCACAGCGCCGATGGTACTGCAGGGGGGACCCTGTGGGAGAGTAGGACGCCGCCGAACAATTATTGATGGAAAACCCCCGTATCGTTTATTCGGTACGGGGGTTTTCTGCGTTTCCCACTCTTTTCTCTCGCCTCTTCGTTGTCGGAGTTGTCAGAGACGCCCCGTCGTCTTGAGCGCCAAATACGCATCCGCCAGCGCAGGCGCGAGTTCGTCCGGTGTCGCGTCGACCACCGTGACCCCATGGCGCCGGAGCTGGTCCGCCGTACGGTGCCGTTCGCTCTGGGCCTGGGCCGCCGCCGCTGCCTCGTAGACGGCATCCGTGTTGCCGCGGGCCTTGGCCATGCGGCCGATGTACGGGTCGGCCACCGAGGCCACGAGCACCGTGTGGCGCTGGGTCAGTTGGGACAGCACCGGGAGCAGGCCTTCCTCGATGGGGGCTGCGTCCAGGCTGGTGAAGAGCACGATGAGGGCGTGGCGGGGCGCCGCACGCAGCGCTGTCGCTGTCAGGCCGCGGGCGTCCGTCTCGATCAGTTCGGGTTCCACTGTGGCCATGGCGTTGACCAGGGCCGGGAGGACGTCGCCGGCGGAACGGCCCTGGACCAGGGCGCGTACGCGTCGGTCGTAGGCGAGGAGGTCCACGCGGTCGCCGGCGCGGGAGGCCAGGGCGGCGAGGAGGAGGGCCGCGTCCATGGAGGCGTCCAGGCGTGGGGCATCGCCGACGCGGCCGGCGGAGGTTCGGCCGGTGTCCAGGGCCAGGAGGATGTGGCGGTCGCGTTCGGGGCGCCAGGTGCGTACCGCTACCGAGGACTGCCGGGCCGTGGCACGCCAGTCGATGGAGCGGGTGTCGTCGCCCGGGACGTATTCGCGCAGGCTGTCGAACTCGGTGCCCTCGCCTCGGGTGAGGACGCTGGTGCGGCCGTCCAGTTCGCGCAGGCGGGCGAGCTTGGAGGGGAGGTGCTTGCGGCTGGTGAAGGGCGGCAGCACGCGTACCGTCCAGGGGACCTGGTGGGTGCCCTGTCGGGTGAGGAGGCCGAGGGGGCCGTAGGAGCGGATCGTCACGCGGTCGGCCTGGTGGTCGCCTCGGCGGGTGGGGCGCAGACGGGTGGTGACGCGTCGGCGTTCGCCCGGTGGGACGGTCAGGCGGTGGCGGGAGGAGCCGATCTCCGTGCCCGGGGCCCAGCTGCTCGGTGGCCAGGCGTCCCGGAGCCGGGCGCGTAGAGGGCGGTTGGAGGGGTTGGTGATCGTGAGGGTGACGTCGGCGGCTTCGCCGAGGCGTGCCGATGTGTCGCCGGAGCGGGTCAGGCCGAGGCGGCGTACGGGGGCCGCGAGTGCGAAGTCGCAGGCGCAGGCCACCGCCAGGGGCGCGTTGACGGCGAGGATGCCGGTCCAGCTGGGTTCCCAGATGCCGACGGGGAGGGAGCCGAGAGCCGCGAATAGTGCGGTGCGTCCGGTGAGTGCCATCAGCGGGGGACCGGGACGTGGGCGAGGATCGCGTTGATGACGGAGTCGGCGGTCACGCCCTCCATCTCGGCCTCGGGGCGCAGTTGGACGCGGTGGCGGAGGGTGGGCAGGGCGAGGGCTTTGACGTCGTCGGGGATGACGTAGTCGCGTCCGGTCAGCCAGGCCCAGGCGCGGGCGGTGGACAGGAGGGCCGTTGCGCCGCGGGGGGAGACGCCCAGGGTGAGGGACGGCGATTCGCGAGTGGCGCGGCAGATGTCGACGACGTAGGCCGTGATCTCGGGGGAGACGGTGGTCTTGGCGACGGCGGCGCGGGCGGCTTCGAGGTCGGCGGCGCCTGCTACGGGTCGTACGCCCGCGGCCGCCAGGTCGCGGGGGTTGAAGCCCTCGGCGTGGCGGGTGAGGACCGCGATCTCGTCCTGGCGGGAGGGCAGAGGGACCGTCAGTTTGAGGAGGAAGCGGTCCAGTTGGGCCTCGGGAAGGGGATAGGTGCCCTCGTACTCGACCGGGTTCTGGGTGGCCGCGACCAGGAAGGGCTCGGGGAGCGGGCGCGGGGTGCCGTCGACCGTGACCTGGCGCTCCTCCATGGCTTCGAGGAGGGAGGACTGGGTCTTCGGGGGTGTGCGGTTGATCTCGTCGGCGAGGAGGAGGTTGGTGAAGACCGGTCCGGGTTGGAAGGAGAACTCGGCGGTGCGGGTGTCGTAGACCAGGGAGCCGGTGACGTCGCTCGGCATGAGGTCGGGGGTGAACTGGACCCGCTTGGTGTCGAGTTCGAGTGCGGATGCGAGGGCGCGGACGAGCAACGTTTTGGCGACCCCGGGGACTCCTTCTAGTAGTACGTGTCCGCGGCAGAGGAGGGCGACGACGAGGCCGGTCACGGCGGGGTCCTGGCCGACCACGGCTTTGGCGATCTCGGCGCGCAGGGCTTCGAGGGAGGCCCGGGCATCGGTCCGGTCTCCGCTCTGCCCGGCGTTGTCAGTGGTCGGGTCCATCATGGACGGCGTACCTCACTTTCGAGGGCGTCGAGTTGGTCGGCGAGCGAGATGAGGGCTGCGTCGTCGTGGGGCGGCGGGCCGAAGAGCAGGGGGTGCAGGGACTGTCCGTCGCCGTGGAGGTGGGTGGACAGGGCGGGGAGCAGGGCTTCGGGCGCGTGTGCCTGGGCGACGGGGATGCCTACGAGGGGGGCGAGGCGGGTGCGGGTGGTGGAGCGAAGAGCGGCGGCCGCGCGATCGCGGGCGTTGGCCTTGCGATAGAGGCGGGCGCGGCCTTCGACGGTTTCGGAGGCGCGGATCGCCACGGGGAGTTGTTCGGGCACGAGGGGGCCCAGTCGGCGTGCCCTCCACAGGGCGGCGAGGGCTGCCGCGATGAAGAGCTGGAGTGTGCCCCACAGCCAGCCCGAGGGCAGCAGGTCGAGCAGGCCGCGTTCGCCTTCGGGGCCGGCGGCGGTGGAGTCGGAGAGTGAGGGGAGGTACCAGACCAGATGGGGGCGGGAGCCGAGGAGTTGGAGGGCGAGCGAGGCGTTGCCCTGCTCGTCGAGGCGGTCGTTGGTGAGGATGTCGGGCGCGCCGAGGACGACGGTGTCGCCGTCCCCGGAGGGGTCAGGGACGAGGAGGAGGGTGGCCAGGCGCTCGCTCGGGTAGCAGGCTTTGGCCATCAGGTGGGTGGTGGTGTAGCGGATGCCGCCGGTGTCGGCCGCGCCCGCGCGCCTGGCCGCGGGAAGGTCGCAATCGGGCTGGAGGGTGGAGTCGAGGCTCTTGGCGGGGTCGGCGAGGACGCCGGGGACGAGTCGTTCGACGGACCAGACGCCGGGGGCGACGAGGAGGGTGCGGCCGCCGGAGCCGCTGGTCGCGGAGTGCAGGGCGGTCTGCTGACGTTTCGTCAGAAGGTCGGGGGCGGCGACCACGAGGGTGGTGTCAGGGGCAATCGCGGAGCGCGCCTCGTCGAGGGCGGTGACCACGCGCGTGGACACGCCGCGGTCGGCGAGGAGTTCGGCGACGGCGCGGCTGCCCTGGGGGTCGGCGGAGCGCGGGTCGAGAGTGCCGTGCTTGGTGTCGGAGCGGATCACGGCGATGGCGAGGGCGCCCGCGATCAGGACGGCCAGGGCGAGGGCGATGCCTCGGGTGCGGGTCCACACCTGGCGGGCAGTGGGCGAGACCGAGGTGGGCGGGAGCGTGGCCCCATTGGTCATTCGGCGGCTCCCGGGCGGGCGTTGTGGTCCGCGCTGTGGGCGCTGGTGGTGGTGAGCTGGGGCTTGGTGCGTTCCAGGTCGTGGTCAAGGTCCGCGAGGTGCCGGTACGACGCTTCGGTCGCGGTCCGGCCGCCGTATGTCACGTCGTCGAAGTGGCGTGCGGCGGTGTGGAGTCGGTCGGTGTGGGCGGGCAGGGCGCGGCTGGCTTCGGCGGCCGCCTCGTCGGCGGTGCGGCCGGGGCGGGCGTCGAGGAGGGCGCGTTCCTCCAAGGAGCGGACGAGGGCCCGCATGCGTTCCTGGACGGCCTGGTTCCAGTGGCCCTGGGCGGCGTGTGCCTCGGCGGCGGCACGGTGTTCGGCGGCGCTGCGGGGGCGGTCGTCGAACAGGGCGGCGGCGGAGGCCGGTTCGCGGCGGGGGGTGCCGAGGCGCCACCAGAGCGCGCCGAGTACGGCGAGGACGGCCACGAGGACGACGACCAGGCCGACCGGTCCGCCGGGGGTCACCGAGGACGCGCTGCTGAACAGGTCGTCGACCCAGCGCCAGAAGGCGTCGAGGGCGCGCTCGAAGAAGCCGGGGTCGTTCTCGTGGTACATCCGCTTGGACAGTTCCCGGCGGGCGGCGTCCTGCGCCGGATCGCGGGGGATCGTCAGCGGCGGGTCGTCGTCGGAGCGCAGCGTCGACAGCGCGGGGGTGTCGCCGGCGCGCACGGACATCCGTTGCGCGGCGCGTGGCAGTGCCTGCGCCGCGGTGAGAACTCCCCCCGCCAGGATCACCGGTTCAGCTCCCCGGGGTGTCGGTTCCGTAGCCCTGGACGCCGGCGGCGCGGGCGAGTTCCAGGTCGAGGGCCTCGCGGCGGATGCGCTGGTCGATGTAGAGGAGGACGGTGACGCCCGCCGAGATCGGGAAGGTGATCATGGAGCCGATCACCGAGCCGATGCCGCTGATGATCAGGAAGGTCCAGCTGAGGCTGCCGCCGGTGCCGTCGAGGAGGCCGCTGACGCTGTCGCCGCTGAAGGCGTCGGCGAGGAAGGCGAACGGGATGGCGATGATGGACGCGAGGATGCTCGCGATCAGCATGGCCAGCAGCTGGATGCCGAAGACGCGCCACCAGGAGCCGCGTACCAGCTTCACGGAGCGGCTCATCGACTTCACGATGCCCTGCTTCTCCAGCATCAGGGCAGGGGAGGCGAGGGAGAAGCGGATCATCAGCCAGAGAGCCACGACGACCGCGCCCAGGCTGCCGAGGACGGTGAGCGCGGCTCCCGCGCCGCCCCCTCCGGCGACGGTCACGAGGATGCCGGGCAGGACACCGACGGCGACGATGCCGAAGGCGATGAGCAGCAGCAGGAAGATGAGTCCGAACAGCTTGCCCACCTGCGGGCGGGCGTCGCGCCAGGCCTCGCCGGTGGTCACCGGCCTGCCGAGGACGGCGCGGCTGGTGACGGTGGTGAGCAGGGCGGTGGCGAGGACCGTGCCGATCAGCGAGATCAGGGAGAGGACTCCGTAGCTGATCATGGTGTCGCCCATGGCGCGCATGAGTTCGTCGAAGGTGACGTCGGGATCGTTGATGGTGTCGAAGGTGTCGTTCAGGAAGAAGCCCTGGAGCAGGACGACGACGATCTCGGTGAGTACGGCGACGGTGAGTGCGATGCCGAGGACCGTGCGCCAGTAGGCGCGCATGGTGGAGACGGCGCCGTCGAGGATCTCGCCGACGCCGAGCGGGCGCAGCGGGATGACGCCGGGCTTCGCTGCGGGCGGGGGGCCGCCCCAGCCGCCGCCCCAGGAGCCGTGACCGCCGTAGCCGCCGGTGGCGGGGGGCCGGTTGCCCCAGCCGGGGCCGGGCGGCGGCGGAGGCGGTGCCTGCCCCGGTGCCGGAGCGCCGGTGGGCGCGGACCACTGGGCCGGTGGCGGCTGCTCCTTGGACCACTTAGAGCCGTGGCCCTGCGGCTGCGGGCCGGGCTGGTCCGCGGGCTGCTCGGGGCCCGGGCGGTCGGCGGGCCGGTCAGGGCCGGAGGTTCCCGGCTCCTGTCCGTCGGACGGGGCGGATCCGGGCGAGGCCCAGCCCGGAGTGTCGTTCATCATCGCTCCTTCACGGTGCCCGTCCGCGGGTCGCGGCGGCAGGTTGGCAGCCATCGTGCCATGGGGTGGTCATCCGCGGACCGGCCGCGGTATGGGCTGCGCACCTTCAATTGTCCGCCGGATTACGGGCAGACTGACGGCATGGCTGATCAGCACGCGCAATCCGGCGAGGACAAGCGGCCGACGGAGATACCGGTGATCCGTTGGGAGGAACCGCCCGAAGGCCCCGTCCTGGTCCTGCTCGACCAGACGAGGCTGCCCGCGGAGGAGGTCGGACTCGTCTGTACGGATGCGCCGGTGCTGGTCGAGGCCATCCGTTCGCTCGCCGTGCGCGGTGCGCCGCTGCTCGGGATCGCGGGGGCCTACGGTGTCGCGCTGGCCGCCGCGCGGGGCTTCGACGTGGACGACGCGGCGGACGCGCTCGCGGGGGCCCGTCCCACCGCGGTGAACCTCGCGGTCGGGGTGCGCAGGGCGCAGGACGCCTACCGGGCCGAGCTGGCCAGGAGCGGGGACGAGGGGAAGGCGGCGCTGGCGGCGCTGGCGGCCGCGCGGAAGCTGCACAGGGAGGACGCCGAGGCCAGTGCCCGGATGGCCGAACGCGGGCTGGCGCTGCTCGACGAGCTGCTGCCCGGCGGTGGGCACCGGGTCCTGACGCACTGCAACACCGGTTCGCTGGTGTCGGGCGGTGAGGGCACGGCGTTCGCGGTGGCGCTGGCGGCGCACCGGGCGGGGAAGCTGCGGCGGCTGTGGGTGGACGAGACGCGTCCGCTGCTGCAGGGGGCGCGGCTGACGGCGTACGAGGCGGCGCGCAGCGGGATGGCGTACACCCTGCTGACGGACAACGCGGCGGGTTCGCTGTTCGCGGCCGGTGAGGTGGACGCGGTGCTGATCGGGGCGGACCGGATCGCGGCGGACGGGTCGGTGGCGAACAAGGTGGGCAGCTATCCGCTCGCGGTGCTGGCCCGGTACCACCATGTGCCGTTCATCGTGGTGGCGCCGGTGACGACGGTGGACCCGGACACGCCGGACGGGGCGGCCATCGAGGTGGAGCAGCGGGCCGGGTTCGAGGTGACGGAGGTGACCGCGCCGCAGGTGCCGGTGGCCGGGCCGGGCGGCGGGATACCGGTGGCGCCGCTGGGGACGCAGGCGTACAACCCGGCCTTCGATGTGACGCCGCCGGAGCTGGTGACGGCCATCGTGACGGAGGAGGGTGTGGTGTCGCCGGTGACGGCGGAGGCGCTGGCAGAGGTGTGTGGCCGGTCGCGGGAGGTGACGGTCGACTGACGCCGGGTGATCGTGGTGCGCGGGTGACCCCTGCGGCGCGGGGCGCCGGGGTGCCCGTCCGCCTCAAGATCGGTGGGCGAGGGCAGACAGTAGCGACCCCATACGACTATCGTCACAGGCCAGTGACCCTTCTCACCAGCGCCCCGGTCACTGTTACGAGAATGGGATGATGTCGTTTATGAAGGGACGAGTCCTTGTCGTCGACGACGACACCGCACTGGCCGAGATGCTCGGCATTGTGCTGCGTGGTGAAGGTTTCGAGCCGTCTTTCGTAGCCGACGGCGACAAGGCGCTGGCCGCTTTCCGTGAGACCAAGCCCGATCTGGTACTGCTCGACCTGATGCTGCCCGGACGGGACGGCATCGAGGTGTGCCGGCTGATCCGTGCCGAGTCGGGTGTGCCGATCGTGATGCTCACGGCCAAGAGCGACACCGTCGATGTCGTCGTGGGCCTGGAGTCGGGCGCGGACGACTACATCGTGAAGCCGTTCAAGCCCAAGGAGCTGGTCGCCCGCATCCGGGCGCGGCTGCGGAGGTCCGAGGAGCCGGCGCCGGAGCAGCTCGCCATCGGTGACCTGGTCATCGACGTGGCCGGGCATTCGGTGAAGCGGGACGGTCAGTCGATCGCGCTGACCCCGCTGGAGTTCGACCTGCTGGTCGCGCTCGCGCGCAAGCCCTGGCAGGTGTTCACCCGCGAGGTGCTGCTGGAGCAGGTGTGGGGGTACCGGCACGCGGCGGACACCCGGCTGGTCAATGTCCATGTGCAGCGGCTGCGCTCCAAGGTAGAGAAGGACCCCGAGCGGCCGGAGATCGTGGTGACCGTCCGAGGTGTCGGATACAAGGCAGGGCCGAGCTGACATGTCCGGTGACAGTGCCGCTTCGGCGCCCGGCCGGTCCGGGGCACGCGGGGGGCGGCCTGTCGGCCGGGGGACGACAGGCTCCCGTTGGGGACGGTTCCTGGAGGGCGGGTTGCTCCAGGGAGGGGTCCAGGGCAGCCCGGTCCTGAGGTTGTTCATGCGCTGGGTGCGCAGGCCGCTGCTGCCCGTCATGCGGCTGTGGCGGCGCAACATCCAGCTCAAGGTCGTGGTCACCACCCTGCTGATGTCGCTGGGCGTGGTCCTGCTGCTGGGCTTCGTCGTGATCGGGCAGGTGCGCAACGGCCTGCTGGACGCGAAGGTGAAGGCCGCGCAGAGCCAGGCCACCGGTGGTTTCGCCGCGGCCAAGCAGGCCGCCGACGAGGAGTCGGCGTCCGGCGCCGGCGAGGGCGGCACGGGAGCCGACGGCCGCTCCGAGCAGAACGTCATCCAGTGGATGAGCGACCTGGTGCAGACCCTCGCCAGCGGCGGCCAGGGCGCCTTCGAGGTCGTCACGCTGCCCTCCGGCGGCGACAGCGGCAGCGGGCGCGGTCCGCGTGTCTCGAACTACGTCGACCCGGCCAGCGTGCCGGTGAACCTGCGGGAGCGGATCGACAGCGGTACCGGTGCGGCGCAGAGCTACACGCGGATCGTCTACAGCAACGGCAAGGAGTCGCAGCCCGCGCTGGTCATCGGCAAGCAGGTCAACGACCCCAACGGCGCCCCGTACCAGCTCTACTACCTCTTCCCGCTCACCCAGGAGGAGAAGTCGCTGAGCCTGGTCAGGAGCACGCTGGCGACGGCCGGGCTGTTCGTCGTCGTCCTCCTCGGGGCGATCGCCTGGCTCGTCGTGCGGCAGGTCGTCACGCCGGTGCGGATGGCGGCCGGGATCGCCGAGCGGCTGTCCGCCGGGCGCCTTCAGGAACGTATGAAGGTCACCGGCGAGGACGACATCGCCCGGCTGGGCGAGGCGTTCAACAAGATGGCGCAGAACCTCCAACTGAAGATCCAGCAGCTGGAGGACCTGTCGCGGATGCAGCGGCGGTTCGTGTCGGACGTGTCGCACGAGCTGCGGACGCCGCTGACGACCGTACGGATGGCCGCCGATGTCATTCACGAGGCGCGCGAGGACTTCGACCCGGTGACCGCGCGGTCGGCCGAGCTGCTCGCCGACCAGCTGGACCGGTTCGAGTCGCTGCTCGCGGACCTGCTGGAGATCAGCCGGTTCGACGCGGGCGCGGCGGCCCTGGAGGCCGAGCCTATCGATCTGCGGGAGGTCGTGCGCAGGGTGGTCACCGGCGCCGAGCCGCTCGCCGAGCGCAAGGGCACGACGATACGGGTGGTGGGCGACCAGCAGCCCGTGGTCGCCGAGGCCGACGCCCGGCGTGTGGAGCGGGTGCTGCGCAATCTCGTCGTCAACGCCGTGGAGCACGGCGAGGGCCGGGACGTCGTGGTCAAGCTGGCCGCGGCGGGCGGCGCGGTCGCGGTCGCGGTGCGCGACTACGGCGTCGGGCTCAAGCCCGGCGAGGCGACCCGTGTGTTCAGCCGCTTCTGGCGTGCCGACCCGGCACGCGCGCGTACCACCGGCGGTACGGGTCTGGGGCTGTCCATCGCCCTGGAGGACGCCCGGCTGCACGGCGGCTGGCTCCAGGCCTGGGGTGAGCCGGGCGGTGGCTCGCAGTTCCGGCTGACACTGCCGCGGACCGCGGACGAGCCGCTCAGGGGCTCGCCGATACCCCTGGAGCCGAAGGACTCACGCCGCAACCGCGGCCTCGACGACGCCGGTCTCCCGCGCGGGGAGAAGAGCGCGACGGTCCCGGCGCAGCCGACGGGTGAGGGGACCGGTCTGCGCACGCGTGACCCGATCGGGCCGAGGCTGTCCGGGGCGGCCCCCACGGCCGACCCGACGGCGCTGCCGGGCAACGGCGCGCGCGTGGTGCCCCGGCCCGCCGCGGTGCCGCGACGACAGGAGGACGCGTCCGCCGGGGAGGGGGCGCGCGGTGAGGACGCCGGGCCCGCGGAGGGACCGAGCAGGCAAGGGGAGGCATCTCGTGGGCGCTGACCGCGACGGGGGTACCCGGCGGCGGCCGAGGCGCGCGGTGGCGTTCGCCGCCTGCGGCGTCGTACTGCTGGCCGGGTGTGCCTCGATGCCCGACAGCGGGGATCTCAGCGGCGTGGACTCCACACCGGGGCAGGACACCCTGGTCCAGGTGTTCGCGGTGCCGCCCCCGGAGGACGCCACGCCCACCCAGCTCGTACAGGGCTTCCTGGAGGCGCTGACCAGCGACGATCCGAACTACGAGATGGCCAGCCAGTACCTGACCGAGGACGCGGCGAAGGCGTGGCGGCCCAAGGCGGGGACGACGGTCCTCGCGGACGGTCCCGACGCCTTCGAGGTGTCCAAGCAGCGGGGTCCTGAGGAGACCGGGGAGACGTCGTTCGCGCTGAGCGGCACCAAGGTGGCCACGGTGGACGAGCAGCAGTCGTACGCCCCCGCGGAGGGCGGCTACGAGGCGTTGCTGCACCTGTCCCGGGACCCGAAGACCAAGCAGTGGCGCATCGACAAGTTGCCCCAGGGCGTAGTCATGGGGCAGGGCGACTTCGAGCGCAACTACACGGCGGTCAACAAGTACTTCTTCGCCTCGAACGGTGTGCCCGGGAGCAGCCGTCAGCCGGCGGCGGTCGCCGATCCCGTCTACGTCCGTGAGCGCGTCGATCCGATGACTCAGATGGTGCGTTCCCTGCTGAAGGGGCCCACCAGTCTGCTCGGGCCGGTCGTCAGGACGGCCTTCCCCACGGGTACCGCGCTGGCGAAGGGCGTCACCACGCTGACGCCCGACGAGCAGAACAAGCTGACCGTGCCGCTCAACGACAAGGCGGCCCGGGTCGGCCTCAACAAGTGCACGGAGATGGCGGCCCAGCTGCTGTTCACCCTGCGCAGCCTCTCGCCGTCGATCGAGGAGGTCGCGCTGGAGTCCGGGGACCGACAGCTGTGCTCGCTGACCGAGGGACCCGAGGCCACGGCCGCGCGGGGGGCCACGGAGCAGGCCGAGCACCTGTACTTCATCGACGAGGAGCACCAGCTCGTGCGGATGGCGGCCCAGGAGGGCTCGCGGACGCCGGAGGCGGTGCCGGGCGCGCTGGGCGAGGGGCAGACGCAGCTGCGGGCCGCGGCCGTCTCTCGGGACGAGCAGATGGGGGCCGGGGTCAGCCGGGACGGCAAGCAGCTGTTCGTCGGCTCGCTGGTGTCGGGCGGGTCGCTCGGCGAGCCCCTGCTGCGCAGTGCGGGCAAGTCGGAGGGCGACCGGCTGACGACGCCGAGCTGGGACGCGCAGCACAACCTGTGGATCGCCGACCGCAACCCCGACGACCCGAGGCTGCTCCTGCTGGAGGACGGCGCGGGCAAGCCCCTTGAGGTGCGGACGCCGGGACTGGACGGGCGGATCGAGTCGGTGCGGGTGGCTGCGGACGGCGTGCGGATCGCGCTCGTGGTGGCCAAGGGCGACACGTCGTCCCTGTACATCGGGCGCATCGAGCGGGAGGTGAAGCCCGGCGAGGAGCGGCCGGTCGTCTCGGTGATGGAACTGCGGTCCGCGACGCCGGGCCTGGAGGAGGTCACCACCGTGTCCTGGGCGGGCGACAGCCGGCTCGTGGTGGTCGGGCGGGAGCCGAACGGCGTCCAGACGCTGCGGTACGTCCAGGCCGACGGCTCCACTCCGGAAGGGCCCGCGCCCGCCGCGCTGACCGGTGTGAAGGCGATCGCCGCGACCGAGGACGACCGGGTTCCGCTGGTGGCCTATTCGGAGGACGGCATCGTGCGGCTCCATTCGGGCGGGCAGTGGCAGAAGGTCGTGACGGACGGGACGGCGCCGGTCTATCCGGGGTGAGGGGCCGGGCCGTGTCCCGGGCCGGTGTGAGCGGCTGTCTCCGTTGGGGGCAGCCGTTTTCGCATGTCGGAGGGGGTTGGAGAGGCCGTTGTGCGGCCGTGCGGCGGCTTCGGCGGAGTTGTCCACAGGGGGTTTTCCACAGGGGTGGCCGGTGGGCGGCCGGGCGGGCACAGTGGTGGACATGCGGCGGTGGTGGCGTGATCTCACGGATCTGGTGCTGCCGTCCGAGTGCGGCGGCTGCGGGAGGCCTCGTACGGTGCTGTGCCCGAGGTGCCGTACGGCGTTGAGCGGGGCCGAGCCGTGCCGGGTGCGGCCCGATCCGGAGCCGCCCGGGCTGCCGGTCGTGCACGCGGCCGCCCGGTACGCGGACCAGGTCCGTGCCGCTCTGCTGGCCCACAAGGAGCGCGGCGCCCTGGCGCTGGCGGCACCGCTCGGCGTGGCGCTGGCGGGGGCCGTACGGGCGGGGCTGGCCACGGGTGGCGGTACGGGCTTCCGTACGGGTGGTGGTGCGGTGCTGCTGGTGCCCGTGCCGTCGGCGCGCGGGGCCGTGCGGGCGCGGGGGCATGATCCGGTGCGGCGGATCGCGCTCACGGCGGCGGCCGAGCTGCGGCGCACCGGCACCCCGGCGCGGGTGCTCGCCGCGCTGCGTCAGCGGCGGGCCGTGGCCGACCAGTCGGGCCTCAACTCCCGGCAGCGGCAGGACAATCTGGCCGGCGCGCTGGAGGTCGTACCGGGCGCGCGGCGGCTGCTGGGCGAGGGGCGGGTGGTGCTGGTCGACGATCTGATGACCACCGGTGCCTCGCTGGCGGAGGCGGCGCGTGCGGTGCGGCTGACGGGGCGTGCCGCGGGGGCAGAGGCGGTGTGCGGGACGGATGGTCGGGAAGAGACAGGGGAAGTGAGTACACGAATGACAGTGGAGGCAACGGTGCGCAGGTACGGGGTGCCGGTCGAGGCGGTCGCAGCGGGCCGTGTCCGTGCAGGTGACGGGCTCCGCGCGGCGGTCGTCGCGGCTTCTCCGGATGCTTTCGAAATAAACCGGAACTGACGCCTGACTTGCATCGTTGCAGGTTATGAGAGGGCCAATTCACCTGAACGGAGGTACGCCGCGGTAGAGGGTGACGACATCCGTCCGGGCGAGATATGTTCGGTTGTGAGAGAAAGGCGCAGGCCATCCCTCTCATATCTGAATGCCGTGCTGCGGGTTTTCGTATTCACCCGAGCCGGCGGGGTGGAGATCTTGCCCGCGGGGGAGGAGGAGGTGGAAGTCACCGAGTCCGAGGTTCCGGGGTTCACCGGAACCTGGTGCAAAAGGGAGATGCTCCGCCGTTGGAGCGGAGCGATCCGGGAACGGAGTTCTGCGTGGACATCGTCGTCAAGGGCCGCAAGACCGAGGTGCCCGAGCGGTTCCGCAAGCACGTGGCCGAGAAGCTGAAGCTGGAGAAGATCCAGAAGCTCGATGGCAAGGTGATCAGCCTCGACGTCGAGGTGTCCAAGGAGCCCAACCCCCGACAGGCCGACCGCTCAGACCGAGTGGAGATCACGCTCCGCTCCCGCGGTCCGGTGATCAGGGCGGAGGCGTCGGCCAGCGACCCGTACGCGGCGCTGGACCTGGCGGCGGAGAAGCTTGACGCACGACTGCGCAAGCAGCACGACAAGCGTTACTCGCGCCGGGGCGCACGACGGCTCACGGCAGCCGAGGTCCCCGACCACGTCCCGGGCGCGGCGACGCTGAACGGGAACGGCCACACCTTCCAGGAGGAAGAGCCGGACGGCGTTCCCACCAAGAAGATCGGCTCGCTGGAAGTGAAGGGCGAAGGCCCTCTCGTCGTACGCGAGAAGACACACGTCGCCTCCCCGATGTCCCTCGACCAGGCTCTCTACGAGATGGAGCTGGTCGGGCACGACTTCTATCTGTTCATCGACTCCGAGACCAAGGAACCGAGTGTCGTCTACCGGCGGCACGCCTACGACTACGGCGTGATCCACCTCAACACCGACCCGATGGTCGCTGAGGGGGACAACCAGGCGGCCGGTGGCACGCTGGGCGGCTGATCCGCCCGGCTGACGAGCAAGCGGGTGCCCCTGGAGCGCGCGTGCGCCCCCAGGGGCACCGGTGTGCGACCCCTTCGCGCCCCGCTCTGTCACCCCGGTGCCGTCCGGGCATGAAATCATGGCCGCACCGGCCCAACCGGTGGGCCGCTGCCTTGGGTTGGCGATGGCACCTGACCAGCCACAGCCTTCAGGGGGAGGAACGATGGCGGACACCTTCGGACCGATGCGGGACGAGGACGCCGACGATGTCGTCGGTATGAGCCCGGACGCGGGCTCCTCACGCAAGGAGCCGATCAGAGTCCTCGTCGTGGACGACCACGCCCTCTTCCGTCGTGGACTGGAGATCGTGCTCGCGGCCGAGGAGGACATCCAGGTCGTGGGAGAGGCCGGCGACGGCGCGGAGGCCGTCGACAAGGCCGCCGATCTGCTGCCCGACATCGTGCTGATGGATGTGCGAATGCCGAAGCGGGGCGGGATCGAGGCCTGCACCTCCATCAAGGAGGTGGCACCCAGCGCGAAGATCATCATGCTGACGATCAGCGACGAGGAAGCCGACCTCTACGACGCGATCAAGGCCGGGGCGACGGGCTATCTCCTGAAGGAGATCTCCACGGACGAGGTGGCCACCGCGATCCGCGCGGTGGCCGACGGACAGTCGCAGATCAGCCCGTCCATGGCGTCGAAGCTGCTCACCGAGTTCAAGTCGATGATCCAGCGGACCGACGAGCGGCGGCTGGTTCCGGCGCCGCGGCTGACGGACCGTGAGCTGGAAGTGCTCAAGCTGGTCGCCACGGGGATGAACAACCGCGATATCGCCAAGGAGTTGTTCATCTCCGAGAACACCGTGAAGAACCATGTGCGCAACATCCTGGAGAAGCTGCAACTGCACTCCAGGATGGAGGCCGTGGTCTACGCGATGCGGGAGAAGATCCTGGAGATCCGGTAGGTCTTCCGTCTCAGTTCCCCGTTTCCGTCTCCCGTCTCTGTCTTCCGTCTCCCAGGTGGTTGGTTCAGGACAGTAGGGCGTTGACCGCCTGGGTCAGGGGCGCGCGCAGTTCCGGTGCGTCCACTCGCTCCACGCGGACGTTCGTGCAGTCCACCCAACTCGCCGCCTCCAGCAGGGCCTGGGCCGTCGCCGGGACCGCCTTCTTGTTCTCCAGCGTGACCTGCTTGGCGACCAGGGTGCGGCCCTCGCGGGCCGGGTCCACTCGGCCGACCAGTCGGCCGCCGGACAGGACGGGCATCGCGAAGTAGCCGTACACGCGCTTCTGCTTGGGGACGTAGGCCTCCAGGCGGTGGGTGAAGCCGAAGATCCGCTCGGTGCGCGCCCGCTCCCAGATCAGGGAGTCGAACGGGGAGAGCAGGGTCGTACGGTGCCGCCCGCGGGGTGGTGTGGCCAGGGCCGCCGGGTCGGCCCAGGCGGGCTTGGCCCAGCCCTCCACGGTGACCGGGACCAGGCCGGAGTCGGCGATCACCGCGTCGACCTGCTCGCCCTTGAGACGGTGGTAGTCGGCGATGTCCGCGCGGGTGCCGACGCCGAGGGACTGGCCCGCCAGGCGGACCAGGCGGCGCAGGCACTCGGTGTCGTCCAGCTCGTCGTGGAGGAGGTCGCTGGGGATCGCGCGTTCCGCCAGGTCGTAGACGCGTTTCCAGCCGCGGCGCTCCACGCAGACGACCTCTCCGTACATCAGGGCGCGTTCCACGGCGACCTTGGAGCCGGACCAGTCCCACCAGTCGTTGGTCTTCTTCGCGCCGCCCAACTCCGTGGCGGTGAGGGGGCCTTCGATGGTGAGCTGCTTGATCACCTGGTCGTAGGCGCCGTCGGGGAGGTCGTGGCCCCACATGGGGCGGTTGCGGTATGCGCGGCGGCGGAAGGCGAAGTGGGGCCACTCCTCCACCGGGAGGATGCAGGCGGCGTGGGACCAGTACTCGAAGGCGTGGGTGTCCGTCCAGTACGCCTGCTCGACCGTTGTGCGGCCTACCGCGCCCAGGCGGGCGTACGGGATGAGTTCGTGGGAGCGGGCGAGGACCGAGATGGTGTCGAGCTGGACGGCGCCGAGGTGGCGGAGGATGCCGCGGACGCCGGACTTTCGGTTGGGGGCGCCTAGGAAGCCCTGGGCGCGGAGGGCGATGCGGCGGGCCTCGTCCGCCGAGAGTTCGGTGGGGCGCGGGGTGGTCATGGCTCGCACGATAGGGGGTGGGTGTGACAGTGAGGGGTGAGCTGGGGGTTTGTGCGGCGGCACTTGTGCGGGTGCCGACCGCTGGGGGTTGCCGTGGGGGTGGGTGCGCTTGCCCGCGCTTGCGGGGTGCCGCTGCGCCCACCCGTGCCGCCCCTGCGGCACGACTGCCCGCAGCTACGTGGGTTGGACGGTGCCGTCTGCTTGGGTGGGCGCCGTCCCGGCGGTGCGGCTGCCCGCAGCTGCGGTGATGGAGCGGTGCCGTCTGCTTGGGTGGGCGCCGTCCCAGCGGTGCGGCTGCCCGCGGCTACGGCGGTTCGGTGGTGCTGCCTGTTTGGGTGGGCGCTGTCCCGGCGGTGCGGCTGCCTGCGGCTACGGCGACTGAGCAGCGTTGTCCGCCTGGGTGGGTGCCGTTTCAGCGGTGCGACTGCTTGTAGCTACGCCGGATCTCGGGACGGCAGGTAGGGCGCCGTTGAGGGGAGGCCCAGGTCTGAGGGGAGTAGGGAGGCCACCCAGCAGTCTCTGCGGGTGCCGTTGTTGTTGAGGGCGGAGCGTTGGGTGCCCTCGTGGGTGAAGCCGGCTCGGGTAGCCACCGCGCGGGAGGCGTGGTTGCCGACCTCGGCCCGCCATTCGATCCGGTCGATGGAGGCGTGGGTGAAGGCCCAGCGGCCGGCGGTGAGGACCGCCTCGGTGGTGTAGCCCTTGCGGCGGTGCTCCTTCGCCGTCCAGAAGCCGACCTCCGCGACGCCCGGGGCGCGCATCGTCAGGCCCAGCATCCCCGCCAGTTCCTCGCCCTCGCGGAGGAAGACACCGAACGTGAACATCGAGCCGTCCGCCCAGCCGTCGGGGACGAGTTGCTCGGTGAAGCTCCGGGCGTGCTCGGGGAGATAGGGCGAGGGAATCGTGGTCCAGCGCAGGATGTCGGGGTCCTGGACGGCCCGGAACACGGCATCGGTGTCGCGCGGGCCGACCGTGCGCAACAGAAGGCGGTCGGTGGTCAGCGTCACGGGGTCCATCGGGCGATTCTGCTGGGACGGCGTTCGGGGCGCCAGATATTTAGCCGTGGGTGAGCGGGCGATCACAATTCGCGCAATTCGTCAGCCGCGTGCGGCACTATCCGCCGACCCCGTCCGTTGTGCAATGCGAGGAGATGTGGAGCAGCGGACGTTCGCCGTATCGGCAGACCTCCCGGCGCGGTGGGGTCCTCGCATACGATGGCCGTTGCTCAGTCAAGTCAAATGGAAACCGACCGTCCCAGGCCCGACCGGCAAGGAGACCAACCCCCGTGTCCGTCCTCTCGAAGATCATGCGTGCAGGCGAAGGCAAGATCCTGCGCAAGCTGCACCGCATCGCGGACCAGGTCAACTCCATCGAAGAGGACTTCGTGGACCTCTCCGACGCCGAGCTGCGGGCCCTCACCGAGGAGTACAAGCAGCGCTACGCCGACGGTGAGACCCTCGACGACCTTCTTCCGGAGGCGTTCGCCACCGTCCGCGAGGCCGCCAAGCGCGTCCTCGGCCAGCGTCACTACGACGTGCAGATCATGGGTGGCGCGGCCCTGCACCTCGGCTACGTCGCCGAGATGAAGACCGGTGAGGGCAAGACGCTCGTCGGCACCCTGCCCGCGTACCTGAACGCTCTGGCCGGCAAGGGCGTTCACCTCATCACGGTCAACGACTACCTGGCCGAGCGCGACTCCGAGATGATGGGTCGCGTCCACAAGTTCCTGGGTCTGAGCGTGGGCTGCATCCTCGCCAACATGACGCCGGCCCAGCGCCGTGAGCAGTACGCGTGCGACATCACCTACGGCACGAACAACGAGTTCGGCTTCGACTACCTGCGCGACAACATGGCGTGGTCCAAGGACGAGCTCGTCCAGCGCGGCCACAACTTCGCCATCGTCGACGAGGTCGACTCCATCCTCGTCGACGAGGCCCGTACGCCGCTGATCATCTCCGGCCCGGCCGACCAGGCCACCAAGTGGTACGGCGACTTCGCCAAGCTGGTCACCCGCCTCAAGCGCGGCGAGCCCGGCAACCCGCTCAAGGGCATCGAGGAGACCGGCGACTACGAGGTCGACGAGAAGAAGCGCACCGTCGCCATCCACGAGTCCGGTGTCGCCAAGGTCGAGGACTGGCTGGGCATCGACAACCTCTACGAGTCGGTGAACACCCCGCTGGTGGGCTACCTGAACAACGCCATCAAGGCCAAGGAGCTCTTCAAGCGGGACAAGGACTACGTCGTCATCGACGGCGAGGTCATGATCGTCGACGAGCACACCGGCCGTATCCTCGCCGGCCGCCGCTACAACGAGGGCATGCACCAGGCGATCGAGGCGAAGGAAGGGGTGCCGATCAAGGACGAGAACCAGACGCTCGCCACGATCACCCTGCAGAACTTCTTCCGCCTCTACAAGCGCTACGACCACAAGGGCAAGGAATACCCGGGCCTGTGCGGCATGACGGGTACGGCCATGACCGAGGCCGCCGAGTTCCACCAGATCTACAAGCTCGGTGTGGTGCCGATCCCGACGAACCGGCCGATGGTCCGCAAGGACCAGTCGGACCTCATCTACCGCACCGAGGTCGCCAAGTTCGAGGCGGTCGTCGACGACATCGAGGAGAAGCACCGCAAGGGCCAGCCGATCCTTGTCGGCACCACCTCGGTCGAGAAGTCCGAGTACCTCTCGCAGCAGCTCAGCAAGCGCGGCATCCAGCACGAGGTGCTGAACGCCAAGCAGCACGACCGTGAGGCGCAGATCGTCGCCCAGGCCGGCCGCAAGGGCGCCGTCACCGTGGCCACCAACATGGCCGGCCGTGGTACGGACATCAAGCTCGGCGGCAACCCCGAGGATCTCGCCGAGGCGGAGCTGCGCCAGCGCGGCCTCGATCCCGAGGAGCACATCGAGGAGTGGGCCGCGGCCCTGCCGGAGGCCCTCAAGCGTGCCGAGGCCGCGGTGAAGGCCGAGAAGGAAGAGGTCGAGGCGCTCGGCGGTCTGTACGTGCTGGGCACCGAGCGGCACGAGTCGCGCCGTATCGACAACCAGCTGCGCGGTCGTTCCGGCCGTCAGGGCGACCCGGGCGAGTCCCGCTTCTACCTCTCGCTGGGCGACGACCTGATGCGGCTGTTCAAGGCGCAGATGGTCGAGCGCGTGATGTCGATGGCGAACGTCCCGGACGACGTGCCGATCGAGAACAAGATGGTCACGCGCGCGATCGCGTCCGCGCAGTCGCAGGTCGAGCAGCAGAACTTCGAGACCCGCAAGAACGTCCTGAAGTACGACGAGGTCCTCAACCGCCAGCGCGAGGTCATCTACGGCGAGCGCCGCCGTGTCCTGGAGGGCGAGGACCTGCACGAGCAGATCCAGCACTTCATGGACGACACCATCGACGCGTACATCAACGCCGAGACGGCCGAGGGCTTCGCCGAGGAGTGGGACCTGGACCGGCTGTGGGGCGCCTTCAAGCAGCTCTACCCGGTGAAGGTGACCATCGAGGAACTGGAGGAGGCGGCCGGTGACCGCGCGGGTCTGACCGCCGAGTTCATCGCCGAGTCCATCAAGGAGGACATCCACGCCCAGTACGAGGCGCGCGAGGCGCAGCTCGGCTCCGAGATCATGCGTGAGCTGGAGCGCCGGGTCGTGCTGTCGGTGCTGGACCGCAAGTGGCGCGAGCACCTCTACGAGATGGACTACCTCCAGGAGGGCATCGGCCTGCGTGCGATGGCGCAGAAGGACCCGCTGGTGGAGTACCAGCGCGAGGGCTTCGACATGTTCACCGCGATGATGGAGGGCATCAAGGAGGAGTCCGTCGGCTACCTGTTCAACCTGGAGGTCCAGGTCGAGCAGCAGGTCGAGGAGGTCCCGGTCGAGGACGCCAAGCCCTCGATGGAGAAGGGCCCGCAGGACGCGGTTCCGGCGCAGGCGGGCTCCCGTCCGGAGATCCGGGCCAAGGGCCTCGAAGCCCCGCAGCGGCGCAACCTGCACCTGACGGCGCCGACCGTGGACGGTGCGGGCGGCACCATCGAGAGCGACTGGACGGACGACGACGAGCCGGTGCGCTCGGAGGCGGACGGCCTCACCCGCGCGGAGCGGCGCAAGCAGTCGCGCGGCCGGCGCCGTAGGAAGTAAGGCGCGGCGGCAGCCGGACACGCTGTGGAAGGGCCGGTCACCCTGGTGGTGGCCGGCCCTTCGGCGTGCGTGCGGGCCCGGCCGTACGACGGTTTCAGTCGTCCTGTGCGCGTGGGCGGGCGGGGCCGCCCAGTTCCACCGCCGTACAGCGCCACCGCAGGTCCTGGCCCCGTTCCAGCCGGAAGGCCATGGCGCGCAGCCGGTCACCGGCGCTGATGCGGGCGAAGGCCTCGATGGCGCCGGGGGAGGGGACGTAGTAGCCGATGTCCCTGACGACCGGGAGGGCGCCGTGCCGCGTGCGCAGGGGGTGTCGTTCGGCGAGCCAGGCGAGGTCGTCGTAGGCGCGGCCCGCGGTGTGGCGGAGCATGTAGTGGACCGGGCGCCGGCCGGTCAGGACGGCGAGCAGACGGTCGGCGAAGACGTCGGTGGGGCGGGGCTGGGGTACGGCCGGGGAGACGGGGCGGCGCGGCGTCTGGGGCGGTACCGAGACGGCGGAGCGGGCTGTGGGCGGGCGGGTGTCGCGAGGCCTGGCCGCGCTCGGGGTGCGGGACGGGGCGGCGCCGGGGCGGCGGGTGTCGCGGCGGCCGGGCGGGCGGGCGCCGGGGTGGTTGCGAGCCCTGGTCATGACCTTGTTCATGGGTGCCCCCGATGGGTCGGCCCGGGAAGTACCGGGCAGTAACTTCGTGGTCGGTGATCTTGTACGGGGTCCGCGGGCCGGGTTCAAGTACGTGCCGGGGTTGGTCGGAGGGGTAGAAAAGTTCACCTATCCGGATGACTTCTGGGGTGCCGAGGCCCGGAAGTCCGGGGGCGGGGCGGGTGAATTCCCGGACGCGGGTTGCCGGTCTCCGGGGTGTGGGCGGGGACTCGAAAGGGGACGCCCGCACGTATCCTGAAGGCCCTTCGGGAGACGCGGGAACACCCGCTCCCGGGGCTGTTTGCGGAGCCTCCGACCACGAAAGCGGCCAGCCATGCGCGTCTACGTCCCCCTGACCCTTCCCGGTCTCGCCGAGGCGTACAAGACGGGCGAACTGGGGGCCGAGGCGCTCGTCGCCTATGCCGTGACGCCCGCGCTGCGGGAGTGGTACCTCTCCGACGACATCGAGGAACTGGAGTACGCGGCGCTGAACCGGGCCGCGCTGGCCTCGCTGCGGCTGCTGGCCGAGGACTCCGGGGCGCCGCGGCGCCGGGTCGTGGTGGCCGTGGACGTCGCCGACAAGGCCGCCACCGTCGACCCCGACCGGGGTCTTGAGCCGGGCGCGCTGGGCGAGGTGCGGATCGCGGGGCCGGTGCCGCTGGGCAAGGCGGCCTCGGTGCATGTCGACGGCGGGGACGCGGAGACGGACGTGGCCGCGGCGGCGCAGGCGCTGGCGGCGGCGGACGCCGGGGACGACGACGCGCAGTTCGTCGTGGACGGGGCCGAGGACCACGAGCTGTTGTGGTTCGCGACGCAGGAGATTGCGAACCTGGTGGGGCTCGGCGGGTGAGACCGGCCGCCTTTCCTCTGCTCTACCCCGCCTGACCTGCGGGTCTCATGATTGTCAGTGGGGGCGGGTACGGTTTTTGGCATGGGGAAGCGAGCTGGGGCGCACATTGTCTGGGACTGGAACGGGACGCTGTTCCACGACAATGACGCGATCATCGGGGCGACGAACGCGGCCTTCGCCGAGCTGGGTCTGGAGCCGATCACGCTGGAGAAGTACCGGGCGCTGTACTGCGTGCCGGTGCCGAAGTTCTACGAGCGGCTGCTGGGGCGGCTGCCGACCGACGCCGAGTGGGAGGTCATGGACGCGACCTTCCACCGGTACTACGCCGAGCACCGGGTGGGGTGCGGGCTGACCGCGGGGGCGGCCGAGCTGCTCGCGGGGTGGGGAGCGGCGGGGCGGAGCCAGTCCCTGCTGAGCATGTACACGCATGACGAGCTGGTGCCGTTGGTGCGGAGGCTCGGGATCGAGTCGCACTTCATACGGGTGGACGGGCGGACCGGGCCGTCCGGGGGCAGCAAGGCCGAGCACATGGTGCGGCACCTCGGGGCGCTGGGCGGGGTGGACCCGGAGCGGACCGTGGTGATCGGGGACGCGGCCGATGACGCGGTGGCGGCGTTGCATGTGGGGGCGCGGGCCGTGCTGTACACCGGCGGGTCGCACAGCCGCGCCAGTCTGGAGGGCGTGGGGGTGCCGGTGGTGGACTCGTTGGCGGAGGCGGTCGCGGTGGCGGAGAGGCTGGCTGCGTAGGTTCTCTCGGGGGTGGTTCTACGTCACCGGGGCCTTTGCCCTCAGGACCGTCAGGAACTCGCGCATCCAGGCGCTGTGGTCGGGCCAGGCGCGGGAGGAGACGAGGGTGCCGTCGACCACCGCCTCGGTGTCCTGGAAGGTGGCGCCGGCCTGCTGCATGTCCAGTTCCAGGGCGGGGTACGCCGTGACGCGGCGGCCTCGTAGGCCGTCGATGGCGGCCGTGAGCAGGGGGCCGTGGCAGATCTGGGCGATGGGTTTGTCGGCGTCGATGAAGGACTTCAGGATCTTGCGGAGTTCGGGGTCGTTGCGGAGGTATTCGGGGGCTCGGCCGCCGGGGATCACTACGGCGGCGTAGTCGGTGGGGGTTACCTCGTCGAAGGCCAGGTCTGCGGGCCAGGTGTAGCCGGGTTTCTCGGTGTAGGTGTCGAAGCCGGGTTCGAAGTCGTGGACGACGAACTGGAGCGTTTTGCGGGTGGGGGCGGCGATGTGGACCTCGTAGCCCTCTTCGCGGAGGCGTTGGTAGGGGTAGAGGACCTCCAGGGACTCTGCGGCGTCGCCGGTGACGATGAGGATCTTCGCTGTCATGTCGGCTCCTGTGGTGTTGCCGGGGACTGCGACTTCTTGGCCTCTCCTGGCCAACGTGCCTCGGTTGGTACGGGTTGCCAAGAGGGCCTGCGGCCAGGGTGTCACCGTTCGCCTCGGCTCGCGTGGGGGTGGGTTTCGCTCGCCCGCGCTGGCGGGGTGCCTCCCCCAGAGGGGGGACCCCCAGCCCACCCGTGCCGCCCCAGCGGCACGACTGCCCGCAGCTGCGCGAGTTGGGCGGTGCCGACTGGCTGGGTGGGCGCCCGCCCCTGGGGTACGGCTGCGCGCAGCTAGGGCGGTTCGGCCGTGCCGACTGCCTGGGTGGGCGCCGCCCCAGCGGCACGACTGCCCGCAGCCACGAGGGAGAGCGGTGGCACGACTGCGCGCAGTTCCGGGGGAGGGCAGGGGAGGGCGACTGCCCGCAGCTGCGTGGGTCTAGCTGGCAGTGGGGCTGTTCGTACTGTGCAGAACGTCAAACTTCCACCCCGGGTTTTGTACACATACGGCTCATGACGGGGCACCGGTAATCAGCGATAGCCTTGTGGCGTGATCAGCGCGATAGCTCGCGGGGACATCGTGGTCCCTGCCCTGCGCCCGGTGAGCACGGATGACATCCGTGGCCGGGTGGCGGTCGCTGGTCTTCGCGGGCGGGGCGGGGACGAGAGGGTCCCCGCGATGGCGCGCAACCCCTCGGTGACGGCAATGCGGAGAGCAGTGTCACACCCGTCGGGCGCGGCGATTTTGGCTGATATCCCCCCGCTCATCTCATCTCCCGGCATAGCGTCGAAGAAGACCGGACACCCCGCGTCGCGACGTTACGTCGAAGGGGACGAGACCGTACTTCTTTCTACGTCACGCAACGGCGCGCGACAGGAGCCAGAGGACAATGCAGACCAAGCTGGACGAAGCCAAGGCCGAGCTGCTCGAAAGGGCCGCCCGGGTAGCTGAGAACAGCCCGGTCGGGGGGCACCTACCGACTGGGACCACGGGCGAAGGCACCCCGGACCGGGACACCGTGCTCTCGTTCCTCCAGCGTTACTACCTGCACACCGCCCCGGAGGACCTCACCGACCGAGACCCGGTCGACGTTCTCGGAGCCGCCTTCTCGCACTACCGGCTGGCCGAGGTCCGCCCGCAGGGCACGGCCAATGTGCGGGTCCACACGCCGACGGTGGAGGAGAACGGCTGGACCTGCAGCCACTCCGTCGTCGAGGTCGTCACCGACGACATGCCCTTCCTGGTCGACTCCGTCACCAACGAGCTGACCCGCCAGGGCCGCGGCATCCACGTCGTCATCCACCCCCAGGTCGTCGTCCGCCGCGACGTCACCGGCAAGCTCGTCGAGGTGCTCAGCAACCCGCCCGCCGCGGACGAGCGCCCCCACGACGCGCACGTCGAGTCGTGGATCCACGTGGAGATCGACCGCGAGACCGACCGCGCCGACCTCAAGCAGATCACCGCCGACCTGCTGCGCGTCCTGTCCGACGTCCGCGAGGCCGTCGAGGACTGGGAGAAGATGCGGGACGCGGCGATGCGCCTGTCCGAGGGCCTGGCCGACGAGCCGATCCCCGGCGACCTGCCCGGACCGGAGGTCGAGGAGGCCCGCGAGCTGCTGCAGTGGCTGGCCGCCGACCACTTCACCTTCCTCGGCTACCGCGAGTACGAGCTGCGCGAGGACGACTCCCTCGCCGCCGTCCCCGGCACCGGGCTCGGGATACTGCGCTCGGACCCGCACCACTCCGGCCAGGACGCCCACCCCGTCAGCCCCTCCTTCGAGCGGCTGCCCGCCGACGCCCGCGCCAAGGCCCGCGAGCACAAGCTGCTGGTGCTGACCAAGGCCAACAGTCGCGCCACCGTGCACCGGCCCTCGTACCTGGACTACATCGGCGTCAAGAAGTTCGACAAGGACGGCAACGTCATCGGGGAGCGCCGCTTCCTCGGCCTGTTCTCCTCCGCCGCCTACACCGAGTCCGTCCGCCGCGTCCCGGTCATCCGGCGCAAGGTCCAGGACGTCCTCAAGCGCGCCGGGTTCTCGCCCAACAGCCACGACGGCCGCGACCTGCTGCAGATCCTGGAGACCTACCCGCGCGACGAGCTCTTCCAGACGCCCGTCGCCGAGCTCCAGGCGATCGTCACCAGCGTGCTCTACCTCCAGGAGCGCCGCCGGCTGCGCCTGTACCTGCGCCAGGACGAGTACGGCCGCTACTACTCGGCCCTCGTCTACCTGCCGCGCGACCGCTACACCACCGGCGTCCGGCTGCGGATCATCGACATCCTGAAGGAGGAGCTGGGCGGCACCAGCGTCGACTTCACCGCCTGGAACACCGAGTCGATCCTGTCCCGGCTGCACTTCGTGGTCCGCGTCCCGCAGGGCACCGAGCTGCCGCAGCTCAGCGACCAGGACAAGGAGCGCATCGAGGCCCGCCTGGTCGAGGCCGCCCGCTCCTGGGCCGACGGCTTCGCCGACGCCCTCAACGCCGAACTCGGCGAGGAGCGCGCCGCGGAACTGCTGCGCCGCTACGGCAACGCCTTCCCCGAGGGCTACAAGGCCGACCACACCCCGCGCTCGGCCGTCTCCGACCTGGTCCACATCGAGCAGCTCAGCGAGGAGCACGACTTCTCGCTGAGCCTGTACGAGCCGGTCGGCGCCGCCCCCGAGGAGCGCCGCTTCAAGATCTACCGCAAGGGCGCGGCCGTCTCCCTGTCCGCCGTCCTGCCGGTGCTCAACCGGCTCGGCGTCGAGGTCATCGACGAGCGGCCCTACGAACTGCGCTGCTCGGACCGTACGACGGCGTGGATCTACGACTTCGGCCTCAGGATGCCGAAGACACCGAGCGGCAGCGTCGACTACGCCGGTGATGACGCCCGCGAGCGGATCCAGGAGGCCTTCGCCGCCACCTGGACCGGCAAGGCCGAGAACGACGGCTTCAACGCCCTCGTGCTGAGCGCCGGGCTGACCTGGCGGCAGGCGATGGTGCTGCGCGCGTACGCCAAGTACCTGCGCCAGGCCGGGTCGACCTTCAGCCAGGACTACATGGAGGACACCCTCCGCAACAACGTCCACACCACGCGGCTGCTGGTCTCGCTGTTCGAGGCGCGGATGTCGCCGGACCGCCAGCGCGCGGGCCACGAGATCGTCGACGCGCTCCTCGAAGAGGTCGACGCCGCGTTGGACCAGGTGGCGAGCCTGGACGAGGACCGCATCCTGCGCTCCTTCCTCACCGTCATCAAGGCGACCCTGCGCACCAACTTCTTCCAGGAGGCCGCGGGCGGCCGGCCGCACGACTACGTCTCCATGAAGTTCGACCCGCAGGCCATCCCGGACCTGCCTGCGCCGCGTCCGGCGTACGAGATCTGGGTGTACTCGCCGCGGGTGGAGGGTGTGCACCTCAGGTTCGGCAAGGTCGCCCGCGGTGGTCTGCGCTGGTCCGACCGGCGTGAGGACTTCCGCACCGAGATCCTGGGCCTGGTCAAGGCGCAGATGGTGAAGAACACCGTCATCGTGCCGGTCGGCGCCAAGGGCGGGTTCGTCGCCAAGCAGCTCCCGGACCCGTCCGTGGACCGGGACGCCTGGCTGGCCGAGGGCATCGCCAGCTACAAGACGTTCATCTCGGCGCTGCTGGACATCACCGACAACATGGTCGGCGGCGAGGTCGTGCCCCCGGTCGACGTGGTCCGGCACGACGAGGACGACACCTACCTGGTGGTCGCCGCCGACAAGGGCACCGCGACCTTCTCCGACATCGCCAACGAGGTCGCCGAGAGCTACAACTTCTGGCTCGGTGACGCCTTCGCCTCCGGCGGCTCGGCCGGCTACGACCACAAGGGCATGGGCATCACCGCCCGCGGCGCCTGGGAGTCCGTCAAGCGGCACTTCCGGGAGCTGGGCGTGGACACCCAGTCCGAGGACTTCACGGTCGTCGGCATCGGTGACATGTCCGGTGACGTGTTCGGCAACGGCATGCTGCTCAGCGAGCACATCCGCCTGGTCGCCGCCTTCGACCACCGGCACATCTTCATCGACCCGAACCCGGACGCGGCCACCGGTTACGCCGAGCGCCGCCGCCTGTTCGAGCTGCCCCGCTCCAGCTGGGCCGACTACAACACCGACCTGATCTCGGCCGGAGGCGGCGTCTTCCCACGTACGGCGAAGGCGATCCCGGTCAACGCCCACATCCGCGAGGCCCTCGGTATCGAGGAGAAGGTGTCGAAGATGACGCCGGCCGAGCTGATGAAGGCGATCCTCAAGGCGCAGGTCGACCTGCTGTGGAACGGCGGTATCGGCACCTACGTCAAGGCGAGCACCGAGTCGCACGCCGATGTCGGCGACAAGGCCAACGACGCCATCCGTGTCGACGGCGCCGACCTGCGCGTCCAGGTCGTCGGCGAGGGCGGCAACCTGGGGCTGACCCAGCTCGGCCGGATCGAGTTCGCCCGCCACGGCGGCAAGATCAACACCGATGCCATCGACAACAGCGCGGGCGTGGACACCTCCGACCACGAGGTGAACATCAAGATCCTGCTGAACCAGCTGGTCGCCGAGGGCGACATGACCGTCAAGCAGCGCAACAAGCTGCTCGCGGAGATGACCGACGAGGTCGGCCGGCTGGTGCTGCGCAACAACTACGCGCAGAACACGGCCATCGCCAACGCCCTCGCGCAGTCCAAGGACATGCTCCACGCCCAGGCGCGCTACCTGCGCCACCTGGTCCGCGAGGGTCATCTGGACCGGGCGCTGGAGTTCCTGCCCACCGACCGCCAGATCCGCGAGCGGATCTCCGCCGGGCACGGTCTGACCGGCCCGGAGACGGCCGTCCTGCTGGCGTACACGAAGATCACGGTCGCCGATGAGCTGCTGCACACCTCGCTGCCCGACGACCCGTACCTGAGCACGCTGCTGCACGCGTACTTCCCGAGCGCGCTGCGCGAGCGGTTCCCGGAGTACCTGGTCAGCCACCCGCTGCGGCGCGAGATCACCACGACCGTGCTGGTCAACGACACGGTCAACACCGGTGGTACGACCTATCTGCACCGGCTGCGGGAGGAGACCGGGGCCTCGCTGGAGGAGATCGTCCGGGCGCAGACCGTGGCCCGCGCGATCTTCAAGTCCTCCGAGGTGTGGGACGCGGTCGAGGCGCTGGACAACAAGGTCGAGGCCGATGTCCAGACCCGTATCCGGCTGCACTCGCGCCGACTGGTCGAGCGCGGCACGCGCTGGCTGCTGAACAACCGGCCGCAGCCGCTGGAGCTCGCCGAGACGGTCGACTTCTTCACCGAGCGGGTCGAACAGGTCTGGTCGCAGCTGCCGAAGCTGCTCAAGGGCGCGGACCTGGACTGGTACCAGCAGATCTTCGACGAGCTGTCGGCCGCCGGTGTCCCGGACGAGCTCGCCACGCGGGTGGCCGGGTTCTCCTCCGCCTTCCCGGCGCTCGACATCGTCTCGGTGGCCGACCGCATGGGCAAGGAGCCGCTGGACGTCGCCGAGGTGTACTACGACCTCGCCGACCGGCTGCGGATCTCCCAGCTGATGGACCGCATCATCGAGCTGCCGCGCAACGACCGCTGGCAGTCGATGGCCCGCGCCTCGATCCGTGAGGACCTGTACGCGGCGCACGCGGCGCTGACCTCGGACGTCCTCGCGGTCGGCAACGGCACCTCCACCCCGGAGGAGCGGTTCAAGGCCTGGGAGCAGAAGAACGCGGCGATCCTCGGCCGGGCGCGCACCACCCTGGAGGAGATCCAGGGCTCGGAGACGTTCGACCTCGCCAACCTGTCGGTGGCGATGCGGACGATGCGCACCCTGCTGCGCACGCACTCGTAGGCGGTCGTACGACGACCAGGGCGCCCCGGGCCGTGACGGCTCGGGGCGCCCTGTCGTGTCGTGGAAGCGTCGTAGGGGCTAGGCGGCGACCTTCTTACGGGGCTTCTTCTCGCCGGTGAAGGCCTCGTACTCCTTCAGGACGTCCTCGGTGGGGCCGTCCATGCGCAGTTCGCCGCGCTCCAGCCACAGGACGCGGTCGCAGGTGTCGCGGATGGACTTGTTGTTGTGGCTGACCAGGAACACCGTGCCCGCGTGCTTGCGCAGTTCGCGGATACGGGCCTCGGAGCGCTTCTGGAAGGAGCGGTCGCCGGTGGCGAGGGCCTCGTCGATGAGCAGGACGTCGTGGTCCTTGGCGGCGGCGATGGAGAACCGCAGCCGGGCGCCCATGCCGGAGGAGTAGGTGCGCATCGGCAGGGTGATGAAGTCGCCCTTCTCGTTGATCCCGGAGAAGTCGACGATCTCCTGGTAGCGCTGCTTGACCTCCTCGCGGCTCATGCCCATCGCCAGCCCGCCGAGGTAGACGTTGCGTTCGCCGGTGAGGTCCTTCATCAGGGCCGCGTTGACGCCGAGCAGGGAGGGCTGGCCGTCGGTGTAGATGGCGCCGCTCTCCACCGGCAGCAGGCCCGCGACGGCCTTGAGCAGGGTGGACTTGCCGGAGCCGTTGGTGCCGATGAGGCCGATGGCCTCGCCCCGGTACGCGACGAAGGACACCTTCTTCACGGCGTGCACCATGCGCATGCCGGACGCCTTCTCGGCCCGCTCGCGGCGCAGGATGCGGTTGAGGGCGGCGGTCGCCGAACCGCGCCCGGCGCCGGTGCCGTTGACGCGGTAGACGATGTCGACGCGGTCCGCGACGACGGTGGGGACCCGCTGGTCGGTGTGGTCAGCCACGGCCGTACGTCTCCTCTGCCTTCCAGAAGTAGATGAATCCGCCGACGCCGGCGAGCAGCGCCCAGCCGGTGGCGAGCGCCCACACGTGCGGCGGGAGCTGGCTCGCGCGGAAGCTGTCGATCAGCGCGAAGCGCATGAGGTCGATGAAGACGGCGGGCGGGTTGGCCTGGAGCACGGTGCCCACCCAGGACGGCCAGTCCTGGTGCTTGGTCAGCAGGTGCTCGATGCTCCACATCACGCCGGAGGTGTACATCCAGGTGCGCAGCACGAACGGCATCAGCTGGGCGATGTCCGGGGTCTTGGCGCCGATCCGGGCCATGACCAGGGAGACGCCCGCGTTGAAGGTGAACTGCAGGACCAGGACCGGGACCGCGAGCAGCCAGGAGGCGGCGACCGGGACGCCGAAGGCGAGCAGGATGACCACCAGGGCGGCCATGGAGAACAGCAGTTGCTGGAGCTGCTGGAGGCAGAAGGAGATCGGCAGGGCCGCGCGGGGGAAGTGCAGGGCGCGCACCAGGCCGAGGTTGCCGGAGATCGCGCGGGTGCCGGCGAGGATCGAGCTCTGCGTGAAGGTCCACACGAACACGCCCGTGACCAGGAACGGAACATAGTCCGGCACGCCGTCCCTGGTGCCCAGCAGCACACCGAAGATCAGGAAGTAGACGGCCGCGTTCAGCAGCGGGTTCATCACCTGCCAGAGCTGGCCGAGCTTGGCCTGGCTGTACTGGGCGGTGAGCTTGGCGGTGGCGAACGCGGAGATGAAGTGGCGCCTGGCCCACAGCTGGCGGACGTACTCGGGCAGGGAGGGGCGGGCGCCGCTGACCGCGAGGCCGTGGCGGGCGGCGAGGGCCGCGAGGTCGACGTCGGCGGGTGGGGCCGTCGTCGTCGGGGGCGGTGTGTCGAGGACCTGGCTCACATCCGCTGCTTTCGGTCGGGGGTGGGGGCGCGGCGGCCGGTTCCGGGTGAGGCTGGCCCGTCTTACGTCGGGACGGAACCGTATCGTCGCAACGGGAGCGTAGGCCGATGTGACGTCGGAACGCAACCGTTTCGTCGTCACGCCCTATGCTGTGCGGCATGACGACGAACGCCGACGGACCCCAGCCGCGTCCGCGCCGCCGGGCCCCCGCGGGGGCGGCGGTGCTGCGGGCGGATGTGACGGAAGCGATCCGCGCGGCGGTGTTCGAGGAGCTGGCGGCGGTCGGGTACGCGCGGATGTCCATCGAGGGCATCGCGCGGCGCGCGGGTGTCGGCAAGACAGCGGTGTACCGGCGCTGGCGCTCCAAACTCCACCTGGTGCTGGACGTGGTCTCGGCGCTGGCGGTACAGGGCCTGCCGGCACCGGACACCGGCACGCTGGAGGGTGACCTGCGCCTGCTCTACGAGGTGACCTCCCGCGCCCTGCGCCACCCCGTGGCCTCGCAGATCCTCCCGGACCTCCAGGCGGAGGCGGCCCGGAACCCGGAGATCGCCGAGGCCCTGCAGAAGGCCCTGCGCGAGGGGCAGGACGGCGTGGCGAGCGGCATCGTGGCGGCGGCGGAGCGGCGCGGCGAGCTTCGCGCGGGCATCGACCACGACCTGGCCCTGGACCTGATCTCGGGCCCGCTGTACTGGCGCTCGGTGGTCATCCGCAGCCCCAAGCTGCCCAAGAACTACCTGGCGTCCCTGGCCCGCGCCACGGCGGGAGCGCTCAGGGCGCTGTGACGAGTCGGCGGGTCGGCTCCGCCGGGTCCCCGGCGTCCTGTGCGTGTTCGGCTGGCCTGGGGCGGGGTGTGTTCAGGGCGCTGTGACCGGTTCGTGTGGCGGCTCCGTCAGGTCTTCGGTGTCCTGTGCGTGTTCGGCTGGCCTGGGGCGGGGTGTGTTCAGGGCGCTGTGACCGGTTCGTGTGGCGGCTCCGGCAGGTCCTCGGTGTCCTCTGCGTGTTCGGCTGACCGGGGCCGGGGTGTGTTCAGGGCGCTGTGACCAGCCCCCGCGTCAGCCGCGCCAGCTCCTCGGCGTCCAGTACGCGGTCGCCAAACCCCGGCAGGGGTACGTGCAGGGCCCGCGTCCACCGGGTCGGTACGGCGCCGATGCCGTGCACGGCTCCGGCCAGGGCGCCGGTCACCGCGGCGACGGTGTCGGTGTCGCCGCCCAGGTCGACGGCGGCGCGGACCGCCGCCTCGTAGGTGCCGGTGGTCCGCACCGCCCAGACCGCGGAGCCCAGGCAGGGCCAGACCGCGCCGTTGAACTCGGTGGAGTCGTCGGGGTGCCAGTCGGGGGAGAGGACCGTGGCGTAGCGGGGGCGGTGGTCCGGGTGGAGGGCGGCCAGGGTGCCCGGGAGGGCGGTCAGGGGGTCCTCGCCGGTCAGGGCCACGCGGATCAGTTCGTGGAGGACGGCGGTGCCCTCCCAGGCCGCCCGGTCCCCGTGGGTGAGCGCGGACAGCCGGCGGGCCGCGTCCATGGTGGCCTCGCGGCCCCGCGGGGCGAAGTACACGGCCGAGGGCGCGGCCCGCATCAACGCGCCGTTGCCCGCCGCGCGCTGGCTGACCTGGAAGTGCAGTGCGGCCGCCGTGTCCCAGGGGTCGCCGCCGGTCAGCACGGCCTCCGTCTGGAGGCCGATGTCCTTCGGGTCGGACGCCGCCCAGCGCCGGAACCGCCGGAAGACGTCCGGGAGTTCGAGTCCGCCCTGCTCCAGCAGGGACTCGGCGACCAGCACCGCCATCTGCGTGTCGTCGGTCGCCTCGCCGGGGTCCCAGCCCCCGCCCCCGCACATCTCGCCGCCCGTGCCGGGTGCGGGGAAGCGGGCGGAGAAGGCGCCCTCGGGGCCGAACTCGAAGGGCGCGCCCAGCGCGTCGCCGACGGCCGAGCCGATGACGGCGCCGAGGGCGCGGTCCAGCCGGTCGCGGTCGCCCGTACTCACCCGCGCGCCGCCGACGGGTGCAGCCGTACCCAGCCCTCCCAGGCCGAGGTGATCATGTCCTGGACGTCGTGCTTGGCCTTCCAGGCCAGTTCGGTGGCGGCGCGGTCGGCGGAGGCGACGACGCGGGCGGGGTCGCCGGGGCGGCGGGGGGTGACGGTCGGGGGGCGGTCGTAGCCGGTGATGGCGTTGATCCGGTCGATCATCTCGCGCACGGAGACGCCCTCGCCGCGGCCGATGTTCAGGGTGAGGTCGCGGCCGGGGGAGGTGCGCAGGGTGCGGGCCGCCGCCACGTGGGCCTCGGCCAGGTCCGCGACGTGGATGTAGTCGCGGATGCAGGTGCCGTCCGGGGTGGGGTAGTCGTCGCCGAAGATGCGCGGCGGGTCGTTCGCGGTGAGGCGCTCGAAGACCATCGGGATCAGGTTGAAGACGCCCACGTCGGCCAGTTCCGGGGCGGCCGAGCCCGCGACATTGAAGTAGCGCAGGCAGGCCGTGGACAGCCCCGTCGCCCGGGCGGTGGCCCGGACCAGCCACTCGCCGGCCAGCTTGGTCTCGCCGTACGGGGAGATCGGGACGCACGAGGTCTCCTCGGTCACGAGGTTCACGTCCGGCATGCCGTAGACCGCGGCGGAGGAGGAGAAGACGAAGGAGGGGACGCCGACCCGGGTCACCGACTCCAGCAGGACGCGCAGACCCTCGACGTTCTCCCGGTAGTAGACCAGCGGCCGCTGCACCGACTCGCCGACCTGTTTCTTCGCGGCGAGATGGACGACCCCGCTGACCTGGTGGTCGACGAGCGCGCGCGTCACGTGCTCGGCGTCCAGCGTGGAGCCCACGACCAGCGGCACACCGTCGGGCACGCGCTCGGAGATACCGGTGGACAGATCGTCGTACACGACGGCCGGCTCGCCCGCCTCGCACATCGCCCGCACGACATGCGCCCCGATGTACCCGGCACCGCCGGTGATCAGCCAGGTCATATGGCCGTCCCCTCGTCAGTTGGCCCGTGCTGGAGCATAGCCACTCCGATTTGCCCAGAATGAAAGAGAAACGGCCGCTTCGGCTACGGCCCGGGCGGCGCCGCTTCGGCCATGCCCCGGACGGCGCCGCTTCCGCTACGCCCCCGACAGTGCCGCCGCGTCCAGTGCCGACGTCAGCGCGTCCAGGCGGGTGCGCAGGTCGTTGATCTCCTCGACCTCGAAGCCCGTCGCCGCGGCGATCCGGCGGGGGACCTCCAGGGCCCGTTCGCGCAGGGCGGCGCCCTCCTCGGTGAGGCCGACCTCCACCGAGCGTTCGTCGCGAGCGCTGCGCTCGCGGCGTACCAGGCCGGCTGCCTCCAGGCGTTTGAGCAGGGGGGACAGGGTGCCGGAGTCCAGGCGGAGGTGTTCGCCGAGCTTCTTGACGGGGAGGGTGCCCTGCTCCCAGAGCACCAGCATGACCAGGTACTGGGGGTAGGTGAGGCCGAGGTCCTTGAGGATCACGCGGTAGACGCCGTTGAAGGCGCGGGCGGCCGCGTGCAGGGAGAAGCAGATCTGGCGGTCCAGGCGGAGCCATTCCTCCTGGTGCGGGTGGGGTGTCCCGGTCCGGTTCATGGGTCCAGGGTAGCTCTTGCTCGCCATTTAGTTGTGCACAACTGAATTGTGTGCTCTACTTGTGGGCGTCAGCGAGCCCCGACTCCTCGAACAGGAACGGAACCTTCATGGACGCGATCTACACCGCCGTCGCCACCGCCACCCACGGCCGCGAGGGCCGCGCCATCAGCTCCGACGGCAAGCTCGACCTCCAGCTCGCCCCGCCGGTCGAGCTGGGCGGCAACGGCCAGGGCACCAACCCCGAGCAGCTCTTCGCCGCCGGTTACGCGGCCTGCTTCGCCAGCGCCCTCGGCCTGGTCGGCCGGCAGGCCAAGGTGGACGTGAGTGACGCCGCCGTCACCGGCGAGGTCGGCATCGGCAAGCAGGGCGCGGGCTTCGGCCTGAAGGTCACCCTCCGCGTCGAGCTGCCCGACACGGTGGACGAGCCGACCGGCCGCAAGCTGGTCGAGCAGGCCCACCAGGTCTGCCCGTACTCCAACGCCACCCGCGGCAACATCGACGTGGACCTCGTCATCGAGTAGTTCAGCGGGTCATCGGCTGGTTCATGGAGCCGTCGATCGGTTCATCGGGCCGCCGGCCGGTTCATCGAGCGGTCGACGACCGGGCGCGATCGGCGTGTCCCTGCGCCGGCAGGGACACCCGGTCGCGCACCAGGTGCTCCAGCAGCATCGGCACCCCCAGCACCGGCAGCAGCCAGGCCAGCGCCAGCAGCCGCCCGCCCCAGATGTTGATGTCCGGATGCCCGGCCTGGGTCAGGAACCCGGTCGCCCCGGCGGCGATCACGAACGCCCCGAACACCGGCCTGCGCAGCGCCCCCCACACCCCCGCCGCCACCGCGGCGAGGAAGAACGGCTCCCAGAACTGCCGGCGCGCCCACTCCATCCAGAAGTTCCCCGACAACTGCCAGAACTCCGCCCAGGGCCGCTCCCGGTCCGGCCGGGTGAAGTGGTCGGCGAGCAGGTCCTGGAGGCTCTCCGCGACCGTCGGATAGCCGAGCAGCCGCGCCAGCACCGACGTGCCCACCGCCGCTCCCAGGCCGATCCCCGCGATCCCCGCGATCGCCGCGAGGTCCCGGCCGGGCGCCCCGCCCTTGCGCCACCGCGCCACGGTCACCGCCGCGCCCGCCGCCGCCAGGCACCCCCCGAGGAACAGCGCCTGGGAGTGCTTCACCGTGAACAGGGCCGCCAGCGAACCCGCGACCAGCGCAAGCCCCGCCCGCCGCCCGCGCAGCACCAGCGCACAGCCCCACACGGCCGCCAGTGTCAGCGCCATCAGCAGGCCCTCCGTCATGGGCCGCATCGCGATCGCCCCGCTCGGCAGGGCGAAGTACAGCACCTGACCGGTCAGCGCCAGCGGCACCGGCAGGTTCATCGCGCGCAGGATCAGGAAGACCAGCACCCCGCCCGCGACCGCGACCGTCACCCCGGCCGCCCACAGCCCCCACATCACCCCGAACAGCGTCACGAACGGCACCAGGAACAGGGGATAGCCCGGCCGCACCTCGAAGATCCGCATGAACCGCTCGGAGGAGAACGGCACCGTCGGACCGGACGACTCGCCCGCCTCCAGCCGCCGCTCGACCTCCGACAGCTCCTTCTCCCGGCACCGCGCCTCGACCAGCGGCGCCGGATCGGGACGGTGGAAGCGGACCACGTTCACGTTCTGCCTGCGGTGCGCGATCGACGCCCGGCTCGCGCAGTAGTGCGCGATGGTCGCCTCGGCCGCCTCCGGCTTGCTGTCGCCGCGCAGCACGAGCGCGTAGGAGAGGTAGTTGCGCGAGTCGGGGGTGTCCCGGCCGGTGACGTTGGCCAGTTGCAGCACCGCGAACAGCGCGGCCAGCAGCAGCACCCAGGTGCGCGGCCTCATACGGCCCCCCGGCCGCCGGGCCGGCCTGCCGGACGCCAGGTGGTGGGCCGGCTCGGGGTCGGCCGCGACGGGCTGGAGGGCATGGCAACTCCCCTGGTGAGAACGGTGCGTACGGCGGTCAGAGCCGGTCGGTGAGCGTCAGCGGCTCCGCGGGCCGCGGCACCGCGGGCAGCGGCGCGTGCGTACGGGCCGCCGCCGAGGGCACCGGATGCCGCTCGGCGGGCGGTACGACCGGCGGCAGCCCGTGTTCGCCGAACACCACATGGCGTACGACGCGTTCGGCGGCGCGGCCGTCGTCGTACGGGCAGAAGCGGGCCCGGAACGCCGAGCGGAGCTGGGTGGAGCGGGAGCCGCGCCAGTGGCCGGTGGTGAAGATGTCGACCAGTTCGTCCTCGCTGCGCGCGATCGCGCCCGGCGGGAAGGCGCGCAGGTCGACGTAGGTGCCGCGGGCCGCCTCGAAGGCCTCCTCGTCGTCCAGGTGCAGCACGATCGGGCGGTCCAGGCCCGCGTAGTCGAACATGACCGACGCATAGTCGGTGACCAGGGCGTCCGAGGCGAGGCAGAGCTGCTCCACGCTCGGGTGGCCGGTGACGTCGACGATCCGGGGCGAGAGGGCCTCGGGGGCGAGCGGGCCGCCGTGCCGGCGGTGCGCGCGGGCCAGGATCACGAACTGGGGGCCCAGCCTGCGCGCCACCTCGTCCAGGTCCAGCGGGCAGAGCTGGGTGCGGCGGTAGTCGCGGTGGGTCGGCGCGTACAGGATCGCCACCGCGTGCTCGGGGATGCCGAGCGACTCGCGCAGCCGGGTCACGTCCGCCTTGGTCGCCTGCTGGAACACGTCGTTGCGGGGCTGGCCGTACTCCAGTGTCTTGTACGAGCCCGGCAGGACCCGCTCCCGGACCAGCGTGGAGTGCCGGTTGGCGGAGACGACGTAGTCCCAGGTGCCGGCCGCCCGCAGCAGTTCCCCGACGTCGGTGCCCGCGCCCGCCGCCGGGCGTTCGAGCAGGTCCAGGCCCATGTGCTTGAGAGGGGTGCCGGAGAAGGTCTGCACGACGATCTGGCCCGGCCGCTTCACCAGCGGGCGCGGCTCGTTGTCGACGACGTACTTGGAGCGGGCCAGCGCCGTCCAGTACGCGGCCGAGCCCGGGGTGATCCGGCGGGCCGCGACCGGGACGGTGTGGTGGTGCTCGGGGTGGGCGATCCACGCCGTGCGCAGATGCGGGGCGTGGGTGCGGAACGCCTCCTCCAGCGCGCCCGGATTGCAGCCGTGCCCCGCGCCGCCGTACGCGCGGAACACCGCCCGGTCCTGGTGCAGGGGCAGCCGCAACTGGATCCGGTAGTGCAGGCGCAGGGCCGCCGCGCGCAGGGCGCCCGCCAGCTTCACGGCGCCCTTGCCGGTCCTGCGGCCCAGGACGGCCGTTGTGCGCAGGGCGCGGTAGGTGCGGTGCAGGCCCAGCCGGACCAGGGCGTGCCGCAGCCGCTCGCGCAGGGGCGGGACGGGGGTGCCCGGCGCCCGGTGGCGGCGCAGGAGATCGCGGGCCAGCCGCAGGAACTCGGCGCGGCTGCCGCGCGGGAGCAGATCGCCGCGCGCGAACAGCGCCGTCAGATGGTCGGCCGCCCGCCGGAACAGCACCGGCCGCCAGCGGGCGAGTTCGGGACGCTCGGCGAGGAACGCGAAGACCCGCTCGTACTGCTCGAAGACGTCGAAGTGACGGCGGCTCGGGGCGCCGCCCTCGCGGCGCAGCCGGTGGTGCACGCACACCCGGTCCAGGGTCGCCACCGACTCGGCGGTGAGCAGCACGTGGAACGTCCAGGGGGTGTCCTCGTGACTGCCGGGCGGGAAGGCCAGCTCCTCGCGTTCCAGGAACTCCCGGCGGCAGGTCTTGGTCCAGGGCGCCGTCGGCAGCCGCAGCAGCCCCGGCCGGTCCTCGGGGCGGAACGGCGCCGGGCCCCGCTCGGTCAACTGGGCGCGGGCCGGGGAGCGGGGCGGCTCGCCGGTCCAGGGGATCTCGGCGTGGTCGTGGACCAGGACGTCCGGCTCGCCGGTCTCCTTCAGCCGGTCGGCGACCGCCCGGAGGGCGCCCGGGGTGAGGGTGTCGTCGCCGTCGAGGAAGAGCACGTAGTCGCCGCGCGCCTCGGCCAGTCCCGCGTTGCGGGCCGCGCCGGGGCCCTGTCTGCGGGCGAGGCGCACCGGCCGTACACGCGCGTCGCGGGCCGCGAACTCCTCGACGATCGCCCCGCAGGCGTCCGGTGAGGCGTCGTCCACGGCGATGAGTTCCAGATCGGTGTACGACTGCGTGAGCACCGACTCCAGACACTCGTGCAGGTACGCCTGAACCTTGTACGCGGGGACGATGACACTGAACCTGGGCAACGGGAACATCCATGGGTCGGCGCGGTCAGCAGGGACGGGCGGGCCGCAGGCCCTGGCCCCGGAACGGCCGATGGGGTGACTTGGTTACGCAGCGTTGCGGCATCCGGGGGACGGCACGCCGAGGGGCCGGCCGGAGCGACCCGGCCGGCCCCCCTCGTACGCGCTACTTCACGGCGCCCGCCATCACACCGGAGACGAACTGCCGCTGGAAGGCGAAGAACACCGCCAGCGGGATGACCATCGAGATGAAGGCGCCGGGCGCCAGCACCTCGATGTTGCTGCCGAACTGCCGTACCTGCTGCTGGAGCGCCACCGTCAGCGGCTGCGAGCCGGAGTCGGAGAACACCAGCGCCACCAGCATGTCGTTCCACACCCACAGGAACTGGAAGATGCCCAGCGAGGCGATGGCCGGGGCGCCCAGCGGCAGCACCACCGTCGCGAACAGCCTGACCTCGCCCGCGCCGTCCAGCCGCGCCGCCTCCAGCAGTTCCCGGGGGATCTCCGCGAAGAAGTTGCGCAGCAGGAAGATGGCGAACGGCAGCCCGAACGCCACGTGGAAGAGCACCACTCCGGTGATCGAGCCGAAGATCCCGAGGTCGCCGAAGAGCTGGGACAGCGGGATCAGCGCCACCTGGACCGGCACCACCAGCAGCGCGATCACCACCATGAACCACCAGTCGCGGCCCTTGAAGTCCATCCACGCGAAGGCGTATCCGGCCATCGCGCCGATGATGACGACGAGCAGGGTCGCCGGGACGGTGATCCAGACGGTGTTGAACAGCGAGTTGGTGATGTCCTCGTTCTCCAGCAGGGTGCGGTAGCTCTCGGTGGTGAGCTGCGCCGGGGCCGAGAACACCTTCCACCAGCCGGAGGCGGCGATGTCGGTCGGCTCGCGGAACGAGGACACCAGCAGACCGAACGTCGGCACCAGCCAGAACAGCGCCATCAGCAGCAGGAAGACCCGCAGCGCGCCGCCCGCCGCCCCGCTCGCCAGCCGGGACGCCCAGGACCGCTTGCCGCGCACGGGCGTGTCGAGTGCGCTCACCGCTCGCGCTCCTTCCTGAGCCGGCGGATGTTGACGATCATCACCGGCACCACGAGCAGCAGCAGGATGATGCCGATCGCGCTGCCGAGCCCGTAGTTGCCGCCGCCGCCGAAGGACGACAGGAACAACTGCAGCGCCAGCACGTTCGCCTCGTCCTGGGTGGGCTGCGGGGCGATGATGTAGACCAGGTCGAAGATCTTCATCACGTTGATCATCAGGGTGATCAGTACGACGACCAGGACCGGGGCCAGCATCGGCACCGTGATCCGGCGGAACACCTGCCACTCGTTGGCGCCGTCGACCCGCGCCGCCTCCAGCAGGTTCCGGTCGACCCCGGCGAGCCCCGCCGCGATCAGCACCATCGCGAAGCCCGCCCACATCCACACGTACGCGCCGATGATCGCCGGGGTGACCAGGGTCGGGCCGAGCCAGTCGACGCCGTTGTAGGGCGCCGCGAAGTTCGAGCCCGGCAGTCGCAGTTGAGCCCCTTCGGCGGAGTCGGGCAGCGTGAAGGTGCCGTCCGCCTTCGTGGTCGTGGAGGCGACGACGTCGCCGTCCTTGACCGCCTCGACCTTCACTCCCTCCAGCGCCTTCTCGCCCGAGTCGACCCGGCCCTTCTCACCGCCACCGCCGAGCTTGAAGTCCAGCCAGACCGTGCCGGTGACGCCGTCGCCGGTGGCGGCCCTGGCGTCTTCCGGCTCGCCCGGCAGCCGGTTGGGCGCGATGCCCACCATGGGCAGCAGCGCCGGGGTGCCCGCTTGGACGGTTCCGGTGCTGGTGAAGGACCCGTTGCCGGACGGTTTCAGGTCACTGACCTGGGCGTTGGGGCGGGCCTTCGGATAGACCGAGGAGTCCGTGAACGTGTCGTGCACCGTGGTTACGACCGCGTTCGCCACGCCCTGGTCCGGGTCCGCCTGGTACACCAGCCGGAAGATGATGCCGGCCGCCAGCATCGAGATCGCCATCGGCATGAAGACGATCAGCTTGAACGCCGTTCCCCAGCGCACCCGTTCGGTGAGCACCGCGAAGATCAGGCCCAGCGCGGTCACCAGCGCGGGCGCCACCGCCACCCAGATCGCCGTGTTGCGCACGGCGGTCAGCGTGGCGTCGTCGCGGAAGACGTCGACGTAGTTGTCCAGGCCGACGAAGCCGTCCCCGCCCGCGTCGAAGAGGCTGCGCCAGACCGAGTACCCGATCGGGTAGACCACGAGCGCGCCGAGCAGCACCAGGGCGGGCAGCAGGAACAGCACCGCCACCCACACCCTGGTGCCCGTCACGCTCTTGCGCGGTGCCGGCGGAGCGCCGGCACTCTCGTTCGCGACGGCCGACATGGCGCGTCAGCCGGTCTTGTACGCCTTGGCGGCGTCCGCCTCCAGCTGCTGCTGGGCGCCCGCCACATCGCTCGGGTTCTTCAGGAAGTCCTGCAGCCGCTTCCACTCGCCCACGCCCTGGGTGCCGCCGAACGCCGCCGGCGCCTGGTCGGACATGTCGAAGCGGAAGTCGTCGCCCGCCGCGATCAGCGCCTTGGCGATATCGCGGGTCACGTCGTCCTTGTACGTGCCCTGGTCCATCTCCTTGTTGGGGGAGATGAAGCCGCCCTGCGCCGCCCAGATCTCGGCCGCGTCGGTCGAGGCCAGGAACGTCATCAGCGCCTGCGCGCCCTCGCCGTCCTTCAGCGCCACCGCCACGTCGCCGCCGCTGACCACCGGGGGCTCGTCGCCGACCGCCGGGAACGGGAACACCTTGGCGTCCGTGCCGACCTTCGCGTCGGTGTCGGCGTTGATGTTCGCGGTGACGAAGTCGCCCTCGAAGACCATGGCGGCCGGGGTGTCACCGGAGAACGTCTGCGTCACCGACTTCGGGAACTCCGTCTGCAGCGCCCCCGAACGGCCGCCCGCGATCAGCTCGTCCTTGCCCCACAGCTCGGCGAGTGTGGTCAGGGCGTCCTTCACGGACGGGTCGGTCCACTTGATCTCGTGCTTGGCCAGCTGGTCGTACTTCTCCGGGCCGGCCTGCGAGAGATAGACGTTCTCGAACCAGTCGGTGAGCGTCCAGCCGTCCGCGCCGCCGATGGACACCGCCGGGGAGCCCGCGTCGGACAGCGTCTGCGCGGTCTCGATGAACTCCTTCCAGGTCTTCGGCTCCCCGGAGATCCCGGCGGCCTCGAAGGCGGCGGTGTTGTACCAGATCAGCGACTTGTTGGCGGCCTTCACATAGACGCCGTACTGCTTGCCCTCGTAGGCGCCCAGTTCCTTCCAGCCGGTGGAGAAGTTCTTGTCCAGCTGTTCCTGGACCTCGGGGCCGAGGGGCTTGACCCAGCCCTTCTCGGCGAACTGGTGGAGCACCCCCACCTGGGGCAGGAACGCCACGTCCGGGGGCTGACCGCCCTCGATCTTGGTGCCCAGGAAGGTGGAGGTGTTGTTGCCGGTGGGCACGAAGTTCACCTTGGCGCCAGTGCGCTTCTCGAACTCGTCCAGCACCTTGGTGAAGTTGTCCTGCTCGGGGCCGGTCCAGACGGCCGCGACCTCCAGGGTCTGCCCGTCGAGCTTGGGGAGTTGGACGGTCGAGGCGGAACCGTTGTCGGTGCCGTTGTCCCCGCCGTCGCCGTTGTCGTCGTCTCCGCCGCAGCCGGTGAGCGCCAGCGCGAGGGCGCCGACCGTGGCCATGGCGATCCGGATCGTGCGTTTGCTGCGCATCACTGCCCCGTTCTTCGTGCTTCGTTGCCTCGTCGAACGTTCAGCGCTGTCCTGTTATGCGCTCTGGTCTACGCCCGGTGTCCGGGGTCGGCAAGAGCGCCCGCAGTGTCAAGTGGCCGATCGTGACCACGTCGTGACTGGGGCTCGACTCCCGCTCCGGCGGGCGCTCAGAGCAGCGAGGGCACCTCGGCCGCCGCGACCTCCTTGGCCGCCCGTTCCAACGCGCTGGCCAGAAGGGCCAGATCGGTCGGGCCGTTGCCGAGCTCGCGGACCGGGCGGCGGGCGGGCGGGTCGCCCATGCGGTGCCACTCCAGCGGGACGACCGTGGGGCGCAGGGTCGCGGTGCGCGGGATACGGCCCGTCACCCGGCCGCCCTGGAAGGCGGTGCTGCGGCCGTCCGCCCAGGTCAACCGGCCGCGGCCGGGCGCCGGTTCGTCCGGTCCGGCGGCCGGGGCGTCCAGCGCGACCCGCAGCGTGGCCAGGCGCGCGGTCTCCGAGGCGGCCGTGCGGCCGTCCAGGCCCGTCGCCGCGATCAGATGCACGCCGAGCCGCTCGCCCTCGCGGGCCACCGCCTCCAGCGCGCGTATCACTGATCCGGCGGCCGGGCGGCCGGGGGAGCCCAGCGCGGGGGAGACCAGCGCGTCCAGGTCGTCCACGACCACCACCAGCCGGGGCAGCGGCGGCGCGGCCTCCGTCTTCTGCCGGGACGCGGCCGGGCGCAGGCGCAGGGTGGAGCTGGGCGGGGCGTCGAGATCCGCGGCGCCGCCGGAACGGCCGGACGGTCCGGCCGAGCGCTGGGCGACCATCCGGTCCGTCAGCAGCCGGCTCGCGTGCCACTCGGTGAAGTCGGAGCGGCCCAGCAGTTCGGCGCGCCGCTTCAGCTCCGCGCTCAGGGACTGGGCGAACTCCCGCATCCGCACCGGGTCGTTGGCGGTGAGGTGGGTGGTGACGTGCGGGACGTCCGTGCACACCCGCAGCCCGTCCGAGGTGCCGTTGCCGCCCGTGCCGTCCCGGCCGTCCAGCAGGACCATGGTCAGCCGGTCGGGGCGGTCGGCGGCGGCGAGCGAGGCGACCAGCGCGCGCAGCAGTTCGGTGCGTCCGCTGCCCGCGGGGCCCTCGATCAGCAGATGCGGTCCGTCGGCGGCGAGGTCCGCGCAGACCGGGCCGCGAGGACCGGCGCCGAGCACGGCACACGCGCGTCCGCCGAGCGCCTCGGTGTCGTCGGCCGCGTCCGCCCAGCGCGCCATCAGGGAGGCGGGGGTGGCGCGGGCCAGGCCCAGCTCGTCCAGCAGCCGGGCCGCCTGGGGCAGCGGCGCGGACACCCGCGGCTGCCGCTCCCCTCCGGCCGTGTCCGGCCGCAGCGGGGCCAGGGCCCGCGCGAACCGCTCGGCCCAGGGCAGCGATACGGCGTCCACCGTGGCCACGGTGCCGGGGGCGACCGGGGCCGGCTCCGCGTGCGGGGCGTCGGCGCGGGCGACCCGCATCAGCCGCAGCGCGGTCGCCACATCGCCACTGAGCAGCGCGACCGTGCCGCACTCCCGGAACGCCGGTGCCACGGCGCAGGCCTCGCGGTAGGTGTCGGCGACCGGCGAGGCCGGGGAGGCGGGCGGCGTCTCGGCGAGGCACACCACATGGATCCCGGCCCGCGGCCCCTGCGCGGCCAGCCGTGCCACGGCCTCCCGTACATCGGCGCCCCCGGGGTCGCCGTCCACCACGAGCACGGTGTACGGGCCCGGGAAGCGCTCGGCCGGGTCGGCCTTGGCCCAGGAGGGGCGGCGGGCGGGCGCCGGGGCGGCCGGGGGCGGCTCGGGAAGGTCGTCGAGGCGCCGGAGCAGTTCCTGGGCGCGGGCGGTGGCCTGCTCCCGGTCGTACGCCAGCAGCAGCCGGCAGTCCTGGCCGTGCGCCGGACGTACGTGCGGCAGCCAGCCGAGCCAGGACCAGTCCTGGGCGCGCTCCTCCAGCGGGCGGGTCCGGTCCGCCGCGAGCAGCACGATCTCCAGGGTGTCCGGCGAGTGCAGGGCGGCGAGCTGGGCGAGCACCGCGCGGGCCAGGCCGGTCAGCCGCGCGCGGGGGCCCGCGAGACCGAGGGCGCCCGCCTCGCGCAGATCGGCGGTCACGGGGACGGCGGGCAGCAGCCCGGTGCCGTCGGGGGCGGCGCGGTCGGCGGTGCCGAGCCGGACGGTCAGCGCCTCCGGGTGCTCCGGGCCGCGTTCCCAGAGCCGGGGGCCGGGGCCGAGCGCGGTCAGCAGCAGCGCGGCGGGGTCCGGCCAGGTCTCCGGGAGGTGCTGCGCGGCGGTGGACACGGGGGTCTGGGCGGCTTCGGCGCCCTGGTCGGCGTAGGTCTCGGGCGGGCTCTGCTCCTGGCGGCCACCGGTGAGGCGGCGCGCCCAGGCGCCGAGTCCGCCGCGCTTGCGGGCGGGCTGGGGGGCGTCGGTGCCGTGGAGGGGGGTGTCCTTGCGGGTGCCGCCGGGTTCGGGGGCGCGCGCACGCGCCTGCGCGTCGGCCGCGGAGGCGCCGAAGCCCGCCGCGCCGCCACGCGCGTGCCCGCCGGACCCGGGCGCACCGGAACCTGCCGCGCCGCCACGCGCGTGCCCGCCGGACCCGGGCGCGCCGAAGCCCGCCGCGCCGCCACGCGCGTGCCCGCCGGATCCGGGCGCGCCGGAACCTGCCGCGCCGCCACGCGCGTGCCCGCCGGACCCGGGCGCACCGGAACCCACCGCACCCGCGATGCCGGCTCCGTCCGTCCCACGGCCGCCGGAGGCCGCCGCGCCCGCCGCGAACCCGCCCCCGTGCGTCTCCCCGCCCCGCTGGCCGGGGACCCCGGCCCCCGGCGGGATGCTGCTCTCTATGCGCGGGGCGCCGCCCTGGCCGGGCACCACGGGGCCGTGCTGCTGCGCCCCCGGCGCCGCCGAGGAGGCGCCCCAGCCGGCCGAGCCGTAGCCGTGCCGGGTCTCGCCGTCGGGGCCCTCGGGGGACTCGGCGCGCTCGGCGGCGGGCGAGAGGCGCAGATGGCCCTCGCCGTCGGGCACCGTCGGCACCCGGGCGCCGGGGCCGCCCGCCGGGGCGAGCCGCAGGGCCGACTCGCCGATGCGCAGCAGGGCGCCGGGCGGGAAGCGGACCGGGCGCGAGCCGATGCGGGTGCCGCCCATGGTGGTGCCGTTGGTGGAGCCCAGGTCGGCGACGGAGACCCGGCCGTCGGCGGCGACCGTCACCGCGCAGTGCAGCCGGGAGACGTCCGGGTCGTCGAGCGGGACGTCGGCGTCGGCGGAGCGGCCGACCTGGATCTGCCCGCCGTGCAGCAGATGGACGCCGCCCGCGTCGGGGCCCGCCACCACATGGAGCTGGGTCGGGGCGTCGTCGACCTCGGGGTGTGCCTCGGGCTCGGCCGGGGTGCCCAGCGAGAGCACCGCGCCGTCGATCAGCGGCGGCTCGCCCAGCACGCACCGCGCGCCGTCCAGCCGCTCCCCGCCCGCGTACACCACCACCGGGCCGCCGCGCTCGGACTCGCCCGCGCGGGCGGAGCCGTCCGCCGAGACCGCCGAGGCGAGGGCCGACGCCACCGCGGCCAGTGCGGTGCCGGCGGGCGCTGTGACCAGCACGTCGCAGCTCCCGGCGCGGCCCCGCGTGGCGGCGGGGGACGGGCCCAGCGGGTCTACGACGGTCAGCCGGATCTGCATCGCCGTCAGCGGTCCCTTCTGCGCGGGGCACCCGCGTAGGGAGGACGACGCCCCGCGGTCCCCCACCGCGGACTACCCCCACCGCCACACGAGCACATCGGCCAGTACTGAAGGGCATCCTCGCACCTGCCACTGACAGCTCGCCCGCCGCCCGGGTAATAGTGATCTTGATTGGTCGGCTCTGCCCGTAAAAATGCCTGATCCCTGTCCTGCCGACGATCACTTGAGATCGGTCACGCCCGCCTTCGGCAACCAAACGGAACGGACCGAGCGTCTTCCCTGCGAACCTTTGTTTCGATGGGCCCGGCACTACAGTGGTTCGGAACATCGGAACACTTTCAGGCAATCAGCAGGGAGCGCGTGACGTGCGGCCAGTCGGCAGCAAGTACTTGCTTGAGGAGCCGCTCGGACGCGGTGCCACAGGCACTGTCTGGCGAGCCCGCCAGCGTGAGACCGCGGGCGCCGAGGCGGCCGTGCCCGGTCAGCCCGGTGAGACCGTCGCGATCAAGGTCCTCAAGGAGGAGCTGGCCGGCGACGCGGACATCGTGATGCGGTTCCTGAGGGAGCGGTCCGTCCTGCTCCGGCTGACCCACCCGAACATCGTCCGGGTCCGCGACCTGGTCGTCGAGGGCGAACTGCTGGCCCTGGTCATGGACCTCATCGACGGTCCCGACCTGCACCGCTACCTGCGCGAGAACGGCCCCTTCACCCCGGTCGCCGCCGCCCTGCTCACCGCGCAGATCGCCGACGCGCTGGCCGCCAGCCACGCCGACGGCGTCGTCCACCGCGACCTGAAGCCCGCCAACGTCCTGCTGAAGCAGAACGGCGGCGAGATGCACCCGATGCTCACGGACTTCGGCATCGCCCGTCTGGCCGACTCCCCGGGTCTGACCCGCACCCATGAGTTCGTCGGCACGCCCGCGTACGTCGCGCCCGAGTCAGCCGAGGGCCGCCCGCAGACCTCCGCGGTCGACGTCTACGGCGCCGGAATCCTGCTGTACGAGCTGGTCACCGGACGTCCGCCGTTCTCCGGCAGCTCCGCCCTCGAAGTGCTCCACCAGCACCTGAGCGCCGAGCCGCGCCGCCCCTCCACCGTCCCCGACCCGCTGTGGACGGTCATCGAGCGCTGCCTGTCCAAGGACCCGGACCGGCGGCCCAGCGCCGAGAATCTCGCGCGCGGCCTCAGAGTCGTCGCCGACGGCATCGGCGTGCACGCCTCCTCCGCGCAGATCGCCGCCGCCGAGAACGTGGGCGCGCTGCTCGCGCCCGACCCGGCGCCCGCCGCGGTGCCGGGCTCGGCCGACCCGACGCAGGTGCTGCCGCAGGGCGCCGGCTCCTTCGACCCGAACGCCGCGACCAGCGTCCTGCCGCACACCGGCGGCCCCAACAACGCCGCCGACCCCACCGCCGTACTGCCCAACCGGGGCGCCGCCGACCCGACCGCGGTCATGCCGCCGGTACCCCCGGGGCCGCCCGCGCCGGAGGAGCCGCACCCCTGGCAGAGCCAGCTGCGGGCCGCGCGCGACCGCAACGAGCAGACACAGGTCCAGTACCTCGACCCCGACCAGGACCCGCTGCGGCGCCGCCCGCAGCGGCAGGTCGCCCGTCCGCAGCAGCAGCCGCCGCAGCCGCAGCGCCGGGCCCAGCCGCCGCAGCCCCAGCCCGGATACGGCTATCCGCAGCAGGGACAGCCGCAGCCGCAGCAGTACGCCCCGCAGCCGCGCCCCCAGCAGCCGCAGCCCCAGCGGTACGCGCCGCCGCCCCCGCAGCAGCCGCAGGCGCCGCAGCGCGAGCCCCGGCAGCCGCGGCAGCGCAGCGCCAACCCGATGCGGATCCCCGGGCTCGGATGCCTCAAGGGCTGCCTGTTCACGATCATCATCCTGTTCGTGGCGGGCTGGCTGGTGTGGGAGCTGAGCCCGCTGCAGGAGTGGATCGGCACCACAAAGGGCTACTGGGCGCAGCTCTCCGACTGGTTCGGCACAGTGACGGGCTGGATCGGCGACCTCGGAAGCGCGCTGGGGAAGTAGCCACTCGTGGCTCCTGCCTGCGGTGAGTCTGTGGATTTGTCGACTCCTGGCGGGTGATTTCCGTCTCCGCGGTGAAGGTTGGCTCGTCGGACGCGTAGTTTTATCGGCAACACGCGTCTGTAGGAGCAGCCTTGGCACGGAAGATCGGCAGCCGGTACACCGCCCACCAGATCCTCGGGCGGGGCAGCGCCGGCACGGTGTGGCTGGGCGAGGGGCCCGAGGGGCCCGTCGCCATCAAGATGCTGCGCGAGGATCTCGCCTCCGACCAGGAGCTCGTCGGACGCTTCGTGCAGGAACGGACGGCCCTGCTGGGGCTTGAGCACCCGAACGTCGTCTCGGTCCGGGACCTCGTCGTGGACGGCAACGACCTCGCCCTGGTCATGGACCTGGTGCGGGGCACGGATCTGCGTACCCGGCTCGACCGCGACAAGCGGCTGGCGCCGGAGGCCGCGGTGGCGATCGTCGCGGACGTCGCCGACGGGCTGGCCGCGGCGCACGCCGCCGGGGTCGTCCACCGGGACGTGAAGCCGGAGAACGTGCTGCTGGACATGCAGGGGCCGCTGGGACCGGGCGGCGCGCATCCGGCGCTGCTGACCGACTTCGGCGTCGCCAAGCTGATCGATTCTCCCAAGCGGACCCGGGCCACGAAGATCATCGGTACGCCGGACTATCTGGCGCCGGAGATCGTGGAGGGGCTGCCGCCGCGGGCCGCGGTGGACATCTACGCGCTGGCGACCGTGCTGTACGAGCTGCTGGCGGGGTTCACGCCGTTCGGCGGGGGTCATCCGGGGGCGGTGCTGCGCCGCCATGTGACCGAGACGGTCGCGCCCCTCCCCGGTATCCCGGACGAGCTGTGGCAGCTCATCGTGCAGTGCCTGGCCAAGGGCCCGGCGTCCCGGCTGCGCGCCTCGGAGCTGGGGGCGCGGCTGCGGGAGCTGCTGCCGCTGCTGGCGGGGATGCCGCCGCTGGACGTGGACGAGCCGGACACCGAGCCGGTGGAGGAGGAGCCGGTGCCGTCGGCTCCGGCCGCCGCGGGGCCGGTGCGGCGGGGGGCGGTGCCGCTGGTGCCGGGGGCGAAGCCGGCGGACTCCAATCGGGACACGCATACGTCGATGCGGGTTCCTGGGCCGGACGAGCTGGCGGGGGGTGCGCACGGGACGGCGCGGGTGCCGCGGGCGGCGGGTGCGCCCCGGCCGGGGTCGGCCCGTAATCGGGCGGCCACGCGGCGGCGGCGTCTGACGCTTGCTACGGCGGCTGTGGTGCTGGTCGCGGCGGTGGGGGTCGGTACGTGGGTGGCGGTGTCGGACGACGACGCGGACGCGACTCCGCGGGACACGAAGAACTCGGCGCCGGCGTCGCCGTGAGCTGACCTGCGCCGGTGGTCTGCGGGGCGGGGGTTTCGCTTACCCGCGCTCGCGGGGTGCCGCTGCGCCCACCCGTGCCGCCCCAGCGGCACGACTGCCCGCAGCTACGGGGATGCGGCGGCGCGACTGCCCGCAGCTGCGGGGTGAGGGCGGCGGCACGACTGCCCGCAGCTACGGAGGTACTGCGGTGGCACCGGTCGGCTCTGGTCGGTTGCGGTAGCCGTTACGCTGGAGGCGTGGCAGTCGTCGATGTATCCGAAGAGCTCAAGTCCCTCTCCTCGACCATGGAGTCGATCGAGGCCGTTCTGGACCTCGACAAGATGAGGGCAGACATCGCCGTGCTCGAGGAGCAGGCGGCCGCGCCGTCCCTGTGGGACAACCCGGACGAGGCGCAGAAGATCACCAGCAAGCTCTCCCACCTCCAGGCGGAGGTGAGGAAGGCCGAAGCCCTGCGCTCGCGGATCGACGATCTCGCCGTGCTCTTCGAGATGGCCGAGGAGGAGGACGACCCGGACACCCGCGCCGAGGCGGAGTCCGAGCTCGCCTCCGTGAAGAAGGCGCTGGACGAGATGGAAGTACGGACCCTGCTCAGCGGGGAGTACGACTCCCGCGAGGCCCTCGTGAACATCCGCGCCGAGGCCGGTGGCGTCGACGCCGCCGACTTCGCCGAGCAGCTCCAGCGCATGTACCTGCGCTGGGCGGAGCGCCACGGCTACAAGACGGAGCTCATCGAGACGTCGTACGCCGAAGAGGCCGGCATCAAGTCGACCACCTTCTCCGTGCAGGCGCCGTACGCGTACGGCACCCTCTCCGTCGAGCAGGGCACACACCGCCTGGTGCGGATCTCGCCCTTCGACAACCAGGGCCGCCGACAGACGTCCTTCGCCGGTGTGGAGGTCCTCCCGGTCGTCGAGCAGTCCGACCACGTCGACATCGACGAGTCCGAGCTGCGCATCGACGTCTACCGTTCCTCCGGCCCCGGCGGCCAGGGCGTCAACACCACCGACTCGGCCGTGCGCATCACGCACCTGCCGACCGGCATCGTGGTCTCCTGCCAGAACGAGCGCTCGCAGATCCAGAACCGCGCGACCGCGATGAACGTCCTCCAGGCCAAGCTGCTTGAGCGGCGCCGCCAGGAGGAGCAGGCCAAGATGGACGCGCTCAAGGGCGACGGCGGCAACTCCTGGGGAAACCAGATGCGTTCGTACGTCCTGCACCCGTACCAGATGGTCAAGGACCTGCGCACCGAGTACGAGGTCGGCAACCCGCAGGCCGTGCTCGACGGTGAGATCGACGGCTTCCTGGAGGCCGGAATTCGCTGGCGCAAGCAGCAGGAGAAGTAAGCGAAGCGTTTTGTCGACAAAGGCAACTGCCACCCCCGAGGCGGCAGTTGCCTTTGTCTTTCCCCGCCGCTTCCCCATCTGTTCCGCGATGTCTGGGTTTTACATCACACTCACAGGCTCCAACCCCCGGCAAAGAACCCGTACTTGGACATCGCGTACGCAACGGCCTTGACGTTGCTTTGAAAAATCGGAAGGGTAAAGCGTGGCATGCGTATCTCTGGGGCGCATGTGAACCGGGGGGCGTGAGTTGTTCTGCTACCACCCTCCGTCGATCACCGCTCCGAGCGCCGCCTCACTGACGATGAGCTACTGGGGGTAGCAACCACATGACCAAGAAGACGCGGATCCGTGTCGCCCGGATCGCGGCCGGTGCCGTGATCGCGGCCGGTGCCACGCTCTCGGCCGCCGGCGTCGCATCCGCCGATGTCTGCGAAGACCTGGGTGTCTGTGTCACGCCGGAGCCCGACCCGACGGAGACCACCCCGGAGCCGGAGCCGACCCCGACTGCGACCGAGCCGACCGTCATCCCCGAGCCGACCGAGCCGGAGCCGACGGAGCCCGAGCCGACCGAGCCCACCGATGACCCGGACCCGGTCGACCCCACCACGGAGCCCTCCAACCCGGGCAACGGGAACGGCGGCGGCAACGGGAATGGCAACGGAAACGGCAACGGCGGCGGCAACAACGCCGACCCCGACGGCGGCCAGTCTCCGCAGCAGCAGGGCTCCTCGTCCCTGACCGAGACCGGTGAGGGCGCGGACACCACCGCCCAGGGCAGCGGCGACGAGCTCGCCGACACCGGTGCCGCGCAGACGACCTTCCTGATCATCGGCGCCGCGACGATGATCGCCGGCGGTATCGGCTTCCGGGTGCTCCCGCGCCTGGTCGGCGGCCGCGGCGGGGCCGCTGCCTGACGGTAGCCGTCCGCGCACACACTGTGTGACGAAGGGCCCGGAGCGATCAGCGCTCCGGGCCCTTCGGACGTCCTGCGGTGTACTTACACGGTCTGGTGCGCCAGCAGCGCCACGGCCGCGATCAGCACTGCGAGCAGGGCGATCAGCGTCATCGGGGTCAGATTCGCGAGCAGCGGGTTCTCCTGCTGCAGTCGCTCGCGGTTCGCCCGGCAGACCGGGCAGCGGCCCTCGTTCACGGGCGCCGCGCAGTTCGCGCACACCAGCCGGTCGTACGTCATGCGCCTCGCCCTTCTTGTCAGTGGTTGCAGTGGGAGAACGCCTCGGGGATGCAGAACGTTCCCCTTATCTACTGTGCCAGGTTCCCCCACATGGCGCGCGGCCCGCTCCCGGAGGGCGGTTCCCGCACCTCGTCAGGCAGGAACAAATACGCACAACCCCGGCGCAACCCCGACCGCTGCCTGCACTCCCGCACCCGACTCGCGTATGGTCACGCTCATCTACCCCCGGCGACCCGTGGTGCATCCGTGATCCGATTCGACAACGTATCCAAGGTCTACCCCAAGCAGACCCGCCCCGCACTCAGGGATGTGTCCCTGGAAGTGGAGAAGGGCGAGTTCGTGTTCCTCGTGGGGTCCTCCGGCTCCGGAAAGTCCACCTTCCTGCGGCTGATCCTCCGCGAGGAGCGGTGCAGCCACGGTCAGGTGCACGTTCTCGGCAAGGACCTCGCGCGCCTGTCCAACTGGAAGGTGCCGCAGATGCGCCGCCAGCTGGGGACGGTGTTCCAGGATTTCCGGCTGCTGCCGAACAAGACGGTCGCCGAGAACGTGGCCTTCGCCCAGGAGGTCATCGGCAAGTCCCGCGGGGAGATCCGCAAGTCCGTGCCGCAGGTGCTCGACCTCGTCGGGCTCGGCGGCAAGGAGGACCGGATGCCGGGCGAGCTGTCCGGTGGTGAGCAGCAGCGCGTCGCCATCGCGCGGGCCTTCGTCAACCGGCCCAAGCTGCTGATCGCCGACGAGCCCACCGGCAACCTCGACCCGCAGACCTCCGTCGGCATCATGAAACTGCTCGACCGGATCAACCGGACCGGGACCACCGTGGTGATGGCGACGCACGACCAGAACATCGTGGACCAGATGCGCAAGCGCGTCATCGAGCTGGAGAAGGGCCGCCTCGTCCGCGACCAGGCCCGCGGCGTCTACGGCTACCAGCACTGAGACCGCAGCTAGTTCCACGGAAAGGCTTGAAGCAGACGCCATGCGCGCCCAGTTCGTACTGTCAGAGATCGGTGTCGGTCTCCGCCGCAATCTGACGATGACCTTCGCCGTCATCGTCTCCGTCGCCCTGTCACTCGCGCTGTTCGGCGGGTCGCTCCTGATGAACGACCAGGTCAACACGATGAAGGGCTACTGGTACGACAAGGTCAACGTCTCGATCTTCCTCTGCAACAAGAGCGACGCCGAGTCCGACCCGAACTGCGCCAAGGGCGCGGTGACCAAGGACCAGAAGAAGGAGATCCTCGCCGACCTCGACAAGATGCCGGTCGTCGACACGGTGACGTACGAGTCGCAGGACGAGGCGTACAAGCACTACAAGGAGCAGTTCGGCGACTCCCCGCTGGCCAGCTCCCTCACCCCGGACCAGATGCAGGAGTCGTACCGCATCAAGCTTACCGACCCGGAGAAGTACCAGGTCATCGCGACCGCCTTCGACGGGCGCGACGGGGTGCAGTCGGTGCAGGACCAGAAGGGCATCCTGGACAACCTCTTCGGGCTGCTGGAGGGCATGAACATCGCCGCCCTCGCGATGATGGCGCTGATGCTGGTCGTGGCGCTCATGCTGATCGTCAACACGGTGCGCGTCTCGGCGTTCAGCCGGCGGCGCGAGACCGGGATCATGCGCTTGGTCGGTGCCTCGGGCTTCTACATCCAGACGCCGTTCATCATGGAGGCCGCGGTCGCCGGACTGATCGGCGGCGCCGTCGCCTGCGGATTCCTGGTGGTGGCCCGGTACTTCATCATCGATCACGGACTCGCGCTGTCCGAGAAGCTGAACCTGATCAACTTCATCGGCTGGGACGCGGTGTTGACCAAGCTGCCGCTCATCCTCGCCACGAGTCTGCTGATGCCCGCGTTGGCCGCGTTCTTCGCGCTGCGCAAGTACCTGAAGGTGTGACTCTTACCAAGAGGGGCCGTCCGGTCAACGGACCGTACGGCCCCTTGCGTTGTCCTAGACTCACCGGCATGTCAGGTCGTGACCTGTTCTGCCAGCCCCGTCGCATCCGCCGCGGGGCCGCCCTGACATTGGTCTTCGCCTGCGTGCTGGTCGCCGGGGCGGCGACCGACTCCCTGCCCGGACCCGAACGGAAGTCCGCCTCCGATGCCGCCCGTTCGAGCACCAGCGTCCGCCACGAGCAGGTCGCGGCCGCGGCCGCCGAGGCGATGGCCGACGGCAAGTCTCCCGTGGAGGCCGCCGAGCGCGCGGTCAGCCGCAGCGGCGACCGCTGGGGCGCGATCTACTCCGAGGGCGAGTACGAGGAGTTCGAGAAGGCCCTGGACGGCCGGTACACCGGCGTCGGCCTGTGGGCGCGGCGCGAGCGGGACGGCCGTATCGAAGTGAGCAAGGTGGGCAAGGGATCGCCCGCCGCCTCGGCCGGGATCCGGGCCGGGGACCGGCTGCGCAGCGTCGACGGCGAGAAGGTCGACGGGCTGCCCGTCACCGAGGTCGTCTCCTTACTGCGCGGTGACGCCACCGACGCGGCGGCCGGTACGCAGGTGCGGCTCGGTCTGGAGCGCGGCACGCGCGCGTGGAGCCTCACGCTGCGCCGGGCCACCCTCTCCACCCACTCGGTGACCGTCGACAAGCTGGCCGGAGCGGTCACCGTCATCCGCGTCGACTCCTTCACCAAGGGCTCCGGCGACACCGTCCGCAGCGCGGTCCGCGAGGCCCCCGACGGCGCCGGGATCATCCTCGACCTGCGCGGCAACTCCGGCGGACTGGTCACCGAGGCCGTCACCGCCGCCTCCGCCTTCCTCGACGGCGGCCTGGTCGCCACCTACGACGTCGACGGCGACCAGCGCGCCCTGCACGCCGAGCCCGGCGGCGACACCACCAGACCCCTGGTCGCGCTCGTCGACGGCGGCACGATGAGCGCGGCCGAACTGGTCACCGGCGCCCTCCAGGACCGCGGCCGCGCGGTCGTGGTCGGCTCGCGCACCTTCGGCAAGGGCTCGGTGCAGATGCCGAGCCGGCTCCCCGACGGCTCCGTCGCCGAACTGACCGTCGGGCACTACCGCACCCCCTCCGGCCGCGAGGTCGACGGCCAGGGCATCAAGCCCGATCTGAAGGTCGAGGAGCAGGCCCTGGAGCGGGCCGGGACGGTACTGAGCGGACTGGGACCCACGTAGCCCCCGCCCCCGAAATCTGCTTCCCGCCGACCCCCTCCGTAGTGCGAAAATGGACGGCACTATGAGCAAGGGAATGTACGTACCCAAGGAGGCCCAGCCCAAGAAGGGCGGGTCGGCAGCCAAGGCCAGGGACGGCGAGAAGGGCGGCAAGCGCAAGATCGTCGCGCAGAACAAGAAGGCGCGGCACGACTACGCGATCATCGACACCTACGAGGCCGGTCTGGTGCTGACCGGTACCGAGGTGAAGTCGCTGCGCCAGGGCCGTGCCTCGCTGGTGGACGGCTTCGTCCAGGTCGACGGGGGCGAGGCGTGGTTGCACAACGCGCACATCCCCGAGTACGCCCAGGGCACCTGGACCAACCACTCCGCGCGCCGCAAGCGCAAGCTGCTGCTGCACCGCGAGGAGATCGACAAGCTGGAGGTCAAGGCGGGGGAGACCGGTCACACGATCGTGCCGCTCGCCCTGTACTTCAAGGACGGCCGGGCGAAGGCAGAGATCGCCCTGGCGCGAGGCAAGAAGGAGTACGACAAGCGCCAGACCCTGCGCGAGAAGCAGGACCGGCGGGAGTCGGACCGGGCCATCGCGGCGGCGAAGCGGCGGCAGCGGGGCGTCTGACGCGGTCCGATGCCGTCCGGCGCCGTCCGACGCCGGGAATACGCTGGCACGCGCCCGCGTTGGTCACGTACGATGGCACTGCACCTCATCGAGGGTGCGCGCCGCCCTCACCAGAGGGTGTTTGAAAAAACAACATGGGGATGATCGGTTTCGACAGCGGCTGTCGAAGCAGGGGAAGCGTGTCGAGGAAGCGGCCATGATCTCGTTAACCACAGGCCGAAACAAATAATCGCCAACACCAAGCGCGATTCCTTCGCCCTCGCTGCCTAAGTAGCGACTTGCGAAGTGTCAGCCCGGGGCTGTTCCCGACCCGGATCCTGGCATCAGCTAGGGAACTAAACCTTGATCCCGGTCACGGGGTGAAGAGGGAAATCAAACAGTGACTGGGCCCGTTCCGGACTTGTCCGGGTGATCCGGAGGGCCGAGAAACTCGTACCGGACTGCACACGGAGAAGCCCTGATTCCGCACCGTTGGACGCGGGTTCGATTCCCGCCATCTCCACTTGTCCCTCCGGGGACCACCCCATGTGGGCCAAGGCCCCGTCGCTTCCGGCGACGGGGCCTTTGTCGTGCCCGGCTGCGGCTGTGACAGGGCTGTGACGGGTGGTGTGAGGTGGGCCACTGCTCTCGACGATCACCGGCTGATGAGGTGGACGGATGCCTACCCCCCGTCGCGCAGTTCCCGCTGTCCTGTTGGGTGCCCTGTTACTGGCCGCGTGCGGCACCGAGAAGAGCGACGAGGCCGGGGGAGGAGGGGACGGGCGGGTCGCCCGGGCCACCCTGTGCCCCTCGCAGCAGCAGTACGGCGCGCTGCCCACCGCACCGGACGAACCGACGCCCGCCGCACGTCCCTCGGGGACGCCGTCAAAGCTGCCGCTGCCGCCGTCCGACGGCCAGGGCGACGACGAGGTGCGGGTGACCGGGCTGTATGCCTGGGGGCCCGGCAGCGGCTGCGACGGCGTCGACTACTCCGCCGACTTCGAGGTCACCAACAGCGGTCCGGAGACGGCCACTTACACGATCACCTTCGCGTTCGGCTCCTCCGGCCGGGGCATGGAGCCGATCGACCGCACGGTCGAGGCGGTCGGTGCCGGACGGACCGTCAAAGGGACGGTGGTGATGAAGGACTTGCCGCCGGACGCGGCGCCCACCGTCGAAATCCTCCGCGCCCGCAGCGTCCCCACCGCCGAGGCACCGACCAAGTCCGGCCCCTGCCCCAAGTCCGGGGTGCATGTGTACGCGGACGAGGGCGACGCCGCGATGGGGTTGCGGGTGGTCGGGCTGCACCTGGTCAACTGCGGTGCGGAGACACTGCGGTTCAACGGCTATCCCGAGTTGGAGCTGTTCGACGAGGACCATCGGAAGGTGACGGGCGTACGGATCCTGGAGGGGACGGGGTCGATCAGTACCGGGCTGGGGGACGACACCGCGCGTCCTGTCTCGCTGGCTCCCGGTGAGGCCGCGCGGGCGTCACTGGCGTGGCGCAACACGACCGAGTTCGGCGATCCGGTCAACGCGCCCTACGTCCGTGTGCAGGCCGCCCCCGGTGACGCGCCCGTCATGGTCACGCCGGAGCTGGACCTCGGTACGACCGGGAAGCTGGGCGTCGGGCCGTGGCAGAAGGACGAGGACTACCGAGGCTCGGAGACCGGGGCGTCGACGCCGGGTGACTGACGCGGGGCGGTGGCGCGCGTCGGGGGTGGGTTCGCCTGCCCGCGCTTGCGGGGTGCCGCTGCGCCCACCCGTGCCGCCCCAGCGGCACGACTGCCCGCAGCTGCGGCACGAGTGCCCACCGCCATGGCGGTGGCCAGCACTGCCGCGCACACCGGTACGCCGTATCCTGCCGCAGCCGACACGTGTTCCGCGGTCCAGCCGCCTGCCGCGCTGCCCAGGGCGATGCCGCCCAGGAGGCCGGTCACCGCCAGGGTCATGCCCTCGTTGAGGTGGCCCTCGGGGGTGCGGTGCTGGATCAGGGTCATGTTGGTGATCATCGTGGGGGCGGTGGCCATGCCGGATACCAGCAGCGTGGCGGCCAGGAGGAGCAGGGAGTCGGTGAGCGTCGCCGCGAGCAGGGGCAGGGTCAGGAGTGCCGTCATCGCCGCTATGCACCACGGGTAGCGGCGCTCCGGCGAACTCGCCGGCCTCATAGCGCCGTACAGGAGCCCCGCCGCGCAGGAGCCCGCCGCCTGGAGGGCGAGGACCGCGCCCGCCGCCGTGCTGTGGCCGAGGGTGTCCGCGTGGGCGAGGGTGACGACCTCCACGGCGCCGAAGACGACCCCCATGGCCAGGCAGACGGCGAGCAGCGCGGGCATGCCCGGGGCGCGGTACGGGGGGTGTGTGGGGTCCGTACGCGGCCGTACCGGGGGTTCCGTCGAGCGCTGGGCCGTGAACAGCGTCATGCCCGTCGCCAGGAGCAGTACGCCCGCCAGCGTGCCCGCCTCCGGGAAGGCCGTGCCGCTCAGGAACGCGGCCAGGACCGGGCCCAGCATGAAGCACAGTTCGTCTGCCGCCTGCTCGAAGGAGTTCGCGGTGTGCAGCGCCGCCGCGTCGTCCTTCAGCAGATGCGCCCAGCGGGCCCGGGACATGCCGCCGATGTTGGGCGTCGTGGCGGTTGCGGCGTACGCGGCGAAGAGGGTCCAGTCGGGGGTCCCGGCGCGGACGCACAGGATCAGCGACAGGCCGCCGAGGACCGCGACCAGCGTGGCGGGCAGGGCCACCCGCGCCTGCCCGTGCCGGTCGATGAGCCGCGCGATCCACGGCGCGACCAGAGCCGTCGCGGCCAGCCCCGCCGCGACCACGGCCCCGGCCAGCGCGTAAGAGTCCCGCTCCCCGGCGATCATCACGACCGCGCTCACGCTGAACATGCCCATGGGCAGGCGGGCCAGCAGGTTCCCGGCGGTGAAGGCGCGGGCCCCGGGCAGGGCGAAGAGCCGCCGGTAGGCGGAGGTCGGTCGAGGCATGGCCCCACCTTCACCCGGAGTGGATCAAGGGGTCCAACACCTGCTCCGCGGCGATTGACACACCCGCGTTGTAAATTCCCGGCATGCCCGACCCCCGACTCCTGCGCGCCTTCCTCGCCGTCGCCGAGGAACTGCACTTCACCCGCGCCGCCGCCCGGCTCTACGTCGCCCAGCAGGCGCTCAGCCGGGACGTACGGCGGCTGGAGCGGGAGCTGGGCGCCGAACTGTTCGTCCGGACCACCCGTCAGGTCACGCTCACCGCGGACGGGGAGCGCCTGGTGCCGCACGCCCGGCGGGCGCTGGCCGCGCACGAGGACCTGCTCGCCGCGTTCGGACAGGCCCGGCCGCTGCTGGTGGACCTGAACTCGCCCGGCCTCGGCACCGGCCACCGCGTCCTCGCCCGCGCCCGCGAACTGGCCCCCGAGCTCGAACTGATGGCCCGCTACGAGAGCGGGCTGACCGGAGCCGCGGCCGATCTGCTCGCCGGACGCCTGGACGCCTCCTTCGGGCGGTACTCCGGACTCGCCCCCGCCCTGCGCGCCGGCCTCGACCACCAGCCCGTGCGCTACGAACCGATGGCGGTGCTGCTGCCCGAGGGGCATCCGCTGGCCGCCCTGGACGCCGTACCGCTCGACGCGCTGGCGGGCTCGGTCGTATACGCGGGGGCGGGCAATCCGCGCACCCCGGAGTGGACGGATCTCGCGCGCGAGCTGTTCGCCGGGCGGGGGATCGAGGTGGCGCCTCCCGCGCCGGTCGCCGTCGGCGTCGAGGAGTTCCAGCGGATCATGACGAAGACCCGGACACCCGTCCTCGCCGTCGTGGATTTTCCGGCCATGCCCGCCTCGGTACTGCGCCCCTTGATCGATCCGGTGCCGCTCTCCCCGGTCTCGCTGGTGTGGCGGAAGGGGCTGGTGCATCCCGCTCTGGACGCTCTGAGACGGGCGGGGGCCGAGCTGGCGGCCGCGGAGGAGTGGCTTCGGCCACACCCGGAGGGTTGGATTCCAGCCAGTGACAAAGTCACGATGCGGTTCAACTAATGACACACGGCAAACACAGAACTCACTCGTGCGCTACATTCTTGGCCTGAGCACATTGTGGTAAAGGGGGCGCTCGGCCCGGGTGGGGGCCCGGTACCGATCGACGGGTGCTCAGTGTCGTACGCGCACCCGGAACTGTCCCTGGGGGGATGTGCGCGCGTGAACAACTGGCGAGAAGACGCCCAACCGGAGTGGCCCGAGGCCGCATCCGGAACCCAGCCGAAGCCGCTGGGCGGGGGTGGCACACAGGCGTTTCCCAACACCACGGCGTTCCGACCGGAACCGGCGGGTGGGGACGAGACTGCTGTACTCCCCAAAGCCGTGCCCGGCGGCGGCCCCGCCGGGGCCTCCGGCTCCGGCGGCCCGGCCGCGGCGGATGGGGAGGACCTGACCGAGCTGCTCTCGGCGTTCGACCGGTTCGACCGCACCGAGGCGCTGCCGAGCGCGGGCCGACGCGGTGAGGCGCCGAGGAACGCGGCTGCAAACGATGCCTTTCAGCCGCGCGGTGCCCGCAACGGCCCGGCCCCCGCTGACCCGTTTCCGCCGGTCACCGAGGTCCGCGAGTCCCCCGCGGCGATCCGCGACCCCTGGGACGCGGCCGACGACGCCGCCACCCACGACCCGCACGAGGTCACCATCCAGCTGGACAGCGTCAACCTCCAGATGGACGGTTCGCTGCGCGGAGCCAAGGCGGGCCCCAACGGCTCGGAAGCCTCCGACGGGCCGGTCTTCGTGGACGAGTCCGGCCGCCGCAGCCGCCGCTTCCGGCGGATCGGCATGGCCGTGGCCCTCGCCTGCGCGGTCTACGCCGTCGTGATCGTCGTCACATTGATGTCCGGCAACTCCAACGCACCCTGGCTGCCCGTTCAGGACCAGAAGGAGGACACCCCGGCCGGAAAGGTCGACACCTCACCGCTGCCCGCCGAGTCGGCGTCGACCGACGGGCCCGACGGAGCCTCCCCGGGCGCCGGCCCCTCCGCGAGCGACGGCGTCACGCCCTCCGCAGGGGCCACCGCCGCCGTGCCGGGCGCCACCGCCACCGGCGAGGCGCCGGACGCCACCACCGACCCCGAGCCGACGACGTCCAAGAAGCCGACCACCGGCTCGGGTACCGGCGGCACCACGCCGAAGCCGGACCCCACCGACACGGCGACCGAGCCCGCCCCCGGCCCCACCGAGACGGAGACCGGCGAGCCCACACCGCCGGAAGAGACCGAGTCCACCGGCGGCGGCGAGGCCGGCGGTGGCACCGGAGCCGACTCGGTCGCCGCGGGCCAGCCCCAGAACCTCACCGCTCATTCGCACGACCCGTACCCGGAGCACACCCTCTGATGGCTTCCCGTTCCCGCCGTCGGGGCGGCCGTCCCCAGGCCCCCGACGCCCGGCGCCGCCGCGTGCCCATGCGGCTGCTGCTGCCGGTTCTTGTCCTTGCCGCGATGATGGCGATGCTGATGCTGCGTGGATACGTGCACAGCGAGATCCTCGCCGACCACCGCGTCCGCCCTGCCGCCGACAACGACAAGGTTCCGCAGCAGATCCTCAAGGGCGGTCCGGTCATCGACGCCCGCAGCGGCCGCACCGAGACCCTGAAGGTGCCGGACCGCCGGCTCGTGCTCACCTTCGACGACGGGCCCGACCCCGAGTGGACCCCCAAGGTCCTGGACGTGCTGAAGAAGCACGACGCGCACGGTGTCTTCTTCGTCACCGGCACCATGGCTTCGCGCTACCCGGACCTGGTCAAGCGCATGGTGGAAGAGGGCCACGAGATCGGCCTGCACACCTTCAACCACCCGGACCTGTCATTCCAGACCAAGAAGCGCATCGACTGGGAGCTGTCGCAGAACCAGCTCGCCATCACCGGCGCGGCCGGCATCCGCACCTCGCTGTTCCGGCCGCCGTACTCCTCGTTCTCCGCCGCCATGGACAACGAGTCCTGGCCGGTCACCGAGTACATCGGCTCGCGCGGCTACATCACGGTCGTCAACAACACCGACAGTGAGGACTGGAAGAGGCCGGGCGTCGAGGCGATCATCCGCAAGGCCACGCCCAAGGGCACCAAGGGCGCGATCGTGCTGATGCACGACTCCGGTGGCGACCGCAGCCAGACCGTCGCGGCCCTGGACCGCTTCCTGCCGCAGATGCAGGAGCGGGGCTACGAGTTCGACAACCTCACCGAGGCCCTCGACGCGCCCAGCGCGCACAGCCAGGTCACGGGCGCCGAACTGTGGAAGGGCAAGGCCTGGGTCTTCCTGGTGCAGGCCTCCGACAACATCACCGCCGTGCTGGTCGTCGGCCTGTCGATCATCGGCTTCCTGGTCATCAGCCGGTTCGTGCTGATGCTGGTGCTGTCCGCGGTGCACGCCCGCAAGGTGCGCAGACGGCGCTTCCGCTGGGGACCGCCGGTCACCGAACCGGTGTCGGTGCTGGTGCCCGCGTACAACGAGGCCAAGTGCATCGAGAACACTGTCCGTTCCCTGATGGCGAGCGAGCACCCGATCGAGGTCCTCGTCATCGACGACGGCTCCACCGACGGCACCGCGCGCATCGTCGAGGCGATGAACCTGCCCAACGTGCGGGTCATCCGCCAGCTCAACGCGGGCAAGCCCGCCGCCCTCAACCGCGGTGTGGCCAACGCGCGCTACGACATCGTCGTCATGATGGACGGCGACACCGTCTTCGAACCGGCCACTGTCCGCGAACTCGTGCAGCCCTTCGGCGACCCGAGCGTCGGCGCCGTCGCGGGCAACGCCAAGGTCGGCAACCGGGACTCGCTCATCGGTGCCTGGCAGCACATCGAGTACGTGATGGGCTTCAACCTGGACCGCCGGATGTACGACATGCTGCGCTGCATGCCGACCATCCCCGGCGCGGTGGGTGCCTTCCGGCGCACGGCCCTGGAACGGGTCGGCGGCATGAGTGACGACACGCTCGCCGAGGACACCGACATCACCATGGCGCTGCACCGCGACGGCTGGCGTGTCGTCTACGCGGAGAACGCCCGCGCCTGGACCGAGGCCCCGGAGACCGTGCAGCAGCTGTGGTCCCAGCGCTACCGCTGGTCCTACGGCACCATGCAGGCGATCTGGAAGCACCGCAAGGCGATCGTGGAGCGTGGCCCCTCCGGCCGCTTCGGCCGCGTCGGCCTGCCTCTGGTCTCCCTGTTCATGGTGCTGGCCCCGCTGCTGGCCCCCTTGATCGACGTCTTCCTCCTCTACGGCCTGATCTTCGGCCCGACCCAGAAGACGATCATGGCCTGGCTGGGCGTCCTCGCCATCCAGGCGGTCTGCGCCGCCTACGCCTTCCGTCTCGACCGGGAAAAGATGGTCCACCTGATCTCCCTGCCGCTCCAGCAGATCCTGTACCGACAGCTCATGTACGTCGTGCTCCTGCAGTCCTGGATCACCGCTCTGACCGGCGGCCGCCTGCGCTGGCAGAAGCTGCGGCGGACGGGTGTGGTCGGGGCACCTGTGCCGGACTCGGCGCTCGGTCAGCAGGCAATGAATGAGAGGCCGGTCCGGTGACTTCGATGAACCCTTACTCCGGTGACTTCCCGCCGGTCTCGGCGACGCCCGGTGCAGGCCAGCCACCGACCGCGCATCACACCCTGGACACGACGGTCCTCGTGACCCCGCCGTCCGAGGAGACGAAGCCCGCCGACACGGTGGAGGAGAAGGTCCGCCGCGGCCCCGTCCGCGACCGCTACTTCGATCTTCTCCGCGCTCTCGCCCTGTTCCGGGTGGTCCTCTACCACCTGATGGGCTGGGCGTGGCTCCCGCTCGTCTTCCCTTCCATGGGCGTGATGTTCGCCCTCGCCGGCAATCTCATGGCGCGCTCCCTGAAGCGTCCGGCGATACAGGTCATCAGGGGTCGTATGCGCCGGCTCCTGCCCCCCTTGTGGCTGCTGGGCGCGGTCGGCGTCACCGGCATGGTGATCCAGGGCTGGGGCCCGGACCCCGACAACCACCCCGGCTGGTGGTGGATTCACCTGGCCTACTGGATCGTTCCGCTGAGCGATCCGCCGTACGCCGAGGGCCTTCCCGGAATCCACGGTGTCATCGGCGAGAACTGGGCCGTCGACTTCGCCGGACCGCTCTGGTACATCCGGGCGTACCTCTGGTACGTCCTCCTCTCGCCGTTCATCCTCAAGCTGCTGCGCGCGGTGCCCGTGGCGACAGTGCTCGCGCCCCTGGTGCTGGCGGTTGTCCTGGAGCAGGGCTACCTCGACCTTCCGGGCGAGCGTTTCCCCTCCGCCCTCACCGACTTCAGCACCTTCGGTGCCTGTTGGATTCTCGGTATGGCGCACCAAGAGGGGGTCCTGAGCCGTCTTCCGCGCTACATCGTGCCGTCCGTGGCGCCGGTGATCGCCCTGCTGGGCCTGTGGTACGCCACCAACCACGACTTCGGGGAGGGCAACGACCTCGACAGCATGCCCCTCGCCCAGGCCCTGTGGTCCTTCGGCACGGTGCTGCTGCTGCTGCACTTCAGCCCCTCGTGGTCCGAGTGGCCGCGCCGCCTGCGCCGCTGGGACCGCTTGATCACCCTGCTCAACTCCCGAGCGGTGACGATCTACCTGTGGCACAACATCTGCATCCTCGCCGCGGCGACGATGTGGGACCAGCTGTGGGGCATCGACGTGATGTGGATGCACTTCTCCTGGCTGTTGGAGAGTCCGTGGCCGGTGCTGGTCTTCGCCTGGCTGCTGATCTTCGGTTGCATCGTGTGGTTCGGCTGGGCGGAGGACCTCGCGGCCAAGCGCAAGCCGCAGCTGTGGCCGGACGGTTCGGCATCCGCCGCCAAGCGCGGCGGCGGTCGCAAGGCATCCCGTGGATCGCGGCGCCGTAAGAGCTGACCCGCTGTCGGCCTGATCGACGGAGCGGTGGGGGCCCTGGGTGCGGGCCCCCACCTCGTTGTCCGGACTCATCCGATGGCGATCCGCGTCTTCCAGTAGTCCTTGGGCGTGATGATCTCCGTCCCGGACCCGGACAGAGCGGTCTTGCCACCGGCGTGGAAGCGCACCGAGCCGTCCGACCGGACCGCCCAGATGTCGGGCACCTCGTCCCCGTTGGCATCCGGCGTCCCGAAGAGGTGCGGAACGCTCGCCTTCGTCCATCCCGAGGCCGCGTACTCGTTGTCCGTGCCGTCGGCCGAATTGGCGGCGGAGGAAAGCGAGTTCAGTACGACACCGCCGCCCGAGGCCGCGATCCCCTTGCGCAGCAGCAGTCTTCCGGAGGTGTCGGAACGGTAGAGGAGGTCGGCGACACCGTCACCCGAGACGTCCTGGACGGCGACCAGATCACGTTCGGCCCAGGCGGACGAGGCGATGAGCCGCACAGCCTGGTCGACGGTGGCCCCGTGGTAACCGGTGAAGGCCCACAGCTCGTCACCGGCGGTGGCGAGGAAGTCGGTACGTCCGTCGCCGGTGATGTCGCCCGCTGCCACGATCTGCGTCAGGGCCGACGGGCTGGGCGCTCCCTCGGGCAGGAGGATCTCGCGGCGCCGGTCGATGTTGACGGCGCCGTAGCCGTCACCCGGATACACCCACAGCTTGCCCTCGACCCGGACGACCAGGTCCTGGAGGCCGTCACCGCCGTAGATGTCGCCGTTGTGCGAGATCAGAGCTCCCGTGAAGTGCCCACTGGGCGCTGCTGTGTACGGTGGCAGATCGTCGCCGTTCGGATCCTTGTCGGGGTTCGGCCGGTAGGCCCCCGACATGGAGTAGTCCAGGTCACCGCTGCCCTTGGACAGGTCCGCCTTGGCCTGGGAGGGGTAGAGGCTGAGGTTGCCGGCCTCGGTGACGACCATGAGGTCGGGAAGCCCGTCACCGGTGAAGTCGCCGGGTTTGTCGGCCTGGTCGCGGGGGCTGACGTAGAAGAAGTACTTCGTCGGATCCGAGACGTTGCCCGCGCTGTCCACGACCCGCACATAGAGCACGTTGGGCCCTGCGGCCGGCGGTTTGGCGTTGCTGATCGTGGCGCTGACACTCGTCTCGCTACCCGCGGTCCTGCTCACGGAACCGGTGTAGGTCGGCGAGTTGAAGCCGTACTCGTACCGGACGACGTCCTTGTTGAGGGCGCGCACCGTGAAGTTTCCGGGCGTTCCGAACTTCTTGGTGCTCCAGTTGGCGTCCTCGGCGTCGTTGCCGAAGCCGTTATTCTCTCCGTCGGCATTCGGGAAGTCCGTCGAGCTGACCTTCGGTGAACTGGGCGCAGAGGTGTCCAGCACGAAGCGGCACGGAGTCTTCGAGGGCGCCCACTTGGACCGCGAGTCTCTGTCGTCATGGGCCTGCACACGCCAGGAGTAGGTGCCGTTCTTGAGGTTGCTGGTGGGGAACCCCGACGTCGTCGCCACCACTGAGTCCTTGTCATCGCCCACCGACACCTTGCCGGTCGAACCCAGCAGGTCGCCGGTCTCCTTCCACTTGTCGATCGGCCACAGGTCGAAGTTCAAGAAATCGAGGTTCTTGTCCTTGTCCGTGGCCTTGGCCGTGAACGTCAGCTTGCCCGAACCCACGCGGACATACGGCTTCGTGGTCGTGCACTTGGCGTCCGGCCCCAGATCCAGGGAGTTCGCGACGATGGAGGGCGGGCGGTTGTAGTCCAGTTCGAGAACGGGGCCGTGGTCGCCGTTGGCCTGGAACTTCTTCCAGGCGTACTGCGAGTTCTCGTCGCGTGCACGCATACCGAAGGTGATCGACTTGTCCCCGTCGTCGGCCGCCTCCTGGGCGCCCTTCTTGACGTCGAACGCCTCGTATTCGTCCCGGCAGCCCGACTTGTAGCCGTGCGCGAAGCTCTTGGTGGCCAGCTTGTTGCCGTCGTGGAGCTTGGGGGCGTTCTTCCAGTTGGTGTGCGCGTTGATGCGGCCGGTGAGGTGCACGCTCATCGAGCGGGGGCTGCACGACCAGGAGTAGGTCTCCAGCAGCCGCAGCTTGGCCCTCACGATCTTCGTTCCCTTGAGGGACGAGTCGAAGTCCATGTTGAAGAAGGACCGCGACGTCCCCCACGTGTCGGACTCGAAGCCGACACGGGCCTCGTGCGTACCTCCCGGATTGAAGCCCTTGCCGTTGTAGAAGGTGGCGTTGGGGTGCCGGTTGTAGGCAGTCGTCCAGTTCTGGATGTGCTTCTTGACCGAGGGATCGATAAAGACGGGATAGGTGGTCTCGGGGTCCTGGAGGAACTCCTGGTCAGGGGTGAGGGTCCACTTGCCCACCTCCAGGTCGGGCTCGACCAGTTCGCCGCGTGAGTCGGGGGAGGGCCCGTTGAGGGAGGGCAGGCTCAGCGTGCTCGCGGACCCCGTCTGCGACGGAGCGGGGGTCGGCTCGGTCGGTGCGGAGGGCAACGGGGAGTCCGAGAAGGTGGGTTCGGGCTCGGGGTCGTCCGAGGGCAGTTCCTCTACGTCGGTGTCGCTCTGCTCGTCCGACTCGACTTCTTCCTCATCGGTCGGGCTGGGGCTGGGATCCTCGCCCTCCTCGGGAGACGGGCTGGGGGAGTCCGTGGGGTCCGGGGTCTCCGCCTCGGTCGGCTGAGCCGTCGCACCGACTCCGCCGTCGGTGACGGCAGGGGCGCCGCTGCTGTCCCACATCAGCGGCGTGGGCGACACGGCTACTTCGTTGCCGTACGCGTTCTCGGCGCTGACGATGCCGGAGAGTGGGTCGAGGCGGAAGGTGAGCGTGGACGACTGGAGGCCGTACACAAGCTGCTGCACGCGCGGATCGGACGCTGCCTGACGCTCCTTCAGCACCAGCATCTGCGCGAATCCGTCGTCCTCCGAGGTAAGGACCAGGTCCGCGCCGGGGAGGATTTCCGGGTACAGCGCACGGTTGCCCTGGATGATCGGCGCGGGAACGGGTCCCGGCCAGGTCAGCTGGATCTGGTGCTGGTTGTTGTCCACGTAGAGCGTGACGAGGGGACTGGCGCTGTCGTCCGCCGCCGCCCACTGCGCCAGGGATGCCCGCCGCACGGAACTCCGGGAGGCCCGCTGTTCGGCCTTGCCAGATCCGGCCGAGAAGACCATGCGGGTGTTGGTGGCCTTCGGCTCCCAACCGGCCTTCGCGCGCCGCAGACTCGGGTCGATCTTCTTCCACTCGCCGTCCACCTTGGCGCGGATCGGCGATGCGTACACGCGCTTCCTCATCAGGCCGTCGGGGAGGGCCCAGGTGGTGGAGTTCGCAGTACGCGCGGCGGTGACCTCAACCGCTTTGTCGGTGCGGGCGGCCCGGTCGATGGCGGCGGCCTCGGTCACGGGCCGCGTGTGCCGGCCGCGGGCGTCGTCCCGGCCCTCGGTTCCGTCGTCGAGGCGGTACCCGGCGTAGACGATGCCGGTCGCGGCGATGACGGTGGCGATCAGCACGGCAGTGGCCCGACGGCCGGGTCTGCGGCGCCAGTTGCGCGACATGGGACGAACTCCCCTTCCCCCTGTGGACCGGCGACAGGCCAGGGTGCGCCGTCGCCGAGACTGTCGGCCGGCCGTGGCAAGGGCATGGCGAGGCGACCTGATGATGACCCATGAAGAAGCTGTCGTCATCCTGTGCGGTCTGCGCGGAGGGGTATGAACAGGGCGCTTCGTTTGCCTCTCAACTAGTTTGACGTCCCGTCAAAGACAGCTTCTGCCGTGAATATTGAGGCGAACAAATACCTGATATCCTGCCAAATCGTGCTGCGGCAGTGGTGCTTATGGAGTGAATAGCATCTGTTTGCCCCTTGCTCGACTAAAAACGGCACGCGCGGTTTTATGTCGGCAGTTCTCGCGGTTGGCTGCATTCATTGCGTAACGCATCGCTACGCACCGTGGCATTGATCACATGATTCCGGCGGGCCTGGCGTTTCTTCACAGTCCGGTCACAGAATCCCCGTGAACTGAAACGTTGTCGCGCGTGGTCCGTTACCGGTCCCGCTCCGAGTGGTCCGGGGGGACCTCGCCGTGTTCGGCCCACTTCCGCATGCCCGTCGTACTGTCACGCGTGCAGCCGTGCCCACCCTGGCCGCTGTGCTGCTGGTGGGATTGCTTCCCGCCCAGTCATGGGCGCTGCCGCCCGATCCCGCTCAGGCCGAGGTCGGTCGTGAGACGCTGACGCTTGAGGAACTGGACCAGGAGAAGCCTCTTGAGGGCGTGCCCTTCAGCAGGCAGCTGGAGTCCCTTCGTGCGGAGATTCCCAAGGAGCAGGTCCAGCCACCGCCCAACTCGGTGACCCCACCGTCCAACGTGACGGGCACCGTCAATTTCGGCTCCACGGCGAGCCAGGCCTCGCTGTCCGCCCGGGCGGCCGCAGCAGAGGAAACCCCGGTCGGGAACCTGCCGGTCAGCCTCGGCCAGGCACCCGACGAGCCGGCTCCGACGGGTACGTGGCAGGTCACCATTCCTGACCGCAGTTCGGCGGTCAGTCAGAGCGTCGGCGGCACGGTCATGGTGGTCCGAGGACCCGACACGGGTGCCGTACCAGTGTCGGTCAAGCTGGACTATTCCACGTTCAAGAACCTCTACGGTGCGGACTGGGCATCCCGGCTGAAACTGGTTCAGTTCCCCGACTGCTACCTGGACACGCCGGAGGACGAGGCGTGCCAGGCGTACGAGGAACTGGAGACGGTCAACGACGAGGCCACCGGGACCATCACGGCGACGGTGGACCCCGGAGCACAGGAGGATGTGACACCGGCAGCGGCTCATTCGACCGGGCGCGGTGACTCCGGCGTTGTCCAGGCGGCGTACCGGACTTCGACATCGGCCACGACCGCGGCGGCCTCCGGTTCCACCGCTGTGGTCGGTACGGCCGACTCGGGCGGCGGTGCGGGCGGCACGTTCAAGGCGACGCCGCTCGCCTCGGACGGCAAGTGGGAGGCGGGCGGCTCGTCCGGCGCCTTCACCTGGTCGTACCCGCTGACGGTGCCGCCGCCACCGGCGGGCCCCGCCCCGGCTATCACCTTCGGCTACAACTCCCAGACAGTGGACGGCCGTACAGGTGTGTCCTCGCCGCAGGCGTCGTGGATCGGGGAGGGCTGGAGCTACGATCCCGGCTACATCGAGCGGCGTTACCGCACCTGTCAGGATGACCGCAAGAAGCTGGACGCGGGCACGCCCAACAACACCGCGAAGGCCAACAAGACCGCCGACCTGTGCTGGGTGTCGGCCAACGCCGTGATGTCCCTGAACGGCAAGACCGTGGAGCTGGTCCGGGTCGAGGAGGGCGGCAACCCCGAGACGGGCACCGAGATCTACCGTCCGCAGCAGGACGACGGCACGCGCGTCGAGCACCGCACCGGCGGCAGCAACGGCGACAACAACGGCGAGTACTGGGTCGTCACCACGCCGGACGGCACCAAGTACTACTACGGCCAGAACAACGTGGGCGGTGACCACGCCGACACGAACTCCGTCTCCACCGTCCCCGTCTTCGGCAACCACCCCGGTGAGCCCTGCCACAACAGTTCCTTCGCCGACTCGCGCTGCGGCTCGGGCAAGCAGCAGGCCTGGCGCTGGGGCATGGACAAGGTCGTCGATGTCCACGGCAACGCCATGGTGGTCAACTGGAAGCAGGAGACGAACTACTACGCCGTCCGTGAGAAGTTCAAGTCGCCCGAGCAGTACGACCGTTACGCGTACCCGACGTCCATCGAGTACGGGATGCGCACCGCGGACCTGACCAAGCCCTCCGCCACCGTCACGTTCGGTGTGAAGCAGCGCTGCCTCAAGTCGGAGAGCGCCTGCGAGGCCGCCAACTTCGCCAAGACGGACGACCCGGGTGCCTACCGCCCCTGGTGGGACACCCCCGGGAACCTCAACTGCAAGTCCACGTCCAAGCTGTGCCCGTCCTTCCCGTCCTTCTGGACGCAGATGCGCCTGGACACTGTGACGACGAAGGCCGCACGCGCCGGCCAGTCCGGACTGGGCCTGGTCGACAAGTACACGCTGCACCAGTCCTTCCCGCTGGACTGGTACGACACCTCTCCGGGCCTCTGGCTGAACTCCATCACCCGCACCGGTTACGCACCAGGCGACAGCAAGGGCACGCTCCAGTCCAAGGACGGCATCAGCTTCTCCCCGTACACGGTCGGCACGGAGTCGCCGCTCCACGCCCGCCTGCTGGACCGGCAGTTGCCCAACCTGGTGAGCAGGGGAGCGAGCGACCAGCGACCCGGCTTCACCCGCCCCCGCATCGGCACCGTCTCCACGGAACTGGGCGGTGACATCGAGGTGGAGTACCGGGGCGGCTGCGCGACCGAGCCCGCGACGGACAAGGAAAGGAGCAACGGCACCTGCTACCCGGTCCGCTGGTCGCCGGACGGGGACGAGAAGAAGCCGGCCAAGGCCTGGTTCAACAAGTACGTCGTCGCCTCGGTGACCCAGACCGATAAGGTCACCTCGCACAGCAAGCCGATCATCATGACGTACAAGTACTCCGGTGCGGCCTGGGCCAAGAGCGACGACGAGTTCACCCGTCCCTCGCTGCGGACGTACAGCGACTGGCGCGGATACCGGCAGGTGACCGTCGACAAGGGCACCAGGACCGTGCCCCAGCCGGGTGAGCTGAACCCCCAGTCGCGCTCGGTGACCAGGTACTTCCTGGGCACCGGCGGAGAGGTGAAGGATTCCACGGGCAAGTACACGCTGGCGGCGGACGACAAGCCCCAGTACGCGGGCATGGTCGCGGAATCCATCGCCTACGACGACTCTCTGGGCAAGGCCCGCGAATGGACGCTGAACTTCCCGTGGTCCAAGCAGACCGCTTCCCGCGCCCGTGAGAACGAGGACGGCACCGCGGCCGATCCGCTGCTCGCGCACCGCGTCGGTATCGACCGTACGGACAAGATCCAGCGGAACGGCAGCAGTTGGCGCGCGGTGCGCACCCTCACGGAGGTGGACGACACCTACGGCCTGCCGGTCCAGATCGAGACCGCGGTCGTCAAGCCCGGCAGCAACGGGGAGCAACTGTCCGACCGGACGTGCACGAAGACGTCGTACGTGCACAACTCCTCGGACTGGCTGATCGGCCTGCCGAAGGAACAGCGCACCACTGGTACGTCCTGCGCCAACCACGCCGACGCCGACCCGGCCACCCAGTTGATATCGGCGGTCCGCAACTCCTACGACGGCCAGGCCTACGGAGCCTCCCCGACGAAGGGCCGGCTGACCTCGGCGGCCCAGACGGACGGCAAGGGCACGTCGTACTCCCAGGTCATGACGGTGACCTACGACCCCCTGGGCCGTACCCGCAAGGTCACCGCACCGGGCGTGGGCACCACGGAGACGCAGTACACGCCGGGTGACTCCGGTGGCCCGGTCACTTCCACGAAGACGATCAACGCGCTGGGGCACGAGACCACGACGACGTACGACCCCGGCCGGGCCCTGCCCCTGACGGTGACGGACCCCAACAACCGTGTGACGCGTACCGAGTACGACGCTCTCGGCCGGCTGGTGAAGGGCTGGGCCCCGTCCCGCTCGGACGGCAAGTCCCCCAACGTGAAGTTCACGTACCACTCGGCGGTCGCCAAGGGCAAGGTCAACAAGCCCGCCGCGGTGACCACCGAGACCCTCCAGGACGACGGCGGTTACAGCCGCCAGGTCACCCTCTACGACGGTCTGTCCCGTGAGGTCCAGACCCAGACCGAGGCACACGGTCCGGGCCGGATCGTCACGGACACCAGCTACAACGACCACGGTCTGGTCGACGAGAAGACCGGCGCGTACCTCGCGAAGGGGGAGCCGGGCCAGGAGCTGTTCGTCCCCAAGTCGGACAGTGTGATCCCCACGTGGACCAAGTTCCGCTACGACGGACTGGAGCGTGAGCACCGGGCCTCGGTCTACCAGGGCGGCCACTACAAGTTCGCGACCTACACGACGTACAGCGACACCAGCACCTGGGTGAATCCGCCCGGTTCGACGACGCCGACGACGCGCACGTACTTCGACGCGCTCGGGCGGGTCACGTCCATCAAGCACTACTCCAAGGAGTCGTCGTCCGCGACGGAGGGGCGCACGACGACGTACGACTACGACGCACGGGGCCACCTCGACACGGTCACCGACCCCGCGGGGAACAAGTGGACGTACACGTACGATGCGCGGGCCCGGGTCACGTCGACCACCGACCCCGACGTCGGCCGGACGGACACCTGGTACGACGACGCCGACCGCCCGAACCGGGTGAAGAACGCGCGTGAGCAGGAGACGTTCACCGAGTACGACCTCCTCGGACGCATCGTGAAGGTGCGCCGGGGATCGGCAACGGCGACCCCTGAGAAGGAGTACACCTACGACACGGCGCCCGGCGGTATCGGCCAGCCCCTCGCCTCGATCCGGCACACGGACACGGGCGACTACATCAACCGCGTCACGGGCTACGACTCCGACTACAACGTCAAGGGCAGCGAGACGGTCATCCCCGCCAACTCCATGACGGCGGGTCTGTCCGGCACGTATTCGTACGCGTACACGTACACCCCCACGGGCAAGCCCCACTCGGCCACGCTGCCCGCCGTGGGCGGCCTGGCGAGCGAGAAGGTCGTCACCCGCTACAACAGCGACGGCCTCCCGGAGTCCACTTCGGGCGCGAAGTGGTACACGTCCGATGTCACCTACTCCCCGTACGGCGAGGCACTGCGCACGGTTTCGGCCGCCCAGCCATACCGCGTCTGGACGACGAACTTCGTCGACCCCTACACGGGGCGCCTCCAGCGCACGGTCTCGGACCGCGAAACCGCTGGCCCGCACCGCATCGCGGACAGCTACTACTCCTACGACGTCTCCGGCTCGATCACATCCAACGCCCGCAAGTTCGGTGACAACACCTGGGACAACCAGTGCTTCACCTATGACGTGATGGGTGAGCTGGTCCATGCCTGGACGTCGAACATCACCCCGAACGGCAGTGGCACGGGATGCAAGGCGTCCGACGGCACGACATGGGGCCACCGCACCAGCTACGCGCCCGCTTCCGGCCCGGTGGCCGAAGCACCGGACGCGTCGACGGACCACACGAGCCCTGACACCACCCTGACGTCCACGCTCGCGGCGGCGGCACCCGACGCGGCGACGGTCTCCACCGGCTCCACCGCCTACTGGCAGTCCTTCACCTTCGACTGGCTCGCCAACCGGGCGAAGCTCGTCGAGCACGACCCGGCGGACGCCACAAAGGACACCACGTTCACCTACGGCTACGGCAAGACGGTCGCCGGCAACGGCACCACCCCGTCGTACAAGATCCAGCCGCACACCATGGCGTGGATAGGCTCGAACCCGTCCGGCAAGGGCAGCTCGTACGAGAACGACGCGACCGGCAACACCAAGGTGCGCGACCTGGCCAACACCACGCAGCACCTTGAGTGGTCGCCGGACAACAAGCTCGACTCCATCACGGACGACGGCGTCAAGACGACGTACGTCTACGACGCCGACGGCAATCGCCTCCTGGAGAACTCACCTTCCGGCTCGACCCTCTACCTGGGCGAAACGGAGGTGACGACGAACGCGACGGGCAGCATCACCCAGGCGTCCCGCTCGTACGCCCACCCCGGTGCCCCCACGGTCGTCCGCACCACGACGAACGGTGCGACGACCGGCCACAAGCTCACCGTCCTGATCGCCGACCACCTGGGCACCGCCAACACCTCGGTGGAGGTGGCGAGCGGCCAGTCGATCACCCGCCGCGCCTTCAAGCCGTACGGCGAGACCCGCGGCACCAAGCCCACCACTTGGCCGAACAAGCGCAGCTACCTGGGCGTCGGCATCGACGACTCCACGGGCCTGACGCACATCGGCGCACGGGAATACGACCAGGCGGCGGGGCGGTTCATTTCGGCGGATCCGGTGATGGTGCTTACGGATCCGTTGCAGATCAACGGTTATGCGTACTCCAACAACAGCCCGGTCAGCTTCAGTGACCCGTCTGGTCTGTGTAGGGCGGATGTCTGTGGGGTCGGATATCCCATTGGAGGAACGGGAAGCAACGGCAGTGAGAAGAGGTTTGTAACCGTCGCTCCCCCCAACGCCGGTGGTGTGAACTCGGGGGCATCGAGTGGAGCGGGGTATACCGGAGAACTGCCTGATGCGGCAAATGGGGACTCCAACAACCTGGTCAAGGTCGGCAAGACGTGGTACGTCCAGATTTACCCGGCCATATATTTCCCTGCCAACAGCCCCAAGGTTGATGAGGTAGCTGCAGAGGTCCTTCACTGGGTCCATTACGTATGCGACGCGCACCCCAGTAAGAACTTCTACTGCATGGCCCCTCGCGACGACGGAACCGACCCGGATCCGTGGAATCGCGTCAAGGCAATGATGTACGCCTGCGAGAGCGAGTGCGGCGACCTTTGGGCGAGCCCAATGGTCGACTTGGCGGATGCTGGGGCAGAAATGGGGCTGGTCAGCGGAAATGGCCGACTCTTTGGCCGAGGCCCCCAGAAGCCTAGCTCTTGCAAGTGCTTTTTGGCTGGCACTGACGTCTTGATGGCCAACGGTGAAACATCAGACATTGAAGATATCGAGGTAGGGGACGAAGTCCTTGCTGCCGATCCGAAAACTGGTGAGACCGGACCGCGAAAAGTCACCCACCTCATCGTCACGGAAGACGACAAGCACTTCAATGAACTGTCCATCGCTACTGAGGACGGTATCGAGAAACTCACGGCAACACACGAGCACCCGTTCTGGTCGCCTTCGGAAGACGACTGGATCCCGGCTCTTCGGCTCGAAGCTGGGATGTCCCTGCGCACAGATGCAGGTGACACGGTCATCGTCACTGAAAACCGCCCCTTCAGTCGGCATGCACGTACCTATAACCTGACTGTCGATGACCTGCACACGTACTATGTGCTGGCGGGGACTACGCCGGTACTCGTTCACAACAGTAATTGCCCGGATTTCAACTCGAACCTATCTGCGGCAGTTCACTATGCAAAGCACGTCAAGGGAGTGGACGTGCGACTTAAGAGGGGCAAGCAGCGCGAACCGCGTGCCGTGGAACCAGATATGCCGGAGTTTGATCGACCAGGTGGAAGAAAGGCGTATCGGCAAGCCGCTCGCGACTTTATGAGCGGCGATGGCCCAGATTCGGCGATCAGTGTCCGTACGGCTAGTGGTGGTATGCATCGCTTCGATCCGACCACGGGGTACTACGGGTACATGAACAGCAGTGGGAGCATCTCGACGTTCTTCCGGCCGACGGATGGCCTTTCTTACTTCCGTCGAAGCGTGATGAATTATCGGTAGCACTCCAAGAGAAGAGGTAAGTCATGCTGTTCCTTGACAGGTTCAGGGAATTGGCTGTGGATCTGGGCCGATCCCCGCGGCTGACCCCCCATCGGGCAATTGAAGAGTGGTCAGAATTTGTCGACGACTGCATGGAAGGCTACGAAGGTACTCTATTTGAATACTGGGACGACTTGTCCATTCGTAGTTTTCTTCAGCGTGTAATCGACGACTCGATGGTAAAAGAAGTGCCCGAACTGACGTGGTTCAAGTCGGAAGTTCAGCGAGTGGACGAAAAGTTTGCCAGCTTGTTGGCCCAAGGTTTCGAGGCGCGGGGTGGTCGTGGCTGGTGGGAGCGAAAAATCCCGCGCGTCGCTGGCCATGCAATGGCGGAGAACGTTAAGGAGCAGTACGGGTACGAAGTCGAAGTAATTTGATCAAGATTTCAGCTCGGTAGTCCGCTGGTCGACGTCGAGTCGAGCGTCGACCACAAGAGAGGTGCACCACCAAGGCATAACTCGGTGGTGCTCTCGGCGGTTTGACGCTGCGGCAACAGCAACACGGACGTACGACAAGGCACTTCCACGTACACCCACGTCTGGGCCCGGTGGATCAGACGGGTCTCGTGGCCTGGTCGCACGCAGGTCATCCCAGCCATCAAGACCCGGCCGAACCCTTGCCCACTACTTTGACGAGCGGCCTTCTCCCCTCCTTGACCAGGTGCGGCCCTTGCCGGGCTACAAGTCCTGCCCTGCTTCGTCCTCGAAGACGATCCACGCGCCCAGGAGCTGGGCCGCTCGACAGCCCCGTGGGCCGGGACCTGCAGTGACAGCCCAGCCGGTGCACCGCGACCCTTGTGGTTCCCCTGCTGCGCGGGAGTGGCTGACTAGCAGGGCAGGGCGGGGCGACGTGGTTTCAGGTTCACTTGTTCGGCCGCTGCCTGGTCGGTGTAGTGCTTCTCCTCGAACTCGATAGGGCTCAGGTAGCCGAGCCGCTTCTGCATGCTTGAGGCACAGTCGGATATGGGCGTAGACGCCGATGTGAGCGTGGCGAGGAGTTGCTTGATGACGACGAGGTCGACGCCCTGTTCCAGGAGCAGGGTCGCGGTCGAGTGCCGGAGATCGTGAAAGCGGATGCGGCGGAGCCCTGCCCGACTGAGGAGTCGGGCGAAGCGGCGGGTGAGATTGGTGAGGTCGAGGGCGGTGCCCGTCGAGGTGGGGAAGACCAGCCCGCTGCCCGTCCAGTTGGTTCTGGCGTCCTGGTGTTCTTCTTGCTGGCGTTCCCGGTGGCTCTTGAGGGAATGGACGCACTCGGTCGGAAGGGCGATGCGGCGGTACTGGTGGCTTCGTCGGCAGCGAGGGGTTCGAAGCGTCAGGCTGTGGGGACCGGTACGGGAGGCGTGGCCGTGGCCTGGTTTGGCGAGGCCTTGAAAGAGGGTTGCTGGAAGCGTCGTAACGGCGAGGTCAAAACTGGTGCGGACAACCGGTTTATGCATGATTACCCAGGGTGATGTGACCTGACCGACTGCATCTCGGCGTCGGATGTGTGGGCGAATCGTGTGCGTCACGGGGGAGCCCGGTGGTGCGGTTGAGGCACCCGCTACGGTAGGCCCGCCTCCGTCGATCGATTCGCGCCACCGGGAGTCGGACATGACCGAAACGCGTGCACCTGTCTTCGGGCTGGTCACGCCCGAGGACTGGTACCGGATCCCGCTGCTGCCGCAGGAGCGGCGGGAGGCGTCCGTCGCCGCGCTGATCAAGCGGCAGTTCGCCGGGGTCGACGATCAGCCCGTGTTGCGGCGCAAGGCCGAGGAGCAGTTGCTCGGGGCCGCGGAGGCGGGGGTCGAGCAGGGCGGGGTGGTGTTGTACCTGTCCTTCCTGGAGGCAGCGGGGATTCCGTTGTCCGCCTCCTTGCTTGTCACCCGTATTCACCGGGCCTTTGACAGTCTTGACGCCGTCGTCGCGCTCGCCGGGTCCGGGGAGGTGGAGCCGGTGAAGCTTCCCGCCGCCGGGGCCGCCGCTCGGTTGCGGCGCACGGAGCGGCCCAAGCAGTCGCGGAAGCTGGGAACCGAGTTCGACGACACGATCGTGGAGTACTTCGTGCCGGTACCGGACCGGGAGGAGGTGCTGCATCTGACCTTCAGCACCCCTCTGGAGCCCATCGCCGACGCCATGGTGCAGCTCTTCGACGCCGTGGCCGGAACGCTGCGCTGGCACCAGCCGACCGAGGGGAGTGCACAGTGAGCAAGAAACTCAAGGTCTCCACCGACGATCTGCGCACCGCGGGCACCGGGTTGCGTACCGTCGCCACCGAGCTCGAAGGGCTCGACAAGCTGATGGACCAGTACGACCGCAACACGGTCGGGCACGGGACGCTCTACGAGCGGCTCCAGGAGTTCTCCGACGGCTGGGACGACAACCGCAAGAAGATGATCGAGGAGATCAAGGGGCTCGGCACGCTCGCCCATGAGTCCGGCAAGGCCTATACCGAGCTGGACACCGCGCTCTACAACGCCCTCATCGGCAAAGGCAAGGGGAAGGCCAAGTGACCCGTCCCGCCGCCCATCGCTGGGAAGTGCTCGGGGAGAGCGGTGACCCGGTCCCCGGCGATCTGCACGACATGCAGGCGCTGGCCCGGCGCTTCACCGCCACCGCCAAGACCATCACCGACACCGCTGCCGCCCTGCGCCGTATCGGCAACCTGGAGAGCTGGGACTCCGAGGCCGGCCGCGCCTTCGCGGAGAAGGCCAACGACACCGCGAAGACGGTCAGCAAGGCGCACGACCGGTACGCCGACGCGGGCGCCGCGATCAAGGAGTACTGCACCACGCTGGAGTCGGTGCAGCAGGACGCCGACAAGCTGCTCACCCAGGCCGAGACCAAGGCCGGCGATCTCAGCAGCGCCAAGTCGCGGGCCGAGAACCCGCCCGAGGGGACCGACGAGGCCGGGCAGAAGAAGCTCGACAAGGCCGCGAAGGATCTGCAGGGCGACCTCGACGGGTTGCGTTCCCAGCTCGCCGACCTGAAGACGCGGCACAGGAAGGCGGGCGACACCGCCGCCAAGAAGATCCACGACACGACCGAGGGCGACGGGCTCAACGACTCCTGGCTGGACGACCTCCGGGACACGTTGAAGATCGTGGCCGACATCGCGGGGGCCATCGCCGCCGTGTGCGGGCTGCTTGCCCTCGTCGTCGGCTGGATACCCATCATCGGGCAGGCCCTCGCCGGTGTGCTCGGCACCATCGCGCTCATCGCGACAGCCGTCTCCCTGGTCTGCCATGTGCTGCTCGCCGTCAACGGCGACGGCTCCTGGGGCGATGTCGCCATGGACGTGCTGGGGCTCGCCACCTTCGGCATCGGGCGCGTCTTCTCCGCCGGCGCCAAGCTGGCCGCCACCGTCGGGCGCAGCCGGGTGTGGACGGCGGCCACTCAGTACGTACGGGCCTGGAACCCCAATCTCAACTCGGCCGCGCGCCGGGCGCTCGTGGAGTCCATGGTCGGCGCCCGGGCTGGGGCGCGGCCCGGTGCCGCCCTGCCGGACGTGTCGCTCGGCGCCGCCTTCCGGGGGCTGCCCCGCTCCTTCGCCGACGACCTCGGCACCATCCGCTCGAACTGGCGGGACCTGTTCAAGGTGGGCGACAACTTCTCCGCCGCGCGGGACGCCTACCAGACCGCCGGTGTGCGCGGTCTGGCGAGCATGTACGCCGGTCCCGGCATGGTCGACGAACTCGCCCGGATCAAGAACATCGACCCCGCCGATCTCAGTTTCATCGGCACCCCGGATGCCTTCAAGCAGGCCATCGCCTACAACTCCGTGTCCCTGGGCGCCACCGGTACCGGCGCCGGGTCCGACACCAAGAGCTTCGTCGGGCTGTTCGGCGGCGACCCGGAGATCGACGTCACCGGGCCCGACGCGTCGCTGGCGGGAGTGTGAGCGCGGGGATGGTGTCGCCGGACGACTGGCGGGAGTGCCGGGTCGATCTGCCCGCCGCGCACAACTGGCTGGTGCTGGACCTGCGGTGCGAGGACCCGGAGGAGTGGGCGCTGGGCCTGGCCGCGGAGCACCTGGGCGGTGAGACGGACGAACGGCTGCGTACGGCCTTCGCCGAGGACCTGCTCTGGTACTGGGGTGCCGCCGTGCGGCAGGGCGCGCTGTGCGCCTCGGTGCTGGCGCCGCGCAACGACGCGATCATCGCCTCGTACAGCGTCCGCGAACTGCGGGTGCCGCCCGAGTCCTTGAGCCTGGCCGCCTTCCGCGCGGAGGCGGAGCTGGCCGAAGGTCCTTACTTCGGCGGGGTGTTGGGCCTGACGGAGGTCGAACTCCCGCTGGGACCGGCCCTGCGCGTCCACCGCCAGGAGCCCACGGACCCGGAGTCCGACCGCGGTGTGGTCGTCGAGGGCGTCGCCCACTACGTCCTGCCCGTCCGGCACGCGACGGCGCTGGAGTGCCGGCTGCTGTGGACGTCACTCGGGCTCGGCGAGGAACTGACCAAGGTGGCCGACGAGTTGGCGGATTCACTCCGCCTTGCGTGAGACGGCCCTGGGCACGAACCGGCCCAGGCCGAGCCGCTCCCAGGGCACCATCACCAGCGGCATCCAGCTGAAGCCGACGGCGAAGACGGCGACAGTGGTGGTGAGGTCGCGGGGGAGGGCGTACCCGAGCTGGGCGGCGATCACGGCCACGACGAGCAGGTAGACGGCGAACACGACCAGGCCGAGGATCCTGCGCCCGGCGTCCCCGACCCCCGACCGTGACCCCGTTCCGAACAGGATCACCGGCACCCCGAGCCCGACGACCCCGCCGAGCCCGACGCAGCCGACGACGAGCGCGTGCTCCCCGTCCTCGGGCGCGAGGCCCGACAACGGCTCCAGCAGCCCGGCGACCGCCGCGAACGCCCCGCCCACCATCGCCGCCAGCGCCACGATCACGGCCCCGGCGAACAGTACATTTCCGACAGCCGACCGCTGCGCCTTGGGCGGCTCGGCCCTGAACTCGGCGGACATGGACTCTCCCGTTCCGGTGGGGTGGGCTAGAGGATATCGAGGGGTGGCGGGAGCGGAAGGGGGCGGTGCCGGTCAGGTGTCCACCGGGTGCCAGGTGCCCGTACGCGTTCCTCCATCAAGCCCCCACAACCAGTTCCCGTCCCTCATGGAACACTGGCACCACGTCGTGTCGGGGGAGAGGGTGGCGATGAGCAAGCGGCAGGTGCGGAAGATGCTGCGGCTGATGGCGAGCGGGGAACCGGTCGAGCTCAGCAGCCCCATGGCCTCGGTGAAGAAGCTCGCCCGACTCGCCTTCATCGCCCAGCAGTTCGGGTACGAGTACGCCGACGTCCGCCAGGGTGGCGGTCACAACAGCGCGCTGGTGATGCTGATCGTGCCCGACCACAGCCCCCAGGCCCGCGCCCGTGCCGCGCAGAACTGGGCGCAGTACCCCAATGCCGGTGACGGCGTCTCCCTGCCGCCGCTCGTCCCCGACGCCTTCGAACTGCTCAAGGCGCGTATCAACTTCGACCTCACCGGCAAGAACGCCGAGAAGCGGATGCTGCTCGGCGCGCTCGGCGGCACCCTCGGCTGTGTCGCCGTCGCCATGCGCTCCGCGCAGGGCGACATCGCGTGGATCATCGCGGGGGTGCTGTTCGTCCTGCTGATGGGCGCCCTCGGCATCGGTTTCGCCGTCAACCGCAGGCGCAACGCCAAGTTCGCCGCGCTGCTCCGGGCCGCCGGGTTCCAGCCGGTCAACGACGCCACCGGACGGCTGCGCTACTTCCCGGCGGGGGTGTACGTACCGGGGCAGGCGGCCCCGTACGCCCAGGGCCCCTACGGCGCGGGCGCCCCGGCCGCCGGTCCCTACGGCACGCCTCCGGCTCCGCAGCAGCCGTACGCCCCGCAGCAGCCGTACTCCCCGCCCCAGCCCTACGCGCCGCCCCCGTCCTACCCTCAGCAGAACCCCCTGCAGCACCCCCAGCAGAACCCCCACTGGCAGCCCCCGAGCCACTGATCCAACCGCCCCCCGCCCCGGGAACCTCTCATCCCCCCTCCCTCCAAGGTGAGAGCAAAGTTCCTTTCCGGTCACTCGGTGCCACAGGCAGGTAACGCGCCCTCCCTACCTTCGGGATCAGCCACTCCCTGGAGTACGACCTGAGCCCGGAGCCCCGTGGAGGCGTTATGACAGCCCCTAGCACTGCCCCCGCCGCGAGCAGGGGAGGACGTTGGATCGATCACTGGGATCCGGAGGACGAGACCTTCTGGGCCGAGAAGGGCGAGAAGATCGCCCGCCGCAACCTGCTCTTCTCCGTGCTCTCCGAGCACATCGGGTTCTCCATCTGGACCCTGTGGTCGGTCATGGTGCTCTTCATGGGACCGGAGTACGGCCTCACCCCGGCAGACAAGTTCACCATCGTCTCCATGGCGACCCTGGTCGGCGCCGTCGTCCGCATCCCCTACACCTTCGCGGTGGCCCTCTTCGGCGGCCGGAACTGGACGGTCGTCTCGGCGACGATGCTGCTCGCGCCGACCATCGCCGCGTTCGTGGTGATGGAGCCGGGGACGTCGTACACCACGTTCCTGCTGTGCGCGATGCTCGCCGGTGTCGGCGGCGGCAACTTCGCCTCCAGCATGACCAACATCAACGCCTTCTTCCCGCTCCGCAAGAAGGGCTGGGCGCTCGGCCTGAACGCCGGCGGCGGCAACATCGGTGTGCCCGTCGTGCAGCTGATCGGCCTCGCCGTGATCGGCGCCAGCGGCGGACCGCGGGTGCTGCTCGGGATCTACATCCCCTTCATCGTCGTCGCCGCGGTCCTCGCCGCCGTGTACATGGACAACATCTCGTCCGTGAAGAACGACACCGGCGCGGCCTGGGACGCGGTGAAGGAGGGGCACACCTGGATCATGTCCTTCCTCTACATCGGGACGTTCGGCTCGTTCATCGGCTACAGCTTCGCCTTCGGCCTGGTGCTGCAGACCCAGTTCGGCCGTACGCCGCTGCAGGCCGCGTACGTCACCTTCATCGGCCCGCTGCTGGGCTCGCTGATCCGGCCCGTGGGCGGTGCGCTCGCCGACCGGTTCGGCGGTGGGAGGATCACGCTGTGGAACTTCGTCGGCATGGCCGCCGCCACCGCGGTGATCATCGTGGCCTCGATGCGCGAGTCGCTGCCGCTGTTCACCGTCGCCTTCATCGCCCTGTTCGTGCTGACCGGGCTCGGCAACGGCTCCACGTACAAGATGATCCCGGGCATCTTCCACGCCAAGGCCCTGGCCAAGGGACTCTCGGGCGAGGAGGCCGCCGCGTACGGCCGCCGGCTGTCCGGTGCCTCGATGGGCCTCATCGGCGCGATCGGTGCGCTCGGCGGGCTCGGCATCAACCTGGCCTTCCGTCAGTCCTTCCTCTCGGTGGGCTCCGGTACCGGCGCCTTCGTCGCCTTCCTGATCGTCTACGGCGTCTGTTTCGTGGTCACTTGGGCCGTATACCTTCGCCGCCCGGCTGTCCGGAACGAGGCCCCGGCGGCCGCTTCGGAAGCGAAGCCGCAGCTCAGCTATGCCGAGGTGTGAGGCGTGTGACGTAACACTGCCGACATGAAGCCGATCCGAGCCTGTCACGCACCGTTGACAGGCTCGATCGGCATGGCGGGACCAACCCGGGCATGCGGGGGCGACCCGACATGTGACGACTTGAGTGCGGGACGAGACTATGTACGACGATCAGCACAAGCCCGGCCAAGGGCAGCACGGGCCGCTCGCGGGGTTCACCGTAGGGGTGACCGCCGCGCGCCGCGCCGATGAACTGGGGGCGCTGCTGCAGCGGCGCGGCGCCGCCGTCCTGCACGCACCCGCCCTGCGCATCGTGCCGCTCTCCGACGACGGTGAGCTGCTCGCGGCCACCAAGGAGATCGTGGACCAGGCGCCGGACGTGGTGGTCGCCACGACCGCGATCGGCTTCCGGGGCTGGATCGAGGCCGCCGACGGGTGGGGGCTCGGGGAGGAGCTGCTGGACCGGCTGCGCGGGGTGGAGCTGCTCGCGCGGGGTCCGAAGGTGAAGGGCGCGATCCGGGCCGCCGGGCTGACCGAGGACTGGTCGCCGTCGTCGGAGTCGATGGCGGAGGTGCTGGACCGGCTGCTGGAGGAGGGCATCGAGGGCCGCCGGATCGCGGTCCAGTTGCACGGTGAGCCACTGCCGGGGTTCATGGACGCGCTGCGGGCCGGGGGAGCGGAGCTGGTGGGCGTGCCGGTGTACCGGTGGATGCCGCCGGAGGACCTGAGTCCGGTGGACCGGCTGCTGGACGCGACGGTCTCGCGGGGCCTGGACGCGGTGACGTTCACCAGCGCCCCGGCGGCGGCCTCGCTGCTGACCCGGGCGGAGGAGCGCGGACTGCTCCCCGAACTCCTCGAAGCCCTCAACCACGACGTCCTTGCGGCCTGCGTCGGCCCGGTCACCGCTCTCCCCCTCCAGGCCCGCGGTATCGACACGGTCCAGCCCGAACGCTTCCGCCTCGGCCCTCTGGTGCAGCTCCTGTGCCAGGAACTCCCCGGGCGGGCGCGCTCCTTGCCGGTGGCCGGCCACCGGGTGGAGATCCGGGGCCACGCGGTCCTGGTCGACGGCGCCCTGCGCCCGGTCCCCCCGGCCGGCATGTCCCTCCTGCGCGCTCTCTCCCGCCGCCCCGGCTGGGTGGTGGCCCGCGCCGACCTGCTGCGCGCCCTGCCCGGCGCGGGCCGGGACGAACACGCGGTGGAGACGGCCATGGCCCGTCTGCGCTCGGCCCTCGGCACCCCCAAACTCATCCAAACCGTGGTCAAACGCGGCTACCGCCTGGCCCTGGACCCGGCCGCGGACTCCAAGTACGCGGACGCGTAGGTACTCCGTCCGGGTCCGCCGCACTCGTTGCCCCAGGCTTGCGGCCCTCGTTGCTCGCCCCCGCCGCCCCTTCCCGTCCCGTCTCTGGGGGCTGCGCCCCCAGACCTCCGCTTTCGGCCTGAACGGCCTCGTCCTCGGACACCGGACGGGCTGGGAGTGCGCGCGGCCCCCGCACCCCGGAACCGTCCTGCCCTACGAGGGGTTTCCGGTGGGCCCGTGGGCAGGCACTGTTAGAGGGGGCGGTTCGTTCGGGGCCGGTTCCGGGGTGATCCCTAGGCGGTGACAGGCACATGGCACTGGGTACGGCCACGGTCTCGTACGAGCTGCGCTTCGACACCGGACGCAGCTGTCTCGATCTGCTGGCGACCGGTCATCCCGTCGAACGGCTCTGCTCGGTCGAGGTGTTGCGGGCCTGGGTCACCGGGTCGGGGCTGGTGCCGCCCGGCACGCCGCTCGCGCACGCTGACGCCTCCTGGCTCGTGGACTTCCGCGAACTGCGCGGCCGTATCGACCTGTTGATCCGCGGCGCCCTGTTCTCCGAGGTCAGGAGCTGGGCGTCGTACGCCTCCGCACTCGCCCGGGTCAATGACATCGCGCGCACCGCGCCGCCCGCGCCGCGTGCGGTCCGGGTGCACGACGGCACGCTGGTACGGGAGTTGGAGGGGCCGCCGGAACGGGCCGCGCTGCTCGCCGCACTCGCCCGGGACGCGGTGGAGCTGCTGACGGATCCGTTCGCACGTGCCGGGCTCAGACAGTGCGAAGGGGACAACTGCCCCATCGTGTACCTCGACACCTCACGAGGACGCCGACGGCGCTGGTGCAGCAGTGAGGTGTGCGGCAACCGCGAAAGGGTTGCCCGGCATCGCCGGCGCGCCGCGCTCGCCCGCGCCTGACGGTCCCTTATGTCCCTTACGCGTCGCGGTGATCGACGTGATTTCGATTACATCTCGTTTACCCATCATTGGTACGTACCAACGGAGTTGATCGTTCCGTGATGGCGAAAATGTAAAGACATTGAGGGGGGAATGTGCCTCCGTGTCCCCTCCGTCATGTCACTCACAGGAAAACTGTCATCCCGCTTTGAACACACAACGGCCCCGGTCCGTACGGGTGGAGGAGCGACCGACTGGGGGAACCCCCGGACACCGGAGGTGGGCGTGCGCAAGGATGCGGCCGTGGCCAATGAACGTGGATCGAGGGCCCGACATCGCATGTCCCAGCCCTCGGTGGAACCTGACGAGGAGCTGATGCGTGCCCTGTACCGGGAGCACGCCGGACCCCTGCTTGCGTATGTCCTGCGCCTGGTCGCCGGTGACCGGCAGCGCGCCGAGGACGTCGTGCAGGAGACGCTCATCCGTGCCTGGAAGAACGCCGGCCAGCTCAATCGAGCGACCGGATCGGTACGCCCCTGGCTGGTGACGGTCGCACGCCGCATCGTCATCGACGGCCACCGCAGCCGGCAGGCCCGGCCGCAGGAGGTCGATCCGTCGCCGCTGGAGGTCATCCCCGCGGAGGACGAGATCGACAAGGCGCTGTGGTTGATGACGCTGTCGGACGCGCTCGACGACCTGACCCCCGCCCACCGCGAGGTGCTCGTCGAGACGTATTTCAAGGGGCGTACGGTCAATGAGGCGGCGGAAACCCTGGGTATACCCAGCGGCACCGTGCGCTCACGGGTGTTCTACGCCCTGCGGTCGATGAAGCTGGCGCTGGAGGAGCGGGGGGTGACGGCGTGATGAACACATACGGGGGGTACGGAGCAGGCGGTCCGGGTATGTCTGGCCCCATGCAGGGGACGCAGGGTGCTTCGGGCGCCAACGAGCACGAGACCGTGGGCGCCTATGCCCTCGGGATCCTCGACGACGCCGAAGCAACCGCTTTCGAGATGCACCTCGCCAGCTGCGAGTGGTGCGCCCAGCAGCTCGACGAGCTGGCCGGGATGGAGCCGATGCTGGCCGCCCTGGCGGACCTGCCGGGTTCCGGCACCCCCGCCATCGGCGAGTCGCTCTCGGCGAAGCCCAGCCCGAGACTGGTGCAGAACCTCGTCGACGAGGTCGCCGAGCGCCGGGCGATGACCCGGCGCCGCAGTTTCTACCTGGTCGCGGCCGCGGCGGCGCTGATCATCGGCGGCCCGGTCGCCGCGATCGCCACCACCGACAGCGGCAGCGGCACCAAGAACGAGGCGGCGGCCACCAGCCCCGCCAAGGCGGCCTTCGACACCATGTCCGAGAAGGTCACCGGCCGCGACGCCTCCACCAAGGTCACCGCGACCGTGGCGATGGAGGCCAAGCAGTGGGGCACCCACGCGGTGCTGGAGCTGAAGAACGTCACCGGTCCGGAGAAGTGCTCCCTGATCGCCGTCGGCAAGAACGGCGAGCGGGAGACCATCACCTCGTGGTCGGTCCCGAAGTGGGGCTACGGCATCCCGAACGCCCAGACCGAACAGGCCAAGCAACCGCTGTACGTCCACGGCGGGGCCGCGTTCACGCCCGAGGAGATCGAGCGCTTCGAGGTCATGACGTTCGACGGCAAGCGGCTGGTCGAGGTGGCTGTCTGAGGCCACACACAGCCGACGCATAGCCTCCAGGGGTCCCCTTCGCGTACGGTTGACGGCTGCCCAGCACGTCAGAAGGGGGCCCGGTGGCCGCTCAGGCTCAACAGGAAACCGCGGTCGGCGCGGTCCCGGACTCGGTCCGGGACCGCGAGATCAGCGTCGAACAGGAACACCTGGACCGGGTGTACCGGCGCCTTGAGGAGAAGATCCACGAGGCGGAGTTCCTCATGCTCGACGCGGCCAAGCTCGCCCAGGTCGGCACGCCCGGCGCGCTCGCCGAGCGGGACGCGCAGGTCTTCCGGGCGGGCGTCCACCTCAACCGGCTGAACAACGAGTACGAGGACTTCCTCTTCGGCCGGATCGACCTGCTGCTCGGCAAGGACGGCAAGAAGGGCCCGGACGGCGCGTACACCGCCGTCGAACCCGCCGAGGGCGCGGTACGCCCCGACAACACCGCCGACATCGCCGAGACCCTGCACATCGGACGGATCGGCGTCCTGGACGACGACTACACCCCGCTGGTCATCGACTGGCGGGCGCCGGCCGCCGCCCCCTTCTACCGCTCCACCCCGGTCGACCCCGGCCGGGTCGTCCGGCGCCGGGTCATCCGCTCCAAGGGGCGCCGGGTGCTCGGTGTCGAGGACGATCTGATGCGCCCCGAGCTGAAGGCGTTCCTCGACGGCGACGAACTGCCCGTGATCGGCGACGGCGCCCTGATGGCGGCCCTCGGACGGGCCCGCACCCACAGCATGCGGGACATCGTCGCCTCCATCCAGGCCGAGCAGGACCTGGTCATCCGCGCCCCCGCCGCCTCCGTCACCTACGTCGAGGGCGGCCCCGGCACCGGCAAGACCGCCGTCGCCCTGCACCGCGCCGCCTACCTGCTCTACCAGGACCGGCGCCGCTACGCGGGCGGCATCCTGATCGTCTCCCCGACCCCGCTGCTGGTGGCGTACACCGAGGGCGTGCTGCCCTCGCTCGGCGAGGAGGGCCAGGTCGCCATCCGGGCGCTCGGCTCCCTGGTCGACGGCGCCGAGGCCACGCTCTACGACTCCCCGGCCACGGCCCGCGCCAAGGGCTCGTACCGCATGCTCAAGGTGCTCCGGAAAGCCGCACGCGGAGCGCTGGAGCTGAACGATTCTCCGGCCCGGCTCCGGGTCGTCGCCTTCGGCCGGAGACTGGAGCTGGAGGCCGACGAGCTCGCCGCGATCCGCCGCACCGCCCTCAGCGGCACCGCACCGGTCAACCTGCTGCGCCCGCGCGCCCGCAAGCTGCTCCTGGACGCCCTGTGGGCCAAGTCGGGAGCCGCCGCCCGGCACACCGACCCCGAACTCGCCGCCGAGCTGCGCTCCTCCTTCGACGAGGACATCACGAGCGAGGACTCCTTCATCGAGTTCCTGGACGCCTGGTGGCCGGAGCTGACCCCGAAGGGCGTGCTCGCGGCGATGGCCGACGAGAAGCGCCTCGGCCGCTGGGCCCGGCGCGTCCTCAACCCGGGCGAGGTCCGCCGCGTCGCCCGCTCGCTGCGCCGGGACGGCTACTCGGTGCACGACATCGCCGCCCTCGACGAGCTCCAGGCGATCCTCGGCGCCCCGGCCCGCCCGAAGCGCAAGCGCGAACAGGATCCGCTGGACCAGCTCACCGGCCTGGAGGAGCTGATGCCGGTGCGTGAGGAGAGCCAGCGCGAGCGCGCCGAGCGGCTCGCGCAGGAGCGCGTCGAGTACGCCCATGTCATCGTCGACGAGGCTCAGGACCTCACCCCGATGCAGTGGCGCATGGTCGGCCGCCGCGGCCGGCACGCCACCTGGACGGTCGTCGGCGACCCGGCCCAGTCCTCCTGGTCCGACCCCGACGAGGCGGCCGAGGCCCGTGACGAGGCCCTCGGCACCCGCCCGCGCCGCCGCTTCGAGCTCACCGTGAACTACCGCAACCCCGCGGAGATCGCCGAGCTGGCCGCGAAGGTGCTGGCGCTGGCCATGCCCGGCTCCACGGCGCCCAAGGCGGTCCGCTCCACCGGGCTCCAGCCGCGCTTCAGCGTCGTGGGGGAGTCGCTGGGGCGGACCGTGCGCGAGGAGACCGCGCGGCTGCTGGAGCAGGTCGACGGCACGGTCGGCGTGGTCGTCGCCATGCAGCGCCGCGAGGAGGCCGCCCGCTGGCTCGCCGGACTCGGCGACCGGGCCGTCGCGCTCGGCTCCCTGGAGGCCAAGGGTCTGGAGTACGACGCCACGGTGGTCGTCTCGCCCGCGGAGATCGCCGACGAGTCCCCGGCCGGACTGCGCGTCCTCTACGTCGCCCTGACCCGCGCCACCCAGCAGCTGACCGTGGTCTCCGGCGGGCGCGACGAGCCGGACGCGGACGGCGTGCCGGATCTTCTGCGGGACTGATCGCCGGTTCGGGAATGGCCCCGGGGAGCGGTTTGTTAGCCTTGCTGTGACACCGGCCCGATCCAAGCCCCCGGGCCCAACCTTCGTCGCTTCGAGCGACCACTTGCCGCGAGGCGAGCATGGCGGGTCGGTGTCGCTCAACCTCCGAAGAGGCCCACGTCCCTGTGACGTGGGCCTCTTTTGGTGGCTCACGACTGGCCGAACATTTCTCGTATCGTGGAAGATGTTTTCCGAAGTCCCACCCTTCTGGGGGGCCTCGGTGAACAAAAAGTCCGCAATCCGGGGCGGCTACCGCGTACTCAGCGGTAGGTGCGACGATCGGACGGCACAACTTCGCGACACGGTGAAAGCAGAGGAAGTCGGCCATGGCAACGGCGCCCAGCGTCTCCTACTCGATGACCATCCGGCTGGAGGTGCCCGCGAGCGGAACGGCCGTCTCGCAGCTCACCACCGCCGTGGAGTCCTCCGGAGGCTCGGTCACCGGCCTCGACGTCACCGCGTCCGGACACGAGAAGCTCCGTATCGACGTCACCATCGCGGCCAGCTCCACGGCGCACGCCGACGAGATCGTGGCCAAGCTCCGCACCATCGAGGGTGTCACCCTCGGCAAGGTCTCCGACCGTACGTTCCTGATGCACCTCGGCGGCAAGATCGAGATGGCGTCGAAGCATCCCATCCGCAACCGTGACGACCTCTCCATGGTCTACACCCCCGGTGTGGCCCGGGTCTGCATGGCCATCGCCGAGAACCCCGAGGACGCCCGCCGGCTGACCATCAAGCGCAACTCCGTCGCGGTCGTCACCGACGGCTCCGCCGTCCTCGGCCTCGGCAACATCGGCCCCAAGGCCGCGCTGCCGGTCATGGAGGGCAAGGCGGCGCTGTTCAAGCGGTTCGCGGGCATCGACGCCTGGCCGATCTGCCTGGACACCCAGGACACCGACGCCATCGTCGAGATCGTCAAGGCCATCGCCCCCGGCTTCGCGGGCATCAACCTGGAGGACATCTCCGCGCCCCGCTGCTTCGAGATCGAGGCGCGGCTGCGCGAGGCCCTGGACATCCCCGTCTTCCACGACGACCAGCACGGCACCGCCATCGTCGTGCTCGCCGCGCTCACCAACGCGCTGCGGGTGACCGGCAAGTCCATCGACGGCATCCGGGTCGTCATGTCCGGCGCCGGGGCGGCCGGTACGGCCATCCTGAAGCTGCTGCTCGCGGCGGGCGTGAAGAACGCCGTCGTCGCCGACATCCACGGCGTGGTGCACGCCGGGCGCGCCGACCTGGTGGACGCCGCCCCCGACTCGGCGCTGCGCTGGATCGCCGACAACACCAACCCCGAGAACCTGACGGGCACGTTGAAGGAGGCCGTGCGCGGCGCGGACGTCTTCATCGGCGTCTCGGCCCCGAACGTCCTCGACGGCTCCGACGTGGCCGCCATGGCGGAGGGCGCGATCGTGTTCGCGCTGGCGAACCCGGACCCCGAGGTGGACCCGGCAATCGCCCGTCAGACGGCGGCCGTTGTGGCCACCGGCCGCTCGGACTTCCCGAACCAGATCAACAACGTGCTGGTGTTCCCGGGTGTGTTCCGCGGCCTGCTGGACGCGCAGTCCCGCACGGTCAACACCGACATGATGCTCGCGGCCGCGAAGGCCCTGGCGGATGTGGTGAGCGAGGACGAGCTGAACCCGAACTACATCATCCCGTCGGTCTTCAACGACAAGGTCGCGGGCGCGGTGGCCGGTGCCGTACGGGACGCCGCGAAGGCCGCCGGGGCGGCCGCGCACCACAACTCGGGCGTCTGACGGGACGTGACGATCGCCACGGCAAGCCCTTGTCGCGGCGCGTCGTGGAACCGCGGGCCCGTGACAGCCGTTTATCGTGACGGCCGGGCTCGGGCCCGCCCTTCGTGTGACCCCCAAGGGTGTTCTCACGGCTCGGACGGGTGCCGGATTGGCTTTCCCGCCGCAGGTAGGGGCAGGATGCGTCTTCGGGCGCGAGCGTCTGGCGGACCGGACCCGGGTCCGGGGACTGTCCGAGGACCCTGGCAGCATCGACTTTCGCTGTGCCCGATATGCGGCTCCGCCGCGTGGCACGCCTCAATGGCAAGAAGAACACGGGAGTAACAACATGAACCGCAGTGAGCTGGTGGCCGCGCTGGCCGACCGCGCCGAGGTGACCCGCAAGGACGCCGACGCCGTGCTGGCCGCGTTCGCCGAGACCGTCGGCGAGATCGTCGCCAAGGGCGACGAGAAGGTCACCATCCCTGGCTTCCTGACCTTCGAGCGCACCCACCGTGCCGCTCGCACCGCGCGCAACCCGCAGACCGGCGACCCGATCCAGATCCCGGCCGGCTACAGCGTGAAGGTCTCGGCGGGCAGCAAGCTGAAGGAAGCCGCCAAGGGCAAGTAAGCGCTCCGCTCTGAGCGCCGGGAACTGCTCGCCGTAGGGGCGGGACGCCGTCGCTGTCCGCGGGCCCCATGTGGCTGGTCGCGCCCACGCGGCCCAGCCGCAGATCGATACGGCCCGCGCCCCTTAGGGGGTTGAGCCAAACGTGTATGGGGCGGTCACCCCGAACTCGGGTGACCGCCCCATCGGCGTTTCTGCGGCTTGCCGTTACCCCAGCGCCTTGCCCGGCAGTTCGACCTTCGCGCCCAGTTCCACGAGCTTCTCCATGAAGTTCTCGTAGCCGCGGTTGATGAGGTCGATGCCGTGGACCCGGGAGGTGCCCTGGGCCGCCAGCGCCGCGATCAGGTAGGAGAAGCCACCGCGCAGGTCGGGGATGACGAGGTCGGCGCCCTGGAGTTTGGTGGGGCCCGAGACCACCGCGGAGTGCAGGAAGTTGCGCTGGCCGAAGCGGCAGTCGGAGCCGCCCAGGCACTCGCGGTAGAGCTGGATGTGGGCGCCCATCTGGTTCAGCGCGGAGGTGAAGCCGAGCCGGGACTCGTAGACCGTCTCGTGGATGATGGACAGGCCCGTCGCCTGGGTCAGCGCCACCACCAGCGGCTGCTGCCAGTCCGTCTGGAAGCCGGGGTGCACGTCCGTCTCCAGCGCGATGGACTTCAACTGGCCGCCGGGGTGCCAGAACCGGATGCCCTCGTCGTCGATCTCGAAGGCACCGCCCACCTTCCGGTAGGTGTTCAGGAACGTCATCATCGAGCGCTGCTGGGCGCCACGGACGTAGATGTTGCCCTCGGTCGCCAGCGCCGCGGACGCCCAGGAGGCGGCCTCCAGGCGGTCTGGGAGGGCGCGGTGGGTGTAGCCGCCGAGCTTGTCGACACCGGTGACCCGGATCGTGCGGTCGGTGTCCATCGCGATGATGGCGCCCATCTTCTGGAGCACGCAGATCAGATCCTCGATCTCCGGCTCCACCGCCGCGTTGGACAGCTCGGTGACACCCTCGGCGAGGACGGCCGTCAACAGCACCTGCTCGGTGGCGCCGACGGACGGGTACGGCAGCCGGATCTTCGTGCCGCGCAGCCGCTGCGGGGCCTCCAGGTACTGGCCGTCCGCGCGCTTCTCGATGGTGGCGCCGAACTGCCGCAGCACCTCGAAGTGGAAGTCGATGGGCCGGCCGCCGATGTCGCAGCCGCCGAGACCCGGGATGAAGGCGTGCCCGAGCCGGTGCAGCAGCGGACCGCACAGCAGGATCGGGATACGGCTGGACCCCGCGTGGGCATCGATGTCAGCGACATTCGCGCTTTCCACGTGCGAGGGGTCCATCACCAGCTCGCCGGGCTCGTCGCCCGGACGGACCGTCACGCCGTGCAGTTGGAGCAGTCCGCGCACGACCCGGACGTCACGGATGTCCGGAACATTGCGCAGCCGGCTCGGCTCACTGCCCAGCAGTGCGGCGACCATGGCCTTCGGTACGAGGTTCTTCGCACCGCGGACACGGATCTCGCCCTCCAGCGGGGTTCCGCCGTGGACAAGCAGGACATCGTCGTTGACGGTCATGTATCTCGCGTTCCGATGAGTGGGGCAGGGGCCGAGGAAACAGGGTAATCGCCGCGCACCCCCCTTCAGTAAGCCCAAGGACGGCCCAGAAACGTCATAGCTGTGTCACAACACGAACCGTTCCTCACCGGGTACGACCAGTCACCGTGAGGGGAGTGCGCCGGGGGCGTTCCGCGCCGCGCTGAGCTGCGTTCACTCCCTTACCCGGATTGCCTCCCCACACGAAGGGAAGATGCGGGATCATGTCTGGCATGACCGAGGTGTCCTCGCTCACAGGGCGGCTGCTCGTGGCCACGCCGGCCCTGGCGGACCCGAACTTCGACCGTGCGGTGGTGCTCCTCCTCGACCACGACGAGAAGGGCTCGCTCGGCGTCGTCCTGAACCGTCCGACCCCGGTGGACGTGGGCGACATCCTGGAGGGCTGGGCCGACCTCACGGGGGAACCGGGAGTCGTCTTCCAGGGCGGACCGGTCTCCCTCGACTCCGCGCTCGGGGTCGCCGTCATCCCGGGCGGGGCGAGCGGCGAGAGCGCACCGCTGGGCTGGCACCGGGTGCACGGCGCGATCGGCCTGGTGGACCTGGAGGCGCCGCCCGAACTGCTCGCCTCCGCGCTCGGCTCGCTGCGGATCTTCGCCGGGTACGCGGGCTGGGGGCCCGGCCAGCTGGAGGACGAGCTGGTGGAGGGTGCCTGGTACGTGGTGGAGTCGGAGCCCGGGGACGTCTCCTCGCCGGAGCCGGAGAGACTGTGGCGGGAGGTCCTGCGCCGCCAGCGCAACGAGCTGGCGATGGTCGCCACGTATCCGGACGACCCTTCGCTCAACTGAGACGTGTGAGCTTCAGTACTCTGGTTGTTATGAGCACTCTTGAGCCCGAGCGCGGGACTGGTACGGGGACCCTCGTAGAGCCGACGCCGCAGGTGTCCCACGGCGACGGCGACCACGAGCGCTTCGCCCACTACGTCCAGAAGGACAAGATCATGGCGAGCGCCCTCGACGGGACTCCCGTCGTGGCGCTGTGCGGCAAGGTCTGGGTGCCCGGCCGCGATCCGAAGAAATACCCCGTGTGTCCCATGTGCAAGGAGATCTACGAGTCCATGGGCTCCGGCGGCGACGACAAGGGCAAGGGCGGCGACAAGAAATAGTCCCCCCGGTAGTCCCCTTAGGTCCGATTAGGTCCGACCTTCCCGAAGGCCCCCGGAGCGCACCACGCGTGCGCTCCGGGGGCCTTCGTGTGTCACGAAGTGGTTGAGACCTCTTGTGGGCGCGTTGGGGTTGTCCCTAGCCTCCGTTGTGCAGAGCAAAACAGCTATTGCACATGTTGCAACGCACGGAGGAATGCTCCATGAAGCTCCCCGCTCGACTGGCCGTGCTTCTCGCCGTCACGGTCGCCACCGCCTGCGCCCCCCAGACGTCCGACAACTCCGCCTCCGACAAGGACGAACAGTCCGGCACCCTCAGGGTCTGGCTCTTCCAGGAGGTCAGCAACAAGCCCAAGGAGAAGGTGGTCGACTCCGTCCTCGCCGCCTTCGAGAAGGACCACGAGAACACCGACGTCACCGTCGAGTACATCCCCGTCGAGACCCGCGCCCAGCGCATCAAGGCCGCCTTCAACGACCCCAAGAGCGCCCCCGACGTCATCGAGTACGGCAACACCGACACCGCCGGCTATGTGAAGGACGGCGGACTGCTCGACATCACCAAGGAGTTCGGCGCCTGGTCCGAGGCCAAGGACACCGACCCGACCGCCAGGCAGTCGGTCACCGTGGACGGCAAGGTCTACGGCGCCCCGTACTTCGTCGGCGTGCGCGCGCTGTACTACCGCACCGACATCTTCGAGAAGCACGACATCGAGGTGCCGAGAACCCAGGCCGAACTCATCGCCGCCGCCAAGAAGATACGGGCGGCCGAGCCCGACCTGTACGGACTCGCGGTCGGTGGCGCCTACACCTACGGCGCGATGCCCTTCGTCTGGGCCCACGGCGGCGAACTCGCCACCGGCAAGGGCGGTTCGTACGCCTCCGGCATCGACAGCCCCGCCGCGCAGAAGGGCATCAAGGCCTACGCCTCGCTCTTCGGCGACGACAACTGTCCCGCCCAGACGTGCGCCGGCATGGGCGGCAACGACACCGTGACCGCGTTCGCCTCCGGCAAGGCGGCCATGGCGATCGGCGGCGACTTCAGCCACGCGGCCGTGGAGGCCGGCAAGGTCAAGGGCAAGTACGCGGTCGTTCCGCTGCCCGGTGTGAAGGAGGGCGAGATCGCCCCGGCGTTCGCGGGGGGCAACAACATCGGCGTCCTGAAGAGCACCTCGCACCGCACGCTCGCCGTCGACCTGATGCAGCGGCTGGCGTCCAAGCAGACCCAGGCGTCGATGTTCGACGCGATGGGCTTCCTGCCGACCTTCTCCGACGTACGACAGCAGGTGGCGGCCAAGGAGCCGTTCGTGAAGCCGTTCGTGGAGACCCTCGGCGCGGGCACCAAGTTCGTCCCCGCCTCGCCCGCCTGGTCCCAGATCGACTCCTCGCTGGTCCTGCCGACGATGTTCCAGGAGATCGTCAGCGGCAAGAAGTCGGTCGAGGCGGCCTCCAAGGACGCGGCGAAGAAGATGAACGACGCCTTCGCGACCGTCGGATGACGTCCGTGACCCACGGCAAGTCCTGGACTCCCTGGCTCTATCTCGCCCCCGCGCTCGTCGTCCTGGGCGGACTGCTCGCCTACCCGATCTACCAGCTCGGCCTGATCTCCCTGTTCCACTACACCCAGGCCCAGGTCAGCGGAGGGGAGCCGACCACCTTCGAGGGGTTCGGCAACTACGCCGAGCTGTTCGGGGACTCCCAGTTCTGGGAGGTGCTGCTGGCGACGGTCCTGTTCGCCGCCGCCTGCGTGGTTTCCACCCTCGCCGTCGGCTGCGCGCTCGCGGTGCTGCTCACCCGGGTGCGGGCCGTGCCGCGGCTCGCGCTGATGCTGGCGGCGCTCGGGGCCTGGGCCACCCCGGCCGTCACCGGCTCCACTGTGTGGCTGTTCCTCTTCGACCCCGACACGGGCCCGGTCAACCGGGTGCTGGGCCTCGGCGACCACTCCTGGACCTACGGGCGGCTCAGCGCCTTCTTTCTGGTCCTGCTCGAAGTGGTCTGGTGCTCCTTCCCGTTCGTGATGGTCACCGTGTACGCCGGGATCCGGGCCGTGCCCGCGGAGGTGCTGGAGGCCGCCTCGCTGGACGGCGCCTCGCAGTGGCGGATCTGGCGGTCGGTGCTCGCGCCGATCCTGCGGCCCATCCTCGTGGTGGTCACCATCCAGTCCGTCATCTGGGACTTCAAGGTCTTCACGCAGATCTACGTCATGACCAACGGCGGCGGCATCGCCGGCCAGAACCTGGTGCTCAATGTCTACGCCTACCAGAAGGCGTTCGCGTCCTCGCAGTACAGCCTCGGCTCGGCGATCGGTGTGGTGATGCTGCTGATCCTGCTCGTCGTGACGCTCGCGTACCTGCGACTGCTGCGGCGCCAGGGGGAGGAGCTGTGAATCTTCTGCGCGGCCTTGTGGCCCGTCCGTGGCGGTTCGCTGCGGAGAGCGCGGCGCTGCTCATCGCGACCGTCGTCGCCTTCCCGCTGTACTGGATGGTGCTCGGCGCCTTCAAGCCCGCCGGGGAGATCGAGTCGACCGAGCCGCGGCCCTGGACGACGGCGCCCACGCTGGACTCCTTTCGGCGCGTGTTCGAGCAGCAGGAATTCGGTCGGTATTTCGTCAACAGCCTTGTCGTGGCGGGCACCGTGGTGGTCGCCTCGGCGCTTGTCGCGTTTCTCGCGGCGACCGCCGTGACGCGATTCCGGTTCCGCTTCCGGACCACCTTGTTGATCATGTTTCTGGTGGCCCAGATGGTGCCCGTGGAAGCCCTCACGATCCCCTTGTTCTTCCTCATGCGGGACGCCGGTCAGCTCAACACGCTGGGCTCGCTGATCCTGCCGCACATCGCCTTCTCGCTGCCGTTCGCGATCTGGATGCTGCGCGGTTTCGTGAAAGCGGTTCCGGAGTCCCTGGAGGAGGCCGCCTACCTCGACGGGGCGAGCCGGACGCGATTCCTGTGGCAGATCCTTTTCCCGCTCGTGCTGCCCGGTCTGGTGGCCACGAGCGTGTTTTCCTTCATCTCCGCCTGGAACGACTTCCTCTTCGCCAAGTCGTTCATCATCAGTGACACTTCGCAGTCGACTCTGCCGATGGCTCTGCTGGTCTTCTACAAGCCGGACGAGCCGGACTGGGGCGGTGTGATGGCCGCCTCGACGGTGATGACGATTCCGGTGCTGGTGTTCTTCGTACTCGTACAGCGACGCCTGGTCTCGGGACTGGGCGGAGCGGTAAAGGACTGACGACATGGGCTTCGACGAAGTGATCCCGGCGCCGGGGAGGGCGTGGTGGTCGCCGGTGGATCAGGGCGCCTTCGTCCTGGACCCCGGGACCGTCCTGCACGCCGGTCCGGGCACCGCGCGCGTGGCGCACTGGCTGCGCTCCGCGGTGGGTGCCGCGACCGGGCTGCTCCTCGCCGAAGGACGCGGTGACCACGGCATCGAGCTGGGGCTCGACACCGGGCTCGGGCCGGAGGCGTACCGGCTCGATGTGACCGAGCGCGGCGTCCGCGTCCACGGCGGCGACCCGGCCGGGGTGTTCTGGGGCGCGCAGACCCTGCGTCAGCTGCTCGGCCCCGAGGCGTTCCGGCGGGCGCCGCTCGATCCGGGCCGCCGGGAATGGCCGGTACCGCTGGGCACGGTCGAGGACCGGCCCCGATTCCGCTGGCGGGGTCTGATGCTCGATGTGGCCCGGCACTTCATGCCCAAGGACGGGGTGCTGCGCTACCTGGATCTGATGGCCGCGCACAAACTCAACGTCCTGCACCTGCACTTGACCGACGACCAGGGCTGGCGGATCGAGATCAGGAAGTACCCGCGGCTCACGGAGACCGGATCCTGGCGGTCGCGCACGAAATTCGGCCACCGCGCCTCACCGCTGTGGGAGGAGAAGCCGCACGGCGGCCACTACACCCAGGACGACATCCGCGAGATCGTCGCCTACGCCGCCGAGCGGCATATCACCGTCGTCCCCGAAATCGACATCCCGGGACACTCGCAGGCCGCCATCGCCGCGTACCCGGAACTCGGCAACACCGACGTCATCGACACCGCCTCCCTGACCGTCTGGGACACCTGGGGAATCTCTCCGAACGTACTCGCGCCCACTGACAACACCCTGCGCTTCTACGAGGGGGTGTTCGAGGAAGTGCTGGAGCTGTTCCCGTCGGAGTTCGTCCATGTCGGCGGTGACGAATGCCCGAAGGAGCAGTGGCGGCGGTCACCCGTGGCGCAGGCTCGTATCAAGGAACTCGGACTCGCGGACGAGGACGGACTCCAGGCGTGGTTCATCGCCCACTTCGACAACTGGCTCTCCGCGCGCGGGCGCCGGCTCATCGGCTGGGACGAGATCCTGGAGGGCGGGCTCGCCAGGGGCGCGGCCGTCTCCTCCTGGCGCGGGTACGCGGGCGGGATCGCCGCCGCGCGGGCCGGCCACGACGTCGTCATGTGCCCCGAGCAGCACGTCTACTTGGACCACCGGCAGGCGCCGGGCGAGGACGAACCGGTGCCGATCGGCTACGTCCGCACCCTTGAGGACGTCTATCGGTTCGAGCCCGTTCCACCCGAGTTGACCGAACCCGAGGCGCGGCACGTCCTGGGCACCCAGGCCAATGTGTGGACCGAGGTGATGGAGGACCCCGCGCGGGTGGACTACCAGGTGTTCCCGCGACTTTCGGCCTTCGCCGAAGTGGCGTGGAGTCACCTGCCCGCCCCGCGGGAACGGGAGTTCATCGGCTTCCAGCGGCGGATGGTGGCCCACTACGCCCGCCTCGACGCCCTCGGCGTCGCCTACCGTCCGCCCGCCGGACCGCACCCCTGGCAGCGGCGCCCCGGTGTGCTCGGCCGGCCGCTGGAGGGGCCGCCCCCGAACAGGTAACCGCCGGAGGGCCGCCCCGAACAGGTAACGGAAAAACCCCGGCAGATCACCGAAGAGTGGCAAATTCGTGCGCACCGGCGATGCGGTGCGAAAACGGACTATCTCCCCGGTGAAGTGGGCGAATGCCTCCTAGCGGACCCCCGCGTTCGGCCTCGGCGAAGATGTGCCAGAGTTGCCACGTCCGCCCTGTCAGCACGTACCGTACGGCAGCAACAGGTGGGACCAGGTGGGGCAGCGGGAAGGGGCAGCCGGTTTGACCACGCACGCACCGCAGGCGGCGCAGGCCGTCACGCTGCCCGCGACGCTGGACGAGGCCGTGGCGGCACTCACCGCCATGCCCGCCGCCGTTCCGGTCGCCGGGGGCACGGACCTGATGGCCGCCGTCAACTCCGGGCAGCTCAGGCCCGCCGCGCTGGTGGGCCTCGGCCGGATCAGCGAGATCCGCGGCTGGCAGTACCAGGACGGGCACGCGCTGCTCGGCGCCGGGCTCACCCATGCCCGCATGGGCCGCCCCGACTTCGCCGCGCTGATCCCGGCGCTCGCCGCCTCCGCGCGGGCCGCCGGTCCGCCGCAGATCCGCAACGCCGGCACCCTCGGCGGCAACATCGCCACCGCCGCCCCCACGGGCGACGCGCTGCCGGTGCTGGCCGCCCTGGAGGCCACGCTGATCATCGCCGGCCCCGGCGGCGCCCGCCGGGAGATCCCGGTGTCGCACCTGCTGGCAGGCGTGGAGATGCTGCGGCCCGGCGAACTCATCGGCTACGTACGCGTGCCGCTGCTGCACGCCCCCCAGGTCTTCCTCAAGGCGACCGGCCGCACCGGACCGGGCCGCGCCATGGCCTCCGTCGCGCTGGTGCTCGACCCCGCGCGGCGGGGCGTGCGGTGTGCCGTCGGCGCCATAGCGCCGATGCCCCTGCGGCCCCTGGACGCCGAGCAGTGGGTCGCGCAGCTCATCGACTGGGACAACGACCGCGCCATCGTCCCGGAGGCGCTGGCCGCCTTCGGCGAGTACGTCGCCGCGGCCTGCATCCCCGACCCGGCGCCGGCCGAGGACGGCTCCGTCGAGCCGCTCCCGCCCGCCGTACTGCACCTGCGGCGCACCGTCGCCGCGCTGGCCCGACGAGCACTGGGGAGGGCGCTGTCGTGACCGACGACCGGCACCAAGAGGGCGCCCCGCAGGGCGCGGGCCGCTGGGACCCGCTGCCCCAGGGCGACTACGACGACGGCGCCACCGCCTTCGTGAAGCTTCCCGAGGGCGGCATGGACGCGCTGCTGGCCTCCGCGGACAGCCCGCTGGCCGCGCCCGGCCACGGCTATGTGCCACCGCCCATAACGGTCACGCCCGCGACCACCGCGGGCACCGACCCGGCGGCCACCGGCACCTGGGCGATGCCGTCGGGCGGCGTGCAGTGGCCGGACGCGAACGCGAACCCGCAGGGCGAGGGGACGGCCGGCGACGACCGGTTCACGTACAACCCCGGCGCCACCGGGCAGTGGACCTTCGAGGACGCGGCGGGCTCCGCGAGCGCGCCCGGCCACGACGTCACCGGACAGTGGTCGATCCCCGTCGCCGGGGGCGACCTTCCGGACGAATCGGGCGAGTTCACTACTTCGTCGCTGGTCGATCAGTGGAACGGCGCGACCCCGCCCGCGACCCTGCCCGGCGGCGCGCCCGCGCCCTGGGCGACGCAGCAGGAAGGCACTGGTCAGCCCGGCGAGTCGGAGCAGCAGGCCGCGCCCGCGCAGGCGATCGGGGAGCCGTGGGGGCGTCCGCCGGAGAAGCCCGCGGAGCCGGAGCGTCCGGCCGAGGCCGCCCCCGACTCCCCGGCGGAGGCCCAGGAGACTCCTGAGGGGCCCTCAGAGGCCGCGCGGACGACCGCGGAGGCCCCTGAGGCGGACGGGGCCGCCGAGGGCGAGCCGGAGGCGGAGAAGGCCGCCGAGGACGCCGCGTCGGCGCCGGAGGAGACCCCGGACGAGCCCGCTCCCTCGCTGCCCGGAGAGGAACACCCCCTCGCCTCCTACGTCCTGCGCGTCAACGGCGTCGACCGGCCCGTCACGGACGCGTGGATCGGCGAGTCGCTGCTGTACGTGCTGCGCGAGCGGCTCGGGCTCGCGGGCGCCAAGGACGGCTGCTCGCAGGGCGAGTGCGGGGCGTGCAACGTCCAGGTCGACGGACGGCTCGTCGCCTCCTGCCTGGTACCCGGGGTGACCGCCGCGGGCAGTGAGGTGCGTACGGTCGAGGGCCTCGCCGTCGACGGACAGCCCTCCGACGTGCAGCGCGCGCTCGCCCGCTGCGGCGCCGTCCAGTGCGGCTTCTGCGTACCCGGCATGGCGATGACCGTGCACGACCTGCTGGAGGGCAACCCCGCCCCCACCGACCTGGAGACCCGCCAGGCACTCTGCGGCAACCTGTGCCGCTGCTCCGGCTACCGGGGTGTCGTCGAGGCGGTCAGGGAGGTCGTCGCCGAACGCGAGGCGCACAGCGCGGCCGAGGCCGAGGCGGACGCCGACGAGGCGCGCATCCCGCACCAGGCGGGCCCGGGCGCGGGCGGCGTCCACCCCTCCGCCCTCAACCCCGAGCCCCCGCACGACCAGCAGTACGGCCAGGACGGAGGCCAGGCGTGAGCAACCGACTCGCTCCCGCGCGGGCAGCCGCCCCGGCTCCCGAGGCCCGGCGCGGCCGACCGGTCGGCCAGGACGGAGGTCCCGCGTGAGCACGACAGCCGCCCCCGCGCGGGCAGCCGCCCCTGCCCCCGGGGCTTCGCGCGACGAGCAGTACGGCCGCCGCGGGCCGGGCAGGAGCCGGGCAGCCGTGACCGCCCCGGCCTCCGGGGTCCCGCAGCACCAGCAGTACGGCCAGGACGGAGGCCAGGCGTGAGCAATGAAGCCGTCACCGCGCCCATTCCGGCGGAGGCAGCGCCCGCCGCCGAGGCGATTCCGCACGGGCTCGGCGCGTCGCTGCCGGCCGCCGACACGCGCGCGAAGACCGAGGGCACCTTTCCCTACGCCGCCGACCTGTGGGCCGAGGGCCTGCTGTGGGCGGCCGTGCTGCGGTCGCCGCACGCGCACGCGCGCATCGTGTCGATCGACACCACCCACGCGCGGGAGATGCCCGGCGTGCGTGCCGTCATCACCCACGAGGACGTTCCCGGCGCCCCGCTGCACGGCCGCGGCAAGGCCGACCGCCCGGTCTTCGCCTCCGACGTCGTACGCCACCACGGCGAGCCCATCGCCGCCGTCGCCGCCGACCACCCCGACACCGCGCGGATGGCCGCCGCCGCCGTCATCGTCGAGTACGAGGTGCTCGACCCGGTCACCGACCCCGAGCAGGCCTTCGAGGCCGAGCCGCTGCACCCCGACGGCAACCTGATCCGGCACATCCCGCTGCGCCACGGCGACCCCGACGCGGCCGGCGACGTCGTGGTCGAGGGCCTGTACCGCATCGGCCGCCAGGACCCGGCGCCCATCGGCGCCGAGGCCGGACTCGCCGTGCCCCGCCCCGACGGCGGCGTGGAGCTGTACCTGGCCTCCACCGACCCGCACGCCGACCGCGACCGGGCGGCCGCCTGCTTCGGCCTCGCCGCCGACCGCGTCAAGATCGTCGTCACCGGCGTCCCCGGCGCCACCGCCGACCGCGAGGACCCCGGCTTCCAGCTCCCGCTCGGCCTGCTTGCCCTGCGCACCGGCTGCCCGGTGAAGCTGACGGCCACCCGCGAGGAGTCCTTCCTCGGCCACGCCCACCGGCACCCGACCCTGCTGCGCTACCGCCACCACGCGGACGCCGAGGGCAAGCTGGTGAAGGTCGAGGCGCAGATCCTGCTGGACGCGGGCGCGTACGCGGACACCTCCTCGGAGGCCCTGGCCGCCGCCGTCTCCTTCGCCTGCGGCCCCTACGTCGTCCCGAACGCCTTCATCGAGGGCTGGGCGGTCCGCACCAACAACCCGCCCTCCGGCCACGTACGCGGCGAGGGCGCCATGCAGGTCGCCGCCGCCTACGAGGCGCAGATGGACAAGCTGGCCAAGAAGCTCGGCGTCGACCCGGCCGAACTGCGCCTGCGCAACGTGCTGGCCACCGGCGACGTCCTGCCCACCGGCCAGACCGTGACCTGCCCGGCGCCGGTCGCCGAACTCCTCCAGGCGGTACGGGACTTCCCGCTGCCGCCGCTGCCCAAGGACACCCCGGAGGAGGAGTGGCTGCTGCCCGGCGGCCCCGAGGGCGCGGGCGAACCGGGCGCGGTGCGCCGGGGCGTCGGCTACGGGCTCGGCATGGTGCACATGCTGGGCGCCGAGGGCGCCGACGAGGTGTCCACGGCGACGGTCAAGGTGCAGAACGGTGTCGCGACCGTGCTGTGCGCGGCGGTGGAGACCGGTCAGGGCTTCACCACGCTGGCCCGCCAGATCGTCCAGGAGACCCTCGGTATCGACGAGGTCCACGTGGCCCCCGTCGACACCGACCAGCCCCCGGCGGGCGCGAGCTGCCGCGGCCGGCACACCTGGGTGTCGGGCGGGGCGGTGGAGCGCGCGGCGAAGATGGTCCGCACCCAGCTCCTGCAGCCGCTCGCGCACAAGTTCGGCATGTCCACCGAACTGCTCCAGATCACCGACGGCAAGATCACCTCGTACGACGGTGTGCTGTCGACCACCGTGACCGAGGCGATGGACGGCAAGGAGCTGTGGGCGACCGCCCAGTGCCGTCCGCACCCCACCGAGCCGCTGAACGAGACCGGCCAGGGCGACGCCTTCGTGGGCATGGCGTTCTGCGCGATCCGCGCGGTGGTGGACGTCGACATCGAGCTGGGCTCGATCCGCGTGGTGGAGCTGGCCGTCGCCCAGGACGTGGGCCGGGTGCTCAACCCCGCGCAGCTCGCGGCGCGCATCGAGGCGGGTGTCACGCAGGGCGTCGGTATCGCGCTGACGGAGAACCTGCGCACGGCGCGCGGCTCGATACGGCATCCGGATCTGACCGGGTACGCGCTCCCGACGGCCCTGGACGCCCCCGACATCAGGATCGTGAAGCTGGTGGAGGAACGGGACGTGGTGGCGCCGTTCGGCGCGAAGGCGGTGAGCGCGGTGCCGGTGGTGGCCTCGCCCGCGGCCGTCGCCTCCGCGGTGCGCGCCGCGACGGGCCGTCCGGTGAACCGGCTGCCGATCCGGCCGCAGGCCGCGGTGGTGACGAACGGCACGTGAGCCGCTCGGCGGGCGTTGTCAGTGGTGCGGCGTAATGTTCTGCGGTATCGGGACATGAACGGGGGGACACCATGATCGGGACGATCGCCGAGCCGGAACCGCGGTGCTGCGGGCGCCTGGTCACCACGCTGGAACTGGTCGCGGGCCCCGGTCCCGACCGGCGCGAGGCGTCCGGGCTCGCCGTGTCCGTCCCGCCCCGACTGTTCGCCGAGGAGTTCGGGCGGGGGAGCGTGATGCGCTTTGAGGACGTGGACTTCCCGGCCGCCCTCACCCACGAACCGACCCGCCGTTTCCTGCGCGAGACGGGCCTGCCGGAGGAACACGCCCTGTTCCGACTGGAGTTGGACGCGGTCCTGCCGACACTGACGGAGTCGTACGCGGGCGACCCGGCCGCGGAACTCCCGCCGGACGCCGACCGTTTGATCGTCCTCGGCCACCTGGACGCCCCCAACCACCTCCTCCTGCACGGCGAAACGGGCACCCTGCACACCTGGACCCCGACCGCCCCGATACCGCACGCCCTGAACACGGACGTCTCCGTCCTCGCCTTCGCCCTGTGGCTGCTGCACCGGGACACCGCGCACGCGTGACCGAGGGCGTCGTCCGCCCGGCCGGACCCGTCGGCCACGGTCGAACGCGCCGCGTTCGTACGGCACTTCGGCGCCTGGGCCGCCGAGAGCTCCGCCACCCACCGCTGCACGGTTCCGATCCGCGACTCGGTCGTCATCGGCATGGCCTGGCCGGCGATCGTGCGACGCGTGCCGACCCCGCACGCCCTGAACCGCGCCTCCGGTGATGTGCAGTGCGTGTCCGTCGTCCCCGAGACCCGGGACGGCGGACTGGGCGGCCGCCTGATCGCCGAGGCCGGTCGCTCGGCGGCTGTTGCACACACGCCCCTGACCGGGCGCAACGGTCCTTTGGTCGTAGGACCAAGGTCCGCGGCCGGGACCGACTCCTGACAGGGGCAGCAGACGGCTTCGCACCTTACTCTGGCTCGCATGACCCGCTCCGATTCCCGCGACACCGCTGTCGCGCACGACACCGAGCCCGCCACCGGCGACGGCTCCGCCGAGACCGTGCTCGGCCGGTCCTACCGGGCGCTCAGCATCGGGATCGTCTCCGTCGTGCTGCTGATCGCCTTCGAGGCGACCGCCGTCGGCACGGCCATGCCGGTCGCGGCGCGCGAGCTGGACGGGGTGGAGCTGTACGCGTTCGCCTTCTCCGGGTTCTTCACCACCTCCCTGTTCGGGATGGTGCTCGCGGGCCAGTGGGCGGACCGGCGCGGCCCGCTCGGGCCGGTGACCGCCGGGATCGGCGCCTTCGCCGCCGGGCTGCTGCTGGCGGGGACGGCCACCACGATGTGGGCGTTCGTGCTCGGCCGGGCGGTGCAGGGCCTCGGCGGCGGACTGGTGATCGTCGCGCTGTACGTGGTGATCGGACGCGCCTACCCGGAGCGGCTGCGGCCCGCCATCGTGGCCGCCTTCGCCGCGAGCTGGGTCGTCCCGTCCGTCGTCGGACCGCTCGCCTCCGGGGCGGTCACCGAGCACCTGGGCTGGCGCTGGGTGTTCCTGGGCATCCCGGTGCTCGTCCTCCTCCCGCTCGCCCTCGCGCTGCCCCAGATACGGCGCCGGGCGGGCGGACCCGTGGACGGCGCGGACACCTCCTTCGACCGCCGCCGCATCCGCCTCGCCCTCGGCATCTCCCTCGGCGCGGGCCTCCTCCAGTACGCCGCCCAGGACCTGCGCCCGCTCGCCCTGGTGCCCGGTGTGCTGGGCGCCGCGCTGCTCGTCCCGGCCGTCCTCGGCCTCCTGCCGCGCGGCACCTACCGCGCCGCCCGCGGCCTGCCCTCCGTGGTGCTGCTGCGCGGGATCGCCTCGGGCACCTTCATCGGCGCCGAGTCCTTCGTACCGCTGATGCTGGTCACCCAGCGCGGGCTGTCGCCGACGCTGGCCGGGTTCTCCCTCGCGGCCGGGGGCGTGACCTGGGCGATCGGCTCCTGGGTGCAGTCCCGGCCGCGCCTTGAGCCGTACCGGGAGCGCCTGACCACGCTGGGGATGGTGCTGGTGGCCGCGGCCATCGCGGCGGCGCCGAGCGTGCTGATCGACTCCGTGCCGGTGTGGACGCTGGCCGCGGCCTGGGCGGTCGGCTGCTTCGGAATGGGCCTGGTGATCTCCTCCGCAAGCGTGCTGCTGCTGAAGCTGTCCGCCCCGGAGGAGGCCGGCACCAACTCCGCCTCCCTCCAGATCTCCGACGCCCTCTCCAACGTCGTCCTCCTCAGCCTGGTCGGCGCCGCCTTCGCCGCCCTGGGCGGCGGCGCCCTCAGCCACACCACGAACGCCACCGCGTCCACCCCGGAGGCCTTCGCGGCGGTGTTCCTGCCGATGGCGGCGGTGGCGCTGGCGGGGGTGTGGGTGACGCGGCGGCTGGCGGTGCGGGAGGCGTAAAACCGATCGCCGCCCTGCCCCCCACCCCCTACCCTCCTCGGCATGTCCGAACTGACCCTGGCCCTCCCGCCCGACCTCCATGAGCAGCTCCTCGACCTCGCCGACGCCACCGGGCGCGGCGCGGAGGACATCGCCCTGGACGCCGTACGGGACCGGGTGGCCGCGGAGGCCGGCCCGGTGCGGGAAGCCGCCGAGGTGCTCGCCGCCGCCCACGCCGACCTGCTGCGGAGGCTGGGGGAGTGACCAGGCACCTGACCGTCGCCGACGTCGAGCAACTGGCCCGGGTCGCCTTCGGCGGGCGGGCCCCCGAGGCGCGGGACGCCGGGCTGCTCGCCTCCGCCGTACGCAGGCCGCGGGCCCGGATGTTCGGGACCGAGGCGTACACGGATCTGTACGAGCAGGCCGCCGCGCTGTTGCACGCGCTGGCCGCCAACCACCCCCTCGTCGACGGCAACAAGCGCACCGCGTGGCTCGCGGCGGCCACGTTCCTCGGCATCAACGGGATCGATCTCGCCGGGTGCGACCAGGACGCGGCGTACGCGCTGGTCATCGATGTGGCGTCCGGTGCAGAGGGGGACATCGGGCGGATCGCGGGACGGCTGCGGCAGCTGTGACGTCGGTCCCACCCCCGAGTGACGCGGCCCCGTCCGCGTGTTGACGCGGGCGGGCGCCGGTAGGGTGACTCGGTCGTCGTACGCAGTCGAGAACCGGAGACCGTGACTACCACCGCCGCCTCCTCCTCCCACCACCTTTCCCCCGCCTTCCCCGGCCGTGCCCCCTGGGGTACCGCCGGCAAGCTGCGTGCCTGGCAGCAGGGGGCGATGGACAAGTACATCCAGGAGCAGCCGCGTGACTTCCTCGCCGTGGCCACCCCGGGCGCGGGCAAGACGACCTTCGCCCTGACGCTCGCCTCCTGGCTGCTGCACCACCACGTCGTGCAGCAGGTGACCGTGGTCGCGCCGACCGAGCACTTGAAGAAGCAGTGGGCCGAGGCCGCCGCGCGGATAGGGATCAAGCTGGACCCCGAGTACAGCGCGGGCCCGCTCGGCAAGGACTACCACGGCGTCGCCGTCACCTACGCGGGCGTCGGCGTGCGCCCCATGCTGCACCGCAACCGCGTCGAGCAGCGCAAGACCCTGGTGATCCTGGACGAGATCCACCACGCCGGTGACAGCAAGTCCTGGGGCGAGGCATGCCTGGAGGCGTTCGAGCCCGCCACCCGCCGGCTCGCGCTCACCGGTACGCCGTTCCGGTCGGACACCAACCCCATCCCCTTCGTCACGTACGAGGAGGACAGCCACGGCATCCGCCGCTCCGCCGCCGACTACACCTACGGCTACGGGCACGCGCTCGCCGACCACGTCGTGCGGCCGGTCATCTTCCTCTCCTACAGCGGCAACATGCGCTGGCGCACCAAGGCCGGTGACGAGATCGCCGCCCGCCTCGGCGAACCGATGACCAAGGACGCGATCAGCCAGGCCTGGCGCACCGCCCTCGACCCGCGCGGCGAATGGATGCCGAGCGTGCTGCGCGCCGCCGACCAGCGGCTGACCGAGGTCCGCAAGGCCATCCCCGACGCGGGCGCCCTCGTCATCGCCTCCGACCAGGACTCCGCCCGCGCCTACGCCAAGCTGATCCGCGAGATCACCGGCACCAAGGCGACCCTCGTCCTGTCCGACGACGCCGGCGCGTCCAAGCGGATCGACGAGTTCAGTCAGAACAACGACCGCTGGATGGTCGCCGTCCGCATGGTCTCCGAGGGCGTCGACGTGCCCCGCCTCGCGGTCGGCGTCTACGCCACCACCATCTCCACCCCGCTCTTCTTCGCCCAGGCCGTCGGCCGCTTCGTGCGCTCCCGGCGCCGCGGCGAGACCGCCTCCGTGTTCCTGCCGACCATCCCCGACCTGCTCACCTTCGCCAACGAGATGGAGGTCGAGCGCGACCACGCCCTCGACAAGCCGAAGAAGGAGGGCGAGGAGGACCCGTACGCCGAGTCCGAGAAGGAGATGGAGGAGGCGAACAAGGAGCAGGACGAGGACACCGGCGAGCAGGACATGCTGCCCTTCGAGGCGCTGGAGTCCGACGCCGTCTTCGACCGTGTCCTCTACGACGGCGCCGAGTTCGGCATGCAGGCCCACCCCGGCAGCGAGGAGGAGCAGGACTACCTCGGCATCCCCGGGCTGCTGGAGCCCGACCAGGTGCAGCTGCTGCTGCAGAAGCGGCAGGCCCGGCAGATCGCGCACAGCCGCAAGAAGCCGGACGCCGAGGCCGACCTGCTGGAGCTGCCCGCCGAGCGCCGCCCGGTCGTCTCCCACAAGGAGATGATGGAGCTGCGCAAGAAGCTCAACACGATGGTCAGCGCCTACGTCCACCAGAGCGGCAAGCCGCACGGCGTGATCCACACCGAACTGCGCCGGGTGTGCGGCGGCCCGCCGAGCGCCGAGGCCACCGCGGGCCAGCTCCGCCAGCGCATCGCCAAGGTGCAGGAGTGGGCCACGCGCATGCGGTGACGCGAGCGCTGTGCGTATGGGGACAAACACAGGCGTGCCGTACCCGCCGGTGCCCGGATTCTGGACGGAGCCTTCCGCTGAGCGAACCCGCTTCGCTAATGTCCCGCTACGCACACGCCCCGTGGCAGCGCCGCCGCGGAGCGCAGCCGTGAAGCGACGCGGCCCGGACAGGCCGGGCCGCCGGCCGATCGGCGGCCTCTGAAGCGCGTCTTCCGACGGGACTCGGTGACGCAGCTGTCGCTGAGGGGGCTGCCGACCTCACCACTAAGGAGTGGGCGTCGTGACCGCGGAGACCTCTCAGACGCTCGATCGGGGACTGCGCGTCCTCAAGCTGCTGGCCGACACGGACCACGGGCTGACCGTCACCGAGCTATCCAACAAACTGGGCGTGAACCGGACCGTGGTGTACCGGTTGCTGGCCACGCTGGAACAGCACGCACTCGTACGGCGGGACCTGGGCGGCCGGGCCCGGGTGGGACTCGGCGTCCTGCGCCTGGGCCGCCAGGTGCACCCCCTGGTACGCGAGGCCGCGCTGCCCGCGCTGCGCTCGCTGGCCGAGGACATAGGCGCGACCGCGCATCTGACCCTGGTCGACGGCGCCGAGGCGCTCGCGGTCGCCGTGGTGGAGCCGACCTGGACCGACTACCACGTGGCCTACCGGGCCGGTTTCCGGCACCCGCTGGAGCGCGGCGCCGCCGGCAAGGCCATCCTCGCCGCCCGCCGCCAGCCCCTGGAGGAGCCCGGCTACACCCTGACCCACGGCGAACTGGAGGCCGGTGCCAGCGGCGCCGCCGCACCCCTGCTCGGGGTGACCGGGGTCGAGGGCAGCGTCGGCGTGGTGATGCTCGCCGACGCCGTACCGGAGCGGGTCGGTCCGCGCGTGGTGGACGCGGCACGCGAGGTGGCGGAGGCGCTGCGCTGACCGCGCGCGGCCGGACCGGATCGCCGCCACGTTAGATTGACCCCGTGCTCTCTCGTCTCTCGCGCCCCAAGGCGCTTGCTGTCTGCGCCGTGCCGGTCGTGGCCCTGATCGCCACGGCCGCACTGGCGCCGCTGCCGTTCTCGCTGACGCAGCCCGGGATGACCGCGAACGTCCTGGGCGAGAACAAGGGCGAGCCGGTGATCACCGTCACCGGCGCCGAGACCCGGAAGACCTCGGGGCAGCTGCGGATGACCACCATCGAGGCGACCGGCCCGGACGCCAGTGTGGGACTGGGCGATGTGATCGACTCCTGGTTCCGCACCGACCGCGCCGTGCTGCCCCGGGACGCGGTCTACCCCAGCGGCAAGAGCACCAAGGAGATCGAGCAGCACAACACCCAGCAGATGGAGCAGTCCCAGGACTCCGCCACCGAGGCCGCCCTGAACTACCTCGACCTGGACCCCGCCAAGGTCAAGGTCGACCTGGAGCTCGCCGACGTCGGCGGGCCCAGCGCCGGTCTGCTCTTCTCCCTCGGCATCGTCGACAAACTGGACGGCGACGGCTCCGGCGGCGACCTCACCGGCGGCCGGGTCATCGCCGGTACGGGCACCATCGCGGCCGACGGCAAGGTCGGCCCCGTCGGAGGCGTCGGCCTGAAGACGCAGGCCGCCCGCCGGGACGGCGCCACCGTGTTCCTGGTGCCGAAGGCGGAGTGCTCCGACGCCAAGTCCGAGCTGCCCAAGGGGCTGCGCCTGATCCCGGTCACCACCCTCAAGGGCGCCGTGGACGCGCTGGTCGCGCTGGAGAAGGGGACGGGGAACGTGCCGAGCTGCTAGCAGCCGAGTCACCCCTCCTTCACGAACCCCTCCTGCTTCAGCCAGTCCAGCGCCACCTCGTGCGGGTCCTCCCCGTCCACGTCCACCCGCGCGTTCAGCTCCCGCGCCACCGCGTTGTTCAGCCGCTTGGTGATCGGCGCCAGGATCTCCGCGATCTCGGGGTACTTCTTCAGCGTCTCGGTGTTGACCATCGGGGCGGCGTTGTAGTTGGGGAAGAACTTCCGGTCGTCCTCCATCACCACCAGGTCCATCGACTTGATGCGTCCGTCGGTCGTGTAGACCTCGCCGAAGGTGCAGGTGCCCTTCGCCGCCTGGGTGTAGATGATCCCGGTGTCCATCTGTGTGATGTTCTTCGCCGGGACGTCCATCCCGTACTCCTTGGCCATGCCCCGCAGTCCGTCCAGTCGGTTGGCGAACTGGCTCTCCACGCACAGCGTCACCGCGCCGGGGTCCTTGCGCGACAGCTCCGCCACGTCCGACAGCGTCCTCGTGCCGTACTTCTCGAAGTTCTCCCGGCTCATCGCCAGCGCGTAGGTGTTGTTCAGCGGGGACGGCTCCAGCCAGGTCACCCCGTTCTCCCGGTCCGCGTCCCGCACCGCCTCCCACTGCCTGCGCGGATCGGGCAACGGCTCGGTGTTGCCGAGGTAGTTGATCCATCCGGTGCCGGTGTACTCGTAGTCCGCGTCCGCCGTGCCCTGCTTGACCGCCTCCCGCGAGCCGATGGAGCCCTGGATGCCGGTGCGGTCCAGGACCTTGGCGCCGGCCGCCTGGAAGGCGATGCCCATGATCGCGCCGAGGATCAGCTGCTCGCTGAACTCCTTGGAGGTGACGGTGAGATCGGCGCCCTTGAGCGGCTCGCCCTTGCCGATGGAGCCGGGCCGGACGTCGTCGACCATGGGGGAGCCGCTGGTCAGTCCGCAGGCCGTGAGCAGCGTCCCGGCCAGCAGTACGCAGGCCGCCCGTCTCATGTCCCCGCCTCCAAGCCGCGCGGCCGGAGCAGCAGCTCGGCCAGGGACGCCAGCCAGTCCACCAGCAGGGCGAGTGCCACGGTGAGGATCGAGCCGAGCATCAGCACCGGCATGCGCTGGTTGGTGATCCCGGTGGTGATCAGGACGCCGAGGCCCCCGCCGCCGCCGAAGGTGGCCAGGGTCGCCGTACCGACGTTCAGGACCAGGGCGGTGCGCACACCGGCCAGGATCAGCGGGACCGCCAGCGGCATCTCGACCCGGGCCAGCACGCCGATCGGGGACATGCCGATACCGCGGGCCGCCTCCAGCAGGGCGGGGTCGTTGCCCTTCAGTCCGGCGATCGTGTTCGACAGCACCGGCAGGATGGCGTAGAGGGTGATGCCGATCAGGGCCGACCTCATGCCGGTGCCGAGCCAGATCACCAGCAGGGCGAGCAGGCCGATCGCCGGGGTGGCCTGGCCCATGTTGGCGACGGTCATGGCGATCGGGGTGAACCTGCGGAAGGCCTTGCGGGTCAGCAGGACGCCCAGCGGAATGGCGATGATCAGTACGAAGAACGTGGAGATCACCGTCAGCTCCACGTGCTGCCACAGCGCCTTGGAGACCTGGCCGTCGGAGAGGGCGTTCTCGGTGATCGGGTCCAGATCCGCCTGCTGGAACCACAGCCAGGTGCCCAGCAGCAGGGCCACCAGCACCGACGGCAGGATCGTCAGCTTCTGCCAGGTCAGCCGGCGCCGGTGGACCGGCGGGGGCGGCGGCGCCTCCTGCTCGGCCTCGCCCTCGTCGCGGAAACCCTCGTCGGGGAAGCCGGGGCGCTGCCGCTCCGGGGAAGTGGTCACGCCTTCGCCTCCCCCACGGAGCCCTCCTGTTCGGCGCGGGTCTGCCCGGCCCGTACCGACTCCAGCTCGTGCTGGGCCTCCAGCGCCTCCAGCCGGTCGGCCTCCAGCAGTTCGTGCACGGAGTTCATCAGCGTCTCCATGTCCACGACGCCCTCGTACTCGCCGCGCCGTCCGGTGACCGCGACCCGGCCCGCGTTGTCGGTGAGCACCGCCTCCAGGGCGTCGCGCAGGGTGGCGTCCCGGGTGACGGTGTCGTGCACCAGGGTGCCCGCGCGGGCGAGCGAGCCCTTGGCACGCATCAGGTCGCCGCGGCGCAGCCACTTGTAGGGGCGGCGGCGCTTGTCGAGGAGCAGGATCTCGTTGGTGCCGCTGGAGCGGAGCTTGTTGAAGATCTCCTGCAGCGGGTCGTCGACGGTGACCGTCGGACAGCCGGTGATCGCCACGTCCCGCACCCGGGTCAGGTTCAGCCGTTTCAGGGCCGCGCCCGCGCCGACGAAGCCGGAGACGAAGTCGTCGGCGGGGTTGGTGAGGATCGCCTCCGGGGTGTCGAACTGGGCGATGTGCGAGCGTTCGCGCAGCACGGCGATCCGGTCCCCCAGTTTGATCGCCTCGTCGAAGTCGTGGGTAACGAAGACGATCGTCTTGTGCAGTTCGTGCTGGAGCCGGATCAGTTCGTCCTGGAGGTGGTCGCGGGTGATCGGGTCGACCGCGCCGAACGGCTCGTCCATCAGCAGCACCGGGGGATCGGCGGCCAGCGCCCGGGCCACGCCCACGCGTTGCTGCTGGCCGCCGGAGAGCTGACGGGGATAGCGGCCGTGGAACTCGCCGGGGTCCAGACCGACCAGGTCCAGCAGTTCCTCCACCCGGTCGCCGATCCGGGCCTTCGGCCAGCCGACCATCTTCGGCACCAGCGCGATGTTCTGCGCGACCGTCATGTGCGGGAAGAGACCGGCCGACTGGATGGCGTAGCCGACCTTGCGGCGCAGCTTGACCGGGTCGATGTCGGTGACGTCCTCGCCGCCGATGCGGATCCGGCCGCCGGTCGGCTCGATCAGCCGGTTGATCATCTTCAGGGTGGTGGACTTCCCGCAGCCGGACGGGCCGACGAAGACGACCGTCTCGCCCGCCTGGATCTCCATGGAGACGCTGTCGACGGCCGGGGTGGAGCTGCCCGGGTAGTGCTTGCTGAGGTGCTCCAGCTCGATCGAGGCGCCGGAGGCGGGGGAGGCGGGGGAGGCGGGGGACTCGGGCACGGACTCAGGCACGGACTCGGGCACGGACTCAGGCACGGATCCCCCTGGGAATGGTCAGCCGTCCCAGCAGGACGTACGCGGCGTCGAAGAGCAGGGCCAGGACGATGATCCCGAGGGTGCCCGCGAGGACCTGGTTGAGCGCGTTGGCGCTGCCCAGGGAGGCGATCCCGCGGAAGATCTCGTTGCCGAGGCCCGGTCCGGAGGCGAAGGCGGCGATGGCCGCGATGCCCATCAGCATCTGGGTGGCGATCCGGATGCCGGTCAGGATCGGCGGCCAGGCCAGCGGCAGTTCGATCCGCAGCAGCCGCATCGGCCGGGACATCCCGATGCCGGTGGCCGCGTCCACCAGGGCCGGGTCCACGCCGCGCAGTCCGACGATCGCGTTGCGCACGACCGGCAGCAGCCCGTACAGCGTCAGCGCGATCACGGTGGGCGGGACGCCCAGGCCGACCAGCGGGACGAGCAGGCCGATCATGGCGAGCGAGGGGATGGTCAGGATGGTCGCGGTGGTGGCCTGGGCCAGGTTCCCGGCCCATTCGCTGCGGTAGGTGGCCACCCCGATCAGCACGCCGAGCACGGTCGCCACGAGGGTGCACTGGAAGACGGCGCTCGCGTGCTGCCAGGCGTCCGCGAGCAGCTGCTGGTGGCGCGTGCTCAGGTACTCCCAGAAGCTCATCCGCTCACCCCGCCGGTCTTCTACTGGCCGCGCTGGTCCTCCGCCGCCTGCTCCACCAGCGGGATGATCCGCAGCGGAACGGGGTTCTCCATGACGATCGCGGTGGAGGCCCGGACGATCCCATCAAAACCGACAACCCGGTCGATGACCCGCTGCAGATCGGCGTTCGAGCGGGCCACGAGCCGGCACAGCATGTCCCCGCTGCCGGTGGTCGTGTGCAGCTCCAGCACCTCCGGAACGGTCGCCAAGTGGGCCCGTACATCGGCCCCTTGGCCCTGCCGGATCTGGAGCGTGGCGAAGGCGGTGACCGGGTATCCGAGCGCCGCCGGGTCCACCTGCGGACCGAATCCGCGGATGACTCCGTTCGACTGAAGCCGGTCCAGCCGGGCCTGCGCGGTCCCGCGCGCCACGCCCAGCCGCCGGGACATCTCCAGCACCCCGATCCGCGGCTCCTGCGCCAGCAGCACGAGGATCCGGCCGTCCAGTTGATCGATCGCCATGAGCCCTCCCGGCACTGGTCAACCTGTACAGAAAGCCCGTACGCACGGGCATGGCGCTGAGCAACCTGCCCAGTGGAAAGGCACACTATTGCGCACTATGTGGGGCAGAGCCAGCCTGCATATATGACACAGACCACACACCACACTCCCGACACCGCCCGGCAGGCAGACCCCTTCCCGGTCAAGGGAATGGACGCGGTCGTGTTCGCCGTCGGCAACGCCAAGCAGGCGGCGCACTACTACTCCACGGCCTTCGGCATGCGGCTGGTCGCCTACTCCGGACCGGAGAACGGCAGCCGCGAGACCGCCTCCTACGTACTGGAGAACGGCTCCGCCCGCTTCGTGTTCACCTCCGTGATCAAGCCCGCCACCGACTGGGGCCGCTTCCTCGCCCGGCACGTGGCCGAGCACGGCGACGGCGTCGTCGACCTCGCCATCGAGGTCCCGGACGCGCGGCGGGCGTACGCCTACGCCGTCGAGCACGGCGCGACCTCCGTGGCCGAGCCGTACGAGCTGAAGGACGAGCACGGCACGGTGGTGCTGGCCGCGATCGCCACGTACGGCGAGACCCGGCACACCCTCGTCGACCGCTCCGGCTACACCGGCCCCTACCTGCCCGGTTACGTGGCCACCGACCCGATCGTCGAGCCGCCCGCACAGCGCACCTTCCAGGCGATCGACCACTGCGTCGGCAACGTCGAGCTGGGCCGGATGAACGAGTGGGTGGGCTTCTACAACAAGGTCATGGGCTTCACGAACATGAAGGAGTTCGTGGGCGACGACATCGCCACCGAGTACAGCGCCCTGATGTCCAAGGTGGTCGCCGACGGCACGCTCAAGGTCAAGTTCCCGATCAACGAGCCCGCCGTCGCCAAGCGGAAGTCCCAGATCGACGAGTACCTGGAGTTCTACGGCGGCGCCGGTGTCCAGCACATCGCGCTGAACACCAACGACATCGTGCAGACGGTACGCACCATGCGCGCGGCCGGGGTGCGGTTCCTCGACACCCCGGACTCCTACTACGACACCCTCGGTGACTGGGTCGGCGACACCCGCGTCCCCGTGGAGACCCTGCGCGAGCTGAAGATCCTCGCCGACCGCGACGAGGACGGCTACCTGCTCCAGATCTTCACCAAGCCGGTCCAGGACCGCCCGACGGTCTTCTTCGAGCTCATCGAACGCCACGGCTCCATGGGCTTCGGCAAGGGCAACTTCAAGGCCCTGTTCGAGGCGATAGAACGCGAGCAGGCGAGGCGGGGGAATCTCTAGCCACCGACACGAGCCGCCTGCCGGGGCCGCCATGGCCGCAGCAAACCGCTTCGTGCCGCCCGACGCGCCCGGGACCGCCCGGCTCGCCGTCGCGCTGCGCCGGGCGGGGCGCTGGGCTTCACGTGGGCGGGCGGAGTCCGGCGTGGGGCGGTCGGCTGTTCCGTGACGGGGCGTGGGCCGGCCCCGCCCCGCCCCGCGCCGCGTCGCCCGCGTGGCGTAAGGGGCTCTACTCGAACTCCGTCAGCGGTTCCGGCGCGGGCTCGCCCAGGGCCTTCAGGGCCCGGTGGGCGCGCGGTGCGTGCAGTGGGGAGAAGTACGGGTTGATCCGCAGTGCCTCCTGGAGGTGGCGGCGGGCCGGGCCGGTGAGCTCCAGGTCCCGCTCGATCATGCCGCGGTGGTAGGAGTACAGGGCGTTGCGCACGGCGCCGCCCTTCGTGCGGTCCGTGGCGATGCGGGCGTAGCGCAGGGCCTCCTCGTCCTCGCCCGCCTGGTGCAGGGCCCAGCCCAGGGCGTCCGCGACCGCGATGCCGGGCTGCCGTTCCCACTCCGCGCGCAGGCGCCGTACCGCCGACTCCGGGTCGTCGTGGTCCGCCTCGAACAGGCCCAGCACCAGCGCCTCGTCGGCCCCGCCGGCCTCCGCCGTACGCACCCGCTCACGCAGCAGGTCGTACTGGACCCGGGCCGCCTGCCCCAGCCCCAGCGCCTCGTACAACTCGCCCAGCTCCAGCGCGTACTGGGGGAGCGGCTGCCGGGCCAGCGCCCTGCGGTACGCGCTCAGCGCCTCCGTCGTGCGGCCCAGTGCCGCCAGCGCCCGGCCCTGCCCGGCGAGCGCCGCCCGCTGGTCGGGGTCCAGGCGCACCGCCTGCCGGAAGTGGCGCAGTGCCGCGTCCCGGTCGCCGCGCTCCCAGGCCAGCTGGCCGCCCCGCTCCAGATACGCGGCCCGTTCCGCCGGGGACTCGGCCGAGGCCGCCGCGTCGGAGAAGGAGGCCGCCGCGTCCTCGCGCCAGCCGTGGTCCCGGTAGACGGCCCCGGCCCGCGCCAGCACCGCCGGGCCCGAGCCCAGCTCCAGCATCCGGTCCAGGCTCTTCTTGGCCGCCTTGTACTGGCCCATCCCCGTGTACGCGTCGATGAGCAGCGGGTACGTCGTCCAGCGCCGCGGCGCCAGTTCCCGCGCCGCCTCCGCCCACTTGCGCGCGGCGGGGAAGTCACGGCGCGCGTTCGCCAGCGTGGCGAGCCCGCCGAGCGCCTCCACGTTCCCCTTCGGGCGCACCTTCAGCGAGGTCTTCAGCACCCGCTCCGCCTTCGGGAAGTACGCCGGGTCCGCGGTCCGCCGCCCCTGCTCCACATAGGCCACCCCCAGCACCGCCCAGGACTCCGCGTCCTTCGGATTGCGCCGCAGATGGCTCTCCCGCTCCTCGATCAGCACCGCCAGGTCGGGCAGCGCGGCCGGAACACCCGTGGTCACCGCGGCCAGCGCCTGCGCCCCCGGCGCCGGAGCGGGCGGCCCGCCCCCCGACGGCCCCCACGGCACCAGCACCAGCAATCCGCCGAGCACCGCACACCCCGCGACCGCGCCGATCAGCGCCCGCCGGCCGATCCATGGGCGCCGCTCCTCGCGCCCTTCCTGTTGGTTGTCCATGGCGCTCACTGTGCGTCAGTACGACGACCGCATTCCCGCACCCAAAGCCCCCCGGTAGCGGGGTTCACACCGATGGCCCCCGGTGTCAGGCTGTGATCATGAGCCACGACCTCGTGAACCGTCTGCTCACCGGCCTGCCCGCCGAGGCGGTCCTCACCGACCCCGACGTCACGGCCTCCTACGCCAACGACATGGCCAGCTTCTGCCCGGCCGGCGCCCCGGCCGTGGTGGTGATGCCGCGCACGGTCGAACAGGTCCAGCACGTCATGCGCACCGCCACCGAGCTGCGCGTCCCTGTCGTCCCGCAGGGCGCCCGCACCGGCCTGTCCGGCGGCGCCAACGCCACCGACGGCTGCATCGTGCTGTCGCTGGTGAGGATGGACCGCATCCTGGAGATCAACCCCGTCGACCGCATCGCCGTCGTCGAACCCGGAGTCGTCAACGCCGCGCTGTCCCGCGCGGTCGGCGAGCACGGTCTGTGCTACCCGCCGGACCCCTCCAGCTGGGAGCAGTGCACGATCGGCGGCAACATCGGCACCGCCTCGGGCGGCCTGTGCTGCGTGAAGTACGGGGTGACGGCCGAGTACGTGCTCGGCCTCGACGTCGTCCTGGCCGACGGCCGCCTGATGTCCACCGGCCGCCGCACCGCCAAGGGCGTCGCCGGGTACGACCTGACCCGGCTGTTCGTCGGCTCCGAGGGCTCCCTCGGCATCGTCGTCCGGGCGGTCCTCGCGCTCAAGCCGCAGCCGCCCCGCCAGCTGGTGCTGGCCGCCGAGTTCGCCTCCGCCGCCGCGGCCTGCGACGCGGTGTGCCGGATCATGGCCGGCGGCCACGTGCCGTCCCTGCTGGAACTCATGGACCGTACGACCGTCAAGGCGGTCAACGACCTGGCGCACATGGGCCTGCCGGAGACCACCGAGGCGCTGCTGCTGGCCGCCTTCGACACCCCGGACCCCGCGCCGGACCTGGCCGCCGTCGGCGCGCTGTGCGAGGCCGCCGGGGCCACCCAGGTGGTGCCCGCCGAGGACACCGCCGAGTCCGAACTGCTGCTCCAGGCGCGCCGGTTGTCGCTCACGGCGCTGGAGGCCGTGCGCGGCGTGACCATGATCGACGACGTGTGCGTACCGCGCTCCCGGCTCGGCGACATGCTCGACGGGGTCGAGCGGATCGCCGAGAAGCACCGGCTGACCATCGGCGTCGTCGCCCACGCGGGTGACGGCAACACCCACCCCACGGTCTGCTTCGACGCGAACGACGAGGACGAGTCCCGGCGGGCCCGCGAGTCCTTCGACGCGATCATGGCGCTCGGTCTGGAACTGGGCGGCACCATCACCGGCGAGCACGGCGTCGGCGTGCTGAAGAAGGAGTGGCTGGCCCGCGAGATCGGCCCCGTCGGAGTGGAGTTGCAGCGCGGCATCAAGCAGGTCTTCGACCCGCTCGGCATCCTCAACCCGGGCAAGCTCTTCTGAGCAGCCCCAGACCCAACCGCCCCCGCTCACTCGCCGTCCTTCGACTCGTCCGACGGCCACGGGTCGCACAGCCACAGATCGTCGGCCGGGGTCGGCGCCAGCAGCTCCGCGAGCCCGTCGTCGATGCCGAGCTGGTCGGCCTCGGTGCCCGGCGGGACCACCCGCAGGGTGCGCTCCAGCCAGGCCGACACCTGCGCGGCCGGCGCCTCCAGCAGGGCGTCCCCGTCGGGCGAGCTGAGCGCCATCAGCACCACGCTGCGCCCCTCCACCTTCGTCGGCCACACCCGCACGTCCCCGTGCCCGCACGGCCGGAACACCCCCTCCACCAGCAGCTCGCGGGCGAAGGTCCAGTTGACGGGATGGTCGGAGTTGATGTGGAAGGTGATGTGCACGGCGAAGGGGTCGTCGCTGGTGTAGCTCAGCCGGGCCGGGACGGCGATGCTGCGCTCGGGCGACAGCACCAGCTTGAGCTCCAGCTCCCGCTCCACAACGGTGGGGTACATGGTGTGAGGTGTCCTCTCTGACGACGTTCGTACGGGTCCGGCTGTGGGCCCGTACGAGTGGAGAGCGGGTTTGGCTCGGAGCATTACGCGGGTTCGGGAAACTTTTTTCCGCACTTCCCTGCGCACGCCGTTTCCGGGCCTGTGGCGCCCTTGCGCGAGGTTGCCCGGAAAGGGGTGGGTACGGCGGGACTGGCGGTGGGGGTTGCCCGCGTCTGATAGATGTGGAGCCCCTCCAATGACCCCCGAGCAGATACGGGACGACGGACATGAGCGCCCCAACCCCGGCCCCCGGTGACGACAGGCCCCGCGAAGGGTATTACCCGGACCCGTCCATTCCTGGATATGTCCGGTACTGGAACGGCACCGCCTGGGTGCCGGGCACCAGCCGTCCGGCGCCTTCGGACGGCGAGCCGCTCGCCCCGCCGCCCGGCGCGGGCCCGGCGCAGGCCGGGTCCGTCCCGCCGGTCGAGGAGACCGGCCCGCACTTCTTCGACGAGGACCCGGCCGAACCCGCCGCCCCCGCACAGGCCCAGCACGGCAGCCGTCCCGAGCCCGCCTCCGCCTGGGGCGCCGACCGCTCCCGCCAGTCCGGCTTCGGCGGCGACCAGGACCGCCGGGTCTCCTGGGGCGCCCCGGACCCCCGTACCCCGGCACCCGATCCCCGGACCGCCACAGGCACCGCCGCCGCGAGCGCCGACGGCGGCACCCACAGCACCGACGGCACTGCCACCATCCCGCCGGCCGACCACGACTCCGACGACGCGGCAGCCGCGAACAACACCTTCGTCTTCCGCCGCCCGACCCCCGGACCGGCCGCGCAGGACGCCGGCACCGACGACGGCACCATGACCTTCCGTGCCCTCTCCCCGCGCACGGGGAGCCCGGACGGAGCATCCCCGGCACAGCAGGGGCGCACGGCGGGCTCGCCCCCGGGACAAGGGGCAAGTGGGGCCGTGGGGACACCGGTCACGGCCGGGTCCGCCCCGCAGGGCCCCGGGTTCGGCGCCGGGAAGGCCGCCGCCCAGCGCGCCGCCGCGCAGCCCCAACAGGCCCCGGCAGCCGCCCCCACGGCCCTGTCCGGGCCGCAGGCGGCACCGGCGGCCCCGGCGCAGCCCGGCCCGCGGCCCGCGCCGCAGGTCCCCGCCCAGGGCGCCGCCTCCACCCCGCTCACCAGTGGCCCCGGCGGCGGTCAGCCCTCCTGGGCCCAGCAGGTGCACCGGCTGGCCGGCGAGGACCAGCCGGTCGCGCCCTGGAAGCCCCCGGTCGAGGACCCCTTCCAGGCAGCCGCCCGGCGCCAGGCGTCCGCCCGGCCCGCCTCCCTGGGCAGGCGGTTCACGGCTCGGCTGCTGGACACCGTCGTCGTGCTCGGCGTCACCGCGGTGGCCGCCGTACCGCTCGGCACCAAGGCGCTCGACCACATCGAGCAGAAGATCGACGCGGCCCGGTTCTCCGGAGAGACCGTCACCGTCTGGCTGCTGGACTCCACGACCTCCGTCTACCTCGGCATCGTGCTGGGCGTCCTGCTGGTCTTCGGCGCGCTCTACGAGGCGCTGCCCACCGCCAAGTGGGGCCGCACGCTCGGCAAGAAGCTGCTCGGGCTCGAAGTGCGCGACATCGAGGCCCACGAACCGCCCACCTTCGGCGGGGCGCTGCGCCGCTGGCTCGTCTACAGCGTCCCCGCACTGCTGGTGATCGGGGTCGTGGGCGTCCTGTGGTGCCTGTTCGACAAGCCGTGGCGGCAGTGCTGGCACGACAAGGCCGCGAATACGTTCGTGGCGGGATGACCCGGTACGGCGAACGGCGCGGATGATTCCGTACCCCGGACGGCCGCTCGCCGGATGCGGGAACCGGGGGTTCGCGGTCGACTCGGGCCATGAGCAGTGAACCGCCCCCCGGCTCCGGCGGACAGCCGCCCGAGGACGACCCGTTCAGGAAGCAGCCCCCGCCCGGGGACTCCGGCGCGGGCTCGCCGTACGACGGCGCGGGCTCGCCGTACGACCGCCAGCCGCCGCCGTACGGCGGCCCCTACGGCGGTGACCCCTACGGCGGGGGCGGCTACCCGGCCGATCCGCTGGCCGGGATGCCGCCGCTCGCGGACGGCGGCCGACGCACCCTGGCCCGGATCATCGACATGATCATGGTGGCCGTGGTGGTGTGGCTGCTCACCTGGGCGTTCCGGGTCAACGAGCTGGACATGAGCGCCGACAACGTCAACTACGGCAAGTCGCTCGTCCAGTCCGCGATCGCCGCTGTCCTCTACATCGCCTACGACACCTTCACGATGTCCCGGACCGGCCAGACGCTCGGCAAGAAGTGGCTGGGCATGCGAGTGGCCAACCTGGACAACGGAGCCACGCCCTCCGTGCAGACCTCGCTGGTGCGCGCGCTGGTGCTGTGGATCCCGTTCGCGTTCTGCTGTGCCTGCGTCTGGACCGCGATCTGCGGCGGCTGGAGCTTCTTCGACAAGCCCTACCGGCAGGGCCTGCACGACAAGGCGGCCAAGACGGTGGTGGTCAGCACGCGTTGAGGCGGTGGCGCGGCGCGGGTCAGGCGGCGCGCTCGGGAACCGGTGCCGGGGCGGGCGCGTCCTGCTGGACGGCGGGAGCCGGGCGGCGGATCGCGACGACGCGCGCCTTGGGCCTGGGTACGGTCAGCGCCACCAGCAGTCCGAGGGCGAGTGCCGCGACGGCGATGAGCGCGATGGCCGCACCCGAACTCGTCTGTGACAGCAGCAGCATGGCGAGGGTCGACAGAAGTACGGTGCACGAACCGTAGGCGAGCTGTGCGGCGGTCGGACGAGGCATGATGATCGTGTCCTCGGAATCGGGGGTACACGGGGGTGGGGGCCTGGCATTCCGCCAACTTCTGGGCGTTCCGCCAGTCGACTCTAATCGCGTGCATGCCCGAGCGGAACGAACAGTAAGCGTGACCTAACCAACAGTACCGGTGCACAGGGGGCGCACGGAGTCATGGAGTCCACGAACTGGACGGTGTCACGCGCCTGTCGAGTATGCCGCGGGTGTCCGTAAAGCGGATCGCGACTCCGCATAGTGCAATTGACCTGCTCAAGTCAAGGTCTGTCTTTTCTGCTGAACCTCTAGTCAAATGTCGTCACTTGACTACACGCGTTGATCACGCGCGCGCGAATCTCCATGACCAGGAACCCTCCCGTCGCGCGCGCACAACGCGGGGGAGGATCTCAAGTGACCAGCAGACCCTGGACGTTCAGAGCGGCGGCCACCGCTGTCGCGCTCGCGGCGGCCGCCGCCACGCTGTCCGCCGCCGGCGTGGCACAGGCGGACTCGCCGGCCCGGCCGGAGGCCGTGGACCGCCACGACCCGCACCCTGCGAAGGGTACGGACTCGCACGACCTCAAAGGCCCCCTGAGCGACACTCAGGCCGCCCAGCGCGAGGAGGCCCTGAACCAGGTCCTCTCCGGCAAGGCTTCGGTGAAGAACCGCAAGGGCTCGAAGGTCGTCCAGCTCAAGAGCAAGAAGGGCGACAGCAAGTACGTCGAGCTCGGCCGTGAGAAGACCGACAAGATCTTCACCATCCTGGTGGAGTTCGGGGACCAGATAGACAGCCGCTACGGCGGCACCCCCGGTCCCCTGCACAACCAGATTGCCAAGCCGAACCGGAAGAAGGACAACTCCACGGCCTGGCGCGAGGACTACGACCAGCAGTACTTCGACGACCTGTACTTCGGCCACGGCAAGAACGTGGACTCGGTCAAGACGTACTACGAGAAGCAGTCCTCGGGCCGTTACTCGGTCGAGGGCGAGGTCTCCGACTGGGTCAAGGTCCCCTACAACGAGGCCCGTTACGGCAACAACGCCTGCGGCGACAGCAACTGCCCGAGCGTGTGGAACGTCGTCAGCGACGGTCTGAACGCCTGGGTCGCCCAGCAGAAGGCGGCCGGCCGCACCGACGCCCAGATCAAGGCGGACGTCGCTCGCTACGACGAGTGGGACCGCTACGACTTCGACGGCGACGGCGACTTCAACGAGCCGGACGGCTACATCGACCACTTCCAGATCGTGCACGCCGGTGAGGACGAGTCCGCCGGCGGCGGCGTCCAGGGCGAGGACGCGATCTGGGCGCACCGCTGGTACGCCTTCGGCACCGACGCCGGTGCCACCGGCCCCGAGAACAACAAGCTCGGCGGTGCGAAGATCGGCGACACCGGTATCTGGGTCGGCGACTACACCATCCAGCCGGAGAACGGCGGACTCGGTGTCTTCGCCCACGAGTACGGCCACGACCTCGGTCTGCCGGACCTCTACGACACCAACGGCGGCGAGAACTCCACCGGTTTCTGGACGCTGATGTCGTCCGGCTCCTGGCTCGGCAAGGGCAAGAAGGAGATCGGCGACCTGCCCGGCGACATGACCGCCTGGGACAAGCTCCAGCTCGGCTGGCTGAACTACGACACCGCCAAGGCCGGGGTCAACTCCTGGCACAAGCTGGGCGTTGCCGAGTACAACACCAAGCACAAGCAGGCGCTGGTCGTCAATCTGCCGAAGAAGGCCGTCACCACCGAGATCGTCACTCCCGCCGAGGGCCAGACCCAGTGGTGGAGCGGCAGCGGTGACAACCTCAAGAACACGCTGACCCGTTCGGTGGACCTCACCGGCAAGTCGAAGGCCGAGCTGACCTTCGACGGCTGGTACGACATCGAGGCCAACTACGACTACCTCTACACCGAGGTGTCGACCGACGGCGGCGCCAACTGGACCGCGATCGACGGCACGGTGGACGGTCAGCCGATCCCGCGCGACGGCAGTGACAAGCCCGCGCTGCACGGCACGCTCGACGGCTACAAGAAGTTCGCGTTCTCCCTGGACGCCTACGCGGGTCAGAAGGTCGACCTGCGCTTCCGCTACCAGACCGACGGCGGCGTGGCCCAGAAGGGCTTCGCGGCCGACGCGATCTCCGTGACCGCGGACGGTGCGGCGCTGTTCACCGACAACGCCGAGACCGCGGACGCCGCTTGGAAGGCGACCGGCTTCTCCCGTATCGGCGCGTCCTTCACCAAGGACTACGCGCAGTACTACATCGCCGAGAACCGGCAGTACGTGTCGTACGACAAGACCCTCAAGGTCGGTCCGTACAACTTCGGCTTCGCCGACCGCCCGGACTGGGTCGAGCACTACGCGTACCAGAACGGTCTGCTGATCTGGAAGTGGGACACCTCCCAGGCGGACAACAACACCAGCCAGCACCCGGGTACCGGTCTGATCCTGCCGATCGACTCCCACCCGACCGCGCTGAAGTGGACCGACGGCACGCTGATGCGCAACCGCATCCAGGCCTACGACTCGCCGTTCAGCACCTTCCGCAGCGACGGCATCACGCTGCACAAGGCGGGCGTCGCGAAGTCGATTCCGGGCTCGAAGGGTGTTTCGGTCTTCAACGACCGGAAGGACGACTACTACGACGAGTCGAACCCGACCGGTGGCGTCAAGATCACTGACACCAACACCAAGATCAAGATCACCAAGGAGGCCAAGGACGGCTCCACGATCGAGCTTGAGGTTGGCAAAGCGGGCAGGTAATTAGCATCTGCCCAGGTCAGAGCGAGATCGGCGGTGACCCCCTGGCGGGTTGCCGCCGATCCGTGTTTAGGTGCGTCCTGTGGCTCTCTTATTGACACCGACGCACACGGGGGTGTGACCGCATGGCCGCAGGAGGTTTCTGCAAGCTGCCGACCGGCAGCGTGGTGGTGGCGCTGAACCTGCCCTCGCCGTCCGCCGACGGCACGGGCTCGGTCCGCGTCCTCGTCCACGCCCGCAACCGGGCCCGGGCCCTGACCAGGCTCCGGAACCTGGGTCTGCGGGCCGTCTACCTGCGCGGCAACCTGGCGCCTCCGACCCCGGACGAGATCACCGCGGTCCTCCACCATCCGGACGGCCTGATATGGCGCACGGCCCCCGACCTGGGCGTCACCCCGCCCGCGGACCTGGAGCAGGAGCTGTGGCGCCCGATCAGATCCCTGCTCAGACGCCCGGCGGCACCGGCGTAGGGCCCGGCCGGGCCGCGAACGGCGGCACGGGTGTAGGGCCGGGTCGGGCCGCGACCGAGGCACCGGTGCAGGGCGGGCTCAGGCCGTGACCGGCGGCACAGGCGTAGGGCGGGCTCAGGCCGCGACCGAGGCACCGGCGCAGGCGGGCTCAGGTCACGACCGGCTTGCCGGTGAGCTCGACGCCCGCCTGCCGCATCTCCTCCAGGGCCCGGTCCGTCGTCTCCGCCGCGACCCCCGCCGTCAGGTCCAGGAGGACCTGGGTACGGAAGCCCTCGCGGGCCGCGTCCAGGGCGGTGGCCCGCACGCAGTGGTCGGTGGCGATGCCGACCACGTCGACCTCGGTGACCGAGCGGGCGCGCAGCCAGTCGGCCAGCTTCACGCCGTTCTCCTCGGTGCCCTCGAAGCCGCTGTACGCGGCCGCGTAGGCGCCCTTGTCGAAGACGGCGTCGACGGCGCCGGAGGCGACCGCGGGTGCGAAGTTCGGGTGGAAGCCCACCCCCTCGGTGCCCGCGACACAGTGCGCGGGCCAGGAGTGGACGTAGTCGGGGTTGTCGGCGAAGTGGCCGCCGGGCGCGATGTGGTGGTCCCGGGTGGCGACCACGTGCTGGTAGCCCGAACCGGCGGCCTGCCCCACCAGCTCGGTGATGGCGGCGGCGACATCGGCCCCGCCGGCCACCGCGAGGCTGCCCCCCTCGCAGAAGTCGTTCTGCACGTCTACGACGATCAAGGCGCGGCGCATGGTGGGTGTCCTTCGACGGAGTGTGAACTTACGAGCCTAGAGACTGAGGCGGCACCGCGGGAGGGCGCACCCGCATTGGCTACCCGGGCGCCCTCACAGGTACTCCGTCGGAATGACCGGTTCCCCACGCGACAACTGTGTCGCCGACAGCGGCAGCCGGGCCCGCGCGGCGATGTGCCGGTCCCGTACGACGTCCAGCGGCTCACGTGCCACCACGTCACCGCCCTTGACCAGCTCCACGAGCAACTGCCGGTCCGCCAGTTCGGCCGGAACCGGTCCGGTGCCGATGACCTCGGCCTCCGCGACACCCTCCGCGTCCACCCGCCGCGCCGCCCACTTGCGGCCGCCGATGGAGGTCTTGCCCCCGGTGGACTTCTTCGCCACCGGTACCAGCGGCGCCGCCGGATCGGCGGAGGCGGCACGGGCGACCAGCTTGTAGACCATCGAGCAGGTCGGGTGCCCCGAGCCGGTCACCAGCTGGGTGCCCACCCCGTACGCGTCCACCGGCGCGGCGGCCAGCGAGGCGATGGCGTACTCGTCCAGGTCCGAGGTCACGATGATCCTCGTGTCCCGCGCCCCCAGCTCGTCCAGCTGCTGCCGCACCCGGTGCGCCACCAGCAGCAGGTCACCGGAGTCGATCCGGACGGCCCCCAGCTCGGGCCCGGCCACCTCGACGGCCGTACGGACCGCCTCGGCGACGTCGTACGTGTCCACCAGCAGCGTCGTGCCCCGGCCGAGGGAGTCGACCTGGGCCCGGAACGCGTCCCGTTCGGTGTCGTGCAGCAGGGTGAAGGCGTGCGCGGAGGTGCCGACGGTCGGGATGCCGTAGCGGAAGCCCGCCGCCAGGTCGGAGGTGGAGGTGAAACCGCCCAGGTAGGCGGCGCGCGAGGCGGCGACCGCGGACAGCTCGTGGGTGCGCCGGGCCCCCATCTCGATCAGCGGCCGGTCCCCGGCGGCGGACGACATCCGGGAGGCCGCGGCGGCGATCGCGGAGTCGTGGTTGAGGATGGAGAGGATCACCGTCTCCAGCAGCACGCACTCGGCGAAGGAGCCCTCGACCCGCATGATCGGCGAGCCGGGGAAGTACACCTCGCCCTCGGGGTAGCCCCAGATGTCACCGCTGAAGCGGTAGTCCGCCAGCCAGTCCAGCGTCCGCTCGTCGACGACGGCCTGCTCCCGCAGGAAGCCGAGGACGCCCTCGTCGAACCGGAAGTTCTCCACCGCGTCCAGCACCCGTCCGGTGCCCGCGACCACCCCGTACCGCCGCCCGTTGGGCAGCCGGCGCGTGAAGACCTCGAACACGCTCCGCCGTTCGGCCGTGCCCGCCCGGAGGGCCGCCTGGAGCATCGTCAGCTCGTACTGGTCCGTGAAGAGCGCCGTCGACGGAACCCCCACCCGTCGCCCACCACCACCCTTCTGAGGAAGCGCTTCGCGCCCTTCTTCTTCTGGCAGCCCAAGGTCCGCTGTGTTCATGGCAACGACCATACCGCACTTCGCGTCAGTGTGACGATTTATGGGGAGCGTGGCAGCATGGGCTGTGTGACGTCACCCGCTCCCGTAGAGATCGAACGCACCGAGTCGGCGGAAGAGGTCTTCGCTGTCCCCGAGCCCGACGTCCCCTGGGTCACGATCGTCCACAATGACCCGGTCAACCTCATGAGCTACGTGACGTACGTCTTCCAGACGTACTTCGGCTACCCCAAGGACAAGGCCACCAAGCTCATGCTCGACGTCCACCACAAGGGCCGGGCGGTCGTCTCCAGCGGAACCCGCGAGGAGATGGAACGCGACGTGCAGGCGATGCACGGATACGGACTGTGGGCCACCCTCCAGCAGGACCGGAAGTAGCGACCAGCGCTGATGCCAGGAACCTTCGAACCGCTCCCCGGCGGCGGCGCGGCCGTCGCCCTCGACGACGTCGAGATCTCCATCATCCGGTCCCTGGCCGTGCAGCTCCTGGAGCTGATCGGCCCGGGCCCCGGCGAGGACACCTCCGACGACCCGCTCGCCGAACTCTTCACCGACGGCCCGAGCGAGCCGCCCGCCGACCCCGTCCTGCGCCGCCTCTTCCCGGACGCCTACAGCGACCCCGAGGGCACCCCCGGCCCCGAGCAGGCCGAGGAACAGCGCGCCTACTCCGCCGAGTTCCGCCGCTACACCGAGAACGACCTGCGCGCCGGCAAGCGGGAGAACGCCCTCGCGGTGATCCGCACCCTGAACGGGCTCAGCACCGAGTCCGCCGGTGACGGCGGCGCCGTACTGAAGCTGGACCCGGACGAGTCCCGGCAGTGGCTCGGCGCCCTCAACGACCTGCGCCTGGCGATCGGCTCCCGCCTCGACATCGCCGACGAGGACGACACCGAGCTGCTCTACCGCCTCCCGGACGAGGACCCGCGCAAGCCGATGGTGATGGCCTACCTCTGGCTGGGCGGACTGCAGGAGACCCTCGTCTCCACCCTCATGCGCTGAACACACACGTGCCCCAAGTGCGACGGTTGCGACCGATCCGTGAGTTCGCTCAGCGGACGCTCAAATCCGGATAACGATCACGTCAACCTCTCGGCCCCCTGTGCACCTTTTGCGCCCTGTTTGCGCGCTTCTCCCTGTGTGATGGACCACATCCGCGCCACGTGATCAGCGTCGCGGCCGTGATAAATCTTCAGACCGCTCGGCGCGAACACCACCCGAATGTTCGGCCGGGTGCGCCACCGAGCCGACCATCGTCGGCCAGGCACCGCTCCATCATCCGGGGGGATCGAGATCCGGTCCGAGGCCGACAAGAGGCCCGGGTCGGCGTGGAGAAAGGCGCACGACTACATATGACCTCCGCTCAGGTCGACACGGACAAAGCACCGGAAGAGGGCTACGAGCGCGGACTCGGCAGCCGCCAGGTCCAGATGATCGCCATCGGCGGCGCCATCGGCGTCGGCCTCTTCCTGGGCGCCGGGGCGAACATCGCCAAGGCCGGCCCCAGCCTCATCGTCATGTACGCCCTCGCGGGCGTGATCATCTTCTTCATCATGCGGGCGCTCGGCGAGCTGCTCCTGTACCGCCCGGTCTCGGGCTCGTTCGCGGAGTACTCCCGCGAATTCCTCGGCCCGTTCTTCGGCTACTTCACCGGCTGGACGTACTGGCTGATGTGGGTCGTCACCGGTATGGCGGAACTGACCGCCGCCGCGATCTACATCAACTACTGGTTCCCGGAGGTCCCGCAGTGGACGTCCGCGCTGGTGTTCCTGGTCATCCTGTTCGGCGCCAACCTGATCTCGGTGAAGCTGTTCGGCGAGATCGAGTTCTGGTTCTCGATGGTCAAGGTCACCGCGATCATCGGCATGATCGTGATCGGCCTCGGCGTCCTCACCTTCGGCTTCAGCAACGCCGGTGACAGCGCCGCCGTCTCCAACCTGTGGGCCTTCGACGGCTTCTTCCCCAAGGGCATCGGCTCCTCCCTGATGACCCTCCAGGGCGTCATGTTCGCCTACCTCGCCGTCGAGCTCGTCGGCGTCACCGCGGGCGAGTCGGAGAACCCCGAGAAGACCCTCCCCAAGGCGATCAACACCCTGCCCTGGCGTATCGCCCTGTTCTACGTCGGCGCCCTCACCGTCATCCTCTGCGTGGTGAAGTGGACCGAGTTCGCCGAGGGCGTCAGCCCCTTCGTGAAGGCGTTCGCCGTCATCGGCATCCCGGCCGGCGCGGGCATCGTCAACTTCGTGGTGCTCACCGCCGCCCTGTCCTCCTGCAACTCGGGCATGTACTCCACCGGCCGCATGCTGCGCACGCTCGCGGACAACGGCGAGGCCCCGAAGGTCTTCAGCAAGCTGTCCTCCACCAAGACGCCCGCCTTCGGCATCACCGTCTCGGTGCTGTTCATGGGCATCGGTGTGGTCCTGAACTACATCGTCCCGGAGAAGGCCTTCGGCTACGTCGTCTCGGTCGCCACCGCGGCCGGCATCTGGACCTGGCTCATGATCCTCGTCAGCCACGTCCTGTACCGCCGAGCGGTCGACGCGGGCCGCCTGCCCGCCTCGTCCTTCCCCGCCCCGGGCGGCGCGAAGTGCAGCTGGATCGCCATCGTCTTCCTGCTCTTCGTCACCGGCCTCATCGCCTACGACGCCGACTCCCGGGTCTGCCTCTACGTGATGGCCGGCTGGGCCGCCGCCCTCGGCATCGGCTGGCTGGTACTGAAGTCCCGCAGCCCCGAGGTCACCGAGCGCCGCGACCCGGAATTCGAGAAGGTCGGCTGACCCCATCCCAGCCGTCCGGCATTCGGGCCGCCCCGTACCACCCATCGGTACGGGGCGGCCTGTTTGCTTATCCTGGCCAGATGCTGACCATCACCCAGGCCCTCGTCGACCAGATCGTCGCGCACGCGCGCAAGGACCACCCCGACGAGGCGTGCGGCGTCATCGCGGGCCCGGCCGGGAGCGACCGCCCCGAGCGCTTCATCCCGATGCTGAACGCGGCGATGTCGCCCACCTTCTACGAGTTCGACTCCGGCGACCTGCTCAAGCTCTACCGCGAGATGGACGACCGCGACGAGGAACCGGTGGTCATCTACCACTCGCACACCGCGACCGAGGCCTACCCCTCCCGCACCGACATCTCCTACGCCAACGAGCCCGGCGCCCACTACGTCCTGGTCTCCACCGCCGACACCGACGGCCTCGGCGAGTTCCAGTTCCGCTCCTTCCGGATCCTGGAGGGCGAGGTCACGGAGGAGGAAGTCAAGATCGTCGAGGCGTACTGAGCGCGTACTGAGCGCGTACTGATCGCCTGCTGATCGCGTACTGATCAGTAGGTTCCTCGCGCCCCGATCTCACACCCCGGATGATTCATGTCCGCCCTGTGAGATCACACTCCAGGGGGCGGTCCGGGAATCGATACGATGACCCCATGGTTCTTCTCGACGTGGGCGACAAAGCGCCGGGCACGCTGCTCGTTGCGCGGCTGCACGTCGACCTGTGCAGGCTGAGCAGCGCCATCTGTTGACCCGCCCGCTGTAGCCGTAGGGCCGCGCAGCCGCGGCGCGCCGATGCGCGCCCACCGAGACCAGACCACTTTTTCCGACAGGAGCCCCTTGCCATGGCCATCGAGGTCCGCATCCCCACCATCCTCCGCACGTACACCGACGGTCAGAAGGCGGTGGAGGGCAGCGGAGACACCCTCGCCGAGCTGTTCCAGGACCTGGAGACCCGGCATGCGGGCATCCAGGCCCGCATCGTGGACGGCGAACAGCTGCGCCGGTTCGTCAACGTCTACCTGAACGACGAGGACGTCCGCTTCCTCGACGGCATCAACACCAAGCTCTCCGACGGCGACAACGTCACGATCCTGCCGGCCGTGGCCGGCGGCATGGCCTGATCCACATGCGCTACGACTCCCCGCTGGCCGCGGTGGGCAACACCCCTCTGGTGCGCCTGCCGCGGCTGTCGCCGTCCGCCGAGGTCCGCATCTGGGCCAAGCTGGAGGACCGCAACCCCACCGGCTCGGTCAAGGACCGCCCGGCCCTGCACATGATCGAGCAGGCGGAGAAGGACGGCCGGCTCACCCCCGGCTGCACCATCCTGGAGCCGACCAGCGGCAACACCGGCATCTCCCTGGCCATGGCGGCCAAGCTCAAGGGCTACCGCATGGTCTGCGTGATGCCCGAGAACACCTCCCAGGAACGCCGGGACCTGCTCGGCATGTGGGGCGCTCAGATCATCTCCTCCCCGGCCGCGGGCGGCTCCAACACCGCCGTGCGCGTCGCCAAGGAGCTGGCCGCCGAGCACCCCGACTGGGTGATGCTCTACCAGTACGGCAACCCCGACAACGCGGGCGCCCACTACGCCACCACCGGCCCCGAGATCCTCGCCGACCTGCCCTCCGTCACCCACTTCGTGGCGGGCCTGGGCACCACCGGCACCCTCATGGGCGTCGGCCGCTACCTGCGCGAGCACAAGCCGGACGTGAAGATCGTCGCCGCCGAGCCGCGCTACGACGACCTCGTCTACGGCCTGCGCAACCTCGACGAGGGCTTCGTTCCCGAGCTGTACGACGCCTCCGTCCTCACCTCCCGCTTCTCCGTCGGCTCCGCCGACGCGGTCACCCGCACCCGGGAACTGCTCCAGCAGGAGGGCATCTTCGCGGGCGTCTCCACCGGCGCCGCCCTGCACGCGGCGATCGGGGTCGGCAAGAAGGCCGTCAAGGCGGGGGAGTCCGCCGACATCGTCTTCGTCGTCGCCGACGGCGGCTGGAAGTACCTCTCCACGGGCGTCTACACCGCGGCCACCACCGAAGAGGCCATCGAGACGCTCCAGGGCCAGCTCTGGGCGTGAGCCCCCCCCCGCGGGCTACGACGCGGGCTACGACGCCAGGTGACGGACCTGGTCCCACAGGACCGGGTCCACCACCCCCACCTTCTTCCGGAAGCCCCACACCGGCACCTCGCGCAGCTCGTCCGTCTCCAGGAAGCTCGCCCGGCCCTGCGCGTCGCCCACCGCGCCCGGCGGCAGCGGGATCACCCCGGACCGCTCGTCGTGATACCGGCTGGTGATCTTCGCGACCCGCACCCGCCTGCCGTGCACCGCCAGCACCAGACACGGCCGGTCCTTCGCACCGGGCCGGTCCTCGAAGGGCACACTCGCCCACCAGATCTCCGTGGGCCGCGGCCGCACCGCCGGCCGGCGCCGGGCCGACCGCGCCGAGGACCTGCGCCCCCACCCGTCCACCAGCGCGGCGACCAGCGCCAGCAGCACCACCGCCGCGAGCGCCAGCCACCAGGACGTGTCCATACGACGACGTTACCGGCGCGCGCCAAGCCGTGCGCGCCCTTCTCGCGCCTCCCGCGCCCCACTGCCAGCCGAACCGGTGACAGCACAGGTGAGTTCGCCCACAACAGCCCTTGGCGGAGGAGCGACCGGGCGTTTCGCGCCTTACGCTCGACAAACCGCACGACCCCCGTCGCCCCCCATCCGGATTTCCCGCCAGCGGAGGTTTCTGCTTCATGAAGCTCACCGTCGTCGGCTGCTCGGGGTCGTTCCCGTCCGCGGAATCGGCCTGTTCGAGCTACCTCGTCGAGGCCGACGGCTTCCGGCTGCTCCTCGACATGGGCAACGGCGCCCTTGGCGAGCTGCAGCGCCACTGCGGTCTCTACGACCTCGACGCGATCTTCCTGAGCCATCTGCACGCCGACCACTGCATCGACATGTGCGGCTACTTCGTCGCGCGCTACTACCGGCACGACGGCGGCCGCTGCGACCCCATCCCGGTCTACGGACCCGAGGGCACCGAGCACCGCCTGACCACGGCCTACGCCGACACCCCGTCGGCCTCCTCGATGAGCGAGGTCTTCGACTTCCACACCGTCAAGCCGTCCACCTTCGAGGTCGGCCCGTTCACCGTGCACACCGAGCGGGTGGCGCACCCGGTGGAGGCGTACGGCATCCGCGTCGAGCACGGCGGGAGGTCCCTGACGTACTCCGGCGACACGGGCGTGACCGCGACCCTCGACGAACTGGCCCGGGACACGGACCTGTTCCTGTGCGAGGCGGCGTTCACGCACGGCAAGGAGAACATCCCCGACCTGCACCTCAACGGCCGTGAGGCGGGCGAGACGGCGGCCCGCGCGGGCGCCCGCCGCCTGGTGCTGACCCACATCCCGCCGTGGACCGACCCCGAGACCAACCTCGCGGACGCCCGCGCGGTGTACGACGGTCCGGTGACGCTGGCGGCGCCGCGGCAGACGTACGAGATCTGACGCGGCCGAGGACATGACGAGGCCCCCCGGAGAGCTTGGGTTCCAGGGGTCCTCGCAACACCACTTGGTTTAGGTGGTGAGTAGATCACGGAGACGCTCGGCTGGGGTATCCCAGCCGAGCGTCTTGCGTGGGCGGCCGTTGAGTTCCTGGGCGACGTGTTCGAGGTCTTCGGGACTGTGGACGCTCAGGTCGGTGCCTTTCGGGAAGTACTGGCGCAGAAGTCCGTTGGTGTTCTCGTTCGAGCCGCGTTGCCAGGGCGAGGCCGGGTCGCAGAAGTAGACCGGCATGCCGGTGGCCATGCTGAACTGCTTGTGGCGTGCCATCTCGCTGCCCTGGTCCCAGGTCAGAGAGCCGCGCAGGTGGTCGGGCAGGGTCTGGATCGTGGCGATGAGGCCGTCGCGGACGGTCTCGGCGTCGTGGGCTCCGCCCGGCAGGTGGACCAGCATCGTGTAGCGGGTGCTGCGCTCGGCCGGGGTGGCGATCGCGGAGCGCCCGCCCGCGCCGATGATCAGGTCGCCTTCCCGGTGACCGGGCACGGCCCGGTCCTCGACGTCGGCGGGACGGTCGCTGATCATCACCATCGGGTCGATGAACCGTGGGGTGCGCCGCTGGGGGTCCCGGCGCGGCTTGCGGCGGGTGCGGCCGGAGCGGATGGCTGCCTGCACTTCCCGCTTCAGGGCGCCGCGGGCCTGGAAATACAGCGCCTGGTAGACCGTCTCCACGCTCACCCGCAGGCTCTCGTCGTCGGGATGCTCTCGTCGTTAGAGCGTGGCAGATCTGCTCGGGTGACCACCGCCGGCGCAGTCCGTCCTTCACGAAGCGACGCAGCCGTCCCTCGCGCAACTGCTTGCGCTCCTTGGGCCGGGGCCTGCGCGCTGCGGCGGCGCGGTGGGCGGCGTAGGGCTGGTAGCCCTCGCTGCCGGAGTTCGCGTCGGTCTCCCGCTTGACCGTGCTCGCCGGCCGTCCCGGGGCACGTCCGATCGCCCGCAGCGACAGGCCCGCCGCGCGCAGATCGCGGATCTTCTCGCGCTCGGCGAGCGTCAGGAATCGCGGGTGAAGCTGCTTTTCCAGGGCGCTCAGGCCCACCGGTGCCGTGGTCACGCCGCACATCGTGACGGTCCCGGTGGTGTAGTCGACACGGCGGCCGTCGGCGTAAGTGCGGGTGGTACGGGTCTTCTTGACGCCCCAGTCCCAGTCCTTGGCCGTGCGCTCGTTCACACCGACCTGCCGGGCCGCACCCCGGCGGGCGACACCGGCGGCACGAAGCCGCTCGTACTCGTCCCGCCCGGGATGCCGCCGTGGCAGGCGCACCGAGGTCCGTCCGGCCTTCCGGGCCCAGCCGAAAGCAGTGTTCCGGTTCACCCCCAGCTCTCGCGCCACCACGGTCACGTTCCCCACGGCATCCAGCCGTGCAAGGAAACGCTCCCTCAACCCCGCAAGATCATCACGCTCAACCGCCACGGTCCTCGCAACTCCCACAGATTGCGGGTGTTGCGAGGACCGTTAGAACCCAAGCTCTCCGGGGGCCTCGTCGCTGTTCAGGCGGTGAGGCTCACGCCTTGGTGAGGTCCTCGACCTCCTCCTCGGGCTCGCGGCCCGGGGTGGGGAGGTTCCACTTCGTGATGGCGAAGCGGAAGACGGAGTAGTAGATCGCGGCGAAGACGAGACCGATCGGGATGATCAGCCAGGGCTTGGTGGCGAGACCCCAATTGAGGAAGTAGTCGATCGCACCGGCCGAGAAGCTGAAGCCGTGGTGGACGCCGAGGGCCCAGGTGACGGCCATGGAGAGCGCGGTCAGCACCGCGTGGATCACGTACAACACCGGCGCGATGAACATGAACGCGAACTCGATCGGCTCGGTGATGCCCGTGACGAACGAGGTCAGCGCGAGCGAGAGCATCATGCCGCCGACAGCCTTGCGGCGCTCGGGACGGGCGCAGTGCGTGATGGCGAGGGCAGCCGCCGGGAGGGCGAACATCATGATCGGGAAGAAGCCCGTCATGAACTGGCCGGCGGTCGGGTCGCCGTGGAAGAAGCGGGGCAGGTCACCGTGCCAGACGGCACCGGCGGAGTCCTTGAAGGAGCCGATCTCCTGCCAGGCGACCGTGTTGACGAACTGGTGCATGCCCACAGGCAGCAGCGCGCGGTTGATGGCACCGAAGATGGCCGCGCCACCAGCGCCGAGGCCGGTCATCCACTCGCCGAAGTTGGTGATCACGTCACCGATGGGCTCCCAGACAAGGCCGAAGAAGACACCGACGGCGGTGCCGATGAAGGCCATCAGGATCGGGACCAGACGACGGCCGTTGAAGAAGCCGAGCCAGTCGGGGAGCTTGGTGCGGTGGTAGCGCTGCCAGGTGACGGCGGCTATCAGGCCCATCACGATGCCACCGAGGACCTTGGGGTCGTTGTAGGTGGCCGCGACGTCAACGCCCTCGGTGACCTTCGCCTCGGTGATCGGGAAGGCGGTCAGTACGTTTTTGTAGACGAGGAAGCCGACCAGCGCCGCCAGTGCCGTGGAGCCGTCGGCCTTCTTCGCGAAGCCGATGGCGATGCCGACACAGAACAGCAGCGGCAGATTGGCGAAGACGGCGTCGCCGGCGGTGGCGAATACCGACGCGACCTTGTCCCAGCCCAGTCCGTCCTTGCCGAACACATCGGGCTGACCGAGTCGCAGCAGAATGCCCGCCGCCGGAAGCACGGCGATCGGGAGCTGCAGGCTGCGGCCGACCTTCTGCAGGCCCTGGAAAAGACCGGATCCCCACTTCTTCGGGGGGGCCGCCGTTGGCGAGGTGGCGGTGCTCATAGACTTCCTCCATCGGGTGGTGGTCTACACCACTCAGTGGTGTAGACCTGTTGTAGCACGATGAAGGCGGCATAAGGAACCCGTGGTTCCTGTAATGGGAGGGCTGCGCACGGTGGCCGCCTGGCGATGCGAATCGCGGCCGATCGGTTCCGTTTCTCGTGTGCTGATGCAATGTGATCCTACTCTCCGGTAGCTGTGGCCTCTGTTTCTTGAAAGACGCCCTTGGCTGATGGTTGTCTAGACCTGTCGCCGATGAAACGGCGTCAACTGACCAACAGGGGAGAAGAGTTATGAGTCTCGCGAACCTTCGCAATATGGGTGTTTCTCTGCTCGGGGAAGATGAAGCAGCGCAGGTGATCGGGGGCGCGATGTCCAAGACCCAGTGCAAGGTCCTCTACAACCAGATCACCACCGGTGCACTCGACATGTACGGCAGCGCCGACACCTCGCAGTACATCGCTCTTTACCGCCGTGAGTGCAAGGGCAAAGGCCCCAAGCTCTGAGCACTGACCTGACAGGTCCGCCGTGCCCCGCTCCGCAGAGGAGCGGGGCACGGCTCTTGAAACGCACCGCGGGCAGGGGAACCTACGGCATGAAGTGGCAGCGCTACCACGCACACCAAGAAGGAGACACCGACTGCGGTCCGGCCTGCGCCCGGATTCTCCTGAAACGACATGGCGTTCTGGTCGACACGGCCACGCTGCGCGAATCCGTCGGGCTGGGCGAGTCGGGCGCCTCACTGCTCAGACTGCGGGACGTGCTCGCCGGATACGGTGTGGAGTCGCTGCTGCTGCGTCCACGACCCGATGAACTGCTCAAGGTGTTCGCGGCCGCCGGGCCCGCGCTTGCCGTGCTGCACGAGGACGGCTTGACCCACTTCGTGGTCGTGCACGAGGTCCGGGCCGACGGCACGCTGTTTGTGAGCGACCCGGCTGTCTACCGGCCCACTGTATGGACGCTTGAGACCTTCATCGGCCGATTCGGCGGCCAGGTGCTGGTCACGGATGCGCCGTCGGGCGGTGGAGTCGGTCTGCGCCATCTACTGGCGGAGACCCGCGCCCAGAGCGTGCTGTGGCGGCTTGCCTCGGAGTACCGCGGGCGTCTGGCGGCCGTGGCGCTGCTGACCGCCGCCACGTCCGTCCTCCTGATCGCCGCCTCGACCTTCTTCCTCCAGGCCGCGGTGGACACCTACCTGCCGAGAGGGGATGTCTCGGGCCTCACTGTCGGCGCAGCGGGCGCCGTGCTGGTCGTCCTGGGCGGCGTGCTGTTGCAGTACGTCCGAGGCCGTATGGTCGTCACCCTCGGTCAGTCGCTGCAGCGGCGGCTCACTCAGGCATACATCCGTAAGCTCATGCGGCTGCCGCTCTCCTTCTACGCCACGCGCAGGACCGGAGATTTGGTCAGCCGGTTCGGCGACGTCCAGGCCATCCAGTCCCTTCTCGCCACCTTGACGGTCGGCGCGGCGATCGACCTCTGCACCGTGCTGTTCTCGGGCGCATACCTCGCTGTCTCCGCCCCGCCGCTGTTCCTGGTGCTCCTGCTGTCGGCAGTGATCGACGTATGCACGACCTGGGCGCTGTATCCGGCTGTGCGAGAACAGGCGGAGGAGGCGCTGCAACGCGACTCCTCCCTCAAGGCGGAGGCTTACAACCTGCTGCGCGGCCACCTGGACCTTGCCGCGCACGGCAAGCGGCACTACGCCACCGAACGGCTCGACCGGTCCCTGGGACGGCTGGTCGACGCGGAGGTGCGGCTGGGAAGGCTGGACAACCTCAGTGGCACGGTGAAGATCGCCAACCAGGGGATCTTCGTCATCGTCGTCGCCTGGCTGGGCACCGCGCAGGTCGACCGGGGCACACTCGCGCTGGGGCAACTGATGAGCTTCCTCGCACTGTCCGGGTACTTCTTGGGGTCGGCCGAGAATCTCGCCGCCCTCCAGGTGCGGGTGCAGCGTGCGGCTGCCGCTCTCGGCCGCTACCGCGACATCATGTCCCAGCGTGACGATGCCCGTGCCGCGACCGACCAGGGCGAGGAAGCAGACGAAGCGACTGCTCCGCCGGGTGCGGAACTGCACGTCGAGGATCTCGCCTTCGCCTACTCCCACACCGGTGAAACCGTGTTCCGGGATGTCGGCTTCCACCTGCCTGCCCACGGACGAGCCCTAATTCAGGGACCCAATGGCGCAGGCAAGAGCACCCTGCTGAAAGTGCTCGCTGGCCTCCATGCCGACCACACGGGCAGCGTCACCGTAGGCGGGGAGGAGATCCGGCACATGGACGAGACACGGCGATCCCGGCACATCCTCTACGTCCCGGAAGAGCCTCTCCTGGTCGCCGCGACCGTCCGCGAGAACCTGACGCTGGGCACCCACCACTCGCAGGAGGCCATCAACCGTGCCTGCCGTATCGCCTGCTTCGACGAGGTGGTGGACAGGCTTCCCGGTGGCTATGACGAGTTCCTGAAGGAGGACGGCGGTCAGCTCTCGCGTGGCCAGGCCCAGCGGCTCGCGGTGGCCCGAGCCGTACTGCGGGAACCGCATGTCCGGCTGTTCGACGAGACCTTCAGCGGCATCGACGAGGACACGTTCCGGCGCATATGGAAGAACCTCAGGGACGTCCCCGGTGCCGATGTGCTCGTCTCCCACCGAGACGTGCCCGATTCCGACTTCGACGCGATCATCGCCGTCGGGAAGTGAACCATGACCATCCCCACCATCACCGCCGTCATCCTCACCAAGGATGAGGAAGCCTGCATCGGTGAGACCGTTCGAGCCCTCGCCGACGCTGTGGACAAAGTGCTCCTCATCGACGCCGGCTCGACCGACGGCACCGTGGCCTCCGCGCACAGGGCGGCCGAGGCGGTTCGTCTGCCCTTCGAGGCCGTGCTGCGGCCCTGGCGCGACGACTTCGCCGCTCAGCGCAACCACGCCTTCACCGAGGTGACCGAAGGCTGGATCCTGTTTGTCGACGCCGACGAACGCCTGCGGGACGGTCATGGTGCACGGCTGCGGCAGGCCCTGCGCGACGTTGACGAGGCGCGCGCCGGCCGTGACGTCGTCCTGTCACCGCGCATCGTCAACATCGACGGAAGCGGCAGTTACGATCGGACACGCAGGATGCTGAGGACGGACAGCCCGCTGCGGTTCCGGGGCCGGATCCATGAGCAGCCCTTCCACCCCGACGGTACCGCACCCCGGTCGGTCGGACTCGATGTGGAGCTGATCCACCACGGCTACCTCCCCGAAGTCATCACCGCCCGGGACAAACGCAACCGTGACGCGGCCCTGATCGCCCGCTGCCGGCAGGAGGAGCCGGCCAACCCGACCTGGGTCTTCTACGCCGCGCGTGAGGTCCTGGCCGCGGGGGGCACCCACCCGGAGGCGCTCGCCACCGCGTACTCGGACCTGCGCGCCGCCATCGACCGGTACGGCGACAGCGGCCTGACGGCGTACGAACGCCAGCGTGAGGACGAGTCGTACGCGCTGCTGGCCGAACTGGCGCTGCGAAGCGGCGACCGGGCCCGCCTGGACGACAGCCTGGCGGTGCTGCGCCAAGCGGACAGGGCCGCCGAAGCGGCCTACTACGGGACCCTCGTCGACAGCGGTGTCCTGCTGGCTCGGCTGTCCGCCCTGGTGGACGGCCTCGATGAGGCGGCGCTGGCGGCCGGCCCCGCGCGGCCGCGGCTCGCAGCCCGCCACGCCGAGCTACGAGCCCTGCTGGCTCTGGCCTGCGGGCGCTACGACGAGGTCGCCGACGCTTTCCGATCAGCGGTGAGCTGCGGTGGCGGCGACGAGGTACGAGCGGCATTCACGAGTCTGCGTGTCATGCTCGACTCGATCGTCGAGCCGGCCGTCACCTGATGTTGTCCCGCTCCATCTCCCGCGCCTCCTCCTCGGGTTCCCGTCCCGGGGTCTGCAGATCGAACTTCGTGATCGCGAAACGGAAGATCACGTAATACGCGACTGCGAAGCACAGACCGATCGGAATGATCGCCCACGGCTTGGTCGCCAGATTCCAGTTGATGATGTAGTCGATGAGGCCGGCGGAGAAGCTGAACCCGTCGTGCACCCCGAGCCCCCACGTCACCGCCATCGACACACCCGTCAGCAGCGCGTGGATCGCGTACAGCACCGGCGCCACGAACAGGAACGAGTACTCGATCGGCTCGGTGATACCGGTGACGAACGACGTCAGCGCCACCGACAGCATCAGACCGCCGACCTCCTTGCGGCGGTGCGGCTTCGCGGTGTGCGTGATCGCCAGCGCCGCGGCCGGAAGCGCGAACATCATGATCGGGAAGAACCCGGAGAGGAACTGCCCCGCGTCCGGGTCCCCGGCGAGGAACATGTTGATGTCGCCGTGCACCTCGGTGCCGTCCGGCTTGGTGTACGTGCCGAACTGGAACCAGATGGGCACGTTCAGGAACTGGTGCAGCCCGATCACCAGCAACGCCCGGTTCGCGACACCGAAGATGCCGGCACCCCACGAGCCCGCGTCGCTCAGCCAGTCGCTGAAGTCCTCCAGCGCGTCACCGATCGGCGGCCAGATCCACAGGCACAGCGCCGCGAAACCGATCGCGACGAACGCCATGATGATCGGCACCAGACGGCGGCCGTTGAAGAAGCCCAGCCAGTCCACCAGCTTGGTCCGGTGGTAGCGGGCCCAGAAGAAGGCCGTGAGCAACCCGATGACGATGCCGCCGAACACGCCGGGGTTCTGGTAGGTGAACGCCTGGACCGTCCCGTCCACGGTCCCCTGGCAGCCGATGCCGGGGACCCCCTTCGTGCCCGGCGGACAGTCCTCCGGGAACTGGCGCAGCACATTGAAGTAGACGAGGAACCCCGCCACCGCCGCCAGCGCCGTCGAGCCGTCCGCCTTCTTCGCCATGCCGATCGCGACACCCACGCAGAACAGCAGCGGCAGACCGAGCGAGCCGTCGAGCAGCGCGCCGCCCGCCCCGTTCATCACCTTCGCGACGTTGTCCCAGCCGAGCCCGTCGTCACCGAACACATCGGGCTGGCCCAGCCGGTTCAGGATGCCCGCGGCCGGCAGCACGGCGATCGGCAGCTGGAGGCTGCGACCCATCTTCTGCAGTCCCTGGAACGCCGTGTGCCAGCGCTGTCGTGCCGGGGAGATCTCGGAGGGCGCATTCATCAGTTGGCGACCGCCTGTCAGGTGGTGTAGACCAGTTATCCGACGATTGGGTTGCTGTGACGTCATCTTTCGGTACGTACGGCGCAATCGCTCGTAAAGTTGGGCCAACTGTGCGTAAGGAGACCGAAATGGCCAGCAAGGCGGAGAAGATCGTTGCCGGACTCGGCGGCATCGACAACATCGAAGAGGTCGAAGGCTGCATCACCCGCCTGCGTACCGAGGTCAGCGACGCCTCCCTCGTCGACGAGGCGGCACTGAAGGCGGCCGGCGCCCACGGCGTCGTCAAGATGGGCACCGCGATCCAGGTCGTCATCGGCACCGACGCCGACCCCATCGCGGCGGAGATCGAAGACATGATGTGACCCGCGCTCCCCACGAGCCCGGACCCACACGAAAGGGGCCCTTTCCCACCACGGGAAGGGCCCCTTCCGTACGAGGACTAGGCTCATCGCCATGTCACGCATCGACGGCCGCACCCCCGAACAGCTCCGCCCCGTCACCATCGAACGAGGCTGGAGCAAGCACGCCGAGGGCTCCGTCCTCGTCTCCTTCGGCGACACCAAGGTCCTCTGCACCGCCTCCGTCACCGAAGGCGTCCCGCGCTGGCGCAAGGGCAGCGGCGAGGGCTGGGTCACCGCCGAATACTCCATGCTCCCCCGCGCCACCAACACCCGCGGCGACCGCGAATCCGTCCGCGGCAAGATCGGCGGCCGCACCCACGAGATCAGCCGCCTCATCGGCCGCTCCCTGCGCGCCGTCATCGACTACAAGGCGCTCGGCGAGAACACCATCGTCCTCGACTGCGACGTCCTCCAGGCCGACGGCGGCACCCGCACCGCCGCCATCACCGGCGCCTACGTCGCCCTCGCCGACGCCGTCGCCTGGGCCCAGGGCAAGAAGCTCATCAAGCCCGGCCGCCAGCCCCTCACCGGCACCGTCTCCGCCGTCTCCGTCGGCATCGTCGGCGGCGTCCCCCTGCTCGACCTCTGCTACGAGGAGGACGTCCGCGCCGACACCGACATGAACGTCGTCTGCACCGGCGACGGACGCTTCGTCGAGGTCCAGGGCACCGCCGAGGCCGAACCGTTCGCCCGCGAGGAGCTCAACTCCCTGCTGGACCTGGCTGTTTCGGGCTGCACGGAACTCGCTGTCCACCAGCGCGAGGCCCTTGGTACCGTCCTGGAAAAGTAAAGGACGCACCAAGCACAGCGTCCGGCACGGGCAACCACGCCGACCGCCCCCGCGTCACTAGGGGTACGGGCGTACGAAACCTCGTACGCCCGGCCAGGCACGGGGGCCTGACACAGGGCCTGAGCACGGGAGGGACACCAGCATGCGCGCGAGCCGACGCCGTCGGAGCCGTATCACCGTAGTCGCCGCGGTGGCGGCCGTAGGGCTGACCGTGGGACTGACCACCGGCTGCGACGCCGTCAGCAAGGCACTGGACTGCGTCCAGACCGCCGAGGCGGTCGCCGACAGCGTCACCGACCTGCAGCAGGCCGTCGAGAACGCCTCCAACGACCCGACGCAGATCGACGAGTCGCTCAACTCCATCGACGACAACCTCAACGAGGTCACCGACAAGACCGACAACGCCGACGTCAGCAAGGCCGTCGACGACCTCGCCAAGGCGGTCGACAACGTCCGCACCGCCATCAAGAACGGCGACGAGACCCCCGACCTCACCCCGGTCACCGACGCCGCCGGCGAACTCACCAAGGTCTGCACCCCCTGATACTGGGGGCATGACCCGCCTGATCCTCGCCACACGCAACGCCGGAAAGATCACCGAGCTGAGGGCCATCCTCGCCGACGCAGGCCTCGACCACGACCTCGTCGGCGCGGACGCCTACCCCGACATCCCCGACGTCAAGGAAACCGGGGTGACGTTCGCCGAGAACGCCCTCCTCAAGGCCCACGCCCTGGCCCGCGCCACCGGCCTGCCCGCCGTCGCCGACGACTCCGGCCTCTGCGTGGACGTCCTCAACGGCGCCCCGGGCATCTTCTCGGCCCGCTGGTCGGGACAGCACGGCGACGACAGGGCCAACCTGAACCTGCTCCTGGCCCAGCTCTCCGACATCCCCGACACCCACCGAGGCGCCCACTTCGCCTGCGCGGCAGCCCTGGCGCTCCCGGACGGCCGCGAGCAAGTGGTCGAGGGCCAACTCCGAGGCACCCTCCGCCACACCCCCTCCGGCACCAACGGCTTCGGCTACGACCCGATCCTCCAGCCGGACGGCGAGTCCCGAACCTGCGCCGAGCTGACCCCGGAGGAGAAGAACGCCATCAGCCACCGGGGGAAGGCGTTCCGGGCGTTGGTGCCGGTGATGCGGGAGCTGTTGGGATAACAGAAGTCAGGGGGCCACTGGCTGAGTGGCCCCCTGCATGTGCGGCCGGTGGGATTCGAACCCACACGGGCTCTCGCCCACGGCGTTCTAAGCGCCGCATGTCTGCCCTTCCATCACGGCCGCATGCCTGGCCATGCTACCGGTCAGCCTGTCCGCCCGAGGCGCCGTCCGCCCCCTCGGCACCAGGTGCTGGTGATCGCATGGCAGTTGGGGCAGAGCAGTCGCAGATTCTCACGTCGATCGTCGCTCCAGTCCCCGTTGATGTGATCGATCTCCAGTGTCATGGGTTTGCCCAGCCACTCGGGCCCCGTGCCGCAGCCCGCGCATTCCTCGGATACGCCCACTTCACGGAGAGCCCGACGCAGGAGCACAGTTCTCGTCCGGCGCTTGCCGCCGTGCTTGACCAGGATGTCCTCGGGCCGCCGGGCAGGGGTCGGGCCTGGCTTGCCGCGCTGGTGTGCCTGCCCCAGGAGGTGCGCCGTGGAGATCTTGTCCTCAGCGATCCACTGGCGCAGGAGAGCTCGCTGCGTACGGCTGTCGGGACGCCCCAGCCGCCGAAGGACAGCGGCGAGTGAAACGGATTCGGCGACTGCCGTGCTCAACTCCTCGGGTGTGGGGCGGGGAAGCCTCCCGGAGGGAGTGAAATGCGAGATGTCGATGCCGAAGTGAGCGAACCGCCTCATGAGATACCGGCGGAGATGGCCGTACGGCCGGGTGCCGAAGAAGGCGATCACCTCGTCGAGGCAGGAGCACTGCGCAGCAGCCTCCGTCAGCCGCTCGCGGGTGTACCGCACGCCACTACTCATCGTCCCGCCCGACACTTGCCGCGACCCCGGTAATGGTCGGTCGTCGAATGGCAGTTGGGGCACAGAAGCCGCAGATTGGTGATGCGGTTGTCCCGCCAGTCGCCGTCGATGTGGTCGACCTCCAGAGGGAGCGGATGCCCCTGCCACATGCCTTCCGTCCCGCACAGGGCGCAGCGCTCCTCCACGCCCAGCTCACGCATTGCCCGCTTGAGGCGGCTGCTCGGCACCCGCCTGGCGTGTGCCGGGGCCTGCGCCACGAGGATCTCCCCGGCCGTCCGGCGGCGCTGGTTGTACCGCTGCCGTTCCGTGCGGGCCACGGGAGTGAAGTGCGAGGTGTCGAGTCCGTACGCCTTGATGCGCCGGGAGATGTTCGTGTGGTGTCCGCCGACCGGGTCCAGTCCCAGGCGCCGGAGTACTTCATTGACACTGGACGACTGGGCGACCACAGGTTCGAGGATCTGTCGTGTCCACTTGATCCCCTCGCGCTCGAAGTGCGAGATGTCGATCCCGAGCTTCTTCATTCGCTCGTGGACGTAGCGGCGCTTCGACCCCTTGGGCTCCACTCCCAGCCTCTGGCACGCCTCGGACAGTGTCCGAGCTCCCCTGGCTGCCTCCTCCAGCCGTTCCCTGGTGTATCCACCGACCGCCATCGAGCCCCCCTCCATTCCGGCCACCTGTTCGTGGCTCGCATGGAGTAACGACTCGTTTATCGGACAGTCACGCACGAAATGCGGAACGGTCCGTACCGGGGGATGCCGGTGCGGGCCGTTCCGTAGGAGGGGTGTGGGGTCAGATGCCCAGGTCCTTGATGATCTTGGCTACGTGGCCTGTCGCGCGGACGTTGTACAGGGCGCGTTCGACCTTGCCGTCCTTGTCCACGACGATCGTGGAGCGGATGACGCCCATGTAGGTCTTGCCGTAGTTCTTCTTCTCGCCGTAGGCGGCGTAGGACTCGGTGACCTTCTTGTCGGGGTCGGCCAGGAGGGTGACCTTCAGGGACTCCTTCTCGCGGAACTTCGCCAGCTTCTCCGGGGAGTCGGGGGAGATGCCGATGACGTCGTAGCCGGCGCCGGCCAGGAGGTCGAGGTTGTCCGTGAAGTCGCAGGCCTGCTTCGTGCAGCCGGGGGTGAGGGCCGCCGGGTAGAAGTAGACGATGACTTTGCGGCCCTTGTGGTCGGCAAGGGAGACCTGGTTGCCGTCGGCGTCGGGGAGGGTGAAGGCGGGGGCTACGTCCCCGGGCTGGAGTCGCTCGCTCATCTCGCTAGCGTAACCGGGGGTCCTGACAGTGCGGCGCGGCGCAGAGCTGACAGACTGTCCGCATCAGTATCAGCGGACTTCGGAGGCCGAACGGTGGCGGAAACGTCGGACACCAGAACCCCGGCGCAGATCGAGGCGGACATCAGGCGCCGCCGTGAGCTGCTGGCCGAGACCCTGGACGAGATCGGGGTGCGGGTCCACCCGAAGACGATCGTCGGGGATGCGAAGGCCAAGGTCGTCTCCAATATTGATCACACGGTCGGCCGTGCCTATGTGCACGTGAACCGGGTCGTCAGTGACGTGAAGGCGCGGTTCGTGAACGAGGACGGCGCGCCGCGTCTGGAGCGGGTTGTCCCGGCCGCGCTGCTCGTCGTGGGCGTGGTGGGGCTGCTGACCGCCGGCACGCGGCGCCGCAAGCGCTGACCCGGCGGCGTACGGACGCGGCGAAGGCAGGTAAGTTCGAGGCGTGAGCGCCAACAGAAACGACACCACCCCACACGACAAGCTGCCCATCCGGATGCTGCACGACCGGGTTCTGGTGCGGCAGGACACCAGCGAGGGCGAGCGGCGTTCCGGTGGCGGGATCCTGATTCCGGCCACCGCGGCGGTCGGCCGTCGGCTGGCCTGGGCCGAGGTCGTGGCGGTGGGGCAGAACGTACGGACGGTGGAGCCCGGTGACCGGGTGCTGTTCGATCCGGAGGACCGGGCCGAGGTGGAGGTCCGGGGGGTCGCGTATGTGCTGATGCGTGAGCGGGATCTGCACGCCGTGGCCGCCGACCGGTTCGAGGGGTCCGAGGATTCGACCGGCCTGTACCTGTGATTGTTCGCCTTCAAGGGGCTGGTGGCCATTGTCACCGGCCCCTTTTCGGCTTTCTTTGCTAGTTTTGGAGGCAGCCCCGACGAGACGCGCCGTACCGGGTGAAGGCAAAGACGACGCATCCGTGTCCGCCCACACGCCGTCTCGCGGAGGTTTCCATGGCCTGGGTGCTGCTTGTCGTCGCCGGTCTGCTTGAGGTCGCCTGGTCGGTCGGGATGAAGTACACCGACGGCTTCACCCGCCTTGTCCCCAGTCTGTTCACCGGTGCGGGGATCGTCGCCAGCATGCTGCTGCTGTCCTACGCCGCCCGCTCCCTGCCGATCGGTACCGCCTACGGCGTGTGGGTGGGTATCGGCGCGGCCGGTGCGGCGGTGGTCGGCATGGCCGTGCTGGGGGAGCCGGTCACCGCCGCGCGGATCTTCTTCGTGTGTCTGCTGCTGGTCGCCGTGGTGGGGCTGAAGGCGACCGGCGGCCACTGACCGTACGGGCTCAGTCCCGTCTGCCCAGCGTCCCCAGGGTCGTCCCGGCGGTGGTCCCGCCGCCGGTGTCGGCGCCCCCGTTCGTGGCGCCGCCGTCGGTGGTGCCGCCGTCCGCCGTGCCGCCGCCGTCCGCGGTACCGCCCCCGTTCGTGGCGCCCCCGTCGGTGGTCCCGCCGTCCGCCGTACCGCCCTCGGTGCCGCCGTCCGTCGTACCGCCGGTGGTGGTGTCGCCGCCGGTCTGGCCCTGGGTCTGGCCCTCGTCGGCGCCCGGGGTCCGGCCGCCGGTCTCGTCGCCGCCGGTCGTGCTGTCGCCCTCGTCCTCGTCCTCGTCGGGGTCGGTGCCGGTGTCCGGCTGGGTGGGCGGGGCCTGGACGATGTCGGCGCCCTCCTGGAGTTCCAGGTCGAATTCGGTGACCGGCTTGCCCTTGAGGGCGTCCTTGGTGAACTGCGCCCAGATCTGCGTGGGCGCCCCGCCGCCGTTGACGCGTACCTGGCCCATCGCGCCGTACAGCGGCTTGTGCTCGGCGGTGACCGGGTCCTGGCCCATCACCGCGACGACGGTGGCCAGTTCCGGGGTGTAGCCGGCGAACCAGGCGGCCTTGTCCTTCTCCGCGGTGCCGGTCTTGCCCGCGACGGGCCTGCCCGCGGACTGCGCGGCGGTGGCGGTACCGGACTGCACGACGCTCTGCAGCACCGAGGTGGTGGTGTCGGCGGCGGCCCGGCTGACGGCCTGCGAGGTCTTGCGCTTGGGCAGGTCGATGACGTCGGAGCCGTCCTTGGTGATCCGCTCGATCATGGTGTACGTGCCGCGCTTGCCGTGGTTGGCGAGGGTCGCGTAGGCCTCCGCCATGTCGAGGACGCTGGCGGTGGCGGTGCCGAGCGCGATCGACGGGTAGGGGGCCATGTTCGGGGTGTCGCGGGGCACGCCGAGCTGGATCGCGGTCTGTTCGACCTTCTCGGGGCCGACGTCCACGGCCATCTGCGCGTACACCGAGTTCACCGACTTGTTGGTGGCCTCGCGGACGGTGATGTCGCCGTAGGAGTACTGGTCCTCGTTCTCCGGGTTGTAGGGGTCGCCGGGCCAGCCCTCGACGTAGCGCTTGTTGGTGCCGTCGTAGATCGTGTTGGGGGTGATCGTGCGGCCGTCCTGGGTGGTGGCCTCGTTCTCGACGGCCGAGGTGAAGACGAACGGCTTGAAGGTGGAGCCGACCTGGAAGTCCCGGCGGGTGGCGTTCGGGGTGTACTGCTTGATGTAGTCGATGCCGTTGTACAGGGCCACGACCTTGCCGGTCTTCGGGTCGACGGAGGCGCCGCCCGCGCGGACGTAGGAGTCGACCTTGCGGGCCTTGGGGTCGAGCTTGTCCATCAGCTGGTCGTTGACGGCCTTGACGAAGGCGTCCTGCTTGGACTTGCTGAGGGTGGTGGTGATGCGGTAGCCGCCCCGCTCCAGTTCCTTCTCGTCGACGATCCGGTTGTCGATCAGGTAGTCCTTGACGATCTGCACGATGTAACCGCGCTGCCCCGACAGGTTGGTGGGGACCGTCGCCTCCTTGGGCATCGGGAACTTCGCCTTCGCCCGCTCGGACTCGCTCAGCCAGCCCTCCTTGACCATGCCGTCCAGGACGTAGTCCCAACGGGCCTTTGCGGCGGCCTTGTTCTGCGGGTGGGCGACCACGTCGTACTGGCTGGGCGCGTTGAGCAGCGCGGCCAGGTAGGCGCCCTGGGCGGCGGTGAGTTCGGAGGCGTCCACGCCGTAGTAGGCCTGTGCGGCGGCCTGGATGCCGTAGGCGTTGCGGCCGAAGTAGCTGGTGTTGAGGTAGCCCTCAAGGATCTCGTCCTTGGGCTTCTCGCGGTCCAGCTTGATCGAGATGAAGAACTCCTTCACCTTGCGGGTGACGGTCTGTTCCTGCGCCAGGTAGTAGTTCTTCACGTACTGCTGGGTGATGGTGGAGCCGGACTGCTTGCCCTTGCCGGTGGCGGTGTTCCAGCCGGCGCGCACCATCGCCTTGGGGTCGATGGCGGACTCGCTGTAGAAGTCGCGGTCCTCGGCGGCGAGTACGGCGTACCGGGCTTCCTTGGAGATCTGCGCGAGGTCGACGTTCTCCCGGTTGATCTTGCCGTCCCGGGCGAGTTGGGAGCCGTCGGCGTACAGGAAGACGTTGGCCTGTTTGGTGGCGAGCGCGTTGGCCGGCGGGATCTTGACCATGGAGTAGCCGAGGAAGAAGAGGCCGACCAGGAGCAGTGTGCCGATCACGAAAGTGCCGAGCACCATGCGCCAGGTCGGGACCAGCCGTCGCCAGCCGGTCCGCTTGGGCCGTTTGGGCTTCTCGTTCGGCTGCTCTGCCTGCGGCTGCGGCTCGTCGCTCATCTAGTGCCTGGACTCCTGTTTCGCGTCGTACGTTCCCGTACGACCTCGTACGCGTTCTGCGCCCCCCGTTGAAGACTCTCGCACCATGCGTTCCGTTCCCGGATCCACGGCACGCTTCGGCAACGGAAAACGCGTGGCGTGGGTCACTGCCTGGGCGTTAGGCTCCTGCGCTTTGACGCGCGAGGGCCGGGGAGGGTTGTGGTGCTGGGTTCCGGCCGGTTGTACGGGACCGTCGCGGTGGGGGGTTTCAGACGATACGCGACGTATCGGGCGGCGACCGCCGCCGGGGTGTTCACCAACACCGTCTTCGGGGTGATCCTCGTCTACACCTACCTGGCGCTGTGGGACGAGAAGCCGCACCTCGGCGGGTACGACCAGGCGCAGGCCGTCACGTACGCCTGGCTGGGCCAGGCCCTGTACGCGACGCTGGCGATCCAGGGCGGCGGTGCCGAGAAGGAGCTGATGTCCCGGATCCGCACCGGGGAGATCGCGGTCGATCTGTACCGGCCGGCCGATCTCCAACTGTGGTGGCTGGCGGGCGACTTGGGCCGTTCGGTGTTCCAGCTGCTGGGCCGCGGTGTGATTCCTTTCACGTTCGGGGCGGTGTTCTTCACCATGGCGCTGCCCCGGTCGGCCGCGACCTGGGCGGCGTTCACGGTCGCGGTGGCGCTGGCGATGGTGGTGAGCTTCGCGATCCGCTACCTGGCCGCGCTGGCGATGTTCTGGCTGATGGACGACCGGGGCATCAACCAGACGGTGATGATCGCGGGGGTCTTCTGTTCCGGCATGGTCCTGCCGCTGAACGCCTTCCCGGAGGAGATCGGGGCCGTGGTGCGGGCGCTGCCGTGGGCGGCGCAGCTGCAGGTCCCGGCGGATGTGCTGATGGGGGAGACCTCGCTGTGGTCGGCGTACGCCTTCCAGGCGGGCTGGGCGGTGGTGCTGCTGGCGCTGGGGCGGCTGCTGCAGGCGGCGGCGACGCGGCGGGTGGTGGTGCAGGGTGGCTGAGCCGACGCGGCGGGTGGTGGTGCGGGGTGCCGAGCCGACGCGGCTGGGGGAGGGGCTTCGGGCGTACCGGCTGATCGCGGGGATGTGGATCCGGTCGACGACGGCCTACCGCACCTCCTTCGCGCTCACGGTGGTGGGCAACCTGCTGATCACCGGCCTGGACTTCGTGGGGATCCTGCTGATGTTCTCGCAGGTCGACACGCTCGGCGGCTGGACGCTGCCCGAGGTCGCCCTGCTGTACGGCCTGGTCGCGACCGCGTTCGGCCTCGCGGACCTGCTGCTCGGCTCGATGGACGCGCTGGGCGCCCGGATTCGGGACGGCTCCTTCGACACGCTGCTGGTGCGGCCGGTGCCGGTGCTGGCGCAGGTCGGCGCCGACCAGTTCGCGCTGCGCCGCCTGGGCAGGATCACCCAGGGCACGCTGGTGCTGGCCTGGGCGCTGTTCGCGGTCGATGTGGAGTGGACGGCGGCGAAGGCGCTGCTGGTGCCGGTGACGGTGATCGGCGGTGCGGTGATCTTCGGTTCGGTGTTCGTGGCGGGCGCGGCCTTCCAGATCGTGGCGCAGGACGCGGCGGAGGTGCAGAACGCGTTCACCTACGGCGGCAGCACGCTGCTGCAGTACCCGCCCACGGTGTTCGGGACGGAACTGGTCCGCTCGGTGACGTACATGCTGCCGCTGGCCTTCGTGAACTGGGTGCCGGCCGCCTATGTGCTGGGGCGGCCGTATCCGCTGGGGCTGCCGGAGGGGGCGGCCTTCGCGCCGCCGCTGGTGGCGGCGGGGTTCGCGGTGGTGGCGGGGCTGGTGTGGCGGTCGGGCTTGCGGGCGTATCGGAGCACGGGGAGCTGAGGGCGGATGTTCATCGAGGTGGACGGGGTCGAGAAGGTCTTCGAGGTGCGCCGCAGGACCGGGTTCCTGAAGCGGGAGCGGCGGCAGGTGCGGGCGGTGGACTCGATCTCCTTCACTGTGGCGCGCGGCGAGATGGTGGGGTACATCGGGCCGAACGGCGCGGGCAAGTCGACGACGATCAAGATGCTGACGGGGATCCTGACGCCGAGCGGGGGGCGGCTCAGGGTCGCCGGGATCGATCCCTCGCGCGAGCGCAGGCGGCTGGCGCACCGGATCGGGGTGGTGTTCGGGCAGCGCACCACCCTGTGGTGGGACCTGCCGCTGATCGACTCCTACCGGCTGATGCACCGCATGTACCGCATCCCCGACGGCCGTTACCGCGAGAACCTCGACCGCTGTGTGGAACTCCTCGAACTGGGCGACCTGTTGGACGTCCCCGTACGCCAGCTCTCCCTCGGCCAGCGGATGCGCGGCGACATCGCGGCGGCGCTGCTGCACGATCCGGAGGTGCTGTACCTGGACGAGCCGACGATCGGCCTGGACGTGATCTCGAAGGCCAAGGTCCGGGAATTCCTGCGGGAGTTGAACCACGACCGCGGCACCACGGTCCTGCTGACCACGCACGACCTCCAGGACATCGAGCAGCTCTGCTCCCGGGTGATGGTCATCGACCACGGCCGCATGGTCTACGACGGCACCCTCGCCGGACTCCACGAGGCGGGCGGCAGCGAGCGCATCCTGGTGGTGGACCTGGAACGCGAACTGCCGCCGATCGAGGTGGGCGGGGCGGCCCGGGTGGTCCGCACGGAAGGGCCCCGGCAATGGCTGGCGTTCCCGGCGGGCGAGCCGGCGGCGGGGCTGGTGTCCCGGATCGCGGCGGAGTACCCACTGGTCGACCTCTCGGTGCGCGAGCCGGACATCGAGGCCGTGATCGCGCGGATGTACGCGGACAAGGCGACGGCGTAGGGGCGGGTGCGCGTGGGCGGGGATTCCGTGGGGCGGATGCGCGTGGGCGGGGTGCCAGGGAGGGGCGCGTGCGCGTGGACGGGGTCACCGGGTGGGGGCGGATGTGCGTGGGTGGGGCCTTTGTGGACGGGCGGGTGCGCGTGGGCGGGGCCTTTGGGGAGGGGCGGGTGCGCGTGGGCGATGCCACCGTGTGGCGGCGGATGGACGTGGACCCGGCGACCGCATAGTGCGGGGCCCATGGAACTCGTAGGCTGAACGCATGACCGAGGAACTCCCTGAGCTTCGAGCATCCGACGCCGATCGTGAGCGGGTCGCCGAGATCCTGCGGGAAGCCCTGGCCGAGGGGCGGCTCGACATGGAGGAGTTCGGGGAACGGCTGGACGCCACGTACAAGGCGCGTACGTACGGGGAACTCACCCCGATCACCCGGGACCTGCCGGTCGCGGGCACCGTCAACCTGGTGAAGGGGCCGGAAACCGACGGCAGTTGGGCGAGCCGTATCACCGGCGGCGAGGGCACGTCCACGCTGGGCGTGGCGGTCATGTCCGGCTTCGAGCGCAAGGGCCGCTGGACCGTGCCGCGCCGCTTCAACTGCTTCGCCTTCTGGGGCGGCGGCGAGATCGACCTGCGCGAGGCGAACTTCGCGGACCGCGAGGTCGTGATCAACTGCGTCGCGATCATGGGCGGCGTCAACATCATTGTCCCGCCCGGCGTCGAGGTCTCCACCCGCGGCATCGGCATCATGGGCGGCTTCGACCAGCGTGAGGACGGCGTCCCGGGCGACCCGGGCGCCCCGCGGGTCATCATCACCGGCTTCGCCTTCTGGGGCGGCGTGGGTGTGGAACGCAAGCTCCCCAGGGCCGAACGCCGCCGGCTGCGTGAGGAACGCCGCCAGGAGAAGCTCCGGACCGAGCAGCGTCAGGCCCTGGACAAACACGGGTCGCATCACAGGCCGTACGGCGACGAAGACTGAGGGAGTGCCCTGCTGAGGGCTTTACAGCCGTGCCGGTGCCGAACCCTTCAGGGACTTCAGGTCCACCGTCTGAGCCATCCGCTCGTAGCCGCGGTCGCTCATGTGGAGGTGGTCGCCGGAGTCGTACTCGGAGCGGAGCTTGCGGGGGTCGTACGGGTCGCGCAGGGCCTTGTCGAAGTCGACGACCTCGTCGAAGACCTCGCCCGAGCGGATCCGGGAGTTGATCTGCTGGCGGACCGACTCGCGGGCGTCCGTGTAGCCGCGGTGGCCGCCGAACGGCATGAGCGTCGCGCCGATGACCTTCAGGCCGCGGGCGTGGGCCTGGCCGACCATCGTGCGCAGTCCGCCGATGACGCGGTTGGGGTCGGCGGCCTGTGGGTCGCGCAGGATGTCGTTGACGCCGAGGACGACGATGACGACCTTGACGTTCGTACGGTCCAGGACGTCGCGCCCGAAGCGGTCCAGGCCGCTGGGGTTGTCCGCGGGGCGGCCGAGGCCGCCGGTGAGGATGCGGTTGCCGCTGATGCCCTGGTTGGCCACGCCGTAGCGCGGCACGTCCTCCCCGGCCGCCTGCGCCGCGCGCAGCCGCCGGACCAGGGCGTCCGTCCAGCGCCGGTTGGCCCCCGACGTGGAGGTGATCCCGTCGGTCAGCGAGTCGCCGAGGACCACGATCGTGCCGTCGGCGTCCTTCGACAGCACGTCCAGCGCGGTCAGGTACCGCCAGACGCCCACCTTCTCCGTGTACGCCGTCCCGGTCGCGTCCTCGGTCCGGTCGCCCTGGGCGACGTAGGACGTCTGGCGGGCGTGCCGGTGGTAGGTGACCGGCCCGGACGGGGTCGGGGAGTACGTCGTGACCAGCACGTCCGTGTCCGCGGGCACCGGCACCCGTACGGCGTCGCTGAGCACCTGCCCGCCCGGCGGGATGACGACGGTGGTGTCCCCGCCGAACGTGAGCCGCCGCATGGTGTCCGTCAGCGCCTCGGCCGTGTCCGACCCGGTCGCGACGGCCAGCGAGGCGTGGGTGATCGTCAGCGGGGACTGGCCGTAGAGGTTGGACAGCGTCACCCGGGCGCTCGTACCGGCGACCGAGGTGTGGACGACATTGCGCACCGAGCGGCCCGCCATCCCGTCGACCTCGGTGCCCGGCTCCGCGGCGCCCGGCGAGGCCGACCAGGTGCCGACCCAGGTGCCGGTGGAGACCGGCGCGGCCTGGTTGCGCGGGGTGTTCCCGTTGGCCAGCGCGGGGCCCCGGGCGCTGCCGTTGTCGGCGCCGACGGTGATGTAGATCGCCGCGGACAGCCCCACGATCAGGGCGACGACGGCGGACAACAGGGCGCGGTGTTTTGTGGGGGACACCCCCACACCCCCAGCAACACGCCTGGTCATGCGGTGTGTGTCTCCTCGGGCGAAGGGAGCCCGAGGCTCCGCTGTGATCATCTCATGATGCGTCATGAGATCAGGGGGGCATGAACTGACCCCCCATTGGGCCGTGGAGTTCCCCAGTGTGCTCCCCCCACCGGACAGACGTCGGGAACTCTCGTTTCGTTCCAGGAGTCGGTCAGGAAGGGACAATGAGTACGGGACGGTGAACGGGTGGAGCGGATGGAACGATCGGAAACGGGCGAAACAGAGGCTTCGGATCTTTCGGGTCTTCCGGGTTCTCCGGGTTCTCCGGGTTCTCCGGGTTCTCCGGGGGATTCAGGGGATTCGGATCCTTCCGGCGTAGAGGATCATGCCCGGCGGGACGGTCCGGCCAATCCCAACGGCGTCCCCGCCTCGGCCGTCCGTGCGATGACGACGTTCAGCGCCGCCGACCGCGAGAAGCAGCGCGGGGTGCGCCGGATGAAGCTCACCGCGACCGGCCTGCTCCTCTTCGTCGCCGTCGTCTACGTCCTCGCCACCTGGGCCGAGCACCAGGGCGCCGGCGCCTGGGCGGGCTACGTCGCCGCCGCCGCGGAGGCCGGCATGGTCGGCGCGCTGGCCGACTGGTTCGCCGTCACCGCCCTCTTCCGCCACCCCCTCGGCATCCCCATCCCGCACACCGCGATCATCCCCACCAAGAAGGACCAGCTCGGCGTCTCCCTCGGCGAGTTCGTGGGCGAGAACTTCCTCTCCGAGGACGTCGTGCGCCAGCGCCTGCGCTCCGTCGGCATCGGCAGCAGACTCGGTGCCTGGCTCGCCGTCCCCGACCACGCCGACCGGGTGACCGCCGAACTGTCCGCCGCCCTCAGGGGCGCGCTGACCGTGCTGCGGGACTCCGACGTCCAGGCGGTCGTAGGGGAGGCGATCACCCGGCGGGCCGACGCCCAGGAGATCGGCCCCGGCATCGGCAAGATGCTGGAGAAGGTGGTGGCCGACGGCGGCCACAAGCGCGTGGTCGATCTGGTCGTCTCCAGGGCCCACGACTGGCTGGTCCTGCACGACGAGCAGGTCATGGCCGCCGTCCAGGGCGGCGCCCCCGGCTGGACCCCCCGCTTCGTCGACAAGCGGGTCGGCGAGCGCGTCTACAAGGAACTGCTGCGCTTCGTCACCGAGATGCGCGACATGCCCTCGCACCCGGCGCGCGGCGCCCTGGACCGCTTCCTCACCGACTTCGCCTCCGACCTGCAGTCCGACACCGACACCCGGGCCCGCGTGGAGCGGCTCAAGGGCGAGGTGCTCGGCCGGGGCGAGGTGCAGGACCTGATCGCCTCCGCCTGGACGGCCGTACGGTCCATGATCGTCTCGGCGGCCGAGGACGAGCGCAGCGAACTGCGGCTGCGGGTACGCGCCTCGCTGCTGTCGCTGGGCGCCCGGATGGCGGTGGAGCCCAAGCTCCAGGGCAAGGTCGACAGCTGGGTGGAGGGCGCCGCGGTCTACGTCGTCACCACCTACCGCAAGGAGATCACCTCCCTGATCACGGACACCGTGGCGAGCTGGGACGCCGAGCACACCACCCGGAAGATCGAGGCGCACATCGGCCGGGACCTGCAGTTCATCCGGATCAACGGCACGGTGGTCGGCTCCCTCGCCGGACTGCTCATCTACACGGTGTCCCGGGCGTTCGGGGCGTGACGCCGGGTCGCTGCTGACGACTTCGGGCGCATAAGCGCCGGTCGGCGGGGCACTCGGGCCGGGCCAAGGTGTCCGGAAGGAGCCGTTCCGATGACTGCAGCAGCGTCCGCCCCCGTGCCCAAAGAGGCCGGCACCGTCACCACCGCCGTACCGGCCCGGCTGGACCGGCTGCCGTGGTCGCGCTGGCACTGGATGATCGTGATCGGCCTGGGTACCGTCTGGATCCTCGACGGGCTTGAGGTCACCATCGTCGGCAACGTCGCCGGCCGGATCGCCGAGGAGGGCAGCGGCCTCGACATCTCCTCCGCGCAGATCACCGGCACCGCGGCCGCCCTCTACGTGGCCGGTGCCTGCTCCGGCGCCCTGTTCTTCGGCCGGCTGACCGACCGCTACGGGCGTAAGAAGCTGTTCATGGTCACCCTCGCCGTGTACCTGGCGGCGACCGCGATGACCGCCCTGTCCTTCGAGACCTGGTGGTTCTTCCTCTTCCGGTTCCTCACCGGCTTCGGCATCGGCGGCGAGTACGCGGCCATCAACTCCGCGATCGACGAACTGATCCCCTCCCACTACCGGGGCCGCGTCGACCTGATCATCAACGGCAGCTACTGGCTCGGCGCGATCGGCGGATCCCTGCTCTCCATCGTGATGCTGGACACCGCGATCTTCCCCAAGGACCTCGGCTGGCGGCTCAGCTTCGCCCTCGGCGTCGTCCTGGGCCTGGTCATCCTGCTGGTACGACGACACGTCCCGGAAAGCCCACGATGGCAGTACATCCACGGCCACGGTGAGGACGCGGACGAACTCGTCGACGAGGTGGAACGCCAGATCGAGCAGGAGAAGGGCGAGCCGCTGCCGCCGCCCGCCGGTGAGATCACCATCCACCAGCGCAAGAGCATCAGCTTCGTGGAGATCGGCCGCACGGTCTTCGCCCGCTACCCGCGCCGCGCCGTGCTCGGCCTGTCCCTCTTCATCGGCCAGGCGTTCCTCTACAACGCCATCACCTTCGGCTTCGGCGCCATCCTGATCACCTTCTACGACGTCCCGACCGGCAGCACCGGCTACTACTTCGCCGTCATCGCGGCCGGCAACTTCCTCGGCCCGCTGCTGCTCGGCAAGCTCTTCGACACCGTCGGCCGCCGCATCATGATCAGCTCGACCTACATCCTCTCCGGTCTGCTGCTGTTCGCCACGGCCTGGCTCTTCGACCAGGAGGTCCTCACCGCCACCTCCCTGACGGCCTGCTGGTGCGTGGTCCTCTTCTTCGCCTCCGCGGGCGCCTCCAGCGCCTACCTGACCGTCTCCGAGGTCTTCCCGATGGAGACCAGGGCGATGGCCATTGCCTTCTTCTACGCGCTCGGCACCGCGGCCGGCGGTATCAGCGGCCCGCTGATCTTCGCCAAGCTCACCGAGTCCGGCGTGGTCGGCGACACCGTGCTCGCCTTCCAGATCGGCGCGGGCCTGATGACGGCGGCCGGCCTGGTCGCGGCGTTCCTCGCGGTGCGCGCGGAACGGCAGTCGCTGGAGGACATCGCGCGTCCGCTGTCGGAGGTGGGGGACCGGGCCTCGCAGCAGGTGGCGTAAGTACCGATACTGGCAGGGTGGTTGAGACTCCCGAGTCTCCTCGCGCTGTCGAGACTTCCGAGTCTCCCGAAGCTGCCGAGACTTCCGAACTTGGAGGCGCGCCGCCCGATGACCATCCGCAGAATCGTCCCGAACATCCAGGTCGACTCCGAGAAGGCGCTGACCGAGTCCAGTGCCTTCTACGGCCTGCTCGGCTTCGAGGAAGCCATGGACATGGGCTGGGTGAGAACCCTCGCCTCACCGTCCAACCCCACCGCCCAGATCAGCCTGTTCACCGAGGAACGCACCGCCCCGCTCGTCCCCGACCTCAGCGTGGAGGTCGAGGACGTGGACGCGGTGTACGCCGAGGTCGTGGCCTCGGGCGCGGAGATCGTACGGGAGCTGCGGGACGAGGAGTGGGGCGTGCGCCGCTTCTTCGTCCGCGACCCGACGGGCCGTGTGGTGAACGTCCTGACGCACCGCGCGGCTTAGCTCTTCAGCTGTTGCGGTCGGCGACCGCCCAGGAGGCGAGGGCGACGGCCCCGGCCACGCCTATCACGGAGGGCCAGGCGCCGACCTTCTTGGCGAGCGGGTGGGACCCGGCGAAGGCGGCGACATAGGCGGCCGTGAGCGCACCGGCCGCCTTGCCACCGGCCCGGTGCTGCCACTGCTTGGCGGCGACGGCTCCGGCCGCGGCGAGCACGGCCCCGCCGAGCGGCCGCTTCTTCGTCCACCGGGCCACGCCGTACCCGCCGACCAGCCCGCCCGCGGCGATCGCGGCGCTGGGAATCTTCGCCATGTGTGTAGGCCTCCTGCCTGTACGACTGATCGACTCGACTACTGGTAAAGAGGCTAATCGCCCGGCTCGACGATCACTCGAACCCCCCGAACTCACCCGAATGGAGCAGCGTGTGCGGCTTGTGACCGCCGACGGCACGGAGATCGCGTACGAGGACCACGAGGCTCCGGGCTCCCCAGTACTCCTCCTCCACGGCCTGGCGGGCCACCGGGGTGAGTGGGACGACCTGACGGCCCGCCTCCGGTCCGACGGCCACCGCGTGGTGACGTACGACGCCCGGGGCCACGGCGAGAGCACGCGCCGCCCGGTCTCGGTCACACGGGAGTCGTGCGTGGCGGACGCGGCGGCGCTGATGGACCACCTGTCACTGTCGCCCGCCGCCGTGACCGTGGTGGGCCAGTCCCTGGGCGGCCACACCGCGCTCCTGCTGGCGGCGACCCGCCCCGAGCTGCTGTCGTCCCTGGTCCTGATAGAGGCGGGCCCGGGCCCGATCCCCGTAGAGATGCCGGAACGCATAGGCACCTGGCTGGACAGCTGGCCGAAGCCGTTCCCGACCTTCGAGGCGGCCCGCGACTTCCTGGGCCACGAGGCGTGGGCACGGGGCCTGGAGAAGAGGCCGGACGGCTGGTGGCCGCGCGTCGACCGGAACGTCATGGTCGACATGATCACCGACGCCGCAGGCCGGGACTACTGGCCGCAATGGCGCCGGACGACGGCGCGGGCGCTGGTGATCAGGGGCGGGAAGGGCTGGATGCCGGAGGAGGAGTTCCGGGCGATGGGGGTGGTACGCCCCGAGGCCGAACTGCGCACGATCGCCACGGCGGGGCATGACGTGCACCTGGAGGCGCCGGAGGCGCTGTACGGGGCGCTGAGGGCCTTCCTGACCCGGTAACCCTTCGCGGCCCCGTCCTGGGCCCCGGCCGGGGCGACAGCTCGCCCCGGCCGTGCCACTTACAACTGATGTGCGCCGATCAGAGCTGACCGGAAGCCGCGATCGTGATCTTCGCCGAGGTGGAGCCGCTGCGGGAGCCCAGGGCCTCGATCTTCTTCACGACCTCCATGCTGCTCTCGTCCGCGACCTCGCCGAAGACGACGTGCTTGCCGTCCAGCCAGTCCGTCACGACGGTCGTGATGAAGAACTGCGAGCCGTTGGTGTTCGGACCGGCGTTGGCCATGGAGAGCAGGCCCGGGCGGTCGTGCTTGAGCTGGAAGTTCTCGTCGGCGAACTTCTCGCCGTAGATGCTCTTGCCACCCGTACCGTTGCCGGCGGTGAAGTCGCCGCCCTGGAGCATGAAGGCCGGGATGACCCGGTGGAAGGAGGACCCGGCGTAGCCGAAGCCCTTCTCGCCGGTGGCGAGCGCGCGGAAGTTCTCCGCGGTCTTCGGGACGACGTCGTCGAAGAGGTTGAAGTTGATCCGCCCGGCGGGCTGGTCATTGATGGTGATGTCGAAGTAGACCTTGGTCGTCATACCCCCCATCCTGCACCCTCCACTCCCGTCCCACAGTCACAGGGGGTTTTCACGGACTTCGTGGTGGGGGTGGGGCATTCTTTGGGAGGAGTGCGGTGTCGGCCGTCCGGCGGGGTGTTCGCCCTGCGACGTGGGTGATTTGAGGCGCCCGAGCGGTGGCGCAGAGCGCCGGTCATGAGGGTGTCATGGTTCGCAAAGAGCGAACCGAGGTGTCCGGCGCGCGGACTAGGCATGCAGTGACAGATCGCACTCGCGTAGGGCGCTCACGAAGCGATGCCAGGCGTTCGGGCTGATGGCGAGGACAGGACCACTGGAGTGCTTGGAGTCGCGTATCAGAGTCGCCTCGGTGACGTAGGCACACTCCACGCACTCGGTTCCGCTGCCGCCGCTGTAGGAGGACTTGAACCAGTGGTGCGGGGAGGACGCCTTCATCAGGTCTCCTTGCTTATGCGGTGGATGATCTCCACCGAGGATTCGAGGTCGAGGGCCTGTGCGCTGAGGTACTCGAACGCCAACCTATAGCGGTCCAGTTCCTGGCGCTTCTCCATGAATAGGCCACCTCCGAGGAGGTCCACGTAGACCACATCGAGTTCGGTGGTTGGGCCGCGTAGGACGGCGAAGCTGCCGACCGCGGCCGCGTGTGCGCCAGTTGAGAACGGCAGTACTTGGATGGTGACGTGAGGGCGTTGGGAGGCGGTGAGCAGGTGCTCCAGTTGGGCCTGCATGACTGACTGTCCGCCTACGCGGCGTCGCAGTGCTGCTTCGTCGATGACGCACCAGAGGTGGGGTGGCTCGTCCCGGTCGAGGAGCTCTTGGCGCTTCATACGGATGTCCACCATGTGCTGGACCTCGCGCTCCGGGCACTGAACCTCTGACGCTCGATGAACAGCCTCCGCATAGGCTCGCGTCTGGAGAAGGCCGGGGATGTACATGGACGCGTAGTGGTCCTCGCGAACGACCTCGTCCTCCAGCGTGAGCATGAGGTTCATGGACTCCGGGATCGGGTCGGCGAGCGAGCGCCACCAGCCCTGGATCTTGGCGCCCTTGGCCAGCTCGACCAGAGCCTGCCGCTCTTCGTCCGAGGCTCCGTACTCACGACAGAGAGCGTCTACCGCTGGCCATTTGACCGTGCCCTCCTTGGTTTCGTAGCGACTGAGTGTGGCCTTGGAGATACCTACGCGGGCTCCTGCCTCTTCCAGGGTCAATCCTGTGGCCTCGCGGAGGCGGCGCAGGTCAGCGCCCAGTTGGCGCCTTCGTGTGGTCGGTCCGATGGGCATGTTCCTCGTCCCTCACGTCGATCTCTCGTGGATCGTCGCGGTTGTTCGAATGCCTGGGCAAGGTGGCGTGCGCGGGGGGCGCGCGAAGCGGCACCGCGCTCCCGAAGCGGCCTTCATGAGAGTTCCATTTTGAGAGTTACAGTGCAACTCTCAGTGTGGTGATGGTTACTTCACGTGACTCAGTGGGTGAGTGGAGGAGCTGAGCAATGGATTGCGGCGAGTGCATGCAGAGGAAACCGTGGACTCTTCCGTTCAAGGCGGAGCCTGAGGAAGTGGGGGCACTGAGGCGCCTGTTGCGGCTCCACCTGGGAATCTGGGGGTTGCATCAGCTCATCGACGCAGCTCAGCTCTGCGTCAGCGAGCTGGCGACCAACGTCATCCTGCACGTTGGACGCGGGACGCCGGCCACCCTCGCCGTCTTTATGCGGGGCACCCGCCTACGCATCGAGGTGCACGATCCGGATACGGGCACCTCGCCCACCCTCGTTGACGCGGCCTGTGCCTCCGAGGAGGGCCGAGGCGTCGCATTGATCAATGCGGTCGCAGAGCGGTGGGGCGTTCAGCGTCGTGCCGATCGGAAGATCACCTGGTGCGAGCTCGCAACAGCGCTGACCTCGCCGAACGGGCATGTCGAGGGAAACAGCGTGGCGCGCGCCGGTGCGTTACTCAGCCTCTACGGAACGGCGGACTACTCCCCGAGCTGCCTCGGCCACAGCAGACTTGGCGCCTCCATCGCCGAGGAAGCGGTCATCGACGTGATCACGGACGTGCTCCACTGGTTGAGGGCGCATGGGCGTGACACCGACGACGTACTGGACCGCGCTCAGACTCGATTCGAGGTGCAGGCTGAGGACAACGGCTCCTACGCCTAGATCGCCTACCCGGCGGCGATGGCTGCGTATGTGAAGACGTCAGCCGGGAGTTCGTGGTGGAGCCGCCAGGTGATGCCCATTGGCTTGCTGCCGCTGTGCTCCTCGTAGGTGGCAGGGCCGAGCAGCATCCAGGGGTGCGGCTTGCCAATGTCGGTGTTCTTGTAGCGGCGCATGAAGAGCAGGACGTGGCTGCCCTGCCGGGCGTGATGCTGATAGCGCAGACCAGTCGGTGAGTTCTCTGCTGTGGCGTTCTGGGACTCCCAGTGGAAGAGCTCGGGGCTCAAGGCGAAGTCCTTGTAGCGGACCGAGGGGGAGAAGTCCTTCTCGTTCTTCTCCAAGGTGATGAGGAGGGCATCTGTCTGGATGTCCTCCACCCACTGCACACCCTGCGCAAACGATCGAGGCATCTGGCCGCCGAAGCGGGCTACGCCCAGCGCGGCCAGGATCTCTGAGCGGTTGTAGGAGCAGTGCACCTTCAGGGGGAGGTGGGAATGAGGGTCCGACAGTGCGATGGGCAAGTGATCGGCTTGCTCCATCGCGAGTTGCAGGACCTGGCTAAGTTCGTCCCGTAGAGCTGCCTGCGAGCGGAGGGATTCGAGCCCCTCCTGAAAACTGGTGAAACCACCCGCGTCATCCCAGAGGTTAAAGAAGAGCATGCGGGCGTACGCCTGCTCGGGCTCGGAGAGCGCGTCGTACGGCGGGGCGTCGTCGGCGAGGAGGCGAACGTAGGCCGCAGCCCGTTCCGGGTCATCGACGTGGAGGAAAGCGTGCACCCGCTTGAGTAGCGCGGCTTCTCCCTGCGGCGCGGCCTCGTTGAGCAGCCCAGCGCGGCGCAGGATGGCGGTCCAGGAGTTGCTGCTCTTGTACAGCTCCTTCAGCTCTCGCCTGCTCTCGCGGAGGTAGTCCGCTAGGCGAGGCGCGCGGAAGTCCTTGACCTCCTTCACCAACGTCTTCACGGTGGCGCCAAGCTGCGTGCGGATGTTGTCCAGGACGAGGTCCTTGGACTTGCCTTCGAGGAGGATCTGGCAGCCCGAGGGCAGCTGGGGAAAGTCCCGCTCGATGTGCTCGATCAGTCGATTGCGGGACAGGTTCGTCATGGCACGGAACTGCTCCTCGAACCGGAACTCCGCGCGATGCTGCCCGATGAAGTCGAGCACTGTCAGTACGGGCTTTGTCTCGGTGCGACGCAGCCCTCGCCCAAGCTGCTGCAGGAAGACAGTGGCGCTGTTCGTGGGCCTGAGCAGTAGCAACGTATCGACGTCGGGGATGTCGAGCCCTTCGTTGAAGAGATCGACGGAGAAGATCACCTGGACCTTGCCGTCCCGCAGGTCAGCGAGCGCCTGCGCCCTGACCTCGGCCGATGAGTCACTGTCCAGAGCCACGGCCTGGAAGCCAGCCTTGACAAAGAACTGAGCCATGAAGTGCGCGTGCCGCTTGCTTACGCAGAAGCCGAGCGCGCGCATCGCACCCGGCGCTGCGACCTTGTCACGGATCTGCTTGACGACGATGCGTGCGCGGGCGTCGTTGCCCGTATAGACGTTGTCGAGGTCACGGTCAGCGTAGGCGCCCTGCTGCCAGGTGAGGTTCGTCAGATCCGTGCCGTCGGGGATGCCGAAATAGTGGAAGGGGCAGAGGAGATCGTTCTCCAGGGCTTCCCACAGACGCATCTCGGCCGCGATGTGACCATCAAAGAACTCATCCTGAACGTTCAGCCCGTCCATCCGCTCGGGCGTGGCCGTCAGGCCCAGGAGTTGCTTCGGCTTGAAGTGGTCGATGACCCGGCGGTACGTGGCTGCCGTAGCGTGATGGAACTCGTCGATGACGATGATGTCGAAACGATCAGGGGCGAGTTGCTCCAGCCGCTGGGCATTGAGTGACTGGACGCTTGCGAACACATGCTGGCCTTCGCGCAGTTCCTTTCCGCTGTACAGCAACTCACCGAAGGAGGCGTCGTCGAGCACCTCGCGGTAGATGCGCAGGGACTGGTGGAGAATCTCCTTGCGGTGGGCGACGAACAGCAAGGTTGGGTTGCCGTTGCCCAGCTCCCTGCGCAGACCCCGATAGTCCAGTGCAGCCATGACGGTCTTGCCGGTCCCCGTTGCGGCCACCAGCAGGTTGCGGGTTCGACCGCGGACCTGACGCTCCACACGCAGGCGCTCCAGCATGTCCTGTTGATGGGGGAAAGGACGAACCTCCAGTCCCGACACGCTGATCTTGAGGTCCGGTGTCAGACCAGTGCCACCGGCCCGAGCCAGCGCCTGGTCTAGCCGCTCGCCGTCATCATTCGGGTCGTACAACTCAAAGGCGATGTCATTCCAGTACGCGTCGAAGGTGGCCTCGAACTTCCTCAGTACGGCAGGCGTAGCGACGGATGAGAGCCGTACGTTCCATTCCAGTCCGTCGAGGAGCGCAGCCTTGGAGAGGTTGGAGCTGCCTACGTAGGCCGTGTCGAAGCCGCTCCTACGGCGGAACAGCCAGGCCTTAGCGTGCAGGCGAGTTGAGCGAAGCTCGTAGTTGACCTTTACCTCGGCGCCGAAATCGCGCACGAGGCGGTCGAGGGCGTGCCTATCCGTCGCGCCGATGTAGGTGGTTGTGATGACGCGGATGGGGACACCGCGCTCCTTGGCGGCGCGGAGCGAGTCTTCGAGAACGCGCAGGCCGTACCACTTCACGAAGGCGCAGAGCAGGTCGATGCGATCTGCTGTGGCAAGTTCCGCGCGCAGTTCGCTTCCGAGGCTCGGGTCCTCGGGGGCGTTGGTGATGAGCGCGGTCTCGGACAGCGGGGTGAGTGGGCGCATGGCGTAGACGCCAGGAGCCTCTTGTTCCGCCAGAGCGAGAAGCTGTCGTGGTCCCTCGGCGATGAGCTCTAGCTCAGGCTGATCGGGTGTAGCCGGGTCTGCCAGTGACTTGATGATCTCGTTAGTCAAGGTCACGCGTTGCTCGGGCGGAAGCTGGCGGAGGCGGCGCCCTATGGCTTGCCCGAGGTGTCGAGCGAGGACGTGGGGTGAGGAATCGTCGCTGACCTCGGCTTCGATCGCTTTCCAGCCAGCCGTATGCAGCTGAGCCATCTGCCCCTGCATGCGCTCCGTGATGAGCACCTCGTACAGGCCGGCAACCGGCTCCGACAGGTCCCCTGGGTGGCTCACGCTGGCTCCTCCGCGTTCGTGGGCTGACGGGCCAGTTGTAACAGGCGGGACTGACACGCGAGGGGTATGCGACCAAGAGCGATCACTATGCGCCACTGAACTAGCCGAGCGGAAAAGGTAGTTGACAGTAGTGGTCGGTTGCGGTCCAGATTGATCACATGGTGACTGAACGTGTGATCGGGTATGTCGAGGGTGTCGGGCCTGGGGCCTGCTTCCCGAGGCGCAGAGAAATATTCGATGCCAAGCTGCACTCGGACTTACAGCGAGGCATCTCACGCTTCAAAGATCGGGATGGCAGGTGGGTTTCCGACGCCATTGTGCTCAATGGTGGATACGCAGACGATGCGGATGACTGGTACACGGTTCTGTACACCGGCGCTTCGCCAGACAAGGAAAAGTACCAAGAGGCAGGCGAGACTAAGCTCAGGTGTAGTCAATCCTGGGAGTATGCCGACAATGCCGCGCTTCAATTGAGCTATGAGCGCGGCCATCTGATTCGAGTGTTCCGAGGCTACGAAGGGGATAAGCGGTACTCGCCCGGCAAGGGGTACCGCTACGACGGTCTATACGAGATCACCGGCATCCGTACGGCTATCTCTAAGTACCCCGCTCCCGATGGATCTGAGGTCAAGATCTGCCAGTTTGATCTGGAGCGCCTTCCTGACTCCTTACAGGAGGTCTCGGGCCTGGAGCGGCAGGCCATGAAGGCGCTGCTCGCTGCGGAGGAGCGGCGGGCGGAAGCTGAGAAGTTCCCCGAGGCGCGTTCCTCCTGGGTGCAGCGACTGGTGCGAGACAGTGCGCTGATTAAACGCGTCAAGGACATGTACGACCACGAGTGCCAGACCTGCGGTCTGCGTTTGGTCGGGCCGGACGGGAAACCGTACAGCGAGGGCGCTCACATCAAGCCGCTGGGTAAGCCGCACTTCGGCCCCGATGTCGAACCGAACATCCTGTGTCTCTGCGCCAATTGCCACGTGCTGTTCGATAGAGGGGCCATAGTCATAGAGGAGGATTGGTCGATCGTCCTGCAGGCCGGACTGCTCGGTGTGAACCTTCGACCGAAGCTGAAGAGGCAGCGGTCTCATAAGGTGCACCCCGGTTATGTACGTGACCACCGTGAATATTGGGAGCAGAAGGGCGCGCCCTCTGCGAATTAGGCGCCGTTGGGCCGCCCGCTTCTTCGCAGTGTCGTGCTTCCGCGGACCGCGTCAAGGGCGCTCCGCGTCGCCTTCGGCGATCGGCCGAGGGCCGACCCTTGACCCGGTCCCCTCCAGCACGGAAGGGAAGCGAGCGGGCGGCCCCGAAAAGCGGGTGGCCAGGTGGGGACGGGCAGGGCTCGTTGCGGAGGTGGGCCGGGGTGTGGGGCGCGGTCGGCTTCGTGGGCACGCCCGGCGGGCTTAGCGGCTTGCTGGTGGTGGGGCCGCGGATATCGGGCGAGCGTCTGGTCTCGGTGCTTACATGGACCCATGACCACCAATTCCGTCACCGTAGAGCGCCGGATCGCCGCAGCTCAGGGCGTTGTGTGGGGGGTCGTGACCGATCTGCGGGGGATGGAGCGGACGCTCTCCGGGGTGTCGAAGGTCGAGGTGCTGGCCGGGGAGGGGTTCGGGGTGGGGACCCGGTGGCGGGAGACTCGGCGGATGTTCGGGAAGGACGCCACCGAGGAGATGTGGGTGACCGAGTGCGAGGCGCCCGAGCGGTATGTCGTGGAGGCCGAGTCGCACGGGAGTCACTACGTCTCCGAGTGGGTCCTGCGTGCGGACGGGCCGATCACGACTACCGTCCGCATGACCTTCTCGGCGACCCCGACGGGCGGGGCGGCGGGGTTCCTGGCCAAGGTGATGGGGCGGCTGGGGGCGGGTGCCGTCAGGAAGGCCATCGCCAAGGACTTGGCGGATGTGGCCCTCGCCGCCGAGGGAAGGTGACCCCGTACCCCCTCCTACCCCGCCCCGTGGCACTCCCCGTACGTCCCGCCCGAGCCGCACCAGCACGCCGCCCCCCGCTGCGGCGGCCACTCCACCGCCCGGCCCCGTGCCGCCAGCGTCGTCGCGTACTGGGGGAGGAGGGACACCTCGCTGGGGGACGTGGCCTCCGACGCCGCGAAGGCCTCGTAGGAGGGGACCGTGCCGGTCACGATGCCCAGGTTCGGGGTTCCGGACGCGGCCAGTTCGCGCAGGGACGCCTCTATGGTCGACAGGTGGGCGGCGTGCGAGGGGTACTCCTCCGCCAGCGCCGGGTACGCCTCCAGGAGTTCGGTCAGTTCCGCCTTCGGCCAGTGCAGGACCGCCACCGGGAACGGGCGGGACAGGGCCTCCCGGTACGCGCCCAGTTCCGCGCGCAGGCGGCTGATCTCCGCCTCCAGTTCCGCCGGGTTGTTCGAGCCCAGGGACCAGATCCGTTTCGGGTCGTGGAGTTCGTCCAGGGAGACGCCCGAGGAAGGGGGTGCCTGGGACAGGTGCACCGTGTCGGCCAGGGTGTCCCAGTCGTCGTGCGGCGCGCCCAGCATGCGGCGCACCCGGTGGCGGCCGTAGAGGAGGGGGTGGGTCGCGTACGGCGGTTCCGGTACGTCGGTCAGGAGCAGCCGTACCCCCTGCGTGAACGTCTCGTGCGCCGCCTCCAGTTCGTCGTGGGACTCCAGGGCCTCCGCCACGATCACCCAGGGCGCCGGGTTCCGGGGGGCCGCCGCCCGGACTCCGTCGATGATCGCGCGGGCCTCCGCCTCGTGGCCGTACTCCCACAGGTTCGACGCCTTCAGGGCGCGCACCAGGTGCGGGTTCTCCAGGGAGGAGTCGGAGGACAGCAGGCGGTCGTAGAGGGTGCTCGCGGCGGGGCGGTCGCCGGCGAGTTCCAGGTGGGCCGCCGCCTGGAGGAGCAGGGCCTCGGCGTCCGCGGGATACAGGCCGGCGGTCCGCTCCAGGCGTGCCGCTTCGGCGGTGTGGTCGACGTTCTCGGCAGGCGTGTCGGGGCGCATGAGGGACACCGTACTGCGGGGGCCCGGCGAGCGTGAGGTATGCGCAGGCCAGGCCGCCCGCCGGAGGTCAGATCGTCACACCGTCCACGTGGAGTGTCTGCACCGCGCCCGCCGCGAACGGCACGCTCACCGACTTCCCGCTCAGCCGGGTGTCCGTGTACGCCCGGTACATGTCGCCCCCGCCCGTCACCGTGTTCCAGCGGGGGACCGCGCCGCCCGATCCGCCCGTCACCGTCGTGAAGCGGGAGAGGTCGAAGGTCAGGGTCTGGGGGGATGTGGAGGTGTTCACCGCTACCAGGACAAGGCGGCGGGCTCCCGCGTCGTACGCCGCCGCCGCGTAGCTCACCCCCGTGTCCAGGATCGTCATCCCCGGGCGGATGTGGCGGCTGAACTGGGCCATCACGTAGTACTTCGGCTGCACCGTCGTCGGCTGGAGCGTGTTCGCGTCGTACGCGATCATCGCCCAGCCCGTCGACGGGTCCATCACCTGCCAGTAGCACCACGCCGTCGGGTGCAGCCAGCGGAAGTCGTAGCAGAGGTTGCGGGCCATGCTCAGGCCGCTGCCGTCGCTGTCGCCCGTCTCGGAGTTCCACAGCTTCTTGCCCGCCGTGGTCACCACGTCCGTGTGGAGCAGGTCCCGTCGGCCGCCCGTGCCCTGGTAGCCGTGCACGTTCACCTGGGACACCAGTGCCTTCGTCGACGCGCCGAAACTCGCCCATGTGCTGCGCGCCGTGTCGTAGTTCGTCTCGTCCGAGGCGGAGATACGGACCGATGACAGGCCGCGTTTGTCCAGCTCGCCGCGCAGGTACGGGAGTACGGCCGCCTGTACCGCCGGGTCCAGGTGGCAGCCCTCCTGGGTGCCGGTCGCGGTCCACCAGGACGACGCCGGTTCGTTGAAGGGGTCGACCGTCGCGAAGTTCACGCCCCAGTCGGTGCGGGCGCGCAGGGCGACCGCGGCCAGGTGGGAGGCGTGCTGGCGGTAGTTCCAGCTCTGGAGGTTGTTGCCGCCGTCCGCGGCGCCGGACGGGTTGTGGTTGTAACACATCCACCACATCGGGGAGTTGGCGAACAGCTCGGTGACCGCGCCCCGCTGCGCCGCCTTCACCAGCATCGCGCGCTGAGCCGCGTCCGCCGTCCAGTCCCAGGCCGAGGACGTGGGGTCCTCGTTGTTCCAGTCCTGCCAGAAGCCCTCGATCTGCTTGAACGCGGGGATGTTCGGCGACTCGACCATCCGCTCGCCGTTGACGCTGTTCCAGCTGCACGCGCCCAGGTTGTAGCGGGCGATGTTCAGGCCCAGGCCGGGCAGTGAAGTGCCGTTGTACGTGACCGACTTGGTGGTGAAGAACAGGTCGGCGAAGTCGTCCCGGGTGCCGAAGACATTGCCCCACCAGGCCAGCGAGGTGCCCCAGCCCTCCCAGGTGCCGTACCTGGTTCCCGGGTTGACGGCGATCGTCGCGTCCGCGTGTGCGGTGCCCGTTGCCAGGGCGCCGCCGCCGAGGACCGCTCCGGCCGTCGCTCCCAGCAGAGTTCTGCGTCGGATCATGGTGTCTGTCTCCGCCCTCGCCGCTTCGACTGTCCCGTACATGCCATGCCACGAGGAAGCATCGGGGTGGCCCGCAGGGCTTGTCGAGGGTTGTGACAGCCCTTTCTCAAACCGCTGTACGAAGTGTCGAACGGGCCCGGAAACCTTGGTGACTTCACCCCGCCGCGCCCGCGGGAGTGGGAGCGGCATCCGGAGGCGGAACCCCGGGAGTCCACCACCCCCGGACCCAACAGTCCGGCCGCCCCGGCGACTTCGCCCTCGCCGGGCACCGGAACACAGACCCTCGCGCGCCACCGCGCTGAGGTATAACTATCGGTATAACGGGGAGCAACTGCACCACCAGGAGGGGGGATCGCGATGACCGCGCTGACCGAGCGCCGGAGCGCCCACGTCCTCCTCCTCGCCCTTCTCCTCGACGTCCTGCTCCTGGACTCGGGCAGCCTCTTCGCCACCGTCGCCCTCGCCGCGACGGCCGCCGCCGGTGCCGCGCTCGTCGTCTGCTCGGTCATCGCCGCGCGCTGCGCCCCCGCCGTACCGCCCACCCGGGTCCGTACGGCCATCCGCGACCGGGACCGGCGTACCGCCTTCCTGCCGCAACGCGACCCCGACGCCCGGGGCCGCACCCGTCCACGGGCCCCCGGACTCGCCCTCCAGGCGACCGCCGCGTAGGGCCGCACCCTCAGCTGTGACCCCGCGCGGGTCGTCATGCCGCCATGTCCTCATCCCGGCACGACGAGACCCTCGGAGGGCTCACCCATGTCCGCTTTCGCCCGCCTTGTCGAGCAGCTCGCCGAGCTGCTCCAGCCCCTCTTCCACGGTTCGGCGGCCGCCGCCGCGATCGTCCTGTTCACCATGCTCGTACGGCTGCTGGTGCTCCCGCTCTCCCGCGCCGCCGCCCGGGGTCAGAAGGCCCGCGCCGAGCTCCAGCCGCGGATCGCCGAGCTGCGCCGCCGGCACGGGCGCAACCCCGAGAAGCTCCAGCGGGCCGTGCTGGAACTGCACGCCGAGCACAAGGTGTCGCCGCTGGCGGGATGTCTGCCGAGCATGCTCCAGCTGCCCGCGTTCTTCCTGCTCTACCACCTGTTCTCCAGCTCCGAGATCGGCGGCCGGGCCAATGGGCTCCTGGAGCACGAGCTGTTCGGCGCGCCGCTCGGCGGGCGGCTCGCCGGGGCGCTGGGCGACGGCGGGACCGCCCTGCTCGTCTACGGCGCGCTGTTCGCGCTCGTCACCGTCGTCGCCCTCTTCACCTACCGCCGCACCAAGGCGCAGATGGCCGACAGCGTGCCGCTGGACACCCCGGGTGCCGGGGCGATCAGCGCGGTCATGCCGTACGTCTCCTTCTTCACGCTGATCACCGTCGCAGTCGTCCCGCTCGCCGCCGGGCTGTACATGGTGACCAGCTCGACCTGGAGTGCCGTGGAGCGGGCGGTGCTGTACCGGAGCCGATGACTAACGGTCCAGTACGTGAACCGGGTCTTGCGGAGTGGACCTCGGCCTTGGAGGATCGGCCAAGTCCTCCGGCAGCCGCACGCGTCGGCGGGCGCCCCCGCGATCGAGGGAGATTGTGACCATGAAGCTGCTGCGAGTCGGTACGGCGGGCGCGGAGAGGCCCGCGCTGCTCGACGGCGACGGGGTGCTGCGCGATCTGTCGGGCGTCGTGCCGGACATCGACGGCGCGCTGCTCGCCGACGACGAGGCGCTCGCGCGCGTCCGTGCGGCGGCGGACGCCGGGGAGCTGCCCGTGCTGCACCCGGCCGGGCTGCGGATCGGGCCGCCGCTCGGGCGGATCGGCAAGATCGTGTGCATCGGGCTGAACTACCACGACCACGCCCGCGAGACCGGCGCCGAGCCGCCCGCCGAGCCGGTCGTCTTCTTCAAGGCTCCGGACACGGTGGTCGGCCCGAACGACACCGTGCTCGTGCCGCGCGGCTCCACCAAGACCGACTGGGAGGTGGAGCTGGCCGTCGTCATCGGCCGTACCGCGCGCTATGTGGAGTCCGCCGAGGCCGCGCTCGGCCATGTCGCCGGATACGCCGTCGCGCACGACGTGTCCGAGCGGGAGTTCCAGATCGAGCGGGGCGGGACCTGGGACAAGGGGAAGAACTGCGAGACGTTCAATCCCCTCGGCCCGTGGCTGGTCACCGCCGACGAGGTGCCCGACCCGCAGAACCTGTCCCTGCGGCTGTGGGTCAACGGCGAGCTGAAGCAGAACGGCACGACCGCCGAGCAGATCTTCCCGGTCGGCGAAGTCGTGCGTTACGTCAGCCAGTTCATGACCCTCTACCCCGGCGACGTCATCAACACGGGCACGCCCGCGGGCGTGGCCCTCGGGCAGCCCGAGCCGAAGCCGTTCCTGCGGCCCGGGGACGTCGTGGAGCTGGAGGTCGAGGGGCTGGGCCGCCAGCGGCAGGAACTCAAGAGCGCCTAACCCCTCGACATCCGGGTTCCTACTGCGACTTGCTGAGGTACTCCTCCAGCGCCTCCACCACGAAACGGTGGTCCTCCAGTTGCGGCAGGCCGCTCACCGTCACCGCGCCGATGACGCCGACCCCCTCCACCCTGAGGGGGAAGGAGCCGCCGTGCGCGGCGTAGACGTCGGGGTCGAGGCGGGAGGACTCCTCGAAGGTTGTGCCCTTGGCCCGCGCCTTCGCGCCGACCAGGTACGAGGAGGAGTGGTAGCGCTCCACCACCCGGCGCTTGCGGGCGATCCACGCGTCGTTGTCCGGAGTGGCACCGGGCAGCGCGGCGTGGAAGAGCTGCTGGCCCGCGCGGTGGATGTCGATGGCCACCGGCGCCTGGCGCTCGCGGGCCAGTTCCACCAGGAGGGAGCCGAGCCGCCAGGCGTCCTCGGCGGTGAACTCCCGGAAGACCAGGCGGCGTTCCTGCGCCTGGAGCTCTTCGATGGTCGGGGTGATTTCCGGGGTGAACCCGTTCTTGACCGTCACAGCGTCACCGTCACTCCGTCACGGGCCGAACGGCGCGCCGCCTCCAGCACGTCGAGGGCGGCGGCCGCCTCCAGAGCGGTCACCGGGTTGGTGCCGCCCTCGGCGATGGCCCTGGCCACGGCCGCATAGTACGCGGGGTAGTCGCCGGGGAGGGTCGGTTCGGGGCGCCCGCCGCCGGTCAGCGGGGACTCTCCGGCGCCGACCCGGCCCCACAGCTCCTCCGGCTCGGTGCCCCAGCCCTCGCCGGGCAGCTCGCCCTCGCGCAGGGCCGCCTCCTGGGGGTCGAGGCCGTACTTGACGTAGCCGGCCTTGGAGCCGAGGACCCGGAAGCGGGGGCCGAGCTGGGCGGTGGTGGCGGAGACGTACAGGTGCGAGCGGACGCCGTTGGTGTGGGTGATCGCGATGAAGGTGTCGTCGTCGGTCTCGGCGCCCGGACGGCGGATGTCGGACTCGGCGTAGACGGTGGCGGCGGGGCCGAAGAGGGTCAGCGCCTGGTCGACGACATGGCTGCCGAGGTCGTAGAGGAGACCGCCGATCTCCGCCGGGTCGCCGGACTCGCGCCAGCCGCCCTTGAGCTGGGGCCGCCAGCGCTCGAAGCGGGACTCGAAGCGCTGGACGTCGCCCAGCTCGCCCTCCGCGATCAGCTTGCGGAGAGTGAGGAAGTCGTTGTCCCAGCGGCGGTTCTGGAAGACCGACAGCAGCAGCCCGCGCTCCTCGGCAAGCGCCGCCAGCTCACGGGCCTCGGCGGCGGTGCCGGCGACCGGCTTGTCCACGACGACCGGCAGGCCCGCCTTCAGGGCGGCGGTGGCCAGCGGGACGTGCGTCTTGTTCGGGGAGGCGATGACGATCAGGTCGAGCTCGCCGGCGCGCGCGAACAGCTCGTCGGGGCTCGCGGCGATCCGGACGTCCGGGTGCCCGGCGCGGGCCTGCTGCTGGCGCTCCGGGTTGGCGGTGACCACCGTGTCGAGGACCAGGCCCTCGGTGGCGGTGATCAGCGGGGCGTGGAAGACGGAGCCGGCGAGGCCGTAGCCGATCAGGCCGGTGCGCAGAGGTGTGCCAGTCATGGCTCCTACTTTCGCAACGCTGTTGCCAAAGTGCAAGCGGTGGAGAGAATGGGGGCGTGAGCAGGACAAGGGGAATCAGTGGCACGGGGGTGGGCGGCGCGGCGGCCGGGGTGAATCTGCCGGGGCTGCGCAGCCACAACGCCGCGCTGGTGCTGGATCTGCTGCGGACCGCCGGTCCGGACGGGATCAGCCGGCTGGAGCTGGCGGAGCGGATCGGGCTGACCCCGCAGGCCGTCAGCAAGATCACCGCACGGCTGCGGGCCGAGGGCATGGCGACGGAGGCGGGGCAGCGGGCGTCCACCGGCGGCAAGCCGCGCACCGTGCTGCGCCTGGTCCCGGAGGCCGGGCACGCGGTCGGCGTCCACCTGGACCGGGATGCGCTGCGGGCGGTGCTGGTGGACCTCACCGGCACGGTGGTGGCCGAGCGGACGGCACCGCTCGGGCTCGGCGCGGGCAGTACGGCGGTCGTGGACGGAGTCACCCGTGAGGTGAAGGCGCTGCTCGGGGAGCGGGCGGTCGGCGCGCTGCTCGGGGTGGGCGTGGGCCTGCCCGGCCCGCTGGACCACACCCACGGTGTGCTGCACAAGGTCACCGGATACCCCGAGTTCGACCGCTTCCCGCTCAGGGAGGCCCTGGAGGGCGGGCTCGGGGTGCCCGTAGTGGTCGACAAGGACACGAACGCCGCCGCCCTCGGGCTCGCGGCCGGTGGGGCGGGGGAGTCCTTCGCCTATCTGCACTTCGGTGCGGGCCTGGGCGGCGGACTGGTGCTCGGGGGCGTAGTGCACCGCGGCGCGCGGACGGGGGCCGGGGAGTTCGGGCACCAGGTCATCCAGCTCGACGGGCCGGTGTGCGAGTGCGGCAACCGCGGGTGCGTGGAGGCGCTGTGCCTGGCGGCGGTGGACCGCGGCGACTTCGAGGAGGCGGCCCGGGTGCTCGGCACGGGCGCCCAGAACCTGGTCGCGCTCCTCGACATCGACGTGGTCCTGCTGGGCGGCCGTACGGTCGCGGCCCGCCCGGAGTACTTCGTACGGGGCGTCGCGGACGTCCTCGCCGCACGCGCCCGGAGAGTCGGTGAGGAGCCGGTGCCGGTGCGCCTTGCACCCGGCGCCGGGCGGGAGGTGGCGGAGGGGGCGGCGCAGCTGCTGCTGGGGCCGGTGTTCGGGCGGGGGATCGGCTGAGGGTGAGGGGCGTCGGATCGGGCGGAGGACCGGCTGAGGGTGAGGGGCGTCCGTTCGGGCGGGGGATCGGCTGAGGCCGACCAGGCCGGGGGATCGGCTGAGGGGGCGTCGGATCGGGCGGGGGATCGGCTGAGGGTGAGGGGCGTCCGTTCGGGCGGGGGATCGGCTGAGGCCGACCAGGCCGGGGGATCGGCTGAGGGGCCGACCTGCCGGGGGATCGCCTGAAGGGGAGGGGCGTCCGATCGGGCGGTTACGGAGGCGCGCCCGGTGTGGCGTACCCGGGCCCGAGCGGTCGTACGACATGGTCATGTGTCCATGCGACTGTTCACCCCCGCGTCCCTCGCCCGCTGCCGTTTACTGTCCCTGCCCGTCGCCCTCGCCGGTGCCGCGGGCCTGCTCCTGACGCCCGGAGCCGCCCACGCCGCCGACGCGGAGGACGCCTGTGCCGCGTCCGACGGGCGTGCCTTCCCGCTGAGCACCCGCATCCGGGGCGGGCCCACGTCGTACGAGGCCGGGGGAGGGTACGGCACCTGGCAACTGGAGCTGACCAACCGGACCGGCCGCACCTGCCGCAACGTCCACCCCGTCGTCGTGCTCGTCGACGAACGGCGGGCCCTCACCCCGGCCCAGCCCCGGCTGGAGTTCTACGCCGGTGACGAGGTCCACCCCGTCCGCTTCGAACTCACCGACGAGCACGAACTCGTCGGCGCCTTCGACGACTTCCCCGGGTTCACCGTCGGCCCCCGCGACACCGTCACCGTGAAGGTGCGGCTCGCCGTCACCTCCGACGCCCGGCCCAACCGCGTCACCGTGAACGCCGCGATCGTCCAGCGCCACAACGACGACGGCGAGTGGATCGGGCAGTCCAACGACTACCGCTTCGGCATCGACACCGACCCGGAGACCCCGCTCGACCCGGAGGACACGGCGAGCCCGGCGGCCTCCACCGGGGCCACCCCGCCCCCGCGCTCCTTCGCCAACGAGCTTGCCAGCACCGGAACTCCCGCCGCGGCCGTCGCCGCCACCCTGGCCGCCGCGCTGCTGGCCGGAGGCGCCGCGCTGCTGCTCCTGCGCAGACGCCGCTGACGTCCGTGCGGTCTGCGAACTGTGTGATCGACGGGGTCAGGACGGCGACTTCCTGACTAGGCTGAGGGCGTCGGTACGCCGTGGTTCCGGCGCCTCTCGCCCATCCCGTACGTATGCCAGGAGTCCCGCACATGGCAGACCGCAAGCCGATCGAGTCATGGCTCACCGACATGGACGGTGTGCTGATCCACGAGGGCGTACCGATCCCCGGCGCCGACGCCTTCATCAAGAAGCTCCGCGAGTCCGGCAAGCCGTTCCTGGTGCTGACCAACAACTCCATCTACACCCCGCGCGATCTGCACGCCCGGCTCAACCGCATGGGCCTCCAAGTCCCGATCGAGAACATCTGGACCTCCGCGCTGGCCACCGCCAAGTTCCTGGACGACCAGCGGCCGGGCGGTTCCGCGTACGTCATCGGCGAGGCCGGTCTGACCACGGCGCTGCACGACATCGGCTACATCCTCACCGACCACGAGCCGGACTACGTGGTGCTCGGCGAGACCCGCACCTACTCCTTCGAGGCGATGACCAAGGCGGTCCGGCTCATCAACGACGGCGCCCGTTTCATCGCCACCAACCCCGATGAGACCGGCCCGTCCACCGAGGGCCCCCTCCCGGCCACCGGCGCCGTGGCCGCGCTGATCACCAAGGCGACCGGCAAGCAGCCCTACTTCGCGGGCAAGCCGAACCCCCTGATGATGCGCACCGGCCTGAACGCCATCGGCGCCCACTCCGAGACCAGCGCCATGATCGGCGACCGCATGGACACCGACGTACTGGCCGGCATCGAGGCCGGGATGCAGACCTTCCTGGTGCTCACCGGGCTGACCCGACCGGAGCAGGTGGAGAACTTCCCGTACCGCCCCTCCCAGGTCGTCGACTCCATCGCGGACCTCGTCGAGCGGATCTGAAACCTCCCCCCTACGGAAAACAACCCGTACGGAGCAGTCGGGCCCCGCTGAGGATGCGGGGCCCGTAGCCCGGGTGGACGCTCCAGATAACTGGAGGTTCACGATGGGCTCAATAAAAGTCACTCTCTGTGCGGGTGCCGCGGTAGTCGCGGCGGCGCTCACCCCGGCGGCGTACGCGGCGGACGGTGGAGGGGGCATCTCCGTGAACCCCGCCTCGCCCGCCCCGGGCGCCGATGTGGCGCTGCGCCTGACGGGCTGCTCCGAGAAGACCGCGACAGCGGTGTCGGAGGTGTTCGTCTCGGACATCAAGCTCACCGCCACCGACGAGAAGGGCACGCTGGTCGGCGAGACCCGCGTCCAGTCCTCCGTGGAGGTCGGCTCCTACGACGTCAAGGTCACCTGCGGAAACACCGAGTACAAGGTCACGCTGCCGGTCGACAACGAACCCGACGCCCCGGCCTCCCCGGTCGCGCCGGTGAAGGCGGGCGGCGGTGGCTCCGCGGCGCACTTCGCCGGTGAGGAGACACCGTCCGCCGCGACCGGCCCCGGCGCGCCACACGCCGTGGTCGGCCTGGTTCTCGCCGGTGTCGCGGCGACGGCCGTGGCGCTCAGGAGCGCCCGCCGGAGCCGCGGGACGGAGTGACCGCGGTGTCCGGCCGGGTCGTGACCTGCACGGCGTGGGCGGTGCTGCTGCTCGGGCTGTGGCTGTGGGGGCGGGAGGTCACCGACGTACGGCCCGGGATGCAGACGCCCACCACCGGCGACATGGCGGCGGTGGGCCGCCCGCCCGACGTCGACCTGCCGCCCGCCGCCAGCCCGCTCGGCGAGGCCGGTCCGCAGCGCGTCGACATCCCCGCGCTCGGCATCCAGGCACCCGTGGTCGCCCGCGGCCTCGATCCGCAGGGCGCGGTCGACCCGCCGCCCTTCGACCAGCCCGGCCTGGTCGGCTGGTACGCGGGGGGCGCGGCGCCCGGCGCGGCCGGGGCGGCGGTACTGGTCGGGCACGTCGACACCGAGACCCGGCCGGCCGTCTTCTACAAGATCAGCGCGATGAAGCCCGGGGAGACGGTCCGGGTGGTCCGGGACGACGGGCGGGTCGCGGAGTTCACCGTCGACGACGTCCGTGTCGTCACCCGCGACCGCTTCGACGCCCGCCAGGCGTACGGCGCCCGCGAGCCCGGCCGCGCCGAACTGCGGCTCATCACCTGCGGCGGCACCTTCGACCGGACCACCCGCAGCTACACGGCGAACGTGGTGGTCTCGGCGTACCTCACGGGCACCGGCCTGTGACCCACCGGGACCGGCACCTATGCCCCACCGGCACCGGAGCCTATGCCGCACCGGCACCCGCTTGTGACCCACCTGACCCGGTCGACGACCCGCTCCCCTCGAAGCCGCCGACCGGGCTGGGTCCTCGACCGCGCGCGCTCGGGCTGCGGGAGTAACCCGGCGACAGGCGCGGGAGGCTGGGGTGGCCATCCCAACGGGAGGCGACAGACCGGGGGCTGGGGCCGTCAGACACGACTTTAGAACGGACGTACGCCCCTGGCCTAGAGCCCGTCCGGCCCGACACCCCTGCCGTCAGGGCCGTTCAAGCCCTCTCCCGTGAGCCGCGCGCCTTCCTCCGTACGCTCGATGACCGACCGGGCCACCGTGTCCAGCGGGAGTTGGTGTCGGCGGGCGTGGCCGCGCAGGGCCAGGAAGGCCGTGTCCGGGGTGGTGTTCCAGCGTTCCGCCAGCATTCCCTTGGCCTGTTCTATGCGGACCCTGCTGGAGAGGGCCTGCTGGAGCTGGGCGGCCAGGGTGCGGCAGTGGGTGTAGGCGTGGTGGTTGCGCAGGCCCAGGGCCGTGGCGTCGGCCAGGTTCTGGGCCAGGGTCAGATGGGCGTCGGAGGGGAGAGCGTCGGAAGGGAGGGCGGGGGTGAAGACGTTCAGGGCGCCCAGCAGCGGCCCGCGACCGCGCACCGGGACCGCGAAGGTCGCCGCCACCCCGTGCCGCAGCGCCAGCTCGGTGAAGACCGGCCAGCGGGAACCGGTGTGCGCCGCGCCGAGGGGGACCGGCGGCACCGGGCGGCCCGTGCCGTAGCTGTCCAGGCAGGGCCCGCCGCCGGACTGGGCCCGCAGCAGGTCCAGGGCGAGGCCGCAGTGCCCGCCGCTGCCCGCCAGCGAGACCGGCCGGCCCGCCTCGATCAGCATGAACCCGGCGGCCCGGGCACCGAGCAGCTCCACGCACCGGTCGCTGACCCGCCGTAAGTGGTCGCCGGTCTCGAACCCGTCCGTGAGTGTGTCCGCCGCCTCCACCAGCGCCGCCGCCAGGAGCGCCTCCCGGTTCTCGCCCCGCATGTTTCCCCACGTCCCTTCGCCCGTCGCCCGCCTGCCCAGCGGCGCACCTACCCCCGCCCCCCTGCCTGTAACAGCTCACGGACAAGGCTCGGTCGACCTCGTTGGCCCCAGCGGGGGTGTGTCAGGATTGGGGCTTGGAACAGTGCACCCAAGGGGGAGTGGATGTACGGCACGAAGGGTGCCCGCAGGGGGGCCACCGCGATGGCGCTGGGGGCGGCGCTGCTGATCGCGGGGTGCTCTTCCTCGGACGGCGGGGGTGACGAGCCGGAGAACGCGGCCGGGATCACCCAGCAGCCGAAGGAGATCGACCCGTTCTGGGTCAACCCGGACGGCAACGCGGCCCAGCAGGTCGCCGCGTACGAGAAGGACGGCAAGGACGCCGAGGCGGACCAGATACGCAAGATCGCCGAGCAGCCGACCGGCGAGTGGATCGGCCCGGACAACCCGGAGGACGAGGCGCGCGGCTACACCGAGGCCGCCGACAAGGCGGGCCGTACGGCCCTGCTGGTCCTCTACAACATCCCGCACCGCGACTGCGGCCAGTACTCCCAGGGCGGCGCCGCCGACGGCGACGCCTACCGCGAGTGGGTGGACGGCGTCGCCGCGGGCATCGGCGAGCGCTCGGCGACCGTCATCCTCGAACCGGACGCGGTCCTGCACCTGGTCGACGGCTGCACCCCGGACGAGTTCCACGAGGAGCGCTACGACCTGCTCAAGGGCGCGATCGAGAAGCTGAAGTCGCTGAAGAACACCAAGGTCTACCTGGACGCGGGCAACGCGGGCTGGGGCAACCCGGACCAGATCTTCGAGCCGCTGCAGTGGGCGGGCATCGACAAGGCCGACGGCTTCTCGGTGAACGTGTCGAACTTCTACACCACCGAGGACTCCGTCAAGTACGGCAAGACCCTCTCGGCGAAGGTCGGCAACAAGCCGTTCGTGATCGACACCAGCCGCAACGGCAACGGCCCCTACCAGGAGGGCGACGAGGGCGAGCGCTGGTGCAACCCGCCCGGCCGCGCCCTCGGCGAGACCCCCACCACGAAGACCGCCGACCCGCTGGTCGACGCCTACGTCTGGGTCAAGCGCCCCGGCGAGTCCGACGGCGAGTGCAAGGGCGGCCCCAAGGCCGGCGAGTGGTGGCCGGAGTACGCGCTGAACCTGGCCAAGGCCAGCAAGTGACAGCGGGCCGAGGCCATTGAGTGACAGCAGGCCGAGCCCGGCAGACGAAAATCCCCGCGCCCCTGGAAAGGGACGCGGGGATTCTTCGTAAGGACCGCCGCTAGGGCACGTGCACCCACTGCGCCTCGGACGGCACGCCCTGGTCGTCGACCGCGAACAGCATGTACCAGCCGGACTGAACAAGGTTCTTGTTCTTCGGCATGGTCACCGTCAGCTCGTTGCCGTCCGTCTCGAAGTCCAGCGCGATGGACCGCTGGTCGACGTCCGTGACGTGCGTCGTGGCGCTCGGCCGCATCAGCCGCATCTTCTTGATGGACGAGGCGTGCTGCGAGGTGAACGTGCCCGTCTCACCGCGCGCGATCTCCTCCGTCCCCTTGGACAGCGACGGACGCGAACCCTGGTACAGGTACGGCGGCGTGTAGATCTCGATCCGCTGCTCGAACTTGCCCGGCTTGGTGTTCGCCTTGTCCGCGAACAGCGAGTCGGAGCCGAAGAACATCACGCGTCCGTCGGGCAGCAGGATCGACCCGGAGTGGTAGTTCCGGCCCACCAGCGGGTCGGCGACCCGGCGCAGCTCGTTCTTCTCGGTGTCGTAGATCCGTGCCTGAAGGATGTTGGAGTCGCCGCGGCCCCGGTAGTCCTCCGAGCCGCCGGAGATCAGCACCTCGTCGTTGGGCAGGATCGAGGACTGCGGGTAGCGGGTGCCCTTCTCCAGCGACGGCCCGTCCACGAACTTCGGGTTGTCCGCCTTCAGGTCCACCAGCCGGGTCCTGTTGCTGGAGTCCTTGGACTCACCGACCCCGCCACCACCGATGACCATGTACTTCTCGTCCTGCGCCGGAGGCAGCAGCACGGTGCCGGAGGTCTCCAGCCGGTCGGCGTCGCTCATCCCGGGAATCTTGGTGAACTTGTTGGTCTCCACGTCCCAGACACCGGGGTCACGCCCGACGTCGTCCGGTCCGTAGCCCGCGTTGGACCCGGAGTAGAAGATCTTCCCGTTCTGCATCAGGAACAGCGCCGGATACGTCGGGAACTGGCGGACCTTGTCGGTGTAGGTCCACTTCTTGGTCTTCGGGTCGTAGACCTCGTTCTTGCCCGGCACCAACTGGCCGATGTCGTCGAGCCCGGAGACGCTGAGGATCTTCCCGTCGCTCAGTGTGGTGAGCGTCGGATACCAGCGGGCCTCCTTCATCGGGTCGACCTTGATGTACTTCTCGGCGACCGGATCGAACTCGTAGGCGTCCCGGATGCCCTGGAAGTCCTTCTTGTCCAGGGCGAGCTTCTGCGCTATCCCGTACGTGTTACGCGCGTCGGTACCGCTCAGACCCTGCACCTCGTAGTTGTCCTCGGTGCCGGTCTCGTACTTGGCGCCGCTCTTCTGCGCCTCGACGTAGATCCGGCCGAGACCGGGGTCGTTGCGCAGGAACTCGCCGGTCTGCTTGTCGAAGACCTTCTTCGCGCGCGGCACCAGCACCGGGTCCTTGGAGACGAACGTCTTGCCGTTCTCCTTGCCGGTGAACTTGGTGCCCGCGGGCAGCGTGATGGGCTTGTCCGGGTTCTCGTTGTGGACGATCATCAGGCCGCCGGCCTTGGTGACGTCACCCTGGAGCTTCTCGTACCGCTTGGTGCCGCCCGCGATCAGCAGGTTGCCGTTGGCGAGCTGGGTGTGGCCCGTGCAGAACAGGTCGTTGGGCGTCGGCACCTTCTTGATCGTGCCCTTGACCGGGTCCCAGATCCGGGTGTCGAACTTCTTCGCGTCGAAGTTCTCCTGGTTGTTGCCGGAGCCCGCGACGAGCAGCACCTTGCCGGTGCGCAGCAGCGCCGCGTGGATGGTGTTCTGCCGGTACTCCTCCGGGAAGTCGACGATCTCCCAGTGGCCGTTGTCGGCTTTGTACTCCGGTCGGTTGATCTGGTACTGGTGGTATTTCTCGGTGCCGAAGCGGTAGAGCCACGGACCGTTCATCCCGGCCAGCGCGAGCACCACCGCCGTGCCTATCGCGAGTCGACGGACACGGCGGCGGCCGGCCTGGTCTTTCATTCCTTACGTCCCCCAAGTCCACCCAGGGCGATCTGCATGGTCTGGTCGTTGCCGTCCTGTGAGGCGGCCCAACTCGGCTTGTGCTGCGGGCTGTGGTGGCCGGCCGACTGGGTCGGCAGCGGCTGAGCCTGGTACTCGGACGCCTGCGCGTCCTGCTCCGGCGCGGCCGGAACCCGCGGCTTCTTCTTCTCCTGGCGCAGCATGTGCCGCCAGGCAAAGATCGGTGTGGCGGTGATCAGCATGGCGAACGTCGCCCAGGTGACCATCGCGGGGTGCGCGTGCCCGTAGACGAAGCCGGCCGCGATGGACGCGCCGAAGATCACGATGAAGTACCAGTGGTAGCGGAAGGTCCCGAACCAGCGGTCGGGGCTGGCCGAGTCGCCCTTCGGGGTCACCACGAACTTGCTCTTGCGGCGCAGCAGCGAGTCGATCAGTGCCTTGGCGTACAGCGGCGCCGACAGCGCGGACATCACCATGCCGGCCACACCGCCGGAGCCCTCCGGCTCGTGCGGCGAGACGTTGTGCCGGCGGTTCCAGACGTACAGGCCGATCTGCAGGGCGGAGGCGTTGCCGTAGAGCATCAGCCAGACCACCGGGTCGATGTTCACACCCGAGGCGCCCAGACCCATGAACAGCGCACAGCTGATCGCGGCCAGGATCCAGTTCATGGCCGCCATCGGGTAGAAGATGATCATCATCGTGTAGTTGAAGAGCTTGCTCGGCGGGAGCGAGTACCAGCCCTTCCAGTACTGCTTGAGGATCGTCTCGTAGGTCCCTCGCGACCAGCGCATCTGCTGGGTGAAGAAGTCCGTCCAGGCGCTCGGGCCCTCACCGACGGCGAGCACGTCGGGGGTGTAGACCGAGCGCCACTTCTTGCCGGTGGCCGGGTTCTTGTGGCGGTGGATCTCGAAACCGGTCGCCATGTCCTCGGTGATCGAGTCGTACAGACCGCCGATCTGCTTGAGCGCCTTGATGCGCACGGCGTTGGAGGTGCCGACGAACATCGGGGCGCCGTACTTGTTGCCCGCGCGCTGGATCAGGGCGTGGAAGAGGAACTGCTGGGACTCGGCGGCCTTGGTGACGAAGTTGTCGTAGTTGCCGTAGACCTGCGGGCCGATGACGAAGCCGACGTTGGGGTCGCGGAAGAAGCCGAGCATGCGCTCCAGGTAGTTGGGGAGCGGGACATGGTCGGTGTCGACGGAGGCGAAGAAGTCGTAGTCGTCGCCGTGCGCGTCCAGCCAGGCGTTGTAGTTGCCGTGCTTGGTCTTGGCGCGGTGCGGGCCCTTGGGCTGGTTCCACTTGGCGACGCCCTTGCGGGAGAAGTGGTGCACGCCGAGCCGGGCGCACACCTCCTTGACCTCGGGGTCGTCGCCCTCGTCCAGCAGCCACACGTGCAGCAGGCCCCGGTGGCGCAGCTTGACCGCGGCCTCCAGGGTCTTGGTGACCATCTCCAGCGGTTCCTTGCCGGGCACGAAGGAGGTCAGGAAGGCGACCCGGGTGCCGGTCTCGGGCACCACCGGGATCGGGTCCCGGGCGACCAGCGTGGCGTGCGCGTTCGACAGGACGTTCATGCAGCGGAAGAACTCGATCAGGCCGATCGAGACGAGCATGACTATGTCGAGCGCCGGGAGGAAGTCGTAGGCGGGGTAGTCGCGCTCGGTCCAGTGCTCGGGCTGGAGCAGCCAGGCCAGCAGCACGAGCGAGAGCAGCGGCGCCGCCGCGAGCATCAGCGCGACCCGGATGCGGTGCGGCTCCTGGGAGATCAGCGAGCGGTACTGCACGCGGTACGGCTTGTTCGGATCGGGCTGGGTGAGGGGACCCGCCAGCCGGCTGTAGTGCTCGTAGTCGTACTTCGGCAGCGTCTTCTTGATGCGCCTGAACGCTCCGGTCCGATGAGATGGCACTCTGAGCTGAGTGGTCTGTGACGGGTCGGAGTTCGGCCGGGCGCCCGTCGGCGTCGACGTCATGAGTCATCCCCCCACACGCAGGGTCACCGCGTGTCTGTCGGTTCCTTTTCGGCTGCTTAGGTCCCCCTCGACCTTCACATCCGTATCAGTGGTGGGTCACCGTCACCACATCTTCCACTTCTTAGACATGGAAACGCGACCTTCCGGTTGCATGATGCCCCCCTCGGCATCACCTCATGAAACGGGGCCCCCTCTCCCCGTCGATCCGGCAACCGGTTTCTTGCCCCCCAAGTGCCGCACATCAGTAGCAGCTTGAAGCAACCAGGGTTCTACGGCGTTCAGCATGATCGCAAGATGCGAAACGCGGTGTTTACCGGTCATACGCGTTCATTGGGGCGCCTGTGGGGGAACTGTGTGCCCTTGGTGGACTCCCAGCCAGGGCGGTCGATATCCGGATATACGGGAAGCCCCCCGCGTTGGCGGGGGGCTTCCCGGTCTGTGCGCCGCCAGGGACTCGAACCCCGGACCCGCTGATTAAGAGTCAGCTGCTCTAACCAACTGAGCTAGCGGCGCCTGCTGACATCACCACTCTACCGGACCCCGGGAGGTGCTTCTGACCACTCCAGCCCCACCGCGGCCCCGGTCGGCGGGGTGACGTACATCATTCGGACCGTCAGCATGCGGGCCCGGAAGACAGTTGAGAAACTGACGAATGTGTACACACGCGGACATTTCCACACGGAATGTGAGGGGTATCGCATGGAGACTCCGGTCTTCGAGGAGATCGAACCCGCGAGCGACTGCGACTGCCCCGGATGCGTTCACTGGCGGCGCGTCCTGCCCTACGCCGCCACCGGCCGCACCGGTATCCACCCCGCCCACCGGACGGTGATCGTGGCGGCCGCCGCCTCGGCGGCGCTCGGCGCGGGCCATGCCGTACCGGCGCTGGCGGCCCCGCAGGCACCCGGGCCGGCCGGTCTGGCCGGCCTGCCGGGGGCCGACGAGCCCGACACCCCGCAGGGCGGCAAGGCCCCGCTGCACGGTCCGGGCGGGGCCCCGGCCAAGCCCGCCAAGGCACCCGCCACCACCCGGGCGGAGATCATCAACCGGGCGAAGGTGTGGGTCGCGGCGAAGGTGCCGTACAGCATGTACCGCTACTGGACGGACGGGTACCGGCAGGACTGCTCGGGGTTCGTCTCGATGGCCTGGGGGCTGCCCGGCAACGAGTGGACCGGCTCGCTCGACCAGTACGGCGTGCGCATCACCAAGGAGGAGCTCCAGCCCGGCGACATGCTGCTGTTCCACAACCCGGCGGACCCCCAGAAGGGCTCGCACGTGGTGATCTTCGGCGGCTGGACCGACTACACCCACACCTACTACATCGCCTACGAGCAGACACCCCCGCACGCCCGCAGGCAGTCCACCCCGTACGCCTACTGGAGCGACTCCGACCGGTACGTCCCCTACCGCTACAAGGGGCTGGTCAGCGGCGGTACGGGCGGCGCGGAACCGACCGAGCCCGCGACGGAACCGGAGAAGGAGGCCAAGACGCCCTACCCCGGGCGGGCCTACTTCGGTCCCGGCGCCAACAACAAGTACGTCACCGAACTGGGCCGCATGCTCGTGGCGCGCGGCGCGGCCCGCTTCTACACCACCGGGCCCGGACCGCGCTGGACGGACGCCGACCGGCGGGCCACCCAGGCGTTCCAGCAGGCGCAGGGGTGGCGGGGCGCCGACGCGGACGGGCTGCCGGGGCCGCAGACCTGGGCGCTGCTGGTCGGCGGCAAGGGCAAGGACATCGTCCCCGGGGCGGCCGGACCGCCCGCGCCCCCCGCCTCGCACGGGGTGCCCGGGTATCCGGGGCGGGCGTACTTCCGGCCCGGGGCGAACAACGCCCATGTCACCCGGCTGGGACAGCAACTCGTCAAGAAGGGGTTCGGCACGTACTACACGACCGGTCCCGGGCCCCGCTGGGGCGAGGCGGACCGGCGCAATGTCGAGGCGTTCCAGCGGGCCCAGGGCTGGCGGGGCGGCGCGGCGGACGGATACCCGGGACCGGAGACCTGGCGGCGGCTGTTCCTCTGAGCGGCCGTTCGGCCGACCTGTTCCCGCGGCCGGCCCGCTGCCGGGCCGGCCGCTCGGAACCCCTTTGTTGTGACGCATCTGGCGCGGAGGCTGGAGGCACGCATGAGCACGACCACTTCACCGACACCGGAGTCCGAGGGGCCGTCCCGGCCCGCCCGGCTGATCCAGAACGAGGTCACCACCGAGATCCCCGTCCACCTGCTCTTCCGTGACGACCCCGACCCGGTGACGGTCCCGCTGGCGCCCGCCGTGGTGGGCCGCCGCCAGGGCACCGGGGAGCAGCCGCGGCTGCGCCGCCCCGGCCCGGTGCAGGCCAGAGCCCTGCCCGAGGTCGACCCGGACCTGGCAGAGTGCCGGGCCAGGGTGCTGCCCGGCGCGGCCGGTGTCCTCGCCGGGGCCTGCGGTCTGGCGGGCTGCGCGGTCACCTCCTGGTGGGCGGGGACCCTGCCGCACCTCGCGGTGGAGGCGCTCGGCCTGCCCCTGTCCGCCGGAGCGGGCCTCGGCCCCGCGCAGTGGGCGGCCTACGCCGGAGCCGGCGCCCTCGGCCTGGTCGGCTTCGGCGGGCTGGCCCGCGGCCGGACCGGACGGGCCTGGGTGCTCGGCCTGTTCGGCCGCTACCGGGGGACGGTCCGGCGCACCGGGCTGATGTGGGTCAACCCGCTGCTGCTGCGCCGCCGGGTGGACGTACGGCTGCGGCACTGGCGCAGCGAGCCGATGCCGGCGGCGGACGCGAGCGGGGTGGCGCTCAGGGTGGTGGTGCTCGCGGTGTGGCGGGTGCGGGACACCGCGAAGGCCACTCTCGGCGTGGAGGACCACGAGGCGTACTTGCGCGAGTGCGTGGAGGCGGCGCTGGCTCGGGTGCCGGTGGAGGCGCCGGGGTCGGGGCGGGGTTCGGTGAGCGCGGCCGGGGAGGCGCTGACCCGGCTGGTCGCGGCGGAGGCGGCGCCGGTCGGGGTCGAGGTGTTCTCGGTGCAGCCGGTCCGGGTGGAGTACGCGCCCGAGGTCGCCGCCGCGATGCACCGGCGCCGGATCGCCGCGCTGGACGCCCAGCACCGGGCCTCGGTGCTCAGCTCGGTGGTGGACTCGGTGGAGGACACGGTGACCCGGCTGACCATGCGGGGGCTGGTCGAACTCGACGACTACGAACGCAAGGCGCTGGTGAAGGACCTGACGGTCGCGTTCTGCTCGGGGCGCGGAGAAACAACCGGTTGATTGGTATGGACATGTTCAACTAACGGCAATACGCTCGAACTTGGTCTAGACCTACCTGCACAGCTCACAGAACCTCCCCACGTTCCCAGGAGCGGCAGCATGCGCAGAAAGACCAAGCTCTCCGCTGCCGTGGTCGGCCTCGCCACCACCGGAGCACTTGTGCTCTCGTCCGGCGGGGCCACCGGCCACGGCTACACCGACCTCCCCATCAGCAGGCAGAAGCTCTGCCAGAACGGCACCGTGACCAACTGCGGCCCCATCCAGTGGGAACCGCAGAGCGTCGAGGGGCCCAAGGGCTTCCCGGGCGGCGGCCCGGCCGACGGCACGATATGCAACGCCGGGCTCGGCCAGTTCAGCCAGCTCAGCTCCCCGCGCACACCGAACGGCGGCGCCTGGCCGGCCACCAAGGTGACGGGCGGTCAGAGCTACACGTTCCGCTGGCAGTTCACGGCCATGCACGCCACGACCGACTTCAAGTACTACGTGACCAAGCCGGGCTGGAACCAAAACCACAACCTCGCCCGGTCCGACCTCAACCTCACCCCGTTCCTGACGGTGCCGTACAACGGCCAGCGGCCACCGCAGACCCTCTCGCACAGCGGTCGACTGCCGTCCGGGCTCAGCGGACGGCACGTGATCCTGGCGGTATGGACGATCGCGGACACGGGCAACGCGTTCTACGCGTGCTCGGACGTCACGTTCTGAGCACCGCTTGAGCGAACACGGTTCCCCCCGCGGGTAGGCCCCCCGTGTGCCCCGGCCCGGCCGGACGCACGGGGGACCAGGACCGACCTACGGGGGAACCGACCATGACCGTGCTCGTCTTCGTGCTCGTGATCGCGTCGCTCCTCATCGGCCTCGCTGTGTACATCGCTTGTGAGACCCTGCGCGACTGGCTGCGGCTGCACAGGGCGTGGGGCAGCGGACGGACGGCCGAGGGCCGCTGTCTGCGGGCGTACACCTCGACCCGGCGCGTCGGTGAGCAGCGCGGGGAGCACACCGTGCAGTACCACGTGTACGAGTTCATGACCGCCGACGGCCGGGATGTCCGGTTCGAGGAGGCGGGCGGGCCCGGCAGCAGGTGCGCCGGGGACTTCGTGACCGTGTACTACGGCGCGGACCCTGCGGTGGCGGCCACGGCGCTGCCGCCGCGCCGCGCACAGTCGGCCGCGGGCGCGCTCGGTGTGCTCGTGTTCCTCGGGGTGCTGGTCGTGTTCGCGGTCTTCTGGCTGACCCTCTGGTTCTAGCAATCTGACGACCCGTCAATTACCGTGCGCGCCCATGGAGTCCACGAGCATCGCCGAACTCGTCGCCGCGCGCTGGGGGGATCACCGGCCCGGGCTGTGGTGCGAGGGGCGGGCACTGACGCACCACGAGGTGGCCGTCGGTGCCGCCGCGCGTGCGGCACTGCTGGAGGACCTGCTGCCGACCGGCGCCGAGCCGCACATCGGCGTCCTCCTCGACAACACCCCGGAGTTCCCGCTCTGGCTCGCCGGGGCATCGCTCGCGCGGGCGGCGGTGGCCGGAATCAATCCCACCCGCAGGGGACCGGAACTCGCGCGGGACATCCTGCACACCGAGTGCCGGGTGATCGTCACCGAGCCGAGGCAGCTGCCACTCCTGCGCGGCCTCGACCTGCCCGGCGTGCGCATCCTGGTCACCGGTTCGCCGGAGTACGACGCCCTGCTCGCGCCGTACGCCGACGCCCGCCCCGACGCCTCCCGCGCCACCCCGCGCGACCGGCTGCTGCTCTACTTCACCTCCGGTTCGACCGGCGCCCCCAAGGCCGCGATCTGCACCCAGGGCCGGCTGGCCGCCGCCGGGCGCTCGCTGGCCGAACAGTTCCGGGTGCGGCCGGACGACGTGCACTACATCTGCATGCCGATGTTCCACGGCAACGCCGTCATCGCCGACTGGGCCCCCGCCCTCGCCGCCGGGGCGGGCGTGGCGCTGCGGCGGCGGTTCTCGGCGTCCGGGTTCCTGGACGACGTACGGCAGTACGGGGCCACGTACTTCACCTACGTGGGCCGGGCGATCCAGTACGTCCTCGCCACCGAGCCGCGCCCCGACGACCGGGACAACCCGCTGCGGCTCGGCTTCGGTACCGAGGCGGGGGCGGCGGACGCGGCGGCCTTCGAGCGGCGGTTCGGGGTGCGGCTGGTGGAGGGGTACGGGTCCTCCGAGGGCGGGGCGGCGGTGCAGTGGTCGCCCGGGACCCCGGCCGGGGCGGTGGGACGGGCGACGCCGGGTCTGGTCGTACTGGACCCGGAGACCGGGCGGGAGCGGCCGGTCGCGCGGTTCGACGCGGGCGGGCGGCTGCTGAACGGGGACCAGGCGATCGGGGAGCTGGTGAACCGGGGGCCGAGCCCCTTCGAGGGGTACTGGCGCAACCCCGGGGCGGAGGCCGAGCGGCGGCGGGACGGGGCGTACTGGACCGGGGACCTGTTCTGCAAGGACGCCGACGGCTACCTGTACTTCGCGGGGCGGGCGGACGACCGGCTCCGGGTGGACGGGGAGAACCTGGCCGCCGCGATGATCGAGAACATCCTCGCCCGGTACGAGGGCGCGAGCGCGGTGGCCGTGTACGCGGTCCCGGACCCGGTGACCGGGGACCAGGTGATGGCGGCACTGGCCGGCGCCTTCGACCCGGACGGCTTCACGGCCTTTCTCCGGGCCCAGCCGGACCTGGGTACGAAAATGGCGCCCAGGTTTGTCCGGGTTGTCGACCGGATGCCGGTCACCGCTACGAATAAGATCCACCGGGCGCTGCTGAGGCGGGAGGGCGTCCACAGTTGTCCGGATCCGGTCTGGTGGCGCCCGCCGGGGGAGTGGGCGTACCGCTTGCTTACGCCGGGGGACGCCGAAGGGCCCCTCGCTCCCACGAGAGGCCCTTCTTATGTGCGCCGCCAGGGACTCGAACCCCGGACCCGCTGATGCTGCATGTCCCGGGGGGCGACCCCCGGACCCCCGGCAGTCTCGCCGGGGCTGCAGAAGTCGTAGAAAAAGCGAAGACCCCTCGCTCCCACGAGAGGTCTTCGCTACCGTGCGCCGCCAGGGACTCGAACCCCGGACCCGCTGATTAAGAGTCAGCTGCTCTAACCAACTGAGCTAGCGGCGCATGACTCGCGCCAACCGTGCGATCCGATGTCTCGCGGCTGGCGACGAGAAAAATACTACCTGGTCCTCGGGGGTGCTCCGTACCACCGAGGTTTAGATCGCCAGGGAGAGGAGAACGGGCGCCGCGTTGCGGTTCAGGGTGTCCGCCGCCTGGCGGAGGCGGTGGGCGTGTTCGACCGGGAGGGACAGGGCCAGGCAGCCCACGGAGGAGCCCGCGGTGATGGGCACCGCCGCGCACACCGTGCCGATCGCGTACTCCTGGAGGTCCAGGACGGGCACCGTCGCGGGCTGGGCCTCAAGCCGGGAGAGCAGGAGCTTGTCGCTGGTGATGGTGCGGGAAGTGAGCCGCGCCATCTTGTGCCGGGAGAGATGGTCCCGGCGGCCGTTGTGGTCCAGCTGGGTGAGCAGGCTCTTGCCCACCGCCGTCGCGTGCGCCGAGTACCGGAAGTCCACCCACTCGTTCACCGCCGGAGTGGCCGGACTGTCCGCGTACTGTGTGACCTTCACCTCACCGTCGACGTACCGACTGATGTACACCGCCGCGCCGACCGAGTCGCGCAGCCGGTTCAGGGTGCGCTGGAGCTTTTCGCGCAGGGCCTCCTCGCGGTCCCGGGCGGCGCCCAGGCGGGTCAGTGCCTCGCCGGTGACATAGCCGCCGTCGGCGACCTGCTCGACGTATCCCTCGCGGCGCAGCATCCTCAGGAGGCTGGTCAGGCGCTCCGGGTTGAGGGCGGTGTGCCGGGCGAGCTCGGTGTCGTTGATTCCGGTGGTGTGCCGCGCCACCGTTTCCAGGACGCGCAGCGCGTCCTGGGCCGAGTGGTACGGCGCGGTCGGCTCGTGCTTCAGCGCCACGGTTCCCCCTGGGCCGGATTCCGGTCAGCCAATCGTGTCCACGATAGCCGCCAAAGCGCTTTCCGTGAGCGGCTGTTGGCAAGATTCCACCCCCGCCAACTGCGGTGATAACCCTCTGGCATATGACACAGCCATGACCTGGACACCCTCACAGCACCGCGCTGAGAAATTCCCGGGTCCGGTCGTGCTCCGGCTCGCTGAAGATCTTCTCCGGTGTCCCCGCCTCGATGACCCGGCCGGAGTCGAACATCAGGACCCGGTCGGAGATGTCCCGGGCGAAGTTCATCTCGTGGGTCACACAGAGCATGGTGATGTCGGTGGAGCGGGCGATGTCGCGGAGTACGTCCAGCACACCGGCGACCAGTTCCGGGTCCAGCGCCGAGGTCACCTCGTCCAGCAGCAGCACCTGCGGGCGCATGGCGAGGGCGCGGGCGATCGCGACGCGCTGCTGCTGGCCGCCGGAGAGCTGCGCCGGGTGCTTGTCGACATGGTCGGTGAGCCCGACCAGCTCCAGCAGGTCCCGGGCCCGCTCCTCGGCCTCGTCCTTGGACAGGCCGAGCACGGTGACGGGGGCCTCGGTGATGTTTCTCAGCACCGTCATGTTCGGGAACAGGTTGAACTGCTGGAACACCATCCCGATCTTCTTGCGGACCTCGCGGATCTGCTTCTCCGACGCCGGGAACAGCCGCTCCCCGTCGACCGTGATCGTGCCCTCGTCCGGCTTGATCAGGGTCATCAGCAGCCGCAGGATCGTCGTCTTGCCCGAGCCGGACGGGCCGATCAGCGTCACATGCTTGCCGGCCTCGACGGCGAAGTCGAGGTGGTCGAGGACGGTGTGGTCCCCGAACCGCTTGGTCACCCGCTCCAGCCGGATCAGCTCGCTGTCCGCGCGCTTGCGGGCGGGGTCGTTCATGTCGGGGCTGTGCTGGACGTCAGTGGACAAGGCGTCGCTCCAGGGCTCGCAGAAGAAGGGAGGCCAGATAGGAAATGACGATGAAGGCCACGCCGATCACCGTCAGCGGCTCGGTGAACTGGAAGTGCTCCTGGGAGAACAGCCGCGCCTGCCCGAGCATGTCGAGCACGGTGATCACCATCAGCATCGGCGTGTCCTTGAGCATCGCGATCACGTAGTTGCCGAGCGCGGGCACCACCCGGCGGATCGCCTGCGGCAGGATCACCGCGGTCCAGGTCCGCGTCAGCGGCAGGTTCAGCGCCGTCGCGGCCTCCCACTGGCCGACCGGCACCGCCTCGATACCGGCCCGGTAGACCTGCATCGTGTACGTCGAGTAGTGCAGCCCGATGCCGAGGACACCGGTGGTCAGGGCGGAGAAGGTCACGCCCCACTCGGGCAGCACGTAGAAGAGGAAGACCAGTTGGACCAGGAGCGGGGTGTTGCGAATGAACTCCGTGAACACCCCTACCGGCCAGGTCACCCAGCGGGTCGGCACGCGCATCAGCAGCGCCCACACCAGGCCCAGCGTGAAGGAGATCAGCGAGCCGAGCACCAGCGCCTGCAGTGTGACCAGCAGTCCGTCCCAGAACTGCGGCATGAAGTCGGATACCGCCTGCCAGTCCCAGTTCACCTGACACCACCGCCCACCGGCTCGGACACGACGATCTTCTGCTCCGGCTGCTTGCCGACCCCCGCCTTGAGCTTCTTCTCAAGGCCGCGCATCCCCCGGGTCAGGGCGAACGCGATCACGAAGTAGATGACCAGCACGTACGCGTAGATCTCCGCGCTCTCCTGGAGCGCGAGGCGCACCAGGTTGGCGCTGAAGGCGAGGTCGCCCATGCCCATCACCGACACCAGAGCGGTGCCCTTGAGCAGTTCGACCAGCAGGTTGGAGAAGGGCGGGATCATCTCCGGCACCGCCTGCGGCAGCAGGATCAGCCGCAGCCGCTGCCAGGGCGTGAAGCTGAGCGCGATACCGCCCTCCGCCTGCGCCGGGTCCACCGCGTTCAGCGCGCCGCGCACGATCTCCGAGCCGTAGGCGCCGTAGGTCAGACCGAGGGCGAGCGTGCCCGCCCACAGGGGGACGAGCTGCCAGCCGAAGGCGAGGGGCAGCACGAAGAACACCCAGAAGATCATCACCAGTGCCGAGGTCCCGCGGAACACCTCGGTGTAGAAGCCCGCCAGGAAGCGGACGATCCACAGCCGGTGGGTGCGCGCCACGCCCACCACGAAGGAGACCGCCGCGGCCAGCAGCGCGCTGCACACCAGGAGTTGAAGGGTGACCCAGACGCCTTTGAGTACCAGTTCCCACAGTCCCGAAGTCATCCGCCGCACAGCTCCTTCGCGGTCAGATCGGTCATCTCGGCCTCGGTGAACCCGAACGGGCGGAGAATGCGCAGCAGTTCGCCGCTCTTCTTCAGCTTGTGCAGCTCGGTGTTGAAGGCGTCCCGCAGCTTGGTCTCGGTCGGGCGGAACGCGAACGCGCCGCCGTCCACATGGGGTTCGCCGTCCACGAGCGGCTTGAACGGCTCGGTCGACTCCGCCTTCGAGGACTTCTTCACCACCTCGCGGGTGGTCAGCGCGGTCCCCGCGAACACGTCGGCCCGGCCCGCCTCCACCGCGTTCAGCCCCGCGACCTGGTCCGGCACGATGAGGATGTCGCCCTCCGGGTACCCCGCGTCCACCGCGTACTGGATCTCCGCGTACCCGGTGCCGGTGGCGAACCGGGCCTTCTTCTCCACCACGTCCTCGTAGGTGCGCAGGCCCTTGGGGTTGCCCTTGCGCACGATGAACGAGTCGAGCATCTGGTAGTCCGGATCGGCGAAGATGACCTGCTCGCAGCGCTCGGGGTTGACGTACATCCCGGCCGCGACGACGTCGAACTGCTGTGAGTTCAGGCCCGGGATCAGCGACCCGAACTCGGTCGGCACCGGCTGCACCTTGTCCACTCCGAGCCGTTTGAAGATCACCTTCGCCAGCTCGGGCGCCTCACCGGTCAGCTCACCGTCCTTGTCGATGTAGCCGAACGGGATCTCGCCCGCGATACCGAGCCGCACCACGCCCGCGGCGCGCAGCCGTTCCAGCAGGTCGCCGCCGTCCTCGGTGGAGGCGGTGGCCACCCGGGAGCAGCCCGCCGCGCCCAGCGCACCGAGCGCCGCCACCCCCGCGAGCAGCGTTCGGCGGGTGGGGGCGGACGGGTGTTCTCTGTGTTTGCTGCGTTCCAGTGCTGGAGCCATGGCGGCGCGGCTACCCGACTCCATGCGATGTATGCACCCTGGATTTCATGACCGAACGGTTCGTCCAGGTCTCGCTTCTGAAGCGGGACATCCACTGCACGGCGCGGCTGCTTACCGACCGCGCCCCGCTGACCTGCGCCGCTGTCTGGGACGCGCTCCCGCTCGGCGGCGACGTCTACCATGCCAAATACGCCCGCAACGAGATCTACGCCCTCTTCCCGCCGTTCGCCCACGCGGAGCCGCCCCTGGAGAACCCGACCGTCACCCCCATCCCCGGCGACCTTTGCTACTTCGCCTTCGCGGGCGCCGAACTGGGCACCAAGGCCTACGGCTACGACCGTGAGGTCCGCCCCGGCGCCACCCTGATCGACCTGGCCCTGTTCTACGAGCGCAACAACCTGCTCCTCAACGGCGACGTCGGCTGGGTGCCGGGCACCGTGTGGGGCGAGGTCGTGGACGGCCTGGACGAGATGGCTCAGGCCTGCAACGACCTGTGGCGCTCGGGCGCCGCGGGGGAGACGCTCAGCTTCCGCCGGACATGAGCGCGTGCGCCGCCCGCAGCACCAGATCGTCCCGGTGCCGGGCGGCCACGATCTGCAGGCCCACCGGCAGCCCGTCGCCGTCCGTGCCCACGGGGACGGTGGCGGCGGGCTGCTGGGTCATGTTGAAGGGGTACGTGAAGGGCGTCCACCCCGTCCAGCGGCGGTGCCCGGAGCCCTTGGGCACCTCGGCGCCCGCCTCGAACGCCGTGATCGGCAGGGTGGGCGTGAGGAGGAGGTCGTAGGCGTCGTGGAAGCGGCCCATGCGGCGGCCGAGTTCCATGCGGACGTCGACGGCGGCCAGATAGTCCAGGGCGCTGTACTGGGCGCCGAGCGCGCGGATCTCGCGCAGGCCGGGGTCGAGCAGTTCGCGCTGGTGCGGGCCGAGGTGCTGGGTGACGCGGGCGGCGCCGGCGAACCACAGGGTGTGGAAGGCGTCCACCGGGTCGGTGAGGTCGGGGTCGGTCTCCTCCACGAACGCGCCGAGTCCCGCGAGCCGTTCCACCGCCCGCCGTACCGCGGAGGCCACCGCGGGGCGTACCGCCACCTGGCCGCCGAGGGAGGGCGAGTACGCCACCCGCAGCCCGCGCACCCCGCCGGACAGCGCCCCGGTGAAGGAACCGGCGGCCGGTCCGAGCGCCGACCAGTCGCGGGAGTCCGGCACGCCGATGACGTCCAGCATCAGCGCCGCGTCGGCCGCGTCCCGGGTCATCGGCCCGACGTGCGCCAGCGTCCCGAACGCGCTCGCGGGATACAGCGGCACGCGTCCGTACGTCGGCTTGAGCCCGAAGATCCCGCAGAACGCGGCCGGGATACGGACGCTGCCGCCGCCGTCCGTGCCGAGCGCAAGCGGGCCCGCGCCGAGCGCCACCGCGGCCGCGGCGCCGCCGCTGGAGCCGCCCGCCGTGCGCGTCGGGTCCAGCGGATGCCGGGTGATCCCGGTGAGCGGCGAGTCGGTGACGCCCTTCCAGCCGAACTCGGGGGTGGTGGTTTTGCCGAGGAACACCGCCCCGTGCTCGCGCAGCCGGGCCACGGAGGGCGCGTCCTCCTCCCAGGGGCCCTTGGTCGCGATGGTCTTCGAGCCCTTCAGGGTGGGCGCCCCGCGCATCAGCAGGATGTCCTTCACGGTGACCGGCACCCCGTCCAGCAGCCCGGCCGGCTCCCCGCGCCGCCACCGCTCCGCCGACTCCCGGGCCCGCTGCAGCGCCTGCTCGGCGGTGATCCGCACGAACGCGTTCACCTCCGGCTGGATCAGCTCGGCCCGCTCCAGCGCCGCGCGCGTGACGTCTACGGGGCTGAAGGCGCCCGTGCGGTAGCCGTCGAGGAGCTGTACGGCGGTCAGTCCGGTCAGGTCGGTCATACGCCCTCCAGCGGTGGGAAGTTCAGCGTCCCGGCACGTATCCGCGTTCCTTGTCGACCACGTTCGGCAGAGTCCTGCCCGCCTCCCAGCGCTCGTACAACTCCACGAACTGTGCGCTGAGTTCGTCCCGCCAGCCCACCGTGTCGCCGCTCATGTGCGGGGAGACGATCAGACCCGGCAGATCCCACAACGGGCTGTCCGCACCGAGGGGTTCGTGCCGGAAGACATCCAGTGCCGCGCCCGCGATCCACCGCTTGGACAGCGCCTCCACCAGGGCCTCTTCGACCACCAGCCCGCCCCGTCCGACGTTGATGAAGCACGCCGAGGGCTGCATCATCCCGAACCGGCGGATGTCGAACATGCCGGTGGTCCGCTCGGTCAGCGGGGCCGCGGCGATCACCCAGTCGGCGCGGGAGATCAGCCGGTCCAGGTCCTCGGGGCCGTGGATACCGGTCCGGGGCTCCCGCCCGACCAGCGCGCAGGTCACCCCGAGCGCCTTCAGCGTGGCGACGATCGCCCGCCCGATCGGCCCCGACCCGACCACGCACGCGCGCGTGCCCTTCAGCCGCCGCGACTCGCGGTGCCGCCAGGTCCGCTGCCCCTGGAGTTGGAGCGTGCGCGGCAGGTCCTTCGCCATGGCCAGCACCAGGGCGGCGACGTACTCGGCGATCGGCTCGTCGAAGACACCGTGCGCGTTGGTGACCACGGTGTCGGAGGCGGTGAGTTCGGGGCACATCAGGTGGTCGACACCGGCGCTCGCGGTGTGCACCCAGCGCGGCCGGGGCCCCTCGCCGGGCCAGGCGCGCCGTACCGCCTGCGAGGTGAAGTCCCACACCAGCAGGACATCCGCGCGGGGAAGCTTCTCCGCCAGCGACGCCTCGTCCGTGTGCTCGATCCGCGCCCGGCCGGTGAGCCTCCCGAGCCGGGGGAGGGGCTCGGCGTCCAGGACGAGCAGCGTGGGCGTGGTCATGCCGTTCCTTCGGTCGGGAGCGGGCGTCTGACATGCGCGGATTGACCACGCTCGCACCCGAATCTACCTTCGTCAACACGGACGCCCGCACTGTCCGCGGTTCCCCCGACTCCTCATGAGGGCGGTGCCTGCGATGGACGTGTCCTTCCTCGGCGGACCCCGGCCGCAGCGCGGTGTCGGAGTGGTCGCCCCCTTCGACTTCGCCCTGGACCGGGAGCTGTGGCGCTGGGTGCCGGACAAGGTGTCGCTGCACCTGACGCGCACGCCGTACGTCCCGGTCGAGGTGAGCCTGGACCTGGCCCGGCTGGTGAGCGAGCACGAGACCCTCACCGAAGGCGTCCGCGCGCTGATCGCGGTCAGCCCCGAAGTGGTCGCCTACGCCTGCACCTCCGGCAGCTTCGTCGGTGGCCTCGCGGGCGAGCGGGCCATGTGCGCGGCGATGACAAGGGCGGGCGCGGTGCCCGCGGTGACCACCTCCGGGGCGCTGCTGGAGGCGCTGGCCGCCCTCGGGGCGCGCCGGGTGGCACTGGTCACGCCGTACACGGTCTCGGTGACCCGCTCACTTGAGGAGTACGTGGCCGAGGCGGGCGTCAGGGTGACGGGGTGTGCGTTCATGGGGCTGACGCGGCACATATGGAAAGTGCCGTACCGCGATGTGGTGGACATGGCGCGCAGGGCGGTGCGCCGCGGCACGGACTGTCTGTTCATCAGCTGCACCAACCTGCCGACGTACGACGTGATCCCGCAACTGGAGGCGGAACTGCGGATACCGGTGATCTCGGCCAACCAGGTGACGATGTGGGCGGCGCTGCGGCGGCTGGGTACCCGAGCGGTGGGGCCGTACCAGTCGCTGACCGACCCGGCGGCCCGCAGCGGTCCCGCACTTCCGGACGTGGAACAGCAGCAGGAAGGTTCGACATGACGGCACTCGGATTCCTCTACCCGGGCCACTCCGCCGAGGACGACTATCCACGCATCGAGCAGCTCCTGGGCAGTGACATCCGGGTGGACCTGGTGCACACCGAGATCGGCGAGGACGCGCACCGGGTGGACGCGCTGAAGGAACTGGGCTCGCCCGAGCGCCTGGCGGCCGGGGTGGAGCAGCTGAGGCTGGCCGGCGCCGAGGCCGTGGTGTGGGCCTGCACCAGCGGCGGCTTCGTGCACGGCTGGGACGGCGCCCACGAGCAGGTGCGCACGCTGGCGCTCACCGCGGGCATGCCGGCCTCCTCCACCTCCTTCGCCTTCGTGCACGCGGCGGCCGAGCTGGGGGTGCGCCGGGTGGCGGTGGGCGCGACCTACCCCGACGACGTGGCGGAGCTGTTCGCGGACTTCCTGCGCAGGGGCGGCCTGGAGGTGGTCTCGGTGGAGGGCGCCGGGATCGTCACGGCGGCGGAGGTCGGCCGCTGGACGGAGGAGGACGTGCTGGCCCTGGCCCGCCGCGCGGACCGCGAGTCGGCGGAGGCCGTCCTCCTCCCGGACACCGCCCTGCACACGGTGGCCCTGCTCCCCGCCCTGGAGAAGGAGCTGTCGAAACCGGTCCTCACCGCCAACCAGGTCACCGTCTGGGAGGCCCTGCGCCTGACGGACCGCAGGGTGAACGCCCCGTCCCTGGGGACGCTGTTCACGCGGGAGCCGATCGTGCAGGTCTGAGCGCCTGGCGCGGGCCTTGTACGGGCTTCGCGCGGGCCTCGGGGAATAAACCGGAGACACCCTCCTGTTATCGCCGGTCGGACAGGCGTACGGCACACCAGCAGGAGGCAGGCACCGATGGCGGCAGATGAGATCCGGGGCGCGGCACACGGCACCGCCCCCGTCCCGCTCTCCGTACTGGATCTGGTCACCGTCGGCTCGGGCAGTACCGCGAGCGACGCCCTGCGCACCAGCGTCGCGCTGGCCCGGTTCACCGAGGCCCGCGGCTTCCACCGGTACTGGGTCGCCGAGCACCACTCCATGCCGGGCGTGGCCTCCTCCTCACCGGCCGTGATCCTCGCCCACCTCGCCGCCCACACCGAGCGCATCCGCCTCGGCTCCGGCGGCGTCATGCTGCCCAACCACGCCCCGCTGGTCATCGCCGAACAGTTCGGCACCCTGGAGGCGCTCGCCCCGGGCCGGATCGACCTCGGCCTCGGCCGGGCGCCGGGCACCGACGGGGCCACGGCCGCCGCCCTGCGCCGCACCGACCGGCTGAACGAGGGCGCCGACGACTTCCCACTGCAACTCGCCGAGCTGACCCGGTTCCTCGACGACGACTTCCCCGACGGCCACCCCTACCGGCGGATCCACGCCGTCCCCGGCCCGGTCCAGGCGAGCGCGCCCGGCGGCGTGCAGTCACCGCACCGCCCGCCGGTCTGGCTGCTCGGCTCCTCCGGCTTCAGCGCCCGCCTGGCCGGTGAGCTCGGCCTGCCCTTCGCCTTCGCGCACCACTTCTCGGCGCACAACACCATCCCGGCGCTGGAGCTGTACCGGGAGTCCTTCCGGCCCTCGGACGTCCTGGCCGAGCCCTACGCCCTCATCGGCGTCTCCGCACTCGCCACCGACGACGAGCAGGAGGCGGCACGGCAGGTACGGGCCACCGGCCTGAACATGGTCCGGCTGCGCACCGGCCGCCCCGGGCTCTTCCCCACCCCCGAGGAGGCCGAGGCGCACCGGTTCAGCGCCATGGAGGAGGAGTTCATCGCCTCCTGGGGCGCCAACATCGTGCACGGCACCGCCGAGGAGGTCCGCGCCGGACTCGACGAGCTCCACAAGCGCACCGGCGCCGACGAGTTGATGCTCACCAGCCACGCCCACAGCGGCGAACTGCGCCTGCGCTCGTACGAACTCATCGCCGACGCCTACGAATTGCCCGCGTCGGCCTGAACACCGGGCCGACGCCTGAGGATTGCGCGCATTGGCCTGAACACGAAGCCGGCGCCTACGGGTTGCCCGCGACCGCCTGAACCCGAAGCCGGCGCCTACGGGTTGCCCGCCACCGCCTGAACCCCCGGCGAGCGCAGCAGCTCGGAGATACGATCCGCCGTCACCGGCCGGGAGTACAGCCACCCCTGGCCGGTGTCGCAGCCGATCCGCCGCAGCCGGGACGCCTGCGCCGAGGTCTCCACGCACTCCGCGGTCACGGTGAGCCCGAGCCGGTGCGCGAGCTGGATCATCGCCTCCACGACCACCTCGTCGGCCGGGTTGGGCGCGATGCCCTCGCCGTCGTACTGGAAGCCCTTGACGAAGGACCCGTCCAGTTTCAGTACGGAGACCGGGAGGCGGCTGAGGTAGGCCAGGTTGGAGTAGCCGGTGCCGAAGTCGTCGATGGCGATGCGCACGCCCATGTCGCTGAGCGCCTGAAGGGCCTGCTGGGGGCGGCCGCCGGAGCCCATCACGGCGGACTCGGTCAGCTCCAACTGCAGCAGGTGCGGGGCGAGTCCGGTCTCGGCGAGGGTCTGCGCCACGTCCGCGACCAGGTCGGAGTCCCAGACCTGGCGGACCGCCACATTGACGCTGACGAAGATCGGCGGCTCGTCCGGGTGGGCGAGCTGCCAGTCGCGGGCCTGGCGGCAGGCGGTGGTCAGCGCCCAGCGGCCGAGCGGCACGATCGAGCCGTCTTCCTCAGCCAGTCCGATGAACCGATTCGGCGTCAGCAGTCCGAACTGCGGATGATTCCACCGGACGAGTGCCTCCACGCCGCGCAGCCGCCCGTCCTCCATGCACACCAGCGGCTGGTACTCCAGCACGAACTCCCCGCGGTCGATGGCGGGCCGGAGGGTGGAGGCGAGGGCCTGGCGGGTCATGCGGTGCGCGTTGCGCTCGGGGTCGAAGAGGGTCCAGCGGTCCTTGCCGTCGGCCTTCGCCCAGTACAGCGTGGTGTCGGCGGCCTGCATCAGGGCGGTGGGGCCGGTCCCGGCCGCGTGCCGCTCGACCACGCCGATCGACGCGGACACCGACAGGCGGCGCCCGGAGATGTCGAACGGCGCGCGGAGCGCGGCCAGTACGGACTCGGCGAGGTCCGCGAGCTGTTCGGTGCCGGTGGAGTCCTCGACGAGCAGCGCGAATTCGTCACCGCCGAGCCGGGCGACCAGCGGGGTGCTGGCGCGTGCGTACCCGCACTCGTCGGCGCACCGCGTCAGCCGCTCCGCGACGGCGGCCAGCAGCCGGTCGCCGACCCGGTGCCCGAGCGTGTCGTTGATGGCCTTGAACCCGTCGAGGTCCAGGTAGCACAGCCCGATCCGCCCGGTGCCCTCCTCGTACGACTCCGCCTCCAGCGCGGCCGACAGCCGCTCGAAGAACAGGGTCCGGTTGGGCAGCCGGGTCACCGGGTCGTGGTTCTGCAAGTGCCGCAACTGGGCCTGGAGTTCACGCCGGGCGCTGATGTCGGCGACCGACAGCAGCACTCCGCCCTCGCGCGCGGCGGGCAGGGGGGCGATGGAGACCTGGGCCCAAAGGCAGTGCCCGTCGGGGTGCTTGAGCCGACGGGTGCAGCGCAGCCGGGCCTGCCGGCCGCGCAGAACCTCGCGGTAGGCGTGCCAGGTGCGGGCGTCCGAGGTCAGGTCCACCAGATCGGCGGCGACTGCCCCGGTCAGCTCCTTCGGCGTGCTGCCGAGCAGCGCGCCGAGGGCGGGGTTGGCGCCGGTGACCAGGCCCTCCCGGTCGACGACGGCCATCGCCAGGGGCGAGGCGTCGAAGGCGGACCGGAAGGGGGTGGACTCGGAGGATGCTTCTTCGTAACTCTCTGTGACGACCGGCCCGATGAGGTCTGCCGCGGGCGCCGGCCCTTCGGACGTTCCGCTCACCGCTCGCTCCCGCAGTGCACTCGATCTTCGGATGGGTCTCGTCGGAGTTGGCCGACCGACCTGACGGCCGCCGGGCCGGACCGTGCAGGAAAGGGATCAGACAGTACAGGAAAGGTCAGGAAAGTGTGCCGATCATAGAGGCTGGGTTCGGGGCCTTCCAGCCACTCTGCAGTGTCCTGGGCCGGGCCGCCGATCTGACAATTCGTTTCTGCCCGCCACTGGACGGGTTCAGCGCCCCCTCGACCACTTGTGACGGTCCGTGAGCGTTTCGGGGGTGTCGCGCGCGGATCACTCCCGTCGCGGATCGGTCACTCCCGCCCCTCCTCACCCGTCCGGTGCAGACAAACAAGGCGTAGTACGACAATCTCCACAAGGCTGGGTGCGGTGTCCCGCGAACCGCTCCCGGAGGTCCACGTGCCGCGTCAGCTCCCGCTCAGGGAACTCACCCGTGCGACGTTCCGGGGCATCGGCGACCGGCTGCGCGAGCGGCCCCGACTGCGCACCACCGCGGCCCTGTTCACCACCATGTCCGCGCTCGCGGCGACCTCCCTGCTCTCCGCGCCCTCGGTCGCCGAGCCGTTCGCGGCGGCGCCCTGCGCCCTCAAACGCACCGACGCCCACCACTCGGAGGGCCTGGACACCTGGAACGCCGCCTATCCGCGCCCGGACACCTCGCTGGACGCGGTCATGGTGTTCCTGTCCTTCCCCGACTCCATCCCGCTGGCCGGCCCCGCCGAGCTGACCGCCGACCACTTCCCGGCCACCGGCCGCTTCTTCGAACGCGCCTCCTACGGCCGGTTCTCCCTGCGGGCGCATCCGCTGAAGGAGTGGATCCGGATGCCGCGCCCCTCGACGGCGTACGCCATACAGCGCGACTGGCACCCGGCGGACCGCTCCGCCTACCTCCGCGACGCCCTCGCGGTGGCCGACCGCCGGGTGGACTTCTCGCGCTACGACGTCGTGTACTTCGTCGCCGATCCGGACGCGCCCGGGGTGGACTCCGACGCCACGAAGGTCGTCAACCTGGAGACTCCGCTGCGCGCCGACGGTGCCGCGATCCGGCGGGTGGTCACGGTCTTCGAGCAGCATCCGCCGGACCGGCTGGTGCTCGCGCACGAGACGGGGCACGTCTTCGACCTGCCGGACCTCTACCACCGGCCGTTGGACGGCAAGGGCGACTGGGACACGTACGTCGGGGACTGGGACCTGATGGGCAGCCAGTTCGGTCTGGCGCCGGACCTGTTCGCCTGGCACAAGTGGAAGCTCGGCTGGCTGGACCCGGACCAGGTGCACTGCGTACGGGAGCGGGGCGGTACGCGGCTGACCCTGGAACCGCTCGGCGCCGGGCCGGGAGCCGTGCTCGCGGGCGCCGCCGGGGCGCCGGCCTTCGGCCTGGGCGGCGGCACGAAGCTGGCGGTGGTCCGCACCGGCGCCGACAGCGCCCTCGCCTTCGAGGCCCGGAGCCGCGTCGGCAACGACGCCGAGGCCTGCCGGGAGGGCATCCTCGTCTACCGCATCAGCAGCGCGGAGGAGTCGGGCCGAGGCCCGGTCGAGGTCATCGACGCCCACCCGAAGACGGAGGCGTGCTGGGAGAACTCGGTGTACCCACCGCTGGCGGACGCCCCGGTGTCCTTGGGGGAGACGTTCACGGTGCCCGGCGAGGACGTCCGCGTGGAGGTCGAGGGGAGGACGGGGGCGGGGGCTTGGACGGTGCGGATTGTGACGGGGTAGGGGGAGGTTTTCAGACACAGACGAAGGGCCCCTCGCCTTCGCGAGAAGCCCTTCGTCTGTCTGTGCGCCGCCAGGGACTCGAACCCCGGACCCGCTGATGCTGCATCATCCGGGGGCAACCCCCGGACCCCCGGCCGCGCCGGTGGCGTCGAGGACGGGTTGCCCGCATGACGAAGGCCCCCCGCGCTTGCGGAGGGCCTTTCGCTGTCTGTGCGCCGCCAGGGACTCGAACCCCGGACCCGCTGATTAAGAGTCAGCTGCTCTAACCAACTGAGCTAGCGGCGCCTGCTGACGTCGTAGACCTTAGCATCCTGGTCGGCGGGAGGAAAAATCGATATCCGCACGGCCGCGCGGGCCGCCCGGACGGCCGCCCAGAGCAGGATCTCAGGGCCCGGAAGCCACGGGTGGCGGGTGTCCGGGGCCACCAGCCAGCGGGCGCCCGCGGGCGCGGACTCGGGGGCGCCGCCCGGTGCCGGGACGGTCACCGCGTCGCCATTGCCGTGGCACAGCAGGGGCGGGATGTGCTCGGTGCGGCCGAACTCCTCCCAGGCGAGCAGCGAGGGCAGCCGCTGGGCCGTGCCCGGCGCGGCGAACAGCAGCATCCGGCCCCGGAACACCGCCACCGGCCCGGAGCCCGGCCCCTCCTCCCACAGCCGGTCGAGTATGCGGCGCCCGAACATCGCGGGGGCACTCACCACGTCGAAGACCGAGCCGCAGGGCAGCACGACGGGGGCGCCGGGCCGCTCCTCCCAGTGCGCCAGGGTGGTACGCGGATACGTTCCTGCCGAGGCCAGCCAGGCGGCTCCGTCCGGGGTGACGCCCGTGGCGTCGAGGCAACTGCTCATGTCCAGTAGATGTACCGATCGTGAGCGGTCGGTTTCCGAGGGTTGCCGGAAACCGGGACAGGAGCGGGGGCGGGGGAGTATCTTGCCCGCCTCTTGCCCACCTGGCATATGCCGGTACGGCGGGCGCCGCGACTCATACCGGGTCGACGTGCTCCTGGCCCTCGACCGTCCCCCGCAGAAGGTCTCTGCCGAACTCGACCATCTTCTTGGCGTAGTCCTCGGTCCACTCCGCCCGCTCGGCGATGTCCGCCGTGGTCAGCCGGTCGAACCGGCGCGGGTCGGCGAGCTGGGCCGCCGCGATGGCCTGGAACTCCACGGCGCGGTCGGCCGCCGCGCGGAACGCCAGCGTCAGCTCGGTGGCCCTGGACAGCAGCTCCCGCGGGTCCTCGATCGACTCCAGGTCGAAGAAGTGCTCCGGGTCGGCCGCCGCCTGAGTGGGCTCGAAGAGCAGGGGCGCGGGGCGTAGCCGCGGTTCGTTCCGACGCGGCGTGGGCTCCGCCATGTCTTCTCCTTCGTACGTAAGGGTGACCCCCTGGGAAAGCGGGCCACCGTCCATTGTCCCGCGCCCACGCAAGAGGGCCTCGAACCGCAGGTCAGCGCTTACGGCTTCCATACGACCCGGTGCTCCCCGCGAGGCGCGCCGACGCAAGGGAGGTGGGCGTCACGGTCGCCAGGCCACCCGATGCTCCCCCAGCCGTGCCAGCACCGCATGGTTCGCCTCCCAGCCCGGGGAAAACATGGTCACCAAATTGGCGGCCGGGCCACGTCCTCCCAGGTACTCCCGTACGTGGGAGCGACCGCAGCAGAGGTCAAGGCGCTGTCCGGATTCGTCGTCACTGTCGAGTGGGCGGGGAAGACCGGCCGACCGGCCACCGTTTTCACGCTCCGCGGGGACAGTTCTGGTGACTCTGCGCCGCAGCCGGCCAGCGCGGAGGGTGAGCAGAACCGGGGCGCCTCCGGTCACGCAGAGGTGCGGTCGACAAGCGCGGCGCGTGAGTAGAACGGCGCCCACGTCGTCCGTCTGGGCACTTACCGCCAGACACCCAAGCTGGCCCAAAGCCTGTGCTCGAACCGAAGCGGTCGGAACCGCTCAGGGGCAAAGATCCGTTTCTCGCGCTGCTTTGACGAACCGCTGACAGCCCCGGCCGCTTTTGGGCGGGGCTATTTTGCTAATTCGACTATGCGACCGGGCAGGCCAACTCGGGGTTCGAGTGATGCGGGGAGCACGTCACCACTGCCAGGGACAGATACGAGGGGCGCTCCAGGTAGAAGCCGTAGGACACATCCCTCCCCGTGTGCAGCCGCTCAGTAGCAGCGCTCACCAGTCGGGCCAGGCGCGTGGTGTCCCGGTCCCTCTCCGATGCGAACCTGGGCGCGTACTCGGTCAGCCGTTCCCCGATCCATGCTGCCGCTTCCTTGGGCTCGTCCCAGGTGCCACGAACCAGCGAACGGGGCTTGATGAGCCAGTACGCCGTTTCCAGCGGTGGCAGATCAGACGTGGGGAACTCCGCTGCCACGTCCCGGTAGCGCTGGATCAGATCGGGCCTGCTGCCGGACGGGGGCGGCTCGGGGTGCGGGGGCCGCCGTAGCGCTTCCTGGTCGAAACGCTGTTTCGGGCCGGTCCACAGATATCCGTGGTGGTGCACCAGTTGATCCCGTTCGGTGGTGGGGGTGCGGGGCCAGCCAGCCCGGTTGTGTGGAGGGGACCGGGCCGGCTGGCGGGGCGGAGGGTCAGACGTTCAGGCCGAACCGCGCCGGGTCGATCCCGGCCGCGTCCAGCTCCTCCGTGGTGAACCGCAGCGGCTGCGCGTCCGGCCGCTTGCTGTCGCCCAGAGCCCAAGCGTCGTCACCGATCCGGGCCAGGGTCACGCACCCTTCGGTGCAGGGACCGCCACACGCCTTCACGAATGCGGCCCCGTCGATGTCGAGCGCGTACAGGTCGGTTCCGTTCAGCATCACTGCACCTTCCAGCTCAACTAATCGCGGCCATGGCTGACCGCCGCCGCCCACGCCGGGCGGAGGTTCAAGGGCATGGAGCACGCTTCAGGTTTTGGGGCGCCGGCCGGAACCGGCACAGCGCCAGCACTCGCAGGGAGGCCACGCGTTCCTCATCAGAGGCGGGAGGTCAGCGGTAGCAAATACGGCCCGCTCTGGACTCCAGGTCCGACCCGAGTCATGCGATACCCGAAGCGTCATCAAGGGGCGCTCAGCCACGAGCTGGGCGTAGGTCTTCCCGCCCATGATCAGTGCGCCCTTTCCTGGTGCTGGCGCAGCTCCACGTTCGCGTCAGATACGGCGCTGTAGTCACTTCGGGAGCGGGCGTTCTCTCTGCTGACCGAGAGGGACAGACAGTCCGAGCAGCCAGGCACGGCGGAGGGCTCGGCCGGTAGCTCGGCTAGGTGGTGGCCCTGCGGCTTCTGTGACATTGCTTCCTCCCCGGCTCATCTGACGCGATGCAAGGACGCTAGGAGGCGACGTGTCCGGGGCTCCACAAACTTGCATGAACTTGCACATCAATTGGCTTGCCAGTAGTGCCATTGACGGTGTCTCCACAGTTCAATCGAGGTGATGCAAGCCTGAGCAAGCGCCTAGACCAGGGAGCCAGTCATGGCCGTAGAGTTCATTGGGATCGACCCCGACACGGACCGGGATCACTGCCCCACCGTGTGGGCGGACGCGGACGCTCAGGAGATCCTGTTGCAGGGGTGGAAGCCGAGCACCGAGACTCAGGCGGAGTGTGAGGCGAGTAGCCCCGCGAACGGCTCGCGGACACCGTGGCCCGGGGAGTGGTGATCCGCCGGGCTCGGGTCATCTCCGAGCCGGTATCGGACTACATCCGTTGGGAGCACTACGTCACCCGCGCCAACGTCATGGCCGGTGAGGAGGTGCGGTGGCTGCCACGGCGACGGGCCACGACTATCGCCCTGCCGGGCAATGACTTCTGGCTCTTCGATGGCACCCTGCTGCGGGTGCACCACTTCTCAGGTGATGGAGTGGTGGTGGACGACGAGATCACGGCGGACCCGGAAGCCGTGAAGCTGTGCTCCGTAGCCTTCGAAGCGGTCTGGGAGCGAGCGATCCCGCACCACCTGTACGAGATCTGACGAAAGCCGGCTCCATGCCCCCACACCCCTCCTCACACGTGCAGAAGGCCCGTGAAGAACTGGCCGGCCGCCTGCGGGAGATCCGGAAGGACGCGGGGATCAGCGGGCGGGAGCTGGCCGTCAGGTGCGGTTGGTCGGAGTCGAAGTCATCCCGGATCGAGAACGCCAAGACCCCGCCCTCCGACGCGGACATCAAAGCCTGGTGCCGAGCCTGCGGCGCTGATGACCAAGCCCCCGACCTGATCGCAGCCAACAGGCAGTCCGCAGATGCTTATGTGCAGTGGAGGCGACTCCAGCGAAGCGGTCTCCGTCGTTTGCAGGAGTCCACCGGGGATCTGTACCGACAGACAAAGACATTCAGGGTCTACGTCTCCGATGTGATCCCCGGCTTTCTTCAGACACCCGGATACGCCGCCGCCCTGCTGTCCTCCATCGCACACTTCCGGGGGACTCCGGACGACGTGAGCGATGCCGTGGCGGCCCGGATGAGGCGAAACGAGGTGCTGGCCAACGGCGCACGCCGGTTCTCATTCGTGCTGGAGGAATCGGTGTTGCGGTACCGCTTGTGCAGCGCGGAGACCATGGCGGCACAGCTTGGTCACTTGCTCGGAGTCATGGACCTCCAGAACGTTGCCGTGGGGCTCATCCCGTTCTCGGCTCAACGAGCCGTGTGGCCCATGCCCACCTTCACGATCTTCGACGACATCAGGGTGCACGCGGACACCCTGGATGCTGCCGCCACTCTCACGCAGCCCAGCCAGGTGGAGCTGTACAGCCGAGCCTTTGAACGGCTGTCACAGGATGCCGTGAGGGGAGCGGCTGCACGTGCTCTCATAGCCGGTGCGCTGGCGTCCCTGGACTGACTGAGGACTGATTGACTGCCCGCGCGTCACCGCAGCTCACGGTCGCCAGGCCACCCGATGCTCCCCCAACCGTGCCAGCACCGCATGGTTGGCCTCCCACCCATCAGGGAACTTCACCACCGTCCCGAGCTGGACCGGTTCCGTGGACGGGTAGTCGTCCAGGAGGTCGGTCACGCCCGCTCGGCAGATCATGATGCAGGCGTGGCGGTGGCGGGAGGCGAGGACGCACAGGCGGCCCGTCTCCAGGTGGAAGGCGGTGGCGTCGGGGCGGCCGGAGAGCGGGTGCAGGACGACCGTGACGTCGTACTCGCGGCCCTGGAGGCGGTTGGCGGTGTCCACGGTGACGTCCCGCACGCCGACGGCTTCCAGCGCCGCGCGGACCGCTGCCGCCTGGTCGCGGTGGGCGGTGCCGACCGCGATCCGGTCCGCGGTCAGCGGGGACGGGTCCGGGGAGCGTTCCGACGTGGTCGCGCCGCCCCGGTCCAGCAGGCGTCGTACCACGGCCGCCACGGCCCCTACCGCCTCCGGGTCCGTGCGCGGGGTGAGGCGGGCGGGCAGTTCCAGCAGGCCCCAGCCGGCCTCGGCCGCCTCGTCGATCACCCGGTCCGGTCCGGATCCGTCGGACGGGACGGCGAAGGTGAGGCGCCGGTCGCCGTGATCGGTGCCGCTGCGGAAGGGGGTGTACGGGTAGAAGGCGTCCGAGACCAGGGGTGCCGCCGACGCGGGCAGGCGCCAGGACACCGGCAGGCGGTGCTGGGGCAGTTCCGGGTTGTGGGCCAGGAGGGTGGTCACGGCCGAGGACGAGGGGTCGTAGGACAGGCCTGCCCACTGGTCGCCGCCCACGATCGAGAACGGGTCCAGCTGGCCCGGATCGCCCACGAACAGCGCCCGCTCGAACAGCCCGGCCACGGCCAGCAGCGCGTCGGAGCGCATCTGGTACGCCTCGTCCACGATGGCGTGCCGCCACGGCTCGTCCACCTTCACATGCGCCCACTTCGCGGCCGTGGAGATGGTCACCGGGAGCCCGGTGAGGTCCGCGGCCTTCGCCGACTTGCGTACGTTCGGCAGGTTGTCCAGCGCCTTGTCGTACGGGTCGGAGTCGCTGCTGTGCAGGCGGCCCACCGGCAGGTCGGGGTTCTTCTCGGCGAGGCGGATCACCAGGTCGTCGACCTGCGCGTTGGTCTGCGCCACCACCATCAGCGGGCGGCCCGCGTCGGCCAGTTCCAGCGCCGCGCGCACCACCAGCGTGGACTTCCCGGCACCGGGCGGGGAGTCGACCACCACGCCGCGGTGGGTGCTGTGCAGGGTGTCCGCGAGGATCGCGTCGGTGGCCCGCGCGGCCGCCGCGCCCGGGTCGAACACGGCGGTCAAAGGATGTCCTCCTCGGTGGGCAGGTCGGCGGGTTCGGGTACGGGCTCACCGGGCGGCCCGCCGTGTGTCCACGGCGTCTGCTCCGGGTCCGGCAGCTTCGGGCCGCCGCGCTGGTCGTGCTCGAAGAGGGTGAAGCAGACCCGGTCGCCCTTCTCCGGCACGGAACCCGGCTCCGGCTCCTTGCCGCGGCCCATCTTGTCCAGGATCCGCAGCGTCAGCTGGTCGCCGTCCGCCTCGACGAACTCCGCCGACTGCGGTTTGCCGCCCAGCGAGCGGTACACCTTCACCCGCTCGGCGAGCTGCGGGGTGTCGTCGGTGCGGACCGTCACCAGCGGGCGCGGGCTCGGCCGCCTGCCCTCGCTGTACGCCATCACCACATCCGTGACCTCGCCCGCGAACGCCTCCCCGGACAGCCGCCGCGCCGCCATCACCAGCGGGTCGTCCAGCGCCTCCTGGGCGTCGAGGCGGGCCTGCTCGCGCTCGCGCGCGGCCAGCTTGTTCGCCGCGGTCACCGCGTCGTCGCGGCGCGGCTGCGGGGGCTCGCCCGCGGTGATCCGGTCCCGGTGGGCGGTGAACGACCAGCGGTCGCGCGTCCACCGCTCCTCGACGTGCGCGCCCTCCTCGGGCAGGCGCTCGCGCAGCAGGTCCAGGCCCTGCCACACCGCGTCCCAGGTGGGCCGGGTGCACGCCTCGACCAGGGCGCGGATCTCCTGCTCGGCGGCGGTGAGCACACCGAGCCGGGTGTCCGCCTCCAGGCCGTCCTCGGCGGCGGCCAGCGCGGTGCGCGCCCGGTCGTAGCGCTCCAGGGCGGGGGCGAGCAGCTTGTTGTCGAACGCCGGGTCGGTGGCCGGTCCGGCGGGCGGCCACAGCAGTTGGCCGCGCTCGTCGCGGGTCAGTTCCCGGCGCAGGGCGGCCTCGGCCCCGGTCGCGCCCTCGGGCGGGTCGATCCAGGCGAGCAGCGCGCCCAGGTGCTGGTCCTCCAGCGTGGACTGGCCGGTCGCCCAGTGCCGGGACAGCACGTCGGTCATGGCCAGGAGCAGCGAGGAGCCGGGTACGCGGGAGCGCTCGCCGTAGTGGGTCAGCCAGCGGCCCAGCAGCGGTACGCGGGGCGGGGCCGGGTAGGGCGTGTCCGGGTCCTGTTCCGCCGTACGGCGGAAGCGCATGGAGCGGCCGAGCAGGCGTACGTACTCCAGGCCCGCGCGGCTCGGCACGATCAGCTGGGCGGCGTCCGCGCACAGGTCGACCTCGACCTTGACCCGCTTGCCGGTCTCCGGGTCGGTGTCGGTGCGCTCGGCCGCCTCGACGACCTCGCTGTGCCCCTCGATGTACGGCAGCACCACGTCCGCGAGGTCGGCCAGGAACTGGAAGCGCAGGTCACGGTCGCGCGGCTGCGGCACCACCAGCAGCCGGGGCGCGTCCCGCTCGGTCCCGACCAGCGCCCCCAGCGGCGCCCCGGTCTCACCGGCGGTGGTCAGCGGCACGAACACCAGCGGCCGCTCCGACAGATGCCGGTGCCGCACGGTCGCCGCGAGCTGCGCCCGCCCGGCGCTGACGGCCTCCAGCCGGGCGAGGTGGGTGATCAGGGACACGGGAGCGCCTCCTGCCTGCCGAGGCACCGGGACGGCGCGACTCCGCGCGGGGCGGTGGTCCGGGGCACGGCACGGTCTGCCGGGCGCCGACTGCCTGCCCTGTGCGGGGTGGCGGTGGTCGGGCGGGGCCGGTCCTCGGTGGTCGCGCGGGCTGTCGTGAGGGCGTTGTCGGTCGGGTGCGGCCACCTCGCGAGGGGCATACGACCGCTTCCCGGGTGCCGGGCGGCTGCCCTGTGCGGGGTGGCGGTGGTCGGGCGGGGCCGGCCCTCGGGGGTGATGGGATCGGCGGGGGACGGTTGCCCCGTGTGGGTGGTCAGGGACACGCGAGCGCCTCCCGGGTGCCCAGTGCTTCCGCGCGGAGCCGGGCCGCTCTGCGCAGGGCCGCCACCGCCGGGTCGGTGGGGTCGCCCGCCGTGCCGTGTGCCGCCGCCAGGACGTCCTCGACCGTGGAGAGGGCGCCGAGGTCGGCGCGGACCGCCCGGCCCAGGGAGGTGACCGCGCCGGCCGCGCGGGAGCGGTCGCGGCAGTGGAAGGCCAGTTCGCAGGCGGACATGCACTCGGGGCTGTACGTGGCGGGGACCGACTCCACGGCCGCCGTCAGTTCGGCGGCGGGCAGGGCCGGGTCGAAGCAGGTGCCCTCGGGGAGGGTGTCGGCGATGTCCTCGATGCGGGTGAGGCGGACCAGCTGCCGTGCGGTGACCGCGCGCTGCTTGCGGATGTCGACCGCGGAGGCGGTGGGCTGGTTGGAGAAGTCCTTCGGGCACACCAGCAGGATCCGGTGGCGTACGCGCGGGGCGGGGCCGTGCTCGGCCAGGCGCGCGGCGACCTCCTCCAGCGCCAGCACGTACACCGCCGCCTGCCGGGCCGCCGCGCCGACCTTCGCCGGGTCCGCGGAGCCGTCCAGCATCGGGAAGGACTTGATCTCCACGACCGTCCACGAGCCGTCCGGGTGCACCACCACCGCGTCCGGCTCCAGGAACGCGGGCGAGCCCGCGACGTCGAGCGCCAGCATGGGGTGGTCCAGCAGCGTCCAGGCGCCGGGCGCCTCCCCGGCCTCGCGCAGCGCCAGCGCCGTACGGGCCGCGCGGCCCTCGGGGCCCGTCGCGGTGAGGTCGGGCACGTGCGCCCGCTCGGGCGGCTCGGCCGCGCGGTCCAGCTTGGCGTGGACCAGCCGCAGCAGTTCGGCGCCGCCGTCCGCCTTGACCTTCGCCTCGAAGGCGTTGCCCCGGGTGAGGGCGAACTGCGACTGCCCGAAGGCCGAGGGAGCGCCGAGGGCGTCGGCCAGCGCCGTCTTGTTCACCCCGGCGCCGTCCAGGATCGCGCGCCGTCTGCACCCGGGGTTGGCGGCCAGGGCGGCCAGGGCGCGGGCGTCCAGCGCCTTGGCCGGTACCTCGGGACCGCGCAGCTCAGCGAGCCTTTGCCGGAGCGCCGTCCCCCGCGTCCGTGGGGGAGGCACCCGGCTCGGCTCCGGGCTCGAACCGTGACTCGCGCTGCCGTGGAAATCGCTCACCCGCGGAAGTCTGGCATCCACCACTGACAATTGAGGCCTTGGTGGCGGGAGTCGACTCGCCGGCGCCCTGCGCGGAGTGCGCCGCGACCAGCGTGCCGCGGCCGTCGAAGCGGGCCCGCACCAGGTCCGCGGCGCGCAGCACGTACGGCGTGAGCAGCAGTCCGGCGCCCATCACGGCGACGCCGGCGACCGCGTCCAGGAAGTAGTGGTTCGCGGTGCCCATGACCACGATGATCGTCACCACCGGGTAGATCACCGCGGCGATCTTCGTGATGCGGTTGCCGCCGAAGCGCCACAGCATGACGCCGCACCACAGGGCCCAGCCGCAGTGCAGGCTCGGCATGGCCGCGTACTGGTTGGTCAGACCGCCCAGGCCCTTCGGGGCGCTGGCCTCGCCGCCCCACCAGCCGTACGAGCTGTAGTAGGCCATCGTGTCCACGAAGCCGTGGGTCGGGGCGAGCAGCCGGGGCGGGCAGGTGGGCAGCAGGGTGAAGCCGATCAGGCCGATGAACGTGGACGTCATCAGCCAGGTCCGCGCCACGCGGTAGCGCACCGCGTGGGACCTGAAGATCCACACCAGGACGAGCGGGGTCACCAGGTAGTGCAGGGAGGCGTACCAGAAGTCCGCCGGCACGCCCAGCCACGGCTCGCGGGTGAAGAGGCGGTTCAGCGGGTGCTCGGCGTTCAGGTAGAGCAGCTTCTCGACGCGCAGGATCGTCAGGCCGTGGTCCACGGCCGAGGCGACGTCGCCGCGGGCCAGCAGGCGCCCGCCGGAGTAGCACGCGTACACCAGAAGGATCAGCGGCAGCTCGGTCCACCAGCGGAGACGGCCTCGTGGTGCCGCCGTAGTGCCCGGTGACTCGGCGTGCGGCATCCGATCGCCTCCCCCTTCTGCTCGTGGCGCCGGTTGCGCGGACGGGCCACTCTACGTTGTACGTGCACGCCCGTGTCGGGCGCCCCCGGCCCTGATAGACGCTGAGATCGCCCCCCGGGTTGCCCCTGTCCAGGGTGCGGGATGATGGACGGGCTCCGCCTCGCAATTTCCTGGAAAGGCACTCGACCGCATGGCACCGCGCATACTGCTGGCCCGGCACGGGCAGACCGAGTGGTCACTGGCCGGGAAGCACACGGGGCGGACGGACGTGCCGCTGCTGGAGGAGGGGCGCCGGGGCGCGAAACTGCTCGGCGAGCGCCTCCACCGCGCTCCCCTGGAGGGGCTGCCCGGCGTGGAGGTGCGCACCAGCCCGCTGGCACGCGCGCGTGAGACGTGCGAACTCGCCGGGTTCGGCGACCGCGCCACCTCCTGGGACACGCTCATGGAGTGGGACTACGGCGCCTACGAGGGCCTCACCCCGGAAGAGATCCAGGACCTGCGCCCCGGCTGGCTGATCTGGCGCGACGGCGTCCCCGAGGGCGAGAGCCTGGCCGAGGTCACCGCGCGGGCCGACGAGGTGGTCGCCTGGGCGCGCTCCGCCGACCGGGACGTCCTGGTCTTCGCCCACGGCCACATCCTGCGCTCCATAGGCGCCCGCTGGCTGGGCCTGCCACTGGACTTCGCGGCCCGCATCCGCCTGAACCCGACCTCGCTGTCGGTGCTGGGCTGGGCGTACGGGGAGCCGGCGCTGGAGAACTGGAACGACGTGGGACACCTGGCGGGCTGACAGCTCGCTCACACCGCCTTCGGCAGGCTCGCGTGCCGCTCCAGGAACGTGGACACGCCCGTCGCCCTCCGGTGCGGTAGCAGTACGCGCGCGGTGCCCGCCAGCATGGTCTGGACGCGGGACGACTGGACCTCGGTCAGCAGGTCCAGCACCCGCATCCCGGCCACCGCCGCCTCGTCGGGGCGCCCGCCGCGCGCCAGGTCGTCGGCGAGTTCCGCGGTGTACAGGGCGATGTTGCGGGTGAAGTGCGGGTTCTGGAGGTGGGCCGCCCGGCCCGCGTGCCGTGCCGCCCGGTTCCAGTCGCCCAGCGTCGACCAGCACTGCGCCTCCAGGGCCTCCAGCTCGGCCTCGCCGTAGAAGCTCATCCACTCGGGATCGGCGTCCGAGCCGCCCCGCGCGTAGAGGGCCTGGGCCCGTGCCAGGGCCTGGGCGCAGCCGGTGCGGTCGGCGAGCCCCGCCCAGCCGCCCGCCTCGCGCATCGCCAGCAGCGACATCAGCCGGTCGGAGCCCAGGGAGCGGGCGACGCGCTGGGCGGCCTGTGCGGCGCGCACCGCCTCACGCGGGCGGCCGGCGTCCCGCGCGAGGAACGACGTATTGCAGAAGGCGTGCGCCTCCAGGGCCGGGTCGCCCGCCATCCGGGCGGTCGCCAGCGCCTCCGCGTAGTGCGAGCGGGCGTCGTCGAAGCGGCCCGAGTCGTGGGCCAGCCAGCCGACCGAGATGGCCAGCTCACCGGCGCCGGAGTGGAGCCGTTCCCCGGTGGCGTGCCGGGTGGTGCCGGCGTCCAGCAGCGCGTAGGCGGCGCGCAGCGGGGCGGCCGCGCGGCGGTACAGGCCGTCCGCGCCGTGCCGGTCGTCCAGCAGCCGGATTCTGCGGACCGCCTCCTCCAGGGCCTGCACCTCGCTGGTGCCGATCCGCCGCGCGGGGCGTTCCGCGGCCGTCGCGTCGATGGCGAGCCCGAAGGGGCTGAGCGAGGCGGCGGCCACGGTGGCACCGGAGCCGGTCATGAATGCGCGACGCAGCACGTCGCTCTCCTCGGGTCTCTCGTGCGTGTCGTACGGGTCCTGCGTGTCATACGGTTCGCGCGCCCCGCGCGTCTCACGGACCGCGAGCGCGGGGCTCGCGAACGGGCCCGCGGGCGCGTCCTCCGCCTCGCGCGACCGGCGTCCGCGTACGGACGCGCGGGGCGCGAAGCCGAGGTCGGTCAGCGTGCGGCCGGGGAACATGTGCAGGAACACCCGTTCGTACGCGTAGTTGGGGCAGCGGATCTCGCCCGCCTCGACCCGTCCGATGTAGCGCGCGTCACAGCTGACCCGCTCCCCGATCTCGCGTGCGGCCCTGCGTACCGCCGCGGCGAACTCGGCCGGTGAGCGCTGACCGCGCAACTCCCGGAACGCGAGATTCGGTCGGGGCGGCCTGGTGGGCCGGGACGAGTTCAGCTCCGACGACGTCATGGCCGGGTCCTCTCGTGCGAACCGTCGAACCATGCCGGACCGATGGTGAGTTGAACGTTTTGTTCGCTTCGTACCCCCGGTGCCCGGCGGGCAAGAACGTACCTGCTGTACCGGACCCGTCACGCGGTGTTTGGCTACAAACCGGATATCTCATCCAGCATCTGCCATGAACTGCCATCCTTTGCGGCGGACTTGCGCCGTAGCCGTTGACAGACGGCCGCGTTGAACCACGTGGACCGGGAGCCGCCCGACTCCCGACCCGCTCGGTTCGAGGAGGGTTCCGTGGTGGAGGCCGGGATGGAGAACAGTCAGCGGTGCGATCTGGTGACGGTGCCGACGCGGCAGGGACTTGAGGCGGTCGACATCCTGCGCCGGGGCGCGGGGGACGCGGTGGGACCGGTCCTGCACGACGACGGCTGCGACACCCTCGGGTTCGTGGTCCCGCCGGGGACCGCCGCCGGATGGGACGTTCCCGGCAGCACCTGCACGGAGACCGACGGCCGGGGCCTGAGCCTCGCCCCCGAGCCCCCGGTGGAGGGCTCCGACTGGCTGCTGCCCCCCGGCGAGGCGGACCTCGCGACGGACCCCGCGGTCCTGCGCGCGGCGCTCGGGGAGGCGGCCCGGCTGATCGAGGCGGCGGACAACTGCCGGTGACCTCCGGCGGGCGGGCGAGGCGGGGCGGGTGCCACGCGGGCGCCCTCGTATCCCTCCTGTCACCGCCGCGGCCGGGCGAGTACGTGCCCCGCGGGCGCCCGCGCGGACCCGCGCAGCTCTGGTGCCACCGCCACGGCTGGCAGCACGTGCCGCACAGGCGCCTGCGGGGCCTGCGTGGCGGGTGCGTGCGGGGCTTTTCGCCGGTGCGTGCCGGGCTTTTCGCCGTGGGCTCGCTGTGCTTCGCCTGCGGGGGCCCGCGTGGTGGATGCGTGGCGGGCTCGTCGGCGTGGGCCCGTTGTGTGTCGCCGCGGGGCCCGGTGTGGCGGGCGCGTGCCGGGCTCGTCGCCGTGGGTCCGTCGTCCCTCGTCCGTGCTCAGGCGCGTCTGCGTGATCGAGGTGGGCTCCGCATAATGGCCTGATGGGCAAGTCCAAGAAATCCCGGCGCCAGGACGCGGCCGCCGCCGTCGTCGAGGCCGTGGACGGCGGACTCGCCGAGCTGATACCCGACCGGGACCGGGCCCGTGCCTGGACCCTGCTCATCGACGGCGCCCCGCAGTCGCACGTCGACCTGGACGACCCCGGCTTCCTCTCCTTCGAGTACCAGCGGCGCCTCGGGCACGTCATCGACCTCGTCGCCCCGCCCGGGAAGCCCGTCCAGGCCGTCCACCTCGGCGGCGGCGCCCTCACCCTCGCCCGGTACGTCGCCGCCACCCGCCCCCGCTCCACCCAGCAGGTCGTCGAGCGGGACGGGCCCCTGGCCCAGATGGTCCGGCGCGAACTGCCCCTGGACCGCAACGCCCGTATCCGGGTGCGCTCGGCCGACGCCCGCGAAGGGCTCGCCAAGGTGCCCGACGGCTGGGCCGACCTCGTCATCGCCGATGTCTTCAGCGGGGCCCGCACCCCGGCCCACCTCACCTCGACGGAGTTCCTCGACGAGGTGCGCCGGGCCCTGCGCCCCGGTGGCTGGTACGCCGCCAACCTCGCCGACGGGCCGCCGCTGGCGCATCTGCGCGGCCAGATCGCCACCGCCGCCGCCCGGTTCGCGGAGCTGGCCCTGGTCGCCGACCCGACCGTGCTGCGCGGCAAGCGCTTCGGCAACGCCGTCCTGGTCGCCGCCGACCACCCGCTCCCGGTCGCCGAACTGACCCGCCGCGCCGCCTCCGACCCGCACCCGGGCCGCGTCGAACACGGCAGGACACTCACGGACTTCACGGGCGGAGCGACCCCCGTCACGGACGCGGCCGCCGTCGCCTCCCCGGCGCCCCCGGCGTCCGTCTTCCGCTAGACGTCAGCCGGACGTCAGTACGTCCCGATCTCCACCCGCGGCGCGCTGTCGTGCCAGGTGCAGAACACCGACACCCGGTCCGCGCCGCTGGCGAACTCCACCCGGATCCACGACTCCGTCTTCCACACCTGCATCGACCACTCAGGACCCGGCGTCGCCGACACCAGCGTGGCGTAGGTGTCGTGCAGTTCGAAGACCGCCCGGCCGCCCTTGGTGTCGTAGGCCTTGACCTCGCCGGAGGCGGTGGGGGAGGGGTCCGGGGTGCGCGTGGGGGTGGTGGAGGGGGCCGGGGTCTTCGACGGGGACGGCTTGGCCGAAGGGCCCTTCGTGGACTTGGACGACGGGGCCGCCCGCCGGGTCGACGACGACACCGGCTTCGACTCCTGCGTGGTGGCGTCCGCCGCCGCGATGGGCAGGGCGCGCGGCGGGTCGTAGGCCGTACCGGCCATCACCGTGTGGACACCCCACCACGACAGCGTGACCGCCGCGCCCGTGGCGAGCGACCAAGCCAACGCGTGTACGAGTCCTCTGCGCATCGCGGGCCATACTGCACCACCAGCCCCACACGTGTCGCCCCGCTGTCCCCAACAGGGGAGTTGTCCACAGGTCCGGACCGGTGTCCCCCGCATGGCGTACGGTGCGGCGCATGGCAAGTGTGCTCGTGGTCGAGGACGACCAGTTCGTACGCTCCGCCCTCATCCGGCATCTGACCGATGCCGCGCACACCGTGCGCAGTGTCGGCACCGCCCTTGAGGCGCTGCGCGAGGTCGCCCATTTCCGTTTCGACGTGGTCATCCTGGACCTCGGACTGCCCGATCTGGACGGGTCCGAGGCCCTGAAGATGCTGCGCGGAATCACCGACGTCCCTGTGATCATCGCCACCGCCAGAGACGACGAGGCGGAGATCGTCCGGCTGCTCAACGCCGGCGCGGACGACTACCTCACCAAGCCGTTCTCCGTCGAGCACCTGTCCGCGCGCATGGCCGCCGTCCTGCGCCGGTCCCGGGCCACCGTCGGCGAGGCACCCCCCGAGTCGGTGCTGCGCGTCGGCGGCCTCACCGTCGACCCGCTGCGCCGCCAGGCCGAACTGGACGGCGTACGCCTGGACCTGACCCGCCGCGAGTTCGACCTGCTCGCCTTCCTGGCCGGCCGACCCGGCGTCGTCGTCCCGCGCAAGGAACTGCTCGCCGAGGTCTGGCAGCAGTCCTACGGCGACGACCAGACCATCGACGTGCACCTGTCCTGGCTGCGCCGCAAGCTCGGCGAGACCGCCGCCAACCCCCGCTATCTGCACACCCTGCGCGGGGTCGGGGTGAAGCTGGAACCACCGGCGCAGGAAGGGCCGCCGCGATGAGATGGGCCCTGGTCAAGGTCTCGCTGGCGGTCACCACGATGGTCGTGCTCGCCTTCGCCGTACCCCTCGGCCTGGTCATCAAGGAGATGGCCCGCGACCGCGCCTTCTCCAACGCCGAGCGGGAGGCCGCCGCCGTCGCCCCCGCGCTGTCCATCACCACCGACCGCGACCAGCTGGAACGGGTGGTGGCCGCCGCCGGATCCGGGTCGGACATCGCCGTACACATACCGGCGGGCGACGGCGCCGACGCCGTCGACATCGGCCGCAGCCGCGCCGACTACGACGACATCGCCACCGTGCGCGAGCTGGGCCGGGCCTCCACCACCGAGGTCTCCGGCGGCTCCACCCTGCTCCAGCCCGTCGCGGTCAGCTCCGCCGAGATCGCCGTCGTGGAGGTGTACGTCCCCGAGTCCGAGGTCAGCAATGGCGTCGCCACGGCCTGGGCGGTCCTCGCCGTCGTCGGTATCGCCCTGATCGTGGGCTCGGTGGCGGTCGCCGACCGGCTCGGGGTGCGGATGGTGCAGCCCGCGCAGCGCCTGGTCGAGGGCGCGCACGAACTGGGCGAGGGCAAGCTGGGCGCCCGGGTGCCGGAGGAGGGGCCGAACGAACTGCGGCTGGCCGCCGCCGCGTTCAACTCCATGGCCGACCAGGTCGTCCAACTCCTCGCCAACGAAAGGGAGCTGGCCGCCGACCTGTCGCACCGGCTGCGCACCCCGCTGACCGTGCTGCGGCTCAACGCCGCCTCGCTCGGCGACGGACCGGCCGCCGAGCAGACCCGGGCCGCCGTCGCCCAGCTGGAGCGCGAGGTCGACACCATCATCCGCACCGCCCGCGAGGCCAAGCCGCAGACCCAGGCGGCCGGTCCGGGCGCGGGTTGCGACGCGGCCGAAGTGGTGCGCGAGCGGATGGCGTTCTGGTCGGCTCTCGCCGAGGACGAGGGCCGCAAGGTGCGGGTGGCCGGCGTCGACCGGCCGGTGCGCATACCCGTGGCCCGCGCCGATCTGGCCGCCGCCCTGGACGCCCTGCTCGGCAATGTCTTCCGGCACACCCCGGAGGGCACCGCCTTCGCGGTCGACGTGCACAACGGCGACGACGCGGTGATCGTGCTGGTCTCCGACGCGGGCCCCGGCATACCCGACCCGGAGGCGGCGATGGCCCGCGGCCGGGGCTCCGGCACCGACGGATCGACCGGGCTGGGCCTGGACATCGTGCGCAGGCTCGCCGAGTCCACCGGCGGCGATGTACGCATCGGCTCCTCCGTGCTCGGTGGCACCGAGGTGCGGATCTGGATCCAGCTCGACGGACGGGCCCCCGAGCGGCGCCGCGGACACCGGGTGCGCCGACGCCGCGGCAGCCGACTGGTCTCGACCTTTAACCGCTCCCGATCCCTTCCTTAAGCGCACCCTAAGATCCGCAACCGCCGCCTGGATCAGGCCTTTTGCCCGATTCGGCCTCGCTAGCGTGCTCCCGCATCCCCCACACGGCAAGCAGCGAAAGCAGGCAGGCGATGAGCACCCACCGGCGCAGGATCAGCGGCAGGAACAAGGCGATAGGCGGACTCGTCGCCGCCGCCGTGGTCGGTGGCGGCGCCCTCGCCCTCACCGGCACCGCGCAGGCAGCCGGTGTCGGCGCCGTCTACACCAAGACCAGCGACTGGCAGACCGGTTACACCGCGCAGTACGTCGTCACCAACGACACCGGCTCCACCAAGGCCGACTGGACCCTCACCTTCGACCTCCCGGCGGGCGCGAAGCTCAGCTCGCTGTGGAACGCCGAGTCCAGCGTGAGCGGTTCGAAGGTCACCGTGAAGCCGCCGAAGTGGGACAAGGACGGCCTCGCCCCCAAGGAGTCCATCACCGTCGGCTTCGTCGTCAACGGCTCCGGCGACCCGACCGGCTGTGTCGTCGACGGCGTCAAGTGCTCCACGGACGGCGGCGCCACCCCGGAGCCCACCGGCCGCCCCACCGAGACCCCGAAGCCGACGGCCACCCCGACCGCCACGCCCACGCCGACCCCGACGCAGACCACCACCGACCCCAAGCCCACGGAGTCCACCGGCGGCGGCACCCCCACCAACGCCGGCTTCGCCCCGTACGTCGACACCTCCCTCTTCCCCGCCTTCGACCTGGTCGGCACCGCCGACGCCACCGGCGTGAAGAACTACAACCTCGCCTTCATCACCGACGGCGGCGGCTGCACGCCCAAGTGGGGCGGGGTCAGCGACCTCGGGAGCAACGCGGTCGCGAACCAGATCGGCACACTGCGCGCCAAGGGCGGCGACGTCCGCGTCTCCTTCGGCGGCGCGGCCGGCAGCGAACTGGCGACCACCTGCTCCTCGGCGGACGCGCTGGCGGCGGCGTACGAGAAGGTCGTGACCGCCTACAAGCTCACCAAGGTCGACTTCGACGTCGAGGGCGGCGCGCTCCCCGACGCCGCGGCCAACACCCGCCGCGCCCAGGCCATCGCCAAGCTGCAGAAGCAGCACCCGGACCTGGACGTCTCCTTCACTCTCCCGGTGATGCCCGAGGGCCTGACCCAGCCCGGCGTGGACCTGCTCGCCGACGCCAGGAAGAACGGCGTGAAGATCAACGCCGTCAACATCATGGCCATGGACTACGGCCCGGCCTACAGCGGCGACATGGGCACCTACGCCGAACAGGCCGCCACCGCGACCCAGGCCCAGATCAAGGGCGTTCTCGGGCTCAGCGAGAGCGCCGCCTGGAAGACCGTCGCGGTCACCCCGATGATCGGCGTCAACGACGTGGTGACCGAGGTCTTCAAGGTCGAGGACGCCACCCAGCTGGTGAACTTCGCCAAGTCCAAGGGCCTCGGCTGGCTGTCGATGTGGTCCGGCACCCGCGACAAGGCCTGCCCCGGCGGCCCGAAGGCCCAGGCCGACGCCACTTGCAGCTCCATCGACCAGGAGAAGAACGCCTTCAGCAAGGCGTTCGCGGCCTACAAGTAGGCCCGAGCAAGCAGCCCAGGCCCACGGGGGGCGCGCCCCGGCCGGTCTTCCCCCCATCCGGCCGGGGCGCGGCACGTCCCCTCCTCGACCGCCGCGCCCCGCTCCCCCTCCCCCGAGGGTCCGGATCGGACTCGGACGGTCGCGAACCGCCTCAGACCGCTTCCACACTCGGCAGCGCGCCCGCCCGGGCCGCCTGCCCGTACCACAGGGCGCTGGACTTGGGCGTCCGCTCCAGCGTCGCGTAGTCGACGTACACCGCGCCGAAGCGCTTGCCGTAGCCGTAGGCCCACTCGAAGTTGTCCATCAGGGACCACAGGTAGTAGCCGCGGACATCGGCGCCGTCCTCGATGGCGCGGCGCACCGCGGACAGGTGGCCGTGCAAGTAGGCGATCCGCTCCGGGTCGTGGACCTTGCCGTCCGGGTCGGGCTTGTCGTCGTAGGCCGCGCCGTTCTCGGTGATGTAGATCGGCAGGCCCGGGACCTCACGCGTGTACCGCATGATCAGCTCGTGCAGACCGGACGGGTCGATCGTCCAGCCCATCTCGGTGCGCTCACCCGGCGTCTGCAGGAAGGCGATGTCGTCCGCGCCCGGCCAGGGGGAGTGCGCGCTCTCGCCGTGACCGTCGGCGCGCGGGCCCGCCGGGGCGGAGGCGGCGGACGCCACCAGCGTCGGCGTGTAGTAGTTGAGGCCGAGCGCGTCCAACGGCTGCTTCGCCAGGGCCAGATCGCCGTCCTGCACAAAACCCCAGTCCGTCAGCGGCGCGGTGTCCGTCAGCAGGGACTGCGGGTAGGCGCCGTGCAGCATCGGGCCGTGGAAGATGCCGTTGGCCAGGTCGTCGATGCGCTGCCGGGCCGCCAGGTCCGCCGGGTCGTCGGAAACCGCCCGGACCACCGAGGAGTTCAGGCTCACCGCGACCTGGTTGCGGGCCGGCATCACCGAGCGCAGCGCCTTCGCGCCGAGCCCGTGCGCCAGGTTGAGGTGGTGGGCCGCCCGCAGCGCGGCCACCGGGTCGGTGCGGCCCGGCGCGTGCACGCCGGAGGCATAGCCCAGGAAGGCGCTGCACCAGGGCTCGTTGAGGGTGATCCACTGCTCCACCCGGTCGCCGAGGGCCTCGCCGACGATCTGCGCGTACTCCGCGAACCGGTAGGCGGTGTCCCGCTCCGGCCAGCCGCCCGCGTCCTCCAGCTCCTGCGGCAGGTCCCAGTGGTAGAGCGTGACCGCGGGCTTGATGCCGTGCGCCAGCAGCTCGTCCACCAGATTGCGGTAGAAGTCCAGACCCCGCTGGACAGCGGGGCCGCGGCCGGTGGGCTGCACCCGCGACCAGGAAATGGAGAAGCGGTACGCGGTCAGGCCCAGGTCGGCCATGAGCGCCACGTCGTCACGGAAGCGGTGGTAGTGGTCGACAGCGATGTCGCCGTGGTCACCACCGGCTGTCCTGCCCGGCGTGTGGCTGAAGGTGTCCCAGATCGACGGGGTACGGCCGTCCTCCCGCACCGCGCCCTCGATCTGGTACGCGGAGGTCGCCGCGCCCCAGAGGAAGGAGGGAGGAAAGGTCACCGGGGTCACCGGCTGCGAATCAGGCATGGAAGCGCTCCCATAGGAGGTCGGTCGGGCCGACGGACAAGGGGGAAGGAAAAAGGGGGATGAGGGGCCGGAGCGGCGCTGACCCGGCCCCGCGGGCGTCAGCCCTTGACCGCGCCCTGCATGATGCCGCCCACGATCTGCTTGCCGAAGATCGCGAACACGATCAGCAGCGGCAGCGTGCCCAGCAGCGCGCCCGCCATGATCAGGGACTGGTCCGGGGTGTAGCCGCGGCCGAGGCCGGCGACCGCCACCTGCACGGTCGGGTTGCCGTTCTGGGTGAGCACGAGGAACGGCCAGAGGAAGTCGTTCCAGGTCTGCACGAACATCAGCATGCCCAGGACCGCCATCGCGGGACGGGCCGCCGGGAACACCACGTGCCAGATCACCCGCCAGCTGCTCGCGCCGTCCACCCGCGCGGCCTCGATGATCTCGTCGGGCAGCGCCTGGAGCAGGTACTGGCGCATGAAGAACACGCCGAACGCGCTCACCAGCGAGGGCAGGATCACCGCCTGGAGCTGGTCGGACCAGTCGAGCTTGGCGACCATCATGTACAGCGGGATCACACTCAGCTGCGGCGGCACCATCATCGTGCCGATCACGATCAGCATCATCGCGTTGCGGCCCTTGAAGCGCAGTTTGGCGAAGGCGAACCCGGCGATCGTCGACAGGAACACGATGGTCAGCGCCGACACACCGGCCACGAACGTGGTGTTGATGAACGCCTCGCCCAAGTTGGCGTCGTTCCAGGCCAGATCGAGGTTGTCGAAGAGGTTCGAGCCGAACCAGAACGGCGGCGGCGTCTCGGCCAGGCGCTGGTTGTCCCGGGAGGCGGCGATCGCCGTCCACACCAGCGGGAACAGTGAGCCGATGGTGAACAGCGCGAGCACCACGTAGGCGATCGGTCCCGCGTGCAGGGTGCCGCCCGCGCGGGCCGCCTTGGGGCGCCGGGAGCGCTTGGACTTGGTATCGGGCTGTTTCGTCAGGGTCGTCGTCACGGCCGGTCTCCTAACTACTGGCGCGCAGCCGGCGCGAGATGACGTAGTTGACGATCCCGATCACGATGAGGATCAGGAACATCGTCCAGGCGATGGCGGAGGCGCGGCCCAGGTGCTGGTTGACCCAGCCCTGCTCGTACAGGTACAGGCCGAGCGTCTGGAACTGGTGCTGCGATCCGCCGGAGGCGCCCTTGTTCGCGTCGAACAGCAGCGGCTCACCGAACAGCTGGGAGGCGCCGATGGTCGACACGACGACCGTGAACAGGATCGTCGGACGCAGCGAGGGAAGGGTGACGTGGAAGAACTGCTTCCAGCGGTTGGCGCCGTCCAGCGCCGCCGACTCGTACAGGTCCTGCGGGATCGCCTGCATCGCGGCCAGGTAGATCAGCGCGTTGTACCCGGTCCAGCGCCATATGACGATGGTGGACACCGCGAGCTGGGAGGCCCACTTGTCGTTCTGCCAGTCGATGTTGTCGATGCCGACCGCGCCCAGCGCCCAGTTGATCATTCCGTAGTCGCGGCCGAAGAGCAGCACGAAGACCAGCGAGGCGGCGGCGATCGAGGTGGCGTAGGGGGCCAGCATCACGACCCGGTAGAAGGTCGACGCGCGCAGCTTGTAGTTGAGGATGTGGGCGATGCCCATGGCCATCAGCAGCTGCGGGACGGTCGAGATGATGCCGATGGTCAGCGTGTTCTCGGCCGCGTTCCAGAAGAACTCGTCGTCGAAGATCCGGGTGTAGTTGCGCATCCCGACCCAGTTCATGTCGGTCGGCGCGGTCAGCTCCACCTGGTGCAGCGAGGCCCACCCCGTGTACAGCAGCGGGAACAGGCCGAAGGCGAGGAACAGCAGGAAGAACGGCGAGACGAAGGCGTACGGGCTCCAGCGCACGTCCCGCTGCCAGCGCCGCGACAGCCGCTTGCGGCGCCTCAGTTCCTGCTCGGTCGGACCGCCGCCGGACGGGCGGCCCGGGGCCGCGCCCCCCTTGACGGGGGACGCGGCGGCGGTGTCGTGCCCTGTGCTCATGCGGGTCACTGGTCCAGGGCGTTGTCGATGGTCTTGACGGCGTTCTCCCAGGCTTCCTTGGCGGACTTGCCCTGGGTCACCAGGACGACGCCATTGTCGGTCAGGCCCTGCTGGATGATCTGGTCCTTCGGGCCGATCGACTGGACCGGGATGTTGGCGGCGGCCTCGGCGAAGATCGTGCCGATCGGGGCGTCACCGGTCATGTCGTTCTTGGCGCCGGTGACCTCCTTCGACTCGTACGCGGCCGGGGTGCTCGGGAAGCTGCCCTGCACGCCGAACAGCTTGGCCTGCTGCTCCGGCGCGGTCAGCCAGGCGGCGAGCTTCGCGGCCTCCTCGGCGTTCTTGCCGGACTTCGGCACCGTCAGGAAGGAGCCGCCCCAGTTGCCGGACTTCGGCGCCTGGGCGACGTCCCACTTGCCGGCCGACTCGGGCTTGGACTTGCCCTTGATGTAGCCGAGCATCCACGGCGGGCAGGACATCGCGGCGAACTTGCTGTTGGCGATGGTGGTGTCCCAGGCCGGCTGGAACTGCGTCTGGTTGCCGACCAGCCCGTCCTCGGCGGCCTCCGCGGTCAGGTCGAAGGCGTTCTTCACGGCCGGGTTGGTCTTGTAGATGACCTCGCCGGAGGCGTTGTAGAAGCGGTCCTTCTCGCTGCTGAGGATCGCCTGGAGCAGGCCGCCGGGGGAGTCCAGGAAGGTGGTGCCCTTGGGCGCCTTCTTCTGGTAGTCGCGGCCGACGTCGACGAACTTCTCCCAGTCGCCGGCCCACAGCTTGGCGACCTCTTCGCGGTCGGTGGGCAGTCCGGCGGCCTCGAACATGTCCGTGCGGTAGCAGATGGCCATCGGGCCGACATCGGTGCCCAGACCGATGGTCTGGCCCTCCTTGGTGGTGGCCTGCTCCCACTTCCATTCCAGGTAGTCGCTCTCCTTGCCGTACTTCGACAGGTCGAGCAGCTTGTCGGACTGGGTCTGGACGATCTCGGCGATGTTGCCGACCTCGACCATCTGGATGTCCTGGAGTCCGCTGTTGGTGGTGAGGTGGTTCAGCAGCGCCGGGTAGTAGTTCTCGTTGCGTTCGACGACGGTCTGCTGGATGTCGATGTCCGGGTGGAGCTTCTCGTACTCCTTGTACAGCCCGGACTCCTCGAAGCCGGCGGTGCCGAACAGACCAAGGGTGATCTTGGTCTTGCCGCCACCGCCGCCCTCGGACGACGATCCGTTGTCGTCGCCGTCGTCGGCACAGCCGGCCAGCAGCCCGGTGCCCAGCGACGCCACCGCCGCGAGGACAACCGCCTTGCGGCGGATTCGGGTACGTGCTCGCATTGCGTCCTCCTGTTGCCCTGACGTGCCGACCCCCCGGCCAACTGCATTGTTGGGCCCGTTTAGTTCTCGCTGCGGCTCGGGCGGGGAACGTGCGGGATGTGTATGTGTCAGGTACCGTGGGAGCGCTCCCACAAGTGATGTGTTGAAGGTTCGTCGGTCCGGGCGGGGGTGTCAAGGGCGCGGGAGCGGAGAGATGCGTTCAGTTATAGGGACGTTAACTGGAACCGGGTGTACCGCCCGGGGGTGCGGTCGGTTGCCTCAGCGGACGGTCACAGCTTCTTCCGGGGCTGTTAAATTCCAGGCCAGCGACAGGACAATGGCGAAAGGCGGAGCCCATGGCAAGCCACGGAGCGCGGGGGCGGAGTGGTGGGCGGCCTACGCTTGAGGAGGTCGCCGCGCGCGCCGGGGTCGGCCGTGGGACCGTGTCCCGGGTGATCAACGGCTCCCCGCGGGTCAGCGAGGCGACCCGGGCGGCCGTGGAGGCGGCGGTCGCCGAACTCGGTTACGTCCCGAACACCGCGGCGCGCGCCCTGGCGGCGAACCGCACCGACGCGATCGCCCTCGTGGTCCCCGAGCCGGAGACCCGTTTCTTCGCCGAGCCGTACTTCTCCGACATGCTCAAGGGCGTCGGGGCGCAACTCTCCGAGACCGAGATGCAGTTGCTGCTGATCTTCGCGGGCAGCGACCGGGAGCGGCAGCGCCTCGCGCAGTACCTCGCCGCGCACCGCGTGGACGGGGTGCTGCTGGTCTCCGTGCACGCGGACGACCCGCTGCCCGACCTGCTCACCCAGCTGGAGATACCCGCCGTGATCAGCGGCCCGAGGTCCGCCGCGGAGACGCTGACCTCGGTGGACTCCGACAACTACGGCGGCGCCCGGCAGGCCGTGGAGCACCTGTACGCCCGGGGCCGCCGCCGGATAGCCCACATTACCGGCCGGATGGACGTCTACGGCGCCCGGCGCCGCGCCGACGGCTACCGCGAGGCCCTGGCGGACGCGGGCCTGCCGGTCGACGAGACGATGATGGAGCCCGGTGACTTCACCGAGGAGGGCGGCCGCCGCGCGATGGCCGCGCTGCTGGAACGCCACCCGGACCTGGACGCGGTCTTCGCCGGCTCCGACGTCATGGCGGCGGGCGCCCGCCAGGTGCTGCGCGAGACGGGCCGCCGCATCCCCGACGACGTGGCCCTCGTCGGCTACGACGACTCCGCCATCGCCCGCCACATGGATCCGCCCCTGACCAGCGTCCGCCAGCCCATCGAGGAGATGGGCCGCCGCATGATCGACCTCCTGCTGGAGGAGATCGCGGACCGCCGCCCGGCGGTGTCGCGGGGGCTTGAGCGCCGGCAGGTGGTCCTGGCCACCGAGCTGTCGGAGCGGGAGTCGTCCTGAGGGGACGGGCCTCAGTCGGACGACCGGTGCCAGCCCCTGCGCGGCCGGCGGCCCGGGCGTTCCGTGTGGTGGGTGATGAACCAGGCGACCGCGAGGAGGGAGAGGCCGGTCAGCCACACGATGACGACCAGCCAGGTGCCGATGGAGGTGCTGGGGTCGGCGCCGGTGCACAGGTCGCCGACGCAGGACTCGCCCTCGTCCTCGGCCGCGTCCAGGGCGACCACGAGCCACAGCAGCATCGCGAGATTGAACGCGATGACCAGCCACGTCAGCAGCCGCCACCGATGGACGCCTCGCGACCTCATGCCGAGCCTCCCAGGTCCTCACCGGCTCATACGGCCGACGATACGCCCCGGGAACGCATTCAGCCGGTGACCTTCTGATCAAGGTCACCGGCTGAATACTTCAGGGTGAGTGACGGGACTCGAACCAGATTTTTTACCTACTTGACCTGCAAGGATGCCGGAGAATCGGACAATACACCCCAGTCCGATGACGCTGAATGACGCTCAATGCCCCCGAATGGCGGCCTGCGTTCCCACGGGAACAGGCATCGACGGGCCGCCCCAGCATCACGAGGGGTGAGTGCAGATGGCCCTTACCGCGTATGAATAGAGTGCGGCGCCCCCGCGCATGCGGAGGCGCCGCGAGACCCTTCGCCGGCAGCCTGGGAAGCGAGCCCGGCGAAGGGTCGTCTCACCGGAGCGACCAGGGTCTCAAGGACCTGAGACCCATGGTTCATCTCCAGCCGGACAGCTGTCAGTGGATAGCTGCGAAACAAGGCGGACGCCCCGTACTGCATCGGCTGAACGTTCGGATCTGTCCGGCATATTCAAACACCTGTTCCCATCGAGCGGGAGGCGTGGTGCGCTCCCCCCATGCCCGAGGCAACCAAGATCAAACAAATTAGGGTTGACCCTAATCCCCTCTGATCATGACGTCGAGAGCGTGGACGGGTGTCACGTCCGACCCCGCCCGACGAACGGGTCCTCGCCCGCCGCCGCCAAGTCGGGGAACAGATCCGCCGTGTACGCGAGCACCACAACCTCAGCCAGGTCGAGGTGTGCGGACGGTCCGGCATCGATGTGGCCACCTACAGCCGCATCGAGCAGGGCCACTCGTCACCGCTCCTCGACACCCTGATCCGTATCGCCGACGCCATCGGCGTCCCCCTCTCCGATCTCGTGCGCTGAGCGGCCGCCCTGTCCTGCTCGCCGTCGGACGGCCGCTCTCCTCCAGCCCGGCTCCACAAAACCCGGCCGGAGGCACCCGAGGGCTGGCCGCCCCTTGCGGGGGCAGGGACGGCCAGCAGCCTGCTGCCGGTCTACGGCGGGCCCCGGCAGCAGGGGTCTAGTCAGTCCACCCACTCCGTCCCGCGCGTGTCCGTCACGGACTGCCGGCCGCGGTAGTGGTCGACGTGGTTCCGGTCGGGGTGCGGGCGCCGGGTGCAGTGCCGACCGCCCTCGGGGATTTCCATCCAGCAGTACCCGGCCGCCCGCCCCGCCGACGTCTCCGCCTCCCTGCGGCGGTCCGCAGTGGTCCGCGCCGTGGCGCTCGCCGCGGGCGTCACCCAGACACCCCCGCTCGACGCCCGCCACGGCCACGCCCGAACGCGGCACAGAGCGCGGCCGGGTCGGTGAGCGTGCCTGATCCGTCCGGCCGCCACATCCACCACCGGCCGTCGGCCTGCCCGCCCGTTGTAGGGCAGAGCAACGGTGTCTCAACGAACAGGACGGTCAGGTGCTCGACCGGCGCCAGCTGGGGGGCTGAGTCGCGGGGCACCAGCCACCATGCCTGGTTGTCGTACGGGTCAATGAGGAGCGGCCCGCGCTTCTCCTCGGGGATGAGGCTCAGCGCAGGCAGGCTGTGGACCACGGTGGACTCGGCGATGAGCCATCGCTCGGTGACCACGGGGGCGAGACCGTCGACGGCCCAGGCCGCGCGGACGAAGGCCGGATGCGCGGAGCAGCCGGCAAGCCACGCGTCCCCGGCCCGGCAGAGTTCGGCGAAGGCGGCGTCCCACGCCGCTGACGACGTCATGCTCATGCTGCGTGCGCCCCCTGTCGGAGAGCATGCGCCAGACGCGAGGCTACGTCCGCGCGTACCCGCCCGAGATCCACGAGCGGGAGCGTGGCCGTCGCGGCGGGGTCGACCCTCAGCGAGGGCAGCACGATTCCGGCACGGTCGAGTGCCGCGCGAAGCGACTCCACCGCGGCGAACGGGTCGGCGCCAGGTTCGACTGGCTCAAGGTGATCGGCCATGAACAGGACCGTAGGGAGACGGCGTTGACAGCCACCACGTGATGTTCTCGAATGTTCTCGGGGGCTAGCCGAATGTTCTCGTCTGGTCTCACGAAGGCGCCGGAACACCGTGGTGCGAGGACATCGCGCCTGGTGATCCTGGGAGCGCCACATTGCCCGGCACCAAGGAGACCACCATGGCGCGACGGTTACGGTTCAACGGCACCGACAGCAAGAACGGCAGCTGCCCCGCAATCCACGAGGACCTCGAGAGCGGAGAGATCCTCGTGCAAGGGCGCCCGGTCACGGACCCCGACGACATCTCCCAGCTGCAGCACCTGGGCCCGGACGACGCGGTGGTGGCCGTCCCCCGCGAACTCCTCGTCAACCACGGCCCGAAGGAACTGCACCGCGTGCCCAAGCTCATCAGCCTCGACGAGTTCGGCCAGCTCTTCCACACCTTCAAGCACTCGGCATGGCACCTGGAAACCCGCCGCGGCTACGCCTCCGACCGCGAGGACCCCGGCTTCGACGACTTCCTCGCCACCGGCCAGGCCCCGTGCGACCTCGACAGCGACTGGTGCTCGAACATCCGCCGGCAGACAGAGGCCGGGAAGTACGTCGGGCGCGTGCGCGTCGTCGACAACCCGCCCACCGACGGCCAGCGATTCCTCCTGAGCTACGCCCGCTGCAATGCGGCCACGGGCGAGGACGTCCGCAACATCTGGCGGGAGGACGCCGACCTCGCGTACCTTCCTGCCGAAGACTTCTGGATCTTCGACTCGCGGCTCGTAGCCGTCCTCCGCTTCGACGACCAGGACGTGTTCCACGACGTCGAGATCATCACCGAACCCGCCGAGGTACTGCGGTACTGCCAGGTCCGAGACGCCGCCGTCCATGTCTCCATCCCCTACGGCGAGTTCGCGGCACAGCTCGGCGCGAAGGAGTAGAGCACCGCCGGTGAGCACGGACTACCAGCAGGCCCGCGAAGCCCTCGGCCAACGGCTGCGCGAGCTGCGCCTGTCGGCCGCCGGTGGCCGACTCACCGGAACGCAACTCGCACAGCGGCTCGGCTGGCCGCACTCCAAGGTCTACAAACTGGAGGGCGGCCGGCAGACCGCGGTCCCCGAGGACCTGCAGGCATGGGCCGACGCGGTCGGCCACCCCGACACCGCAGACGAACTGGTAGCCCGGCTGCGCGGCTTCGAGTCCCACATCCGATCGTGGCGCCGCCAGCTCGCCGCAGGCCACCGCCCCGTCCAAGACGTGTGGAACCTGGAGGTCGACCGCTCCCAGACGATCCACGCCTGGGAGGAGTCGGTGATCCCCGGCATGCTGCAGACAGCCGACTACGCGCGCGCCATCTTCCAGCGGTACGCCGACCTGTACGGGTCCGTGCGGGACACCGAGGAGGCCGTGCGGACCCGCGTCCTGCGCCAGCAGTGGCTCCACCAGGCAGGCCACAGGTTCCATGTCCTCGTCTGGGAAGCGGCCCTCTACGCGCTGATCTGCGCGCCCGCAGTCCTCGCCGCCCAACTGGACCGGCTCGCAGGGATGATCGGCATGGACACGGTCGACCTCGGGATCATCCCGCTCGGCGCGTCCCTGAAGATCCCCGCAGCCAACGGCTTCTGGGTCCTGGACGACCGGCTCGTCATCGCGGAGGACTGGCACGCGGAGATATGGCTGGACGACACAGACAGCGTGGCCACCTACATGCGGGTGTGGGGAACGCTGCGGGAGTCCGCGGTCTACGGCCCCGACGCCCAAGCCCTCATCACCAGAGCCCAGCGGACCGTGCATCCCCGGGCATGACGAACAGCCCCCTCCCACCCCAGAGGGCGAGAGGGGGCCGAGCGGCGACTGAATCACGCGGCGAGTTGTCGATTCGCCATCATCAACTCGACCTCAACCAGGTTCTGCCACTCCAGCAGGGACAGGTGGAGGTCGTCCTCAGCGATGTCCTCAGCGCGCAGACAGAGCCGGCTGACGAGGCGGTCGAGCTTTGCGAGCTCCTTCGCCGTGAGGTAGTTCTTGGCCACCTTCCTGTGCCGACTCTTGGGACTGGGCTCCGGCTTGCCTTCCTCGATGCCGGGCCAGGTGCAGATATCCCGGGCCACCTTGATCTCCTCGGCGGTCATGCCGACGATGTGCCGGTACAGCTTGTTTTGCATGGCCGCGAAGAAGACGCGGGTGGCTCTACTGCCGGGCTCGTAGTCGGGAGCGTTCTCGGCCATCATGTCCCGGAAGAGCCGGTAGTCGATCATCTCGCGGGCCCGGGCGAGGGCGGTCTGCCTCCGCTCCCCCAGAGTGATGGCGCCCAGCTCGGCCTCGCGGGTACGGACGGCGAAGTACACCCGCGCCTGGGCCACCGCTTCCTTCGTGGCATCGCCGGCCATCGCCGTCAGGTAGGCGCCGAAGCGGGTGAGCCGGTAGTCGAGACGCTCCTGGGGCCCCAGGTTCCCCGCATGGCGAAGCTTGGTGACCTGCGAGAACGCTGCGTTGGCTGCTTCGGAACCTTGGACGAGCTGGAGCGAGGTCTTCGCCTTCTCGATCACGGCGGCGTAGCTGACCCAGCGTGCGTAGCCCATGAGCGGCTGCATCTCACGCCCGAGCCAGTACTCGCGCCCGTAGGTGTCCACATGGCGGATTTTGTCAAAAGGACTAGACCCCCCACTGGATTCAGTGGGCAGGCTTGCGTTACCTTGCGTTTGCACCACGGAGCTCTTACCTCCTGGTTTTGGCCCTCCGCAGGGCTGCTACCCCTGCGGAGGGTGACTTTTTTGTCGCCTTCGAATCGAAGGCGACACTGCGTCATTCAGGTTACGACACGGTGTCGACAAGATGGGGCCTGTAGCTGTCGGCACTGGGTGTCGGCGCCCTGAAGTGGCACCTTGGATTCCGAGGCGAACTCCTGGGTTCTGGGGGGATTCCGCTGGGTTTCGGTGGCACGGTGTGCCATCCGGGGTTGTCTACGGCGTTCTGTTCTGTGACGGACCTCTCTCAGGGCGCGAGGGGCACGTGAGGGGCGCGCGCCGAGACGCAAATGCGCCCCTCCCGCTCGAAGGCGAGAGGGGCTGGTCCGTCAGCGGCTGATGGCCTGGTAGAGCGCGACTGCGAGAGCACCGAGGCTTGTCAGAGCAGCCAGCGACGGCAGAGGCCACCTCGCCTTCTCCAGGGCAGTGACGCGGGGCTCGATGTCGCTGCCCTTCGGCATAGCCTCCAGGGCACGCAGCCGCGACTCGTGATCGGCGACGTCCTTACCCAGGTCGGTCAAGCCCTGCCCGATGCTGTCAAGCTTCGTCTCCACCCGGGTCAGGCCATCGCTCAGCGATCTCAACTCCTGGTACATCTGGGCGCTGCTGATGAACACGCCCGGGTCGGGCGTGGTCATCGCACGCTCCCGCCCCGCTCCACGATGCCGCGCAGTTGCGACACGAGCTCGTCCGCAGTGAAGCGGTCCGCGTTGACGTTGAGCCGCACCTGCAGCGGCACTGTCGACGGCTGCTGGTACTGCGGGGGCCTGGCCCATCCCAGCAGTAGTCCGGCGGCCAACTGCAGGGGCCGCCACGCGAACCTTTCGGCGAGCGCCTCAAGGCCGCGGAACGCGGCGTAGTAGAGGGCGCCCAGGCCGACCGTGACGGCGGCGGCCGCGGCCTTGCTGTCCACGGGGATCCCGAGCCAGCCCGTGGCGGCGAGGACCAGGGCCACGCCCCACGGGACCGCAGTGCGCATGAAGGAGACGAAGAGGTTGTTCATCAGTCCACCACCTTGAATCCGGCCTTGCGGCCGAGTCGGGTCAGGCTGTCGCGGCCGGGGATGCCATCGGCTGCAGCGCCGCGGTATCCGCCGCCGGCCTTGGAGCGCTGCCACTTGGCGTACGCCTCGACGGTCGCCGTACCGAAGTGCCCGTCGCTGTAGGGCTTGGCCAGCAGGCCGAGGTCGACCAGCGCGGCCTCGACCGCGCGGACCCCGGCGTAGGTGACCGGTGTGCCTGCGCGCTTCGGGTCGGTGCGGGCGGCGGCCACGAGCTTGGACAGGTCGACGACCGGCGCGGCCGGGGCGGGCAGCGGCGTCGCTGGCGGCTTCGTGCCGAGCCGCTTCGTGACTCGGGCCAGCATCGTGTCCCAGTCCATGCCGGGGCCGCGGGGGTCGACCTTGCCGGGCTGCCAGTCCAGGTGCCGGAGCGCGGAGCGTGCATTCCAGCCGTGGTGCCGGCACAGCGCTGCGACAACGCGCTCGATCGCGAGCAACTGCGCCTCGGGCCATGGGTCCTCGCCGTTGCCGAGGTTCTCGCACTCGAAACCGTAGAACGACTTGTTGCCGTCGACGGTGGCCTCGTCGTCCAGCGGCGGGCGACGTTCGGCGATGACCGCAGCGAGCACGTCGGGGTCACCGAGGCCTGCGTGGTTGGCGCGGCCGTAGCCGACCAGGTGCACGCGCCCGTCCTTGGCGACGACGCCGTGGCACAGCGGGCCCGGCAGTGAGGCGTAGCCGTCACGGCAGATGGCCACGGTGCGGGCCGTGCCCGAGGTCACGGTGTGGTGGATCATCACGCCGTGCACGGGACCCCACGGGCCCCGCGAGTTGCGGTTGTGTGTGGCCCAGTTGCCGACCTCGACGACGGTGACGCCCTCGTCGCGCAGGGCCTGCAGGAAGGTTCGGGCCGGGGGCGGAGTGGCCATGCGGTGCTCCCAACATGCGAATGCCCCGGGCCGGTGTGGCACAGGGCGAACGTGGATGTGCGAGAGGTCAGGACAGGGCGGCCCAGCGTCCGGCGATGTTCGTCGGTCCGCTGCTCAGGGTGATGGACGCAGGCAGGGCGGTCTGTCCGCTGCCGATCGGGCCCAGGAAGCGGGCGCTGCCGGTCGACAGTCCAGCGTTGATCGTGGACGACACCCCGCCCCCGCCGGCGACGGACGGCTGTGTGCCTGCCCCGTTGGCGAGAAACGCGACGTAGTACGAGCCGACGTCGAGGTCGACCGGTGCAGTGAGCGCGGCCGTCTTGGTGCCTGTGGATCCGAAGGCGGTGGTCTGGTCGCCGCTGGTGGCCAGCAGTGTGCCGCTCGCGTCGTACAGGCCCACGACGTTCTGCCCGGCCGTGAGCGAGGTACCGGCTGTGGTGATCCCGTACAGGATGTTGCTGACGGTCCGGGGCCGCCCGGTGATCTTGACCTTCGACAGGTAAACCGCCCCAGCGTTCAGCGAGAAGCCACTCGCCACAGTCGCCGGGTTCTGCGTCCACGTGATGAGGCCGTGGTCCGCCGGGGTGAACTCGGGCTCGGTGCTGGTGTCCGCCACCGACACGGTGCCAGTGCCGGCGGTGGTGAGCCCCTGGACCACGGTGGTCCCGGCAGGGTTGTCCGTCGCGGACACGGTGACTGAGGCAGCGGTGTAGACGCGGGTGTCCAGGATCCGGTTGGGGATGTTGGCGTCCATGGTGTTGCCGTCGGCGTACAGCTGGCCGGCGGCGGTCACGTACAGCAGCCCCGTGCTCAGCACGGTGTTGTTGAAGGAGTTGGCGCCGAAGCTGAAAGCGGTGAGACCTGCGGCGCCGTCGCGCAGGTTGATGTGGTTGAAGCGGAAGCTGTTCGCCGATCCGTACTCCACGTCCAGGAGCGTGTCGAACTCCTCCAGGTTCACACCCCGGAAGTGGCAGTGGCTGGTGCCCCAGCCGCCGACGCCGGTGATGTGGATGCCGGTGCAGCCGGTGCCCGAGGCGATGGCCTCGCACATCTCGAACTCGATCTGGTTCATGACGCCCGAGGCGGTGGTCGACTCGACCTGGTAGGCGATGCCGTTGTCACCGACCAGGTCGGCGAGGACGCGTTCGACGGTGCAGTCGCCGGGGTTGAAATCGGAGTGTTCGCTGTAGAAGCGGATCCCGTTGCCGACGCCGCCGATCTCGATGTTCTCGAACACCGACCGGAACGGCGAGCCCATGTTGATGGCCCACCCGGAGTGGCCGCCGTCCCACGGGCCGTTGATCTGCAGGTTCCGGAAAGTGGAGTTCCAGAAGCTGCGGTGCCCACTGCTGGCGCCGTTGGTTGTCGCCGAGGTGATGCCGTCGGTGGCGCCGTCGATGGTGATGCCGAAGTCCTCCAGGTGGACGCGGACGACCTTGGTCAGGTGGATCGCCGAGGCCATGCCCGTGGTGGTGTTGAGCATGGTGGCGCGGGCGCCCTGTCCGAGCAGGCTGATACCGATCTCGACGTCGACGTCGTCGGTGCCCTCGATGCTGAGCTGCTCGGTCAGGTTGTAATCGCCGACGGTCAGCTGGACGACGCCGCCCCCGTTGTCGCGGGCGTCGTCGAGGGCCTGCTGGATCTGCACGTGGTCGGCGACGCCGTCGCACACGTACTGGGCGGCGGCCCGTACGTCCGCGGGTGCGGTGGCCGAGGCGACGATGCGGGTGACCGAGGTGTAGGCGGTACCGCCCCCGCCGCCGCCCGCGTTGCGGGCCTCGACCCAGGCGCGGCTGCTGCCGCCGGCGTCTGCCCACATTCCCGTCACGCCGTCGGGCCCCTGGAAAGAGGGCAGGTGCCCGTACTCGTCGGCGACGATCTCCGTGATGGGGGTGCTCGTCGCGTCGAGCAGGTCGGTGTACTGGGTGCCCCCGTCCTGTGCGGACCAGAAGGTAACGGTGGCGCCTTCGGCCACGCCCCATAGGCCGTCGTTGGGTTCGACGACGTAGTCGGCGATACCGGATCCGAACTCGTAGCGTGCCATTACTCCACCACCCAGCTGAGCCCGGACGAGGGCAGCACGTGCTGCCCTGTGATGATCTGCGGTTTGTTCGTCAGCCAGATCTGTCCGGCCCGCTCGGAGGCTGCCGAGTAGATGATGATCCGGCCGATGTCCGCACCGGTGATGTAGGCCATGCAGTACTGGTCCCGGTTCGGGTGCCGGTACGCGGCGGGGATGAGGGCTGGCAGGCGGGACTCGGTGTCTGCGGCGAGCGTGCCCGCTGTCCGCCTGAACGCAGCGAGGCGCAGGTGCACGACGCCGTTGCGCCGCTGCAGCACGCTGTCGGCTTCGTTGGCCCACGCCGAGTTGCTGGCGTTGATGGTCACCTGGCCGGGGTCGTCGAAGGCAGCCGTCCACGCGGAGCCGTTCCACAGGCGCACGCGGCCGGTGTCCGTCTCGAAGCACATCTCGCCCGGGCTCGGGACCGGGTTCCGGGTCGATGAGGTGCACGGCCGGATGCGGCTGCCGACGTATAGCTCCTTGCGGGTCACGGTCACGGAGGCTGCCCCGTTGAGGACGGTGACCTCGGCGAGGGGGATCTCGTAGGTGCCGGTGTCCCCGGCCGACTGGGACAGCGACGGTACGCCCGCCCCGGGGGTGCCGGTCTTCACGACCGCGCGGACCGTCCACGTCGACCGGTCCAGCCTGAGCACGACACGGTCGATGCGAGTGGAGCCGGAGGAGTTGGCGGAGATGGCCAGGTTGACTGGTGTGGTGCCGGAGGTCCAGGCGTGGCCGCGGACCGAGGCGTAGACGTCGGCGCGGATGTCGACCGACAGCCCGGTGCCGGCACTCACCACCGGATCATCGCTCGGTACACCGTGGACGCCGTTGTCCGAGAAGCGTGCGGCGATCTTCTCGTACTCCAGGTCTGTGACGGCCCGCGAGTTGTGGTCGGGGGACGGCCACGAGTTCTGTGCCACGGGCGCTCACCTCCGTGTTTCGAGTCGGCCGAGCCGACGGCTGAGGGTGCGGATGAGCCGCACGGTGCGGGGGTCTGTCGTGGCGTCCTGCGAGCCGACGACCGAGGTGACCTGTTCTCCCTCGCCGGGGGTGGCGTGCAGGGTGATGGCGCGGACGATGTCGGTGACCTGCAGCCCGTGGGGGAGGGCGACGGCGACGCGGTCGCCGAGCTGGTAGTCGCGGCCCGCCTGCAGGTCCTCGGTGTCGACGGTGACGGTGGCGAGGCTGACGGGTGCGGCGCCCTCGGCGAGGTCGGCGGTCCCGGCCGCGGTGAGCTCGCCGGTGTCATCGTTCTCGGCGCCGCCGTCCACGTAGTGCTCGACCCGCCACCACTCGGCGGCCGCCGCAGCGTCGGCGACTTCAACGAACGTACGGATCGAGGAGCCTTCGGTTTCGGTTCCGGCGACCAGGGAGTGCGTCGCGGTCGGCGCCGACCTGGTGAAGGCGAGGGCGCGCAGGTTGCCCAGCCCCTGGGAGAAACGGGCCGTGGCCGTCTTGTCGGCGGGGGCGTAACAGCCGAACTTGATCTGGGTGCCGTCCTGCCAGGTGCGGAAGCCGATGCCGCCTCCGGCGGTGGCGGCGAGGCGGCACGGGTCGAGGAGGGGCTCGAAGCGGGTGCGCAGTGACGTTGTGGTGCCGACGCCGGCGGCGGTGTCGAGGACGAGGTGCGGGATGCGTCGGGCCGTGATCGCGCCGGGCCCGGCGTTCTCGTCGACGAGGGTGCGGATGATGGTCTCTGCGTTGACGGTGTCGAACTCTCTCCAGGTGTCGCCGTGCTGGCCTGCCCAGGTCAGGCTGGGCTCGGGCCAGGTGATGTGCCCGGCGATCGTGGCCAGGTCATCGCTGAAGCTGATGGTGACCTGGCCGACGCCGCGCTCGTTGTCGACGGACCAGGTGTAGTCGGTGGGCTGTTCCATCGGGCCCGCGCACCAGATGCTGCCGTCGCGGATGACGACCAGGCGGGCGCCCGGCTGCAGTTGCTGCATGACCTCCGGGTGCGCGGGCAGCGTCACGGACCCGGACGCCGGTTCGTTGAACTTGAGGGTGACGTCGAGGCTGGACCAGCCGGTGAGTGGGTCGCCCTGCACGGCCAGGTCCTGATCGGTGATGAGCAGAGTGATGGCCATCGCTCACGCCGTCTCGTAGCGCGGGTTGAAGGCCAGGTCGACGGCCGAGCCGGGGCCGCTGCCGTCGAGCTGGAACGTAACCTCGTTGGCCCCCGGGCGCAGGCCCCACAGGGATGCGCCCGGCCAGTTGATCCCGCCGATCCAGTTGTCGCCGTTCTCGAAGCGCACGCTCGGGGGGTCGGTGCGGATCGTCACCTGCTCCCCGGTGAGGAGATTCCCGTGCCCGATCGCGGACGCGTCCGGGTCCAGGACGAAGGCCTCGCCCGTGCCCTCGTGCGTGAACGTGATCAGCGAGGCGGGGCCGGTCACCACCCAGGTCGGCCACACCATCGTGTCGCCCGGGTTGGTCAGGGTGGTGGCGCCGAGAACCTGCGACGAGGACACCGTCGGGTACGGCTCGAAGAACGAGTCGAGGGTGCCCGCTTCGCGGTGGACGGACTGCGGTACGGGGTCCGTCCAGTACGGGTCCTCACACCACAGTGAGATCACCGCGCTGTCGGCGTCCCGCCCCCACCCCTGTTTCGCCTGCCCCTCGAACCCGTCCTGGTAGTAGACCTGTATCTGCCTTCGGGTGCCGTCTGGGCGGGCGATCTCCAGCACGCCCGGCCCCTCGCCCGGCCGCAGCGTCCGCGTGAACGCGGTGGCCAACGCCCGCCACCGCTCGACGAGTTCGACATGCGTCGCCCCGTGCACGAACAGCGGCCACACGATCGTCCGCGGCTGCGCCTGGGCGTGGCGCAGCCGGGCGCCTCCGCGCGGCTGGGCGTCGCTGGTCAGGTCGTACGACACAGCGCCGAGGCCGGAGACCCCTTCGGCGAGGGTGAACCAGCCGGCCTCCCAGTCGGTGAGCGGCCACACCTTCCCCGAGGGGTCGGTGTACTGCGCGGTGGCGTAGCCGATCTCCGGCAGGGGGACCGGTGTGCCGCCGGGTGGCTCCCCCGTCTCGGGCGGGGTGACGACCGGCGCAGTAATGAGCGGCATCTACCGTGGCCTCCCTACCCGGGCTCGCGCGTCCTGGACGCGCTGCACGCGTTCCAGGTCCGCGACGGTGAAGTCCGCCGTGCGGGCGTTGATGACGTACTGGGTGGTCGCGCCCTGCGCGGCGGCCACGCCGACGGCGGCCGCGCCTTCGAGGGCGCGGTACTGCTGCGGGGTGAACACGGCCTCTGGCTCGCGGAGGCCGTTGTAGGCCCAGCCGGGTGGCATCCATCCGCCCCGGTCGTACTTGCCGGGCTGGAAGCCGTACCAGTCGGTGAACAGTTTGTCCCGGTAGCCGCGGGCACCCTTGCCGATGACGACGCCGTCACCGCCGCGGCTCTCGATGTTGACGCCCGCGATGGTGCCCGCAGTGTGGCCAACGCCCTTGTTGGTGATGCCGATGCGGTAGGCGCTGTCGCCGTGCAGGACCCAGCCGGGCGGGGCCGTCTTCCCGTGGAACGCGCCGGTTGCCCAGCGGCGGTGAGGCTTCTGACCTCGGATCACCGACTCGACCGCGGAGACCAGGCCGCTGCAGTCCCAGGACGGGTTGCCGTTGCCGCCCCATTGGTACGGCTTGCCGTCCTGCGTCTTGGCCCACTTCAGCCCGGCCTGGATACGCGGCCCGCCGATCCCGCCCGCGCCCCGCTTGTCGGCCTCCTTCGAGTAGCCGAACAGTGCGTCGAGGATCCGGTCGGGGATCCGGCGGAACATCTTCCCCAGGTCGGTGTCCGCCCCGGGGAAGTTCTTCAACAGCGGGTCGACCACGGCCTTCACGCCCGCACGCGCGGATGCCTCCAGCGTGTCCGTCAGCCACGACGCGCCCTTCTTGACGGTGTTCCACACCTCGGATCCGGCGCCGACGATCGCGGACCCGGCGTCCTTGATCCAGCCGAAGATGCCGCCGTCCGCGAACGCCTGGACGGTGCCGCCGCCGGCGTAGCGCAGGGACCGGTCCACGGAGGTGCGAGGGTTGCCGCCGAGGACTGGGGCCAGGGCCTCGCGGACGCGGGCCGCGCCGCCGGACTTGGCGATGTGGTTCATCGTGGAGACGAACCGTGTGCCGACCGCTCGCGTGAACTCGGGGCGGAAGATGGACTCTCCGCCGCTCATTTCCAGGGCCAGGCCGGACGGGGAGTAGAACTTGTGGGGGTCGCGGCCCGGGGTGTAGCCCGGCAGTACGTCGTACACGCCACCGCGGGCGAATCCCTTGGGGTGGAACTCCTCCAGCTTGGGCGCACCGAACGCCTTCGCGATCTTGTTCCAGACACCGACGATACCGCGGTTGTAGACCGTGTTGATCACGAAGGAGATCGGTTTCTTCGCGATCCCCTCCAGCTTGTCCCACGCCTTCTTGATCCCGGCGCGCGCGTCGTCGAACGCGCCGACCACCTTGTCCTTGAGCGTGACGGCCCAGCCGGGAACGGTCTGGGTGAAGAACGTCTTCACCGGGGTGAGGGTGTTCTTCTTGATCGAGGACCAGACACCGCTGACCCCGTCCCGTACTGCCCCCCACGCGCCGAGCGTCTTTGCCTTCAGCGTGCCTGCCCAGCTCGGGATGGTCTGGGTGAAGAACGTGCGGATCGGCGTGAGGACGTTCTTCTTGATCCACGACCAGGCGGCCCCGACTGCCTGGCTGATCGCCTTCCATACAGGCAGGACGACCTTGTCCCGCAGCCATGTGAAGGCGGGGCCGAGCTTCGTGGTGACCCACGAGATCAGCCCGGCGATCCCCGACACCAGCCCGGACACCCAGCCGATCACCGTGATCAGCGCGGACGCGACGGCACCCGCCAGGAACCCGGCGAACTGCAGCAGCGGCGGCAGCAGCCAGGACAGGATGTTCACGGCGAGGGTCACGACCAGGCCGACGAGCTGCGCGAGCGGCGGCACGATCGGCAGCAGCGCCAGGGCCAGGTCGACGCCGGCCTGCACGAGCTGCAGCAGCGACGGCAGGAGCTGGACCAGGATCCCGGCCCCCATCTCCAGCACCATCCCCAGGAGCTCGCCGACGACCGGCAGCAGCGGCCCGAACGAGGACGCGAGGCTGAGGAATGCTTCGGTGAGGGGCGGCAGGACCTGGGCGAGGGTGTCGGCGAGCAGGCTGGCGACGTCCCCCAGGATGGGGGCGAGATCAGCGATGATCGGCGCGAGCTGCCCGGCGAGACCGGCGGCCATCTCGGCGATCGGCTGCACGACCGCCAGCACCGCCTCTGTGATCGCCACGAACGCGTCCGCCACGGTGGGCAGCACCGGCACCAGCGCGTCCAGCACCGCGGTGACCAGCTCCACGCCGACCGGGATCAGCGGCGCCAGCCCCTCGACGAGAGTGACCGCCGCCATCGCGATGCCCTCGAACGCCGGCAGCATCGTCAGCAGCGCGCCACCCAGCGCCTCTAGCGCATCGCCGATCACCGGCAGCAGCGGCTCCAGCGCGGCGAACACGGTCTCGACGAGCTGGACGCCGACCTCGATGAGCGGGGTCAGCACGGTCATGAGCTGGCCGATGGCCAGCGTGAGGACCCCGGCCAGGAGCTCGGCGGCCTGCCCGATCAGATCGACCAGCGGAGCCAGCACAGGCTCCAGCGCCCGGAACGCCGCGGCGATGATGTCGCCGATCATGACCAGCGCCGGCGTCAGCGCGGTGACGATCTGCGTCAGCGGCCCCACCAGCAGATTCACCAGCTGCGTGGCGATCGCGAGGACCGGCGCGAGCGCCGGAGTCAGCGCGGTGATGACGCCGCTGATCAGCGCGGCGATCGGCGCCAGCAGCGGCATGACCGCCTGCACGATCTGCACGATGGTCGTACCGACCATGACCAGCGCAGGGCCCAGGGCCTGCGCGATCGGCAGCAGGACCGCGCCGAGGCTGGTGGCCAGCTCCTGCAGCACCGGCCCCAGGACGGTGGCGATCTCCGCGAACGGCTGGGCGATCTCGGCGAGAAGGGGCACGACGGCCTGCACGACCGCCCCGAACACCGGGACGATCGCGGAGACGATCTGCGCCACCGACGCGAACAGGCTGCGCATCTGCGCCTGCATCTCGTCTGTTGCCAGCACCTTGCGGAGCTCGCCGAAGACCGCGCCGAGAGAGCCGAGGATCTCCCCGCCGGCATCGGACGCAGCCTTGAAGATCTGGTTGACCGTGCCGAGCACGTTCGCCAGCAGCGTCCCGAAGCTGGAGAGGATCCCGAACGCCGAGGTGATCGACTGCTGCAGAGTGCCGGAGTCGAAGCCCTTGGCGATGCCGTCCGTGAAGCTGGTGACCGCGCCAGCCATCTGCTGCGACAGCGCATTGAACGCGGGCTGCGCCGCCACGCTGAGCTGCCCGAGCGCGGTGACCAGCTGGCCGGGAACCTTCTCGAACGCGCGCAGGTTCTCGGTGGCTCCGGCCAGGATCTGGTCGAGCAGCCCGGACCGGGCCATCTCCGTGACCGCCCCGGCCGCGTTCTTGGCCATGGCGTTCCACACGCCGGCGGTCTCGGTCAGCTGCCGCTTGAGGACCGGGATGGTCGCGGTGCCCAGCGTGGTGACCGTGTCGTCCAGGCCCTTGAAGAGCTCGTTCTGGACGGCGAGTTTCATGTCCCGCCACGCGGGTGCCAGCCCCTGCACCGCGGTGACGAAGGCCCGCGCGTTCGGCGCGAGCTTGGCCATGGCCTGGTCGAACTGGCTGGCCTGCCCGGCTGCCGCTGCCTGCGCGTCGGCCACCGCGGCGGCCGCGTCCGCGACCGCCTCTTCGGCATCGGCGATCTGCTTGGCCCCGTCGGCGCGGGCCTCGGCGACGCCCTCCTGCGCGTCGGCCAGAGCACGCTGGGCGTCGGCGATGTCCCGCGCCGCATCGACCTCGGCCCGGCGCTGTTCCTCGCGCGCCCGGGCGAGATCTCGGGTCTTGTCGGCGACGTCGCGCTGGGCGTCGGCGATCCGCTCCTGCGCGTCCTGGACCTTCTTGCTGCCGTCGACGCCTGCGGCGTTCGCTTTGGCTGCGTCCTCGCTGAGACGCTTCGTCTCCAGCCGCTGGTCTTCGACAGCCTGTGCAGCCTGGTCGTAGGCGAGCTGCAGCTCGGCGATGTCCTCGGGCCGGTTGCCCGGCTTCGCCTGCGCGGCCTTGAGCTTCCGCTCGGCCTCCTCCATCTTGAGGATGGCCTCGCGCTCCTCCAGGCGGGAGTTGGCGAGCTTGCTGTTGAGGTCCTCCAGATCCCGCGCGGCTTCCTGCCGCGCCTCGTTCAGTGACTCCTGGGCCTCGCGCGCGTCGTCTTGCGCTTCGGCCAGGTCCCGGACTGCGTCCTCGACGCGCCGCTTGGCGTCGGCCTGCCGTTCGGCGGCGTCCTCGACGGTGCGGGTGAGGTTGCGCTCCGCGTCCTCGACCGCGCGCAGTGCGTCCTGCACGCGCTTCGCGGCTTCCACGCGGGCATCGGCCAGCGCCCGCTGGGCGTTGGCGAGGCTGCGCTCAGCGTTCTCGACCGCGCGGGTTGCCGAGGCGGCGGACTGGGCCGAGGCGGTGCTGTCGGCGAACGCGGCCTTGAACGCGTCGCCGACCCCGGACAGGCCGAGCTTGAGGGCCCCGGCCGCGGTCCCGGCCGTGGTGAGGGCGGGGGCGAGGAGCGCGGCCCCGGCGGCCGCCGCGTTGAGGTTCGCCCCGATGGCGACCCCTGCCAGCGCACCGAGGCCCTTCAGGCCGACCCCGGCGGCCCGGCCGAATGCCTTACCGAAGTTGCCGCCGGCCTGCTCGCCTGCCCGCTGGGTCTGGGCGTTGACGCGTCGGCTCCAGTCCCCTTCGAACTCGGGGCGGATGGATACGTATCCGCGTCCGACGAGCACGCCTCCAGCAGCCACGACCCACCTCCGATCAGGGGGTTGTGGCGCGGCCTCCGGCTCCGAAGACCTTCGCCAGTTCGGCAGCACCGCTGCCGTGACGGCCGCCGAAGCGGATCGTCTTGGTGGACTTGCGTTTCTCGACGCCCGGCCGCTGAATCGGCTCGGGCGGCCTGATCCGGCGGGTCTTCTTCGGGTCGCCGTGCAGCTTGATCAGCGCGTAGGTCTGCTCACGCAGCGAGTCGATGAGCGTCGCCGCGAGCTGCCGGTCCGGGGTCCAGTAGTCCTCCTCCGGCGTGGACCCGCGTACCGAGCGGGCGGTGGCGGAGTCCCACGGCAGGTACTTGAGGAACACGCGCAGTTCGCGCCAGGACATCTCGCCGCGGTACAGCTCCAGCAGGGACCGGCCCGGCCAGTACCGGGCCATGTCCCACTCGACTGCCTCCCCGTGCTCCCTCAGGAACTGGAGGAGGCCGCCGATTCCCCCGACTCCAGACCGGACCGCTTCTGCCAGTCGAGGGCCAGGACTTCGAGGTCGCCGAGCTGGATGCCGACTCCGTACAACTCGCGGACCTTGTCCTTGCCGAGGACCTCCGCCAGGACGCCGATGGTGTCGTTGAGGTCGCCGACCTTCTCCTGGATCTCCCACGGCAGCGCGCGCATCGGCGGCAGCGTGAACTCCACCCCGAACAGCTCGTACGGGGTGGGCTCGGGCAGCGCGTCGCGCTTCTGCTTCACGGCTGCGTCGAGGCTGACGCGCTCGGTTCCGGGGTTCTTCTTCTTGCTCGGGGTGGTGCTCACCTGGTTCTCCTTCGCGGGTGTCAGCGGGTTGGGGTCCCCGGCAGGCGCGACCCGCAATGCACGCCTGCCGGGGAGTCACGAGGGGTCAGGCCGCATCCCAGGCCGGGTCGTTGGACAGCCAGAACGCGATCTCCGGCGCCGAACTGGCGTAGGCGGAGACGGTCATCTCCAGGCCGACAGGGTTCGAGCGGCCCAGGCTGATGGCGCCACGGTCGGTGATCTCGGCGCGGGGGACGACCAGGCGGTTCTTGATGGAGCCGTCGATCCACTCCAGGCCGACAGCCCGCTCGTCCGGTCCCGGGGCGGCGGGGATGTCGAGCCGCCACACGGCGCCGGCGGACACCTCGGTGATCGTGGAGTCCGGGAAGTACGCCGTGATCGTCGCGGGCTTGAGCTCCAGCGCGGTGAAGCCGAGCGTCATGTCCACCGAGGTGAGGACGCGCCGGACCGGGGAGAGGGACTGCCAGGCGTTGATGTCCTCCACGTCCGTGGAGTACTCCATGCTCACGCCGTCGTCGGACATGTACCCGAGGTCGACCCAGCCCGCACCCCACGCGGTGTCCAGGTCGGTCGGGCCGGTGGTCCCCACGGGGGCCAGGTAGATCGAGCCGTTGAGTGCGACCCGCACGTTGTCTGCGTCGTTCGACACGGATGCCTCCAGGCATGCGAAGGACCCGTGCGACCGGCGGCCGACGGGTACGGAGGGAAAGGGGCTGCGGGTTACGGGGTGGCTGGTGCCGCGCGCAGGCGCAGCTGCATCACCAGCACGTAGCGGGGGATGGACGTGGTCTCGCTGTCCGGGGCGAAGGGCAGCCAGATCAGGGAGACGTCATCGGCCTCGTAGATCTGCGCACCGTCGACGGTCGTGCCGCGGGCTGCGGTCAGGTGTGCGCGGGCGAGCTGTGCCAGGTCGTGGGCCGCGGCCTTGTCCGCGGCGAGGACGTCGATGTCGAGGGTGACGTCCTCGATGACGTTGCGCTGGACGGTGGCGCCGCCGCCCCGGGTCACCGACACCACGCCGCCGCTGAGCTTGGCCAGCAGCTCGTCGGGCCACTCGGTGCCGACGTGCGTGCCGGACGCGAGGGCGGCCCGCAGCACGGTCACCGCGACAAGCTCGGCGTCGGGGAAGACGAGCGGTGTGGTCATCGTCGGCGTCGGGTCTTCGCCGACGGCTCCAGCTGCTCAGCCTGCTCCTCGGCGGCGGCAGGCTCCTCGGCGGCCTCCTGGTCCTCGGGCGCGGCCGCGGCCGAGGCGGGCTCCTGCACGGAAGCGGTCTGGGGCAGGACCTCGGCGACTCGGCCGTCACGGGTGAGTGCGCGCAGCTGATCGGCGTCGACCTCGATCTCGTCACCGGGCTGCCGGCCGTCGTGCCAGTACGCGAGTCTGATCCGGTGCATCAGGCAGTGCTCCTTAGGGCGTCGAGCGACCGGCCGAGCGGCCGGAACTTCGGGCTGTAGCCGCCCTGCGGGCGGGCGCGCGCTGACCGGTACCGGCCTCGGGAGTCACGGGCCCGGTCGTCGTGCCGGCCGGTCCCGAACTCCACCTGCAGCGACCAGGGCGCCGCAGCGCCGAACTCGGCCCGCCAGCCGTTGGGGTTGAGGTGCGCACCCGAGTAGATCTGCGCCTTGTACTCGCCGTGCCTGGTCACGCCTGGCTTGTACGTCGGGCCCGAGTAGGACGGGGCGAAGCCTCGGGCGAAGTTCGCGCCGCGCTGCGCGACGTCCAGGAGGATCGTGTGCATCTCCTGGCTGCGTGCCACCTCGTCGAAGAACCGCCTGTTCGGCACGTACCGGAAGGGGGCTCGTGGCATCGTCAGTCCACCTCCTTGAGCTGGGCCTCGATGTGGCGGATCGCGGTGGGCACGGGCCAGCGGCCGACCTTGCCGGTGACCTCCAGGACCATGCCCTCGAACTCGATGCGGTCGGTCTCGCGCAGGTCGGGCAGGGTGCCGGGCGCGGAGATCAGCAGCCAGCCGGTGACGGTGAGCTGTTTGTCGTCAGTGTCCTCGCTGCTGCCGCCGGACGGCTGCACGTTGATCTGCTCGATCGGTATCCGCTCGGCGGCCGGACCGTAGTCCGGCTTCCTGTTGCCGTACCGGTCCTCGGTGACGGCTGGGCGGACGATGACCGCGGACTGCTCGTACAGGACGCTCACGATGGCCTCACCGACAGCGCGGTCCGTTTGTAGCCGCGCAGGATCCGGCGGTGATCGCTGGTCAGGCTGCCGGTGCCGAACGTCTCCACCGTGTAGGTCACGCTGGTGGCGCCGGCCGACTCCGACCGCAGGCGGCGGGGGTTGGACAAGGTGGCGGCCGCCAGGTCCAGGCACACCCCGACGATGTCGTCCGGGATCTCCTCAAAGCCGTGGCTGTAGGTGACCCGGACGCGGTCGGCCCAGATCCCGAGCGGCCGGTTGACGGGCCAGCCCGCGAACCGGGACATGTCGTACAGCGGCTCGCCGCGCCGCAGTTCGGCGCCCTGCCGAATGAAGTCCCGGTTCTCGACGGCGGGCACCTCCAGGCCGGTGCCGTCGGGGATCTCCACCACGGTCAGCGGGTGGTCGTCGTCCACGACCACCGGCCGCTGCGGCAGCGCCAGAGCCCGCTCACCTCCCTCAAGGACGACCGTGTCGTCGGCGACGAAGGAGAGCGTCTGCCGGGTCTCCCTGCGGATCGCGGCAGAGGCGATCCGCAGGGCCAGCTCGGCGGATTCGGCAGGCACCGTCACACCCGGCAGGTATGCCTGCAGCTGCTCGGCGGTGGCGAAGGAGGGGAGTGCCACGACGCCCCCTCCCCGCTACGCGTCCGCGATCTTGGCGAGCTGCTTGACCAGCGTCGACCGTGGGCTGGACTTGGCCTGTTCCTGGCCCAGCGCCTCGGCGGCCCGCTCGCGGTCGTTGCCGACCCAGGCGAGGACGTCGGCGATGGACGCGTCCAGGTCCAGGTCGCCGTCGGCCGGGGCTGTCGGGCCTTGCTTGCCGCCCTCTGGGTCCGGGCCATCGTCGAGGACGGTGACCTTCTTGCGGGCGCTGCGGGCGAGCAGGTCGGCGAGGCTGCCGGTCACGACCTGCCCTGCGGTGAGCTGTACGGGCATGTGCCCGTGGAAGACCTTGAAGTTCTCGTTGACCACAACACGAGGCACGAGACTTCCCCTTTCGTCGGGCTCGGGGCCCGGCCGCCGGCCAGGCCCCGGGCGGGGTCAGTTCGCGCTGTGCTCCAGCATCACGGCCCGCTTGAACTGGGCCTGGTCGCCGTTGGCGAGGGAGTCGCTCGGGACGCCGTAGTCGCCGACCCACGACCAGGTCGTGGACACGGTCTGCTGGTACCGGTCCTGCGGCGGGCGCACGATGCGGGCGACGTCGACACCCGGCGCGACGTTGATCATGGCGATCTCGGGGACGTCGCTGACTCCGGTCTCGGAGAGCAGGCCCGCGATGTCCTCGAACGGCGCGGAAACCAGGGCGCCGGAGCCGACGACGATCGGCCGGTGCACGGTGGTGGAGAGGTCCTCGTAGCCGGTGGCGCTCGTGTCGAGGTACGGCACCTCTTCGTTGCGGACCCAGACGATGCCGCCGAACACACCGATGGCGAGATCGCGGTAGGTGTCGGAGTCGGCGCGGCCCCGGTAGAGGTTCTGGAACTCGGTGTCCTCGAACAGCTGGCTCTCGGTCACGGAGTCGATGTGGGCGACGTAGTTACTGCCCTCGGCCGGCGGGACGTGCATGCGGCGCAGGCGGGCGACCGCGGCCCGGAAATGGGAGAACTTGATCAGGTCCCCGGCGCCCAGGTCGTAGGCGGAGTCGTTGCTGGTGCCTGCCCGCACGACGTAAGGGGCCTGCGAGGACACGACCGCATCACCGAGGACGTCCGCCCGGGCCGTGCCCAGGGTCAGCGTGTTCGTGCTGGTGTTGACGCCGGTGACCGTGTTGGCGACGCCCTCGATGGTGATGTCCAGGGGAGTCGACGCGCTGACGGCGGTGGGCACACCGTCGACCAGGACGTGCGTGAACCCGTCGACGCTGGCGACCTCGATGGTCGTGTCCGACGAGCCCGCCGTGCGGCAGAACGTACGGCCGCCCGCGTACCCCTTGTACAGCTTGTTGCGGGCCAGCCGGTTGAGGGTCTGCCCGGCGTGGATGCCGAGGCGGCCGACGTCGTTGAGGTACTTCGACGCCTGCGTCATCTTCGACTGCAGCAGGTCGGTGTCGATGGACTTGCCGTACTGGTCCATGACGACTTCCCACTGCTCGATGCTGTACGAGCCGGTGGATGCGTCGGAGCCGGTGGTCGGGGTGGGGTCCGGGGTCATGAGCCCGTTACGGGTCATGATCTTCTTCGAGCCCTTGGCGCCCTGCCACGGCTCGACGTCCGCGATCTGCGCGAACAGCAGCTCCGGCATGAGCGACTCGCGGAACATGCCGTCGAGCAGGCCGTTCTGCATGATGGCGCGGATCGCCGCCGGCAGGGTGGTCCGGACGTCGTGCCGGTCGAGCCGGAACCACGACCGCGCACGCGCGAGGGTGTTGGTCTTCATGCGGTTACTCCAAGGTGATGTCGACGGACACAAGGTCCGGGTGCTGCTCGGCCACGGCGGACAGGCCGAGCAGTGCGGTTTGAGTGATGGCCGATATCGCCGCGCACACCCGCCCGCTCTCGACGTGGCCCTCATGCCCGTCGACCTCGATCACGGTGCGGCCGTCGCCCAGCCGGGCACGGATCCGGATCATCCGCGCAGGCGGACGCCGTACTTGGCGAGCTCGTCCTTGAGAGCCGAGCGGTCGGCGTTGCGGTAATCGGCGGGCGTCGGCGACGGCCGGGGGCCCTGGCTCGGGTCCGGCTTGGGCGATTTCCTGTCCGAACCCTGCGGGTCCGCGGGCGCCGCCTGCTTGCGCAGGTGCGGCTTGCGTTCGAGGAGCTCCGTGAGATCGGCCTCGATGGCCTCGGTGTCGATCTCGCCGTCGTCGTTGGCGTACTCGCCCATCCGCGACTGCAGGTGCACGACCGCGTCATCGACGTCGGCGAAGTCAGCGGCAAGAGCCTTCACTTCGGCGCGCACCGCGCGGGCGGTGGCCTTTGCGGCCGCCTCCTGCGCCCGCTGGGCCTGGGCCTGGGCTCGCTCCAGTTCGGACTTGTCGCGGTCCTCGAACTCCTGCACCTTCGCGGCGAGTGCGTCGGCGCGCTTCTTCTCGGCGGCCGCCGCCCTCTTCGCTTCGGCGCGTTCCCGCTTCATCGCGTCGAGGGCCTTCTTCCCGGCGTCGCCGAGCTGGTCGGCGCCCTCGGGGTCATCGGCCGGGTCGGGGTCTGCCGGCGGATCGGCGGGCGGGTCCGCCGGGTCGGCAGGCGGGTCTGCCGACGGATCGGCCGGGTCGGGGTCGTCGTGCCGGGTCAGCTGGAACCAGTCGCCCGTGCGGTGCGCAGCGGGCAGCCAGGCGTGGCGGGTTGCCTTCATGGTGGGTGTCTCCCATTGCGGGGGAATCGGCGGCCGCACGTTGCGTACGGCCGTGGGGTGGGCGGCTACACGATGTAGCCGTAGCGGCGCAGTAGCCGCAGTTCCTCGTCGCGGTCCTCCGCGATCCGGAAGATTTCCTCGGGCATCAGGCGCGGCGTCGACTGGGTGCGCATGTAGCGGGCCGAGGTGGCCTGGCCGTACCGCTGCCCGGCGAACCGGCCAAACCGGTCCCCGGCTTGGGCGCGGCTTCGCCCGTACACGCCGCGGCGGGTGGTGCCCTCGCTGGTGATCTGCACGTCGCGGCCGTGGACGGTCGCGGTGCTCATGCCGCGGCGGGCGTTGACGATCTGCCCGATGTCCGAACCCTGCCGGATCGCCCGGGCACCGTCGACCCCGAACACGCGCTGCTGCTGCTCCTTGTCGAGCTGGTCGAACAGCTGGCGCGGGGTGTAGATGCCGGGCCATTCGTTCTCGCGCAGCGGCAGGGTCTGGCAGTCGCAGCGCGGGTGCCGCAGGAACCCCTCGGAGCGGCTGTACATCTGGCCGGAGAGGATGATGCACCGGGCGCAGGCGGGCAGCCGTACGACCCGCACGTAGGCCACGCACTGCGGGTGCGCGGCCATCGCGACCTGGTCCGCGGTCCGCGCCGTGTCGGCGATCGCGGTCGAGGTGTACATCGTCATGTCCACAAGCCCGCCGATCATCGCCTCCTCCGGCGGCAGCCCCGCGGCCAGCCTGCGCCGCACACCGATGGCAGGCACATACAGCAGGGACTCCAGCGGCCCGCCCCCGGGCGCGATCCCAGTGAACGCGGACGGGACCAACTGCGGCAGCAGCGCGGACCGGGCCAGCGACATCCCGCCCTGCGCGGCCATCTGCGCGGCGATGTACGCCTGGGCGGCCTGGGCGACGGTCAGCTGCCCGGCCGCCGCCGCGGCGGCGATCTGAGCGCCGGCCTCGCCGAGCAGCGCGGCCTCCACCGACTGGGCGGTGAGCTGCGCCCACACCGCCTGGATCTGCTCGACGATCGCCCGAATCGTGGCCGCGACGTGGTCGTAGCGGGCGGCCGCCATCTGCATCGGATCCGGGGGAAGCCCGGCTCGCTCAGGCGGCGTTGCCACGGCCGGCCTCCGGCGGCTCCTCATCCTCCGGCGGCTGCGGTGGCTCCTCGACCGGCTTCGCGCCGAACAGCGGCGTGACATCCCCGGCCGCCAGGCGACGGACCGTGTTGGCCGCGTCGGCCTCGTCCTGCTCTTCCATGCGGACAATCTGCGCCTGGGTGTAGCCGAGATCCTCGCGGGTCTGCCGCAGCGGCACGATGTGCGCCTGGAACTTCTTCACCGCGGCGTCGGCGGCCTGAGCCACCGTCGGCGTGGACGCGTCCCGCCAGATCGTCTCCAGCGACCGCGCGTCGGCGGACGCCTCTCCGTCGCGGACCAGCAGCACCAGCCGCATGACCCGCTCCCACGTGCCGCCCCACGCCCTCTGCTTGCGCTCGGCCCGCTTCACCAAGCGCGCCTCACTGGAGCGAATCGCGTCCGCCGACGCGGGGTTGGCGGTGGAGTGCCCGAGGAAGTGCGGCGGCAGACCGGCCAGGGACGCCACCAGCGTGGCGAGCTGGCTGATCGTCGAGTGGAAGTTCTTCAGATCCGCCTCGGGGAACTGGGTGACGTCGACGCCGTCGTCCTTCTTGTTCTTCTCCGTCGCCCAGATCCGGCCCGCGATCCGCGACCAGGCGGAGATCCGCCGCCCGTGCTCGTCGGTGAAGTCCTCCTCACCGAACCCGTACGCCACACGCCTCGGGGTGGCGTGATACTCGGCGGACACCATCATGTCCGTGGCGATCTTGCAGGCGGCGTCCGACAGCGGGATGACGTCCGCCAGCTCAGAGACACCGTTGCGCAACTTCAGCCGGGTCCGGTTCGCCAGGACCTCCACCGGCGGCACGCCCAGGCCGTGGTCATCGCGCGGGTAGTCCGGATCCTCGACCCACGTGCCATCCTGCTTGACCCACCAGATCGTCGCGTCCGGCAGGTACAGGGTGGCGTGCTCGATCTCGTCCTTGCCCGCGCCCTCGCACCACCGCTTCACCGCGGCGGCGACCCGGCGAGTCCGCGGGTCGTGCTCGGCGTACATGTCGAGCGCCGACTCCACCGTCACGATCGGCGTCGTGGGGTCTTCCTCGTTCGGCCCGACCACGACGTAGGACCGCCGCATGACCAGTGCGTCGAGGTGCCCCATCTGGGACTGCTCATCCAGGTCGTTGGCCTGCCAGATCCGCCACAGCTCCTCGTCGGCCTCGGCCTTGCCCGGGTAGCGGAATCCCTCGACGTCCAGGCGCTCCTCGATCGAGTCGACGACCAGGCGCGGCCAGTTGATGACGACCTGCCGCACCGACTCCTGCAGCTCCTGCTGCAGCTCCGGCGCCATGTACGACAGGGGCTGCGTGCCCTCGTAGTACCGGTCCAACTTTTCGAGGTCGCCCTTACAACTGTCGTGGCAGGCGATCAGGTGCTCCAGCCATTCCAGCTCGGTGCGCTCCATGGCTCACCTCACCTTCTACCGCAGGACGATCATCCTGGACGGCTTCCTCTTCGGCTTGACGCCAGCTGCGATCGCGTCGCGGTGGGCTTCCCACGACAGACAGCCGGCCATCGCGCCGTCCATGGACAGCGGCGACTGATGACGTTCCTTCTCGATCACCCACAGCGGCTTGCCCTGCTCGTCGAGCATCTTCAGCTGCTTCTTGCGGGCGTTGGCCACGTGCCGGGCGTACGCATCGTGCCCGGAGTGCGTCAGCGCCCCGGTCCTCATCGCGCCCTCGTAGGCGCGCAGCGAGTAGGCCGTGGCCTTGAGGCGATTGGTCCACCACTTCGTGATCTGTTTCTCGCCCCACCGGCCCTGCCACGTGGTGATCAGGCCCTCCCAGTACGGCGGGTCGACGTAGGAGCGGACCACGTCCCAGGTGTCGAAGGCCTCGATCATCGCGGCGTCGACCTCGTCGGCTGGACACTCCCACTGCTGGTCCGGGTCGTCGCCCTCGTTGGCACCGGGCGGGGCCTCCCAGATGCCGAGCGGCCACTGGAACCCGGTCGCCAGATGGGTGGCGATGAGCGCAGTGGCGTCGCGGAACTGGGCGCCGTCGAAGCCGATCGTGATCCGCTCGCCCTTCTCCGGCAGCGGCTGGTCCGGCCGGGCGAGCTCTGCCCACCGTGCGACGGAGAAGGCCTGGCGGCCGGCCTGCACCCGACGGTTCAGCCACACCCGCTCCCAGTACGCGCGGTCCGTGTCGGGCGCGTTGTACAGGGAGACGATCGCGTCGACCTGGCCCTCGAAGTCCGGCCACGCCGCGATACTCGGCCCGCTCGCCTCACGGACCGCAGCGCGGATCTGCTCGTCGTCCGAGAGGTCCTCGTCCGGCCGCGGGTCCGCCTGGCGGTGAAAGAAGAACAGCGTCCGGTCCTTCGACTTCCCCGACGCAACCAGCTCGGCGAACTCGTGCGTGCCCTGAGCCACGCTGCCCTCGCCGGGGGTGTACGTCGTGGTCGTCTCCAGGGACCACGGGTCGAACAGCATGATCTTCGGGATGTTCGCCAGCATCGTCTGGTGCGCTTCACGGTGCCGGGGCAGCGTAAAGCGGTGTGTCTCGTCGAAGTGCTGGAACGTCGTACGTGCACCGTCACGCGCGTCCGGTGAGGACGCGAGCGGCACCGCACGGCCCAGACCGTCCCACCGCATGATGCGGTCCAGGCCCGGGTCGAACAGATCCGCGTCCGGCCCCTCCGTGACCATCACGTACAGAGCGGCGTACGCCAACTCCTCCGTCTGCTCCTCGGTGTACGCGACCATTGGGATGTACGGGTCCGACACCGGAACACCGACCGGCTCTCCGTCCGCGTCGAACCCGTCACACCGGACCGGCCCTTCGGGATGCAGCTCGGCGAACGCCACCGCGGCGGCGAGCTCCGTCTTGGCCGTGCCCTTCCGGACCGACAGCCCCACCCGCTTGAAGCGCCGCTTGCCCGCGCGCGGGTGCCCCTGCGGGTACACCTCGTACCAGCGGTAGATCAGCGCCCTCTTCTCCGGGTCCAGCACGTACGGCTGGCCACGCAGCGCGCCCGGCCCGTGGATCGCACGCTCTTCGAGGAGATCACACACCTGCGGGCCCAGCGTCGGCCACGGCTCGTCGTCCGGGCTGGGCACCATCAGGACACCCACGGTTAGTCCACCAAGTGCAAGGTGGCCCGAGGGTCGTCCGGCTTCGGCCTACGCCTTCCGGCAGCCGGCCGACGCCGCGCACGCGACACCGTGCCTTCGTCCGGCTCAGCGATCTTCCACCGCAGCCGCAGCATCGCCAGAGGCGTCAGCCCCAGACGGTCCGCCAACTGCCGTGCTTCCTTGGCCGCGTCCAGATCGCCCGACTCCGCGCGAACCTTCCACCGCACGTACTGCGCGACCTCCCGCGTCCACGACTGCTGCGCCCAGATCACCGCCTGCGGTGTCTTCCACAGTTCCTTCCACAGCTCACCCTCAAGCTGTTGCTGCGCCTCGACTTGCTTGGTGAGGACCAGCGCGGCCTCGCGTGCGGTGTCGGCCTTCTTCTGTGCAGCGATCTTCGCGCGCCCCGTGAGGTTCGGCTCCAAGAGCGCGAGCTCCAGCTCGTCTGCCCTGCGGACCGCCAGGTCACGGCGGGCGACGAGCACGACGTCGTCCAGCAGCGGCCATTTCGGGGGGCGCCCTTTCCGCCCTTCGGGCGGTAGCGGGGTCATGGCGACGGTGGCGTTGCGCCGGCGTCGTGCTCCCTCGGGTTTCGGGGCTGGGCCCATGCCTGCCATGGTCATCACTCCAGGTGAGCGCCGTTGCGGCGCGTCGGTGCCCGGCCATTGCGGCTGGGCAGTGGGCGCGGGTGGTGCCGGCGTTCGACGCGTCAGACGGGGGTTCCCAGACCCGTACAGACTGGCGTTGCCCTCCCCCGCGGTCTCCTGCGCGCACGCCCGCGCGGGTGCGCCCCCACCCCCGCGCGGGCCCGGCGAGCCCGGCTGCGCGGCGCCGCTCAGGCCGGTCTCGGCGTTGCGCCGTGACCGTCGGCGGCTGGCATCGCGCAGACCGCGCCAGGTGCGCGCTGGGCGGGGTTGATGCGTCGGCTTGTGCTCGGCGATGCGGAATCGGTGAGCGTGAGCCGAGCCGCAGTGTCGGTGAGGTCCTGCAGCCCGGGCAGCGCCTCGGGGCCGGCGTGCGGCAGGGCGGGGCGCAGGGTGGGGTGGTGGGCTACTGGTTCCAGCCGCCGGGCTGGTGGTGTGCGGTCTCGCGGCTGTGGCACGGGCCGCACAGGCCGCGGCCGTGGCGTGGGTCGTCGGGGTCCTCGCCGGCGGCGACCAGTTCGCGTCGGCTGCGCGGGTGGTGGTCGGCGTGCTGGCTGAGGGCGCCGCACGGGTTGGCGTGGCCGTGGCTGGTGTCGGTGCAGACGCACTCCGGGTCGCGGGCGAGGACGGCGGCGCGGAAGCGGCGGCGGTGGCGTGTGCCGTAGCCGCGTTGGGCGGCGGTGCCGCGCTGGCGTTCGGCCCTGGCTCGGCAGCCTGCGCATCGTCCGCCGTGGGTGTACTCGGGGCAGCCTGGTGTGGTGCAGATGGACATTGCGCGTCTGGCCACGGTGACCACCTCCGGAGGGTTACCGTGCCGGGCGTGGGACCAGGGGGGTCCCAGCGGTGAGGGGGTGTTGTCGTGGCCAGTGGGTGCCGTGACTGTCAGACGTGCACGATGCCGTGGATTGCCCGGCAGGGGCGCCACACGCTGTACCTGATCACGCTCGCGTGGCTGATCAAGCCGGTGTTCTTGAAGAACTGCCCGCAGTGCAAGCACATGATGGGCCGGCACCAGCGGCGTCGGGACGGGTCTTTCCAGGACTGACCGGGCTATGGCGGCGGGGTGCCGTCGGTGTCGGCCCGGTACTTGGCGAGGGCAGCCTTCACGGCGTCCTCGCCTGCGTCGTTGGAGTCCAGGCGCTCGACGGCGCGCCACAGCTCGGAGAGTCGGCTGATTCGCACCTCGGCCCGGACTTCCCATTGCCTGAAGAGGAGCAGAAGTTCCTCGGTCTCGCCGGCGGCGTCCTGGGCGTAGCCGAGGCCGGCCAGCCGGGCCGCCATGGCTTCGAGGTCGTAGCGGCGGGCCTGGAGGTCCTCAAGGTCGACGGAGGCGTACAGGTAGTTGTAGGCGCCGCCGCTCACGCAGTCCGTCCGTAGTGGTCGGCTTGGGCGCGTTCGATGCCACGACGGATCTGGTCGGTGAGGTCGGCGCTGCCGTAGTCGGCGTCACCCTCGACATGGATGACCGTGGTCGGGGTGGCGTAGGCGGTGACGTCGTTGGCGGGGATCTCGATGGTGTCCTCGAAGCACAGGATGGCTTGGGCGCCGAGGTCGGCCTTGAGAGCTTCGCGGAGCGGGCGCTGTCCGTTGTCGCTGTCGTACGCGATGCCGTGGGCGAGGTCACGGAAGATCGCTTCGTTGGCCTGGTCGATGACGAGGGCGAAGGGCGGGCGCTCGTCAGAGGCGCCTTCGGGGAGGGGGAGGATCTGGATGCGGGCCAATGCGGGTGCCTGCTCTCAGGTGTCGTCGGTGGACGGGGAGTCGATGAAGCCGCTGTTCTCGATGGTGTGTGCGGCGGTGACCATGCCGAGGCGGGTGATCCAGTCGAGGCCCTCGGAGCGGGCGTTGGCGAGTGTGACCGTGCCGTCGGCTTTGACGACCTTGAGGATCACGAAGGCGTCGGCGACGAGGTCGCCTTCGTCGAGGTCGGCTTCGACGCCGAGGCTGTCGATCAGCTGCCCGATCTTCTGATTGGCCATCAGCTTCCATCGGTGTCGGCGTGGGCGGCGGTGAGGTGGGTTCGGAAGGCATCGAGGTCGGGCTCCAGCTCGATGCGGAGCGGCTTGCTGTTGTCCGTCCGTGGGGGCGTCTGGATGCGCAGCGCGATGGTGATCTCTTCGTCGCACACGGGGCAGGCGACGGTCACACTTCCTGCGGTGGAGGGCATTAGATGCCGAAGGCGGTGAGCTTGAGTTCGGCGTTGTCGACGTCGATCTGGAGGGTGGAGCCGTAGGAGTCGGTGGGGAAGGGCCCGATGTAGCGGGAGGCGCTGGCGGGGATGGAGACCGTCTTGGGGGTGAGGGCCTGGCCGTCGACTACGCCGGGGAGGCGGAGCGTGAGGGTGCGGGCGTTGGATTCGCTGGCGTTGGCGACCAGGAGGAAGACGCGCCCGTTGTTCTGCACGCTGTGGTTGTTGACGGGGTCGCCGTCGGCCGGGGTGGGCGGGGCGATACCGGCACGGCTGAGCTGGGTGACGGTGAGGGCTTCGCGCGGCATCGCGGGCTCCTTCGGTGGGATGGGGCGGTCAGCTGGCGAGGCGGCGGACCGCGGCGGTGTTGTGGCGGGCTCGGCGTTCGGCGGCGGCGACCTGGGCCTGGGTGTAGATGCGGCGGCCGCGCTCGTCGTGCCGGGGGTTTGTGAGGTGGCCGCGGCGTTCCCAGGAGTAGATCGTTTGCAGGGCGCGGCCGGTGAAGGCGGCGATCTCGCGGACGGTGAACCAGAACTCACCGTCGGCCTCTCGGGGACCTGAGCCCGGCTGGGGCATGCGCTCACCCCCGGATACGACGAAACCCCCGCTCAAGGACGGGGGCTGTGTGGTGTGTGGGCACAAGTGTGCTGCTGGCATCGGATTATGCAGTGCTGATCGTTTCCGTGTCCAGCAGGGCTTATGCGGCCGTGATTTCGGCCAGTCGCTCGCGGGCGATGGCGGCGTAGCTCGCTGACTGCTCGATCCCGATGAATGAGCGCCCTTCGAGGAGCGCGGCCGCTCCGGTCGTGCCTGACCCGGTGAATGGGTCGAGGACGGTGCCGTCGGCAGGGACGATGCGGACCAGCTGCTGCATGACGTCGAGGGGCTTCTGCGTGATGTGCCGGCGGTTTGTGCCGCGGGGCTGGCTGCCGGTGAAGTGGCCCGGCAGGTACACGGGTTCGTTGCCGGGGATCATGGCGCCGTTGCTGCCCCAGACGATGAATTCGCAGTCCTGCTTGAGGCGGCCGGGCTGGGGGCGCGCGGTGGTCTTGTGCCAGACGGCGACGCCGCGCCAGGTGTAGCCCGCGGCCTGCAGGGCGTCTGAGGTGACGGGGAGCTGGCGCCAGTCGGTGAAGACGAGGGCCGCGCCGCCAGGTCTGGTGAGGCGGTAGCAGTTGGCGAGGATGAGCGACAGCCATGCGAGGTACGAGCGCTGGTCGCGGTTGTCGCCGGTGAAATCGCCGAGGTCGAAGCCGTGCTTGCGGCCGCCTTCGGTCAGGTACTTTTCGCGGGCGGTACGGCTGGTGCGCTCGGTCATTGTGCGCCCGCCGCTGTTATAGGGCGGGTCGCAGATGACAGCGTCTACGGGTGTGTCGAGGCTGTTGAGGATGGTGAGCGCGTCTCCGGTGTGGAGGGTCCAATCGGGCATGAGGGCGTGCCTTTCGCCGGGTCGCGTGCGTCAAAAGGCGACGAGCGAGTCGTTGGGAAGTGCGCGCGATCCGGCCGGACCAGTCGATCAAGGCTCACCTGGAACAGGTGTTCGCATCCATAGGGTCTGCCCTAAGAAGCGGACCCCGCTGCGGCAGGGGGTTACGCGGCGGGGCCTGGTCCTGGGTGTGGCATCGAAGGGGAGCGCTGTCGCGATAGCGGAATGCTGCGGCTGCTCAGCGTCGGTAGCCGCGACGTTTGGCGAGGGCGTGGGTTGCGGTGGAGCCGTACCAGCGGTTCACGCTGCCGGTGGTGTCGTCGGGGTTGGGCCAGCGTCCTCGGGCGAGGTCGGCGCGGATTGTGCTGGCCCGGATGCCGATGTCGGCGGCTTCGAGGTCGCGGGCGGTGTAGAGGCGGCGGGGTTCGAGGTCGGGGGTCTGGCGGTCGATGTGGTCGCGGACGAACGCGTCGACGGCGTCGGGGTCGTACTGGACCCGGCGGCCCCGCTTCTCGGGGAGTGGTGCGGGCCAGGCGGGGTGCCGGCGCCAGGTGTTCTTGACCGTGCTGAGGGGGCGGCCGAGGCGGGCCGCGATTTCCTCGACCGTCTCCGGTGGGCGTGGCGGCTGCCGGGGGGGCGTGGGGTGGGGCGGGCGCTCTACCATGGGTGTTCTGTCCTTCCTGGTGAGGGATGGATCCGGCCGGCGGGGGTTTCGCAGCGGCACCGTGTGCCGGGGCTTCGGCCTGGCCCTCGCCGGTCTCGCGTCTTCAGTGGGTACCGCCCCCGGCTGGCTGCCGGGGGCGGTGCTTGGTCAGTCGGCCTCGTTGATCGCCAGCCAGGTGGCGAGTGCCCGGAGCGCCTCTTCTGCGACGAGGAGGTTGGCGCTCGCTCCTTCGGCTCGGGTGTCCATGAACCTCATTGCGCAGAGGGCGTAGAGGTCGATGGCGGCCAGGAGGTGGATGCAGCCGGTGTACAGCTGGATCCCCTGGAGTTCGCCCATGGGCTGCTCCGTCGCGAGGTCGGCCACCCGCTGGATTGCGGGGTAGGCGGCCGATGCGGGGATGTGCTGGTCGGCGGGGAGGCCGATGCGCACGGGGAGCATCCCGCAGACGTCAACGAGGATGGTGTAGACCGTCGAGATCGAGTGGGCCAGAACCCCCATGACCTCGTCCTTGTGGTCAGCCATGTGACTGTCCTTCCACTGTTGAGTTGAGATGGATCGGGAGGGTCGGGGTTCGCGGCCCCTCACCTCTTGAGTAGTAATTTACAGCACTCAAGTAGTGGATTGCAACACCCTGAGGTGAAGAAAAGGCCTCAGCCCCAAGCGGGGCTGAGGCCCTACGCGATCAGGCCAGCTGCCAGCCGGACAGCCGGCCGTCGCCACCGACGACAGCGGACAGAGCCTGGCCCGGCAGATCCTTGACCGCCAGGCCCACAGCCTCGGCGATCTCACCGGCCGGGTACCGCTCCGGCTCCGCGCGCTCCTCGGCCGGAACGTTGGCGACGACCTCGGCCTGGTCGCCGAACAGCAGCAGGACACGGACGTTCACACGCTCACTCATGACTCGATCCTCTCAGTCGTTCAGGTCAGCTCGCCGGACTGGCCGGGTCACTGCTTCGCGTTGGGCTTCGGTGTGCCCGGAACCGGCTTCTCGGGCTCGGGGAAGTGACCGCCGCGGGACGGCTGGTAGGTCGTCGCATGCCGTTGCAACTGCTCCGGGCTCATCGTCTTACGGAGCTCGTCTTGGGGGACTGATCGGCGGAACGCCATGATGGCGGTCTCCTGTCTCGTGTTCGGGATGGGTGGAACCCGGCGCGGCCGTAGTCGACTTGGCGGAAGGCACGGCCGCGCCGGTGCTTGTGGGTCGTCGTGCTGTTGCGGCGGGCGGCTCCGTTACGGGGCCGTCGCCGAGCCAGACACGCTTTGGGCTACGCGCTCCCCTTGCGGATCGAGCGGGCCACTCCCTCGAAGGCGTCAAGCGCCCTGGCGTCGAAGCGCCCATGGCGGGCCTGAATGTCCTTGCCGAGGCGGTTGTAGAGGTGAGCTGCTTCCCGGTAGTTCCCTTCCGACTCGGCCTGTTCGGCCTCGGCCATACGCCTCGTGATCTCGTCCATCGGGGGTCCCCTTCCCGGCGGTAGATGGCGGGTAGATGGGCTGGTAGACGGCGGTAGATGCGCCGGTAGACGTGCAGGTCAGGCGGCGGTAGACGGCTCGGGAGACGTGTCCTCGGCTGTGGTCGGGGAAGGGGCCTCCAGATCGCGTCGGCGGACCCCCCAGGTGGGGGTGCCGGCCACCTTCACGGACCGGTCGACGGGCACCCCGAGGCGGGTCAGGTGAGCGCGCAGATCGGTGACCGTACGGCCCTCCCACTGGCCGTGCTGCTGGAGGTGGGCGAGGACAGTGCGCAGGTGCACCCCGGAGCCGGTCCCCATGAGGGCCAGGAGCAGGCCCCGCACGGCCTCCGCGTCGGGTACGGGCGGGGCCTCGTCGGGGGCCTCCCCCTCGGTTCGGGGGCGGCCTGCTCGCCAGGCGGCGGCGGTCCACGCGGCCGACAGCAGCCACAGCAGGTGGGGTACGGCCCGGATGAGCCGCCACAGCAGCCAGCAGCCGAGCCCGAGGACGGCCAGGCGCGCCCAGCAGCCGAGGGTGGCGCGCCAGCCGGTGAGGTCGTCGCGGCGGCCCTTGCGGATCCAGGCGGCAGTGCGGGCGCCGAGACGCCGGGCCAGCACGCTGGTACCGGTGGCGAGGCGGGTAGCGGGGCGGGCGAGGCGGCTCACAGGAGTCCCACCCCCTGCACGGTGTCGACGAGAACAGCGCCGGTGGTGTCCAGGACGTCCGGCAGCCAGGACAGGGCTCCGGCCACGCCCGCGGTGAGGAGCAGCACGGAGCCGACGAACGCTCCGCCGATGATGCGGCGCCGGTCGGATTTGCCGGCCTTCTTGTAGGCGAGGCTGACGATGAAGACGACGAGGACGGCGATGGCGGCGCCGGTGGAGCCGAGGCCGACGAGCTGGCCGCTGGTGAGGCCGCTGCCCGTGGTGGTGCCAGCGGCTACCGCGCTGGTGCGCTCGCCTGCGCCGTTGGCGACGGTGCCGGAGCGGGAGTGTGCCCAGCCGAGGAGCCCGCCGGGGCAGGCGGCGGCGCAGGCGGCGGCCGTGAACCCCTTGCCGAACGGGGCGAGTTGCTTGGGGTCGCGGTTGCCGGTCCACCAGGGGTGCAGGTTGGCGGTGAGGACGAGGAGGGCGGCAAGGAGGCCGCCGAGGGTCAGGGTGGTCGTGCCGGTCACAGGGAGACTCCAGTGAGCAGGTGGATCGGGTCCCACCAGTGCAGGACCCCTACGGAGCCCAGCAGGGCGGTGACGAGCAGGAAGCGGGGGGTAGCGCGGCCGGTGCGCCGGTCCACGGCCCACGCGGCGGTGAGGGCGACCGCGGCGAGGATGTAGGCGGCGGCGATACCGGCCTCGCCGCGGGCCTCGTGCAGGGTGTGGGACCACAGGCCGACCGGGCTCTGCCCGGCGATCCACGGCACGAGGGCGGCGACGATGGCGAGGAGGTTCCGCCAGGAGCTGATCAGGTCCCAGGCCCGCGCCCACAAGGGCGGATCCGGGTCCGGATCCGAGTCCTGCCAGGTCAGCTGGATGTGGTGGACGTGGCGGATCTCGACCGGTCCGGGATCCGGATCGGACGGAGCAGGCGGTGCCGGGGGCGGTGTCGTGGGCGGCTTCTGCCACCAGGGCGGGGTCTCGCCGGGGTCGGGCGGCCGCGGTGGGAGCGGTGCTCCTGCGGGCACGATCCGCGTCGGCGTGACAGGCCGAGGCTGGGGCTGGGGCATGGCGAGGTCCTGGTGTCCGAGAGGGCGGGCGTGGAGGGCGCGGAGGTAGGCGCGGGCGCGCAGCTCGTCACCGTCGGGCGGCGGCTGCGCGCCCATCAGCCAGCCACCCGCAGGGCGCGCATGTAGCGGGCGACGGTGTCCGGAGACGGGGCCTTGCCGGTGACCCTGGCGACGTAGCGGGCGGCGTCGGCGTCGTCCCGGATCCCGCTGTCCCACGCGATCCGGACCGCGTCCTTCGTGGTCACAGCGCGGGGGTGAAGGTCGATGACGTCGGCGTCCGGATCGTCCGCGGACTCGTCCGGACGGTCCGGATCGGCGGATCCGCTGTCCGGACCGGATCCGATCGCGGCACGCTCGGCGGCCACCAGCGCCTGCGCGCGCTGGAGACGGCGGCGGACCGGGATCATCGCGAGCGCCGCGCCCGCATCGGCGAACTCGCCCTTGATCCAGGCGCGGGTGCGCTCGTCGAGCTCCGGGGTCTGGTGGCGCAGGACGACCGTCCACAAGCCTTTCGCGAGCGCGGAGACGAGGGCGCCGACGACGCCGATCTCCCACGATCCGGCGAGTTTGCCGTGGGCGCCGATGGCGAGCATGGCGACCACGAGCGCGAAGTTGCCTGCCTTGTGGGGCAGGGCTGCGCGGTCCTCGTCGTGGCGGGCGAGCCACTCGACGGCCATGCAGGCGATCCACGCGAGGTCGAAAACGATGGCGGCGGCGTAGGCGGCGGGCTCGACGACCTGGCGGGCGAGGAGGTCACCGATGGATGCGGTCGACCAGACGACAGAGGCCGCCAGGACGGCGACGGCGATGCCCGTGACGCCGTTGAGAACGATGCGGTCCCAGTCCCGCGGAGGCGCGGGCGTGTCGACGGTGACCGGGACCATGCGGGTCTTGCCGTCGACGGTGTGCGGGACGAGCTGCGTGGTGGTGCGGGTCTTCACAGTGCTCCTCCGGAGCGGGAAAAGAGGCCGGGCCCGCGTGGGGGCCTTCGCGGGCCCGGCCGGTCTGGCAGTGGTCAGGCGGTGTCGTCCCGCTTCTGCTGGCGCTGGTGCTCGGCGTAGTCCTGGGCGCACTGCTCAAGGAGTGCAGCGACGCGGGCGGACCGCGCCGGTCCCGGGTCCGGGGGCTCGGCAGCGGCACGGAGCTTGGCGGCGTACTCGCGGCGGGTGACCGGGCCGGTGATCTCCGGGGCGCGGGAGCGCAGCAGGCGGCTGAGTGCCGGGGTCATGGTCGTGGCCTGGATCGCGGCGATGCGGCTGACCGGGGTGACGCGTGCGTCGGGGCGGTGGGTCTCGAAGCGGTGCGCGAGGTCGAGGAGCATCTGCCGTACGAGGGCTTCGGTGCTGGCGGGGCCGCGTCCGCGGCGGTGGCCGGCCATCAGGCGATCGCCTTAGCGGCCGCGTGCAGCTGGTCGATGTACTCCCGCCGGGTGCCGGCGTACGGGTACGGGAGGTGGCTGCGGGCGCGGGTGGAGGCGATGTGCTGGACGGCCTCGGGCAGGGTGAGGAGGATCGCCGTCTCCGCCAGGGTCATCGCCTCGTCCAGTGCCTCGGGGGTGACCGGGCTGGAGATGTCCCGCTCAAGGAGGCGGGCGGCGACGGTGAGGATCTGCGCGGCGTAGCTGGGCTGTTCGATCACCTTGCGCAGGGCTTCGTCGGTGAGGTCGGGCTGGGTACGCTCCATGGCGGACCTGCTCTCTTGATCGCTGGGAACGGGTCCCCCCTCGCCCCGGACCTGCGGAGCTGCAACTCCGCATGGGGCGAGGGGTTTTCCGTTGTGCCGGATCGAGAGTAGCGAACTTCCTTGTTTTAAAACAAGGAAGTTGGAAGGATGGAGTCATGCCCGACTCCCCGCCCGAGGAAGTCGACGAGACGGGAGGCCCGGACTTGATCTCTTTCGCGGACATGCCCGCCCGTCTTGAGGCCGCCGGGCTGAAGCGGATCAGCGCGCAGAGGTGCCGGCAGCTGGCCGAGGAGGATCCCGCATGGCCGGTCCCCATCGAGCAGGCCCTCAAGGTCGGCCGCATGAGGCTGTTCGACTGGCGCGTCATCGAGCCGTACTTCCGGGCGCGGAAGTCCCGGCAGGGGCAGCGCACCGACCTGGCTGGGCCGGAGGGGTAGGCGCACTGCAGGCGGGTCGCGTCAGGGCGTGGGCGTGCTCGGCCTAGGATCCCGGCCTGTGGCACACAGTTTCGATGACCTCATCGCCCTGCAGCGCGCGGCGGACCAGGCGCATGCGCGCGTCGCGCAACTCCGCGACGAGTACGGTCGGTCGACAGCCGGGTGGACCGACGAGCAGGCTGCAGCATACGAGGAAGCCTGGCAGGCGTGGAGGGCCCGGGCCGAGGAGGTCCAGGCCGCGGTCACCGGGCATGCCAAGGAGCAGGGCGCAGCGCGCCACGGCGTTGAGGCTGACGTCAAGAAGCAGGCTCGGCATCCGGCGTCGGCGGACGGCTAGCCGCGGGTCGAGAGCCGGTATTCATCGACCGGCGGCGCGTCCTCGGGGGTGACGACGTCGGTGAAGCCGTCCTCGCCCGGCTCCTCAAAGTCCGGCGCGGGGATGGGGTCAAGGTCCATGCGGCCAGCATGGCAGACGATCACCCAGTGTCCGGCCGCCGCGTCAACTCGCTGCCGGTCGCCTCGTCGACGAGGGTGACGCGCGAGCCTGACTCCCCGTACTGGCCGACCAGGTGCGCGAACTGCCGCCGCGCCACCTTCTCGTCCTCCCACCAGCCGTGCAGGGCCGGCCGGCCTGCCAGTGCGAGGACGATGTGGAAGCGGCCGGCCTCGGCAGTCATCTGAGCCTGATCCCCCGGGGCCGGCGCGGCTCGCGGACGATGTAGCCGAGGGCCTCGATCCGCTGCAGGTGCCAGTGCACGGAGGCGCTGCTGCGCAGGCCGATCTGCTGGCCGATCTCGGCAACGGTGGGGGCCTCGCCGCTGTCGCTGATAGACGAACGGATGCACCTCAGGATGTGCTCCTGGGTGTCCGTGAGGTAGTCGACGCGTGGCCTGGCCATATCCCCAGTAGAAACCTTGTTCGATTTTTGAGGCAAGCTGGGGATGTGACTGATCTGCCGCCTGATCTGGACCGGCTCCGGGTCCTGGAGACGTGGCTCGCCCTCACCCTGGACCGAGTGCGGCAGCACATCGCGTACGCCGAGCAGCGCGAGGCCGAGCGGCAGCGCGGCATCGAGGCCCGGCCGCCGGCCCCGGACTGGCTGATCGAGCAGAGCCTGAGCCGTGGCGCCCCGCCGGTGTACGTCCATGTCGGCGGCTGCCATATGGCCGGTAAACGCAGCAAGGCCGCCACGAGAGAGCAGACGCTTCGGGCGCTTGCGGATCAGGTGGATCCGTGTCCGCACTGCAACCCGGACACGCTGCTGGGATTCGCGGACTGATCAGCCAGGATGCACGCCCGGACTGTCCGGATCATCCTGGACCCATGCCCGGACCGTGCTCCGTGATCGTGTCCGCCCGGCGAGGCGGGGGCGTGCGGTGGGACCGTCCGCGGCTGTGGCGATGGGCTGGTGCCTGGGGCCGTAGCCGGAGCTCATGAGGGAGGCTGCGTTGTGTTCGAGGAGTTCAAGTGGCCTGACCTTCTCATTGTGGTTGCGGTCGTCACGTTGGTCTGGGTCGTATCAGCGTCTGACAGTCCGGTCCTGTGGGTAGCTGCCGCCCTCGTCGTCCTCGCCATCGTCATACGCGTCGCAGCCGCCGGGATTGAGGTTAACGTTCGGCTTGAGCGGTCTCCGGCCGGTGGCGGGCACGGGCCTGCAGGAGACGCTGAACCCACGCCTCCTCCTCGGCCTCCTCGGCGACCGCGCCTTGAGGTTTGGTCGTGGGTCTCGGCCATTGTCGGCATGGCGTTGGCCATCGTCGAATTCATCCTCGGCAGGTAGAGCCGCGTGGGTGGCCTTTGCTGCCCGGGGGTACGGTGCCCTGTGTGCCGTCTCTGGAATATGGGGGGACCATGGGGGCGTACCCACTAACTTGGGGCAACCATGAAGTCTGGGAGGAGGCGTGAGCGCATGGCTATGAGGCGCAGGCATTCGGCGGGAGGCTTGGACATGGCCACAGGTCGCGCCACGCTAGAGGTGAGACTGTTCTCCCCACGCTCGATACTGGATCTGCGGTCCTTCACTCAGGTGCTGACTCAGCTACGCCTGACGCTGGAAGAGATCGACCGTAATGCCACGCCAGTGCGGACGCCTCGTGTGCAGTGGGGTATCCAGCATATGGAGATGGACGTCAAGTCTGGGAGAGTCCTCCTGGTGCCCGAGGAGGTCCCCAAAGCCCGGGCGTGGTCCACTCTGGCTTTGCCGGCTGACGGCCTCGTCGGCGGCGTGCGCTCGCTGTCCGCGGTTGCAGAGATCCCGCCATTCTTCAGCGAGGAGACCGTGGGCCGGGTTCAAGCCATCGGCAAGCACATCAGCGGCGGGGCCTTCGAGGCGATCCGTGTGTCCAGCTCACACGAGGGTGACAGCGCGGAAGTTGGGCGGGAAACGGTAGAGAACGCAGCCAGAGCAGTCGAACCGATCCGACGCTCGTACTCCAGCGTGTCAGGCACGTTGGACGTTCTGGACTACAACCGTGGCGGACGACGGGCGCGCGCGGAAGTACGAGTGCCTGGTTCTAAGCACGCAGTAAGGATCTTCGCGGATCATGGCCAGGCAGCCGATCTACGTGAGGCGTGGGGCCAGCGCGTTCGCGTAGGGGGTCTGTTGAAACGGAACATCGCCGGTCAGCCGGTGTCGCTGGAGCTTGAGGAACTTGAAGTCTTGGGTGAACCATATGAGCCAGTAAGCCCCTGGCGCTTGCTTGGCATTGATCCCGACTTCACTGACGGGCTTAGCACCTCCGACTACCTGGAGCGTGTGAGGCGTGGCTAAGCCGTTGGTCTACGTGGACACCGCCCTGTTCCTCAACGTCATCCAGAAGGAGATCGACCCAAAGACCGGGACACCGTTGTGGGCCGACTCGCTGAAAGTCCTCCTTGCCGCGTACCGGGGGGACATCCGCCTGGTGGCTTCAACACTGCTCCTTGTGGAGTTGAACGGTGAGAAGCGCGATGCCACTCCCGAGTTCCGTGCCGATCGTGACCAGGTCATTTACCAGTTCCTGGACTCGAAGGACGTGGAGTGGGTTGAAGTGGACCACCTCACGGCTCGCGACGCACGGCAGCTAGCGGAGCAATACCAGCTGCGAGGCGCAGACGCAGCCCACTTGGCGACAGCCGTGCGTCGGAACGCCGACTACTTCATGTCCCGGGACAGGGGCTTCCCGTACGGGAGAACAGTTGGCCGGGTCACAAAGGTGGTCCAACCGTGTGTTCTGTGGACGCCGACATTTGATGACCAGAAGATCGACGAGGAGGCAGGCGTCACCCTGTGAGCTCGTCTGCTGGGCGAGCGATGGCAGGGTGGATACGGGCAGCGAGGGCGAGTTCCTCCTGTGTGTACATGGACTCGCAGGTGGTGCAGTCGATGTACAGCTGATGGTCGGTCTCGACCAGGGCCAGGTCCTCGCAGCGCGGGCACGGCTGCGGGACGGGCCGCCGCTGTGGGCGGACCCGGGTGACGGCGCGGATGGTCCGCATCATCTGGTGCAGCTCGTCGCGCAGGTCACCCGCCCACGGCTGCCGGGTAGCCCAGCCGAGCACGGCGGGGCGGGCGAGCCACTCGGCGAGAGGGCCCGGCGTGAGAGCGGCGGGAGGGTTCCAGCGGCGCTCGTCGCACACGGTCTTCACCCAGGGGATGAGCACTCCCGCGATGGGGATGGCGCCGTGCTGGTCAGCGTGCACCTGACCGTACGGGTCGCGGACGGCGTCGCTCCACGCGGCCGGGCCGAGGAGGTTGAGGACGTCGACGCGGCCGGGTAGCGGCGCGGTGCGGTACGCCGCTCGCCCGCCCGCCGAGGCGCCGGTGGTCTCCTTCTGGCAAGAGCCCTCAAGAACGATGAGCTGACGGGGCAGCTCGGCCTGCAGCCAGACGCCGATGAGACGGACGCAGGGGGTGCAGATGGTCTGCCCGTCTGCGAGCTCGGTGTCCCGGAGGCTGCGGTGACAAGTGGCCGCAGCGCACGAACTGGTGCTGGCGCTGGTGGTGGTGTCGATGGTGGCCATCGTGCCTCCTGTGGTGCGAGGGGTACGGTGAACTCACCTGGGGGCGTGCGCTGGTGGTCTGGGGAGACAGAGCGCGCGCCCCTGCGCCTTGCTCAGCGGCCGCCGTGCCGACGCCCGCGGCGGACGATCACCGCTTCTTCCTCGGAGGCGGGCCGTACGGGGACTGCCAGGCCGGGCGGTCCCGGCGGCGGCCGCGCATATCGTTCGCGGCGTGGCCAGCGGCGCGCAGTGATTCGTCGAACTGCCGCAGGGCGGCGGCCGCGGCCGCCGCGACGGGCCGCAGTGCCCGAGCGAGCGCAGCGAAGATCTGGCCGATGCGCTGGATCGCCGCAGTCGCCTCTGCTTGCGCCGCGGCGGCGACGAGCGGCTGGTGCTCGGTGGGCTGGCCCGTCTCCACGGCGCGGACCGCGGCAGTCGCGGTGTCCGGGGTGAGACCGTGCTCGTCGACCAGACGGTGTACCACCGCCTCCCGGGCGGCGGCGGGCCCGGTGATCCGTACGGCTGGGACGGGCGGCAGCGGTTCAGCGTCCGGCTCGGGGCGGCAGCGCATCGCGTCGGGGCTGACCGAGTGGTCGGCGAGGGCGTGGTTGATCTGGTCGAGGATGCGATCGGTGCTGTGCATGGTCACTCTCCCTGCGTCGTGGGGGCGGGGTACTGGGTGCAGGCGCCGCACACGCCGCCGATGACGGGCGCGCCCGGGTGCTGGGCGCAGGGCTCGTCCACCCCCTGCGGGCTGCTGGCCTGCGGGGCGTCGGCGGGGCGGACGACGGCGGGCGCGGTGGCTGCGGAGTCGTCCACCGGGTGCGGGTAGGCGGCCTCGCAGCGGTCGGTGTAGGTGTGGCCCTCGGCGCAGGCCGGCCCGCACTGGTGGAACAGAGCGCGGGTGTGCTGCCGGATGCCGGCGTACTTGTCCTCGGTGGTGTGGCCGTCCCACTGCGCGGCGGGGTGGTCTGGGTCCACGTGCGGGACGCAGGCGAAGAGGCCAGCGTCGCCGGGGCTGATGTGCCAGGAGGCTTGGCGGCCGCCGATGGTGAGGTAGACGATCTGCCAGCCCGGCTCCTCCACGTCCGTGGCCGAGGCGATGACGGCGCCCTCGGTCATCGCCGCCAGGAGCGCGACCAGATGCGCGCGCTCGCGGTACGCGCCGTCCCGTTCCGCCTCGACACGGCGGAGGTTCTCAAGGCGGGCACGGGCTGCGGTGGCGAGCGTATGCACGCCGCGGGCGCCGAGCTCCCCTGCGACGCCGCAGTCACGCAGGACCGCGTCGACCTTGGTGAGCTCGTCGGCAAGGTCCAGCCGGGCCCGAGAGCCGACGAGCCGGGCCAGGTCCCGCCCGAGGCTGTCGACCAGGGAGGGATGCACGATCAGGCGCAGCGTCGTCTGCTGCAGGGGGTCGCCTTCTTCGTATCCGGTCAGGTCGATCAGGTACGGCGGCTGGTCCGGCGTGACGGGGTGCGCCTCAGCAATGGTGGCGCCGTAGGCGATGGGGAAGAAGAGGCTGGCGGGTTCCGGGCCGAGGTCCAGGGCGGACCGGGTGTCGGCGTACAGGTCCTGCAGGGCGCGCTCGTGGGCGCGGGCGTGTTCAGCGCGGGTCCGCTGGGCCACTCGCGAGCACAGGGCAGTCCACCACTCCTCCAGCGTGTCGTGGCCCTGGGGGGAGTACAGCTCTTCTGTGGGCTGGCCGAGGGCGTTGTGCAGGTCCGTGGCCAGGCGGTGCAGCTGCTCGTGCAGTTCCTCGGCGCGGCTGGGCTCCGGCTGGCCGGCGGCTGGTGGCTGCGGCGGTAGCTGGCCCGCGAGGTACGCGTTGCCGACAGCGGCCGCGAGGCGGGTGTTCACCGCGGCGAGGGCTTGCTCGGCGGTGCCGCCGTCCAGGATCTCCACGCTGGAGGCGAGGCCGGTGAGCATGCCGGAAATGAACAGGCCCGCGGGCTGAGCCAGTTGCTCCGGCTGCTGCTCCTTCAGCGTTTCGATGACGGCCTTGATGTGTGTGCGGGTGCGGTCGGTCACGTGTTTCCCCTCGGGGTGGAGGTCCGCCAGGCGGCGGGGTCGGTCTTGCGGTCGCGAGTGGGCAGGACGATCGGGTTGCCGTACGGGCCGTAGCCGAGGACCCGGCCGGGCGCGAGACAGGGGTTGCCGTTGGAGAGGCCGCCGCAGTCGGCGCAGGGGTCGCCCTCGTGGCGGCCGTGCTGGCAGCGGTCGAGGTCGGCGAGGATCCCCACCAGGCGGAGCGCCCACCGCTCCCGCGCCTGCACCGGGGTGTCGTACGGCTGCCCTGCGGCGCCGACGTGATGGGACAGCGCGGTGCCGAGCTCGCGGATCCGGTCGTCCCACCGGCGGGAGACCGAGGTGCCGATCCGGGGTGCGCCGTCCGCGAGCCACGTCCGGTACAGGCTGACGACGCGCTGCACGATGGCGGCCTGCTCGGCCAGGAACATTGCCTTGCCCTCGCGGACGACATCGGAGAGGAGCTGCTGCTCCTGGTCGCTGAGTTCGCCGCTGCCGCGGACCCGGACGGTGTCACCGTCGATCTCCACGGCGCGGCAGGTGTCGACAGGCTCGGCCGCCGGGTCGGGGAGGTCCTCAGCCACTGCTCACCGCCTGGTCGGTGGCGGCTGCCTGGCGTGCGGTGTCGCGGATGCCGGCGACGAGTTCCTCGACCTGGTCGAGGGGGACGCGGATGGGCGCGGTGGTGTCGATGTAGATGGCGGGGGTGCCGTCGCCGAGTGCGTCGGCCTCGATGTCCAGGCGCTCGTGGTCGGGGTCGGTGTAGTGGAACGTCATGCGCTGTCCTTGTGCTGTTCGTCCAGTGAGTTGAGGAACCGTTCGAGGGAGTGCTCGCCGGTGCAGTTGCGGTCGTGGGCCTGGCCGTGGGAGGCGTGGCCGAGGAGACAGCAGGGGTCCAGTGGCGGCGGGTTCTCGCCGAGCGCTTTCCTGCGCGCCCAGTCGCATTCGAGCTGCGCGCGCCGGAGTCGGCGGTGCTCGCGGAGCGCGGCTTCGGTGAGGACCAGGACGCCGAAGCCGAAGAACGCCGCGGGGAGGAACAGCCGCTGGAATGCGGCGATGAAGGCGGCGATGGTGAGGAGTACGGCACCGGCGGCGGCGCCGTACTGGTAGGCCCGGTAGCTGGTCACGGCTGCTGCCTCCCGTCCTGCTGCCGCGCCTCGGCGGCGTGGCGGCGCTGCCACTCGGGGAACTCGAAAGCCGCATCGAGGAGCTCAGCCACAGCAGCGCACTCCTCCTCCGCGGTGAAGTGCTCGGCATGCAGGCTCAGCAACTGGGCCGCACGGTCCACGCCGGCGCGGTGCTCAGGCAGGCCGGTGGCCGCGTCGGTGCGGAGGCTCGCGGCGAGGACGTCGGCGTGGTGGGCCAGGAGCGAGGCGAGTTGCTCACGGGTGAGGGTGAGCACGCCCGCGGGCTGCTCGTCGGCCCACACGATCCGCGTCGCGCCTCCGTGGCCGTGCACCGCCTCAGCGTCCGCCAGACGGTCCCAGTGGACGGTGGACGGCCGCTCGCCTATCCAGCGCAGCGACGCGGTCCCGTCGGGCCACAGAACGCCGTTCGCGACACGGCCGGTACCAGAGACTCCGGAGACGTCGTGGTCGCGCTGGAGGTGGAACAGACGTGGATGGTCGGGCATGGACGTCTCCTTTGCTCGGCGGGTGGCGAGGTACTGGCGGAAGTCGGCGATGGCCTGCCGGTCCTGGTCGGTGAGTTGGGCACGCGGGTCGTTGCCGCAGCGGGGCGGTGGCATGCGGTCACTCCTGCTGGTCGCGGCGGAGCAGGTACAGGACGCCGCCGGTCGCGGCCAGGAAGATCAGGGGGCAGGCGACGCCCACGGCGGTGGCGATCACGCGGCCCTCCGGAACCGGTCACGGGTGCGGCGGTCTATGTAGGGACGGCGGCCGCGCGCCCACGCGGGCCGGTACTGGCGGCGCCGCGCTCGGGCCCGCCACCAGCCTCGGAGCGGGAACGGCTGTCCGGCGTGCCCGCACAGGCCGGCGGCCAGAGCCACGACCGTGAGCACGTAGATGAGCACGGCCGTCATGACACGGCCGCCCGAGAGGCAAAGGTCACTGGTCGTCCTGTTCGTCGAGGGGGAGTTGCCCGTCGGCTGCGGGCACGGGCTGGCTGAGGACGGCGCGGATACGGTCCGGGCTGCGGCGGATCGCGGTCCGTTGGGCTGGGGTGAGCGTGCGCCAGCAGCCGGACCCGACCCGCCGTTCCCGTGAGGCGCGGGAGCGGACGGGCCTGTGGCACAGCACGCACTCGGCGGGCTCGCTCACCGGGCGCTGCCATCGGTCTGGCCGGTGGCAGCGCGCCAGGCGTCGACCACCGCGCGGGGCACACGTCCCGAGGCCGGGCAGTCCACACCGTTGGTGCGCGCCCACGCCCTCACCTCAGCCGCCGGATAGGCCGGGGCCTTCTTGGGTTTGGCCGGGGCGAGTTCTGCCTCCCGGGCCTGCAGGGCGGCGAGCTCCTCCTCAAGCGCGCTCTTGCGTTTGGTGAGGGCGGCGAGTTCAGCGTCGGCCGCGTGCCGCGTGCGCAGCCCGGTCAGGGCGGCGCGGGCCCGGGCTGCCTGGTCCTGGATATCGGTATCGGTGTGCGCGTCGCCCCAGGCGAGGAGGTCCTCGACGGGCAGGGCGGCAGCGATGGCCTGGGCGGTCTCGGTTTCGAGCATCTCAGCGTGTCCTTCTGCAGGTTGGGCAGGTGTGCTGGTCTGGTGGGGCGAGGTGCCGCGGAGGATGCTGTCGGCCAGGTGCAGGCCGGCAAGGCAGCCGGGCTCTTCGCAGGTGATGTGCACACGGCCTTTCGGGGGGCGGCCGTGGTGGAGCTCGAAGGCGACGCGGCGGGCGTTGAGCTGGCGGCCGTCGGCGTGGAGTTGCTGCATGCGCCCGGCCATGGGTCCGGTCCACCTGATGTGCCCGTCGCCGTATGGCTCGGTGTGCTCGGCGAGCGCCTTAGCCCTGGTGCGTGCTGGGGCGCCGTTGCGGGCCCCGGGGGCGGGCAGGCCGGCCGCGTCCCGGATCTTGACGATCGTCGGGTAGCTGATGCCGACCTGCTCTGTTACCTGGGCGGTGGTGGCGCCCGCGCGGAGCAGCTCGATGGTTGCCGTCTCGATCGCGGGCCGGGCCTCGGCGGGGATACGCCCGCCCGGCCCCCGTTCCATAGCCACGGGCATGGCGTCCCGCAGCATCCGAAGGCGCTCGCGCCGGCCCACTCCGCCCCACACCCCGTGCGTGTCCGGACCGTGGGCGAGCGCGTCCTGCAGGCACTCGGCGCGCACCGGACACCCGCCGCAGACTGCCTGCGCGCGACCGGAGTTGGAGCTGAAGAAGGCCTCGGTGTCCATGCCGGAGCAGGCCGCGCGCTCCCACCAGAACGACCCCGGCGAGCTCGCGGCCTTCACGCCGGGCTGGGCCTGCGCGGTCACCGCTGCCCCCACAGCGGTGGCTGGACGGTCGGCCGGCGCCGCGCGGGCCTGGAGCGGGTCGGCTGGGCCGGGCTCTGCTGGCGGCTGCCGGTGCAGGAGTCCCGGTGCGCGGTGGCCTTCCACTCCAGCAGTTCGGGGTTGGGGCGGTCGGCGTCGAGCTCACGCACGAGCAGGCCGCCGTGCCCAGGGGTCCACGCGGCGAACATCCCTGCCGGGGACGGGAGGGCGTTCAGAGCGATGCGGCGGCCCTTGATGGAGCCGTTGGTGCCGGTGGCCCAGCGGATACGGGCGCCGCATCGCGTGCAGGCGGTCACCCCCTGCGTGGGGTGCGGGGTGGCGGGCATCAGAGGCCGTCCTCTCCGCTCTCGGAGATGCAGGCGTCGAAGAGACCAGGCTGGCCCTCGTTCTCAAGCGGACGGTTCGACCACAGGACCTCGGTTCGCGCCCGCTCGCTGCCGTTGCCGGTCGTGGCTTGCTGCTCGTAGCGGTGCCACTCGGCGTAGAGCTCGTCGTAGAGCGGGCTGTGATAGCCAGACAGCACGACTGCGGCGCGGCAGTCTGCAAGGGCCTCCGCCAGCTCCTGGTGGTCCGCCTCGCTACGCATCTCCACGCCGTAGCGGTCGCGATGGCTGCGCGTCGTACCGAGGTAGGGAGGGTCGACGTACAGCAAGACGTCTGATGCTGCGCCGTACTTGCCGATCATCGTCAGGGCAGGAAGGCACTCCAGGCTCACCGCGGCGATACGGTCTGCGGCCGGCAGCAGACGGGTCCGGTAGGCGTCCAGGTGGTCGGGCATGCTGAAGCTGGACTGCGAGGTGGTGGTGTAGTGCCGCCATCCGCTGCGCCGCATCATGGCGCCGCGCCCCTGGGTGAGGCGCACCCACACCCGGCGGGCCCGTTCAACGTCATCCGAGGTCGCGTCCCACGCACCTGCCAGTTCGGCCCGGGAGTGGGGCGTCAGCTCGCAGGCACGGACCAGGTCCTCGGGCTGGTCCCGCAGGACGCGCCAGAAGTTGACGAGGTCACCGTCCAAGTCGTTGACGGTCTCCATGGCGGACGGCCACTTCGCCATCAGGACTGACAGCCCGCCGGCGAACGGCTCGACGTAGTGCTGGTGGGCGGGCAGCAGGCTGGCGATCCACGGTGCCAGGGACTGCTTGCCTCCGAAGTACGGCATGGGCGGCTTCATTTGGTTTCCTCTCCGCGCTGCTCGGCGGCGGTCACACGGGCGGTGTGGGGCGCGCGCTGGCGGCCGCGGCCGGTGGTGCAGGGCTCTCCTTCGCCTGCGGTGCACCCCGGTTGTGGGCAGGCGACCTGCAGCGCACCGGTCGGGGCGTCCCGTCCGACGGCGGACCGGAAGGACGCGGGCATGTAGTCGTCGCGCATCGGTGTCTCCTCGATGGCGGGCAGAGGCGCGGGGTTGGGGTCGGGCAGGCGGCCGTACGCGGCGCGCAGGACGGGACCGGCGGCGAGCACGCCGTAGCGGTGCAGTGCGGCGGCCGGGCCGTGCTCGGCGGCGACCGCCAGGACCTCGTCCGCGCCGACCGCCGTGCGTTCCCGGTACGTCGCCTTGGGCAGCGGGACGGGCTGGGGTGCGGGCTGGTTGTCGAGGGCGTGGGCCTGCTGCCACTGGGCGCGGGTGACCTGCCGGTTGAGGGCGCAGGTCTCGCAGCGCTCGCCGCTGGGCCAGGTGCGGCCGTCCTCGCACAGCGGCTGGCCGCAGCCCTTGGGGACGATCGCCACGGTGAGCAGCCAGGCACCGACGTCGCGGATGGTGCGGGCGTCGCGGTAGCGGGCGGCGATCCGGGCGGCCATTCGCTCCGGGGTCATCAGGTTCACGGCGGCGGCGTCGAGCTGCTGGCCGATCGCGCGGGCGACCCGCCGCAGCATGAACCGGTTGACGCCGTCGAGGAGATGACGGACCGGGGCCAGGCTGTCGTGGATGCGCTGGGTCCAGCACAGCTCCGGCCCGCTGTACGTCTTGCTGCCGGTGGTGGGCTGAGGGCGGTTCCCGCGCGGAGCGCGAGACGTGCCCGGCCGGAACGTGTCCGGTACTGCGGGGCCGGGGTTTTCCACAGGGGCCGCGTGCCACTTACGGTCACCTCGCCTACGGCGGGAAACCCCCACAGGGTTCGTCTCGTCACGTCGGTCAGTCCCGTGGTCTTCCTCAGACGCGAGGGATCCGTCACCAAGATCCGGACCCGATCCGTCATGGATGACCGGTGACGGCCCGTCCCACAGCGGGAGTTGCTCGGGCGCCTGGTCCTCGGGGGCCACAGCCTCCGGCGCGGTAGGCACGGTGCGCAGGGGGTGGCGGCGGGTCTCGTAGGCGTGGCGGCCGCGCGCACCCTCACGACGGCGCACTGCCAGCCAGCCCGTGGCCTCAAGCTCGTCGACCAGGCGGCGCACCTGGCGCTCGCCGAGGGATTCTCCAGCGCGCTTGCCGGTGTGGTGGTAGAGCATCTCGCCGAGCTCGGCCACTGTCGCCGGGATGCGGCGGGCGGTGGCGTAGGCGAGCAGCGCGTACAGGCGCAGCAGCCGGGGCGTGAGAGTCTCTGCCGCGCGGACCGGGATCCGCACCCACAACTCGCCCTGGTCGAGCGGGCGGACGCTGCGCTCGGCGGAGCGTCCGCGGCCGTCGCGGTAGGCGCGGCGGCGGGACGGCACCTCAACGATGCCTTCCACGGGGTCGGGGTGGGTGAGGATCTTCAGGGCCCGCTCGACCGCGGACTTGGAGATACCCAGGTATGCGGCGATGGTCTCGACGCGGGCCTCGCACATCCGGCCCTGGCAGAGTGCTGCGATCTTGACGTAGACGCTCAGGGCCACATCGGCGTACTGAGCGCCTACGACCAGGCGCAGGGGAACCTTGACCGTCAGGCCGGCGCCGCGCGGGCGCGCACCCACGGCCGCGCGGGGCGGCTGGGTGTGCGGTGCAGCCGGGGAGGCTGCGAGCGCGGCGGCGGACATGACGGTTTCCTTCAGGCGAGGGCGGTCAGGAGGCGGTGTCGACGTCGGGGCGGCAGGTGTGCTCGCTGCCGTTGGTGCGGAAGCCGGCCTCGCAGCAGGCGTCCTCAAGGGCCCTGCGTTCGGCCATACCGGCGGCGAACGTCTCCCGGCCTGCGTCGCGCGCCCGGAGCATCTGCTGCAGGAACTCGTCGGCGGCGTCGCTGCCGAGGCCGACATCGATGGCGGCGAGGACGGCTCCGAACAGCGCGGGCGCCGTACATGTCGGCAGGAGAACGCCGATGTCGTCGGTCTTTCCGTCGTGCTTGCTGAACAGGTGAAGGCTGATGGTGGGGGTGCCGTGCGCGCAGGGATGGGTGAAGTTGAGACCGGCGCCGCTGTTGGTGACGGCGAAGATCCGGCTGGGCGTGGTGCGCCTGAATTCCACGAGGCTCTCCGATCAGCGGGTGATGCATGAGGGGTAGGCGGAACCGCGGCGGCAGCTGTCGTAGACCGCGGAGGGGACCTCGAACTCGTGCTCCTCGCCCTCTCGGTCGCGGGTGGTGAGCTCGTACTCCCAGTGGCAGGCGCGGCGGGTCTTCTTGCCGGAGCCGCTTGCGGTGCACTCGTAGTCGCGTTCCTTGGACACGACCCGCCCGCTCGGGCCCTGCTCGTAGCTGTCGGAGCAGCCAGTCAGCAGCAGGGCCATTGCGGTCAGCGCGGCGCCGAGCATGGCGAGGGCGCGCCTCACGCGAGGACTCCGGCGCTGCGGGCGGCGTGCAGCCAGGTGGAGAACTCGCCGGTGATGCCGTCGTACAGATCGGCGTCGGGGATGCTCTTCGGGCTGACACCGGCGTGGAAGTACGAGGCGTTGTCGACGAGACGCCCGGCGAGTGTGTCGATGCGCTTGAGGAAGTCGACCTCGCGCGAGCCGAACCCGATGAAGCTCCAGAAGATCGGCAGCTTGGACGCCATGGCGAGGCGGACCTGGGTGTCTGCCTTGTCCTGCGGGGCGCCGTCGGTCTGGAAGATCACCAGCGCCGGGTCGCTGCTGCCGGAGGACCGGTAGTGCTCGATCACGCGGTGCATGGCGATCGTGTAATGGGTGCCGCCCATGGTGCGTGCGCCGCCGTGCAGCTGGTGCTGCTCGGCGACCACGCCCTCGTAGTCGGAGAGGTGGACTCCGACCGTCGGGTACGGGCGGGAGTCGAACATGATCAGGGGCACGATGCCGTCGTCGTCGAGGTTGACTGACAGACCGAGGGCCTGTTCGGCGAGGTGCTGCACGCTGCCGTCTCGGTAGTAGCCGCTCATCGACAGCGAGCGGTCGATGACGAGGTAGACGGCCGCGCGCTGCCCGGCCAGGCCGTGCTTGGTGAGGCTGACGCTGGCGGTCTTGGCGAGGCTGATCAGGCCGGGGGCCTGCTGCTGGACCTTTTCCAACGGGATCACGGTGGTCTCCAGACGCGATACGGGTTGCGGTGTGGGATGCCGGGCGGGCGCGAATGGCCGGCGCCCGCCCGGCAGGTCGGTCAGCGCCGAGGCTTCTTGCGGCGCTTGGGTCGCCGGGCGCGGGCTTCTTCGAGGGCCCAGGCGGGGATCGCCAGGTCGTACAGGCGTCGGCCGGTCCGCCCGTCGTCGGCGGTAGAGGGGCGGCGGTAGGTGAGCCAGCCGCGGGTGGCGAGGACCTGCAGGGCGACATTGACCTGAGCGGGGGCGAGCCCGGTGGCCGCGGCGAGCTGCTCGACGGTGGGCTGGTAGCCGGTACCGATGCGCCCGGTGCGGTGTTCCGCCCGCCAGAGCAGGTCGTGGGCGACCAGGCGGGCGTGAGGGAGCAGTCCGCTGATGATGAGTGCCTGGCGGAAGGACTGCCGGAAGGTCTCGTCCTCGCGGAGCTTGCCGGGGGCGATGGTCTCGGCCGGGCTGAGTGCCCGCCGCGCGGGAGCCGACGCGGCGGGGGTCGAGGGCTTGGACCGGGCGGCGAGGTCAGCCGGAGTCGGGATGGTCATGACGGGTCCTGTTCGTGCTCGGTGCCGGTGCGGCCGTCGGGCTTGGGGGCGGTGACGGGTGAGGGCTGGCGGTGGATGGGCCAGCCCTCACCCGGCGGAGGCTCTGGCCGGCCTGCGAGGGCGTTCGGGGTGTGAAGGTCGCATCGCCAGCCGCAGGGGTAGGGGTGGGTTCCAGGTGCGTGTTCGTCGGCCTGGACTCCGCAGAGCCCCGTGGTGCCCGGGCTGCGGTCGCCGCGGCTCACTCCGGCCTGTCCGGCTCGCTCGTGGACGCCGGGGACTGGGGATCCGGGTCGTCGATGCGGGCGAAGATCCGGAGGTGTGAACGGTCGGGGCCGTTCGCGCTGAAGTCGAGGGCGGTGCCGCCGCGACGCTCCCTGTAGAAGGGATGGTCGCGACCTTCGTAGCGGTACTCCTCGAAGCTGACCTCAGTGAGGCCGGGCACAGTCCGCCATGCGTCCACCGCTTCGCGGGCCTGGCCCAACGTCAGCGCGTCGAGGCTTGCTTCGGCGTAGCCGCCGCCGTTGCGCGGCCCGTGGGTGATCTTCTTGAAGGACCACGGCATGGGCGGCAGATGGCGGTTGGCGACTGTGACGGTGTCCAGGAAACGCAGCGCGCTGTTGTCCGCGTAGGCGGTCTCGGTCAGCTGGCCGGCCTTGTGCGCCAGCCACCCGTGCGCGGCCCCGGGCTTCGACGCGTACTGCTGGGCACTCTTCCAGCCGCAGGAGCACTCGGCGTCGTAGCCTCCCGGGTCGGTGTACCAGCCTCGCTTGACCGGGGCGTGCGAGTGCACGTTCTTGCTGTGGCCCGCGAGCCGGCCGAAGGCGGTCACCTTGCGGCGGACGCGGATCAGGGCGGTGCCGATGAGGCGGCGGCGGATCAGCGGCTCGGGTGACCCGTTCCACCGGAGGCGGTGTGCGGGGATGTAGTGGCCGGGCGGGTCACCAGCGAGATCCCACCACTGTTGGCGCTCGACGATCTCCCGAACGTGGACCAGGCCGTGGGCGCTGTCGACGACGTCACCGAGGCGGACCTCGTTCGCCCGGGCGAGGAAGGTGACAGCGGGTGCCTGGAAGATCTTCTCAAGGTCCGGCACGGTCGGCGCTTCGGGACTGGGCTCGGTCATGACGCTCCGTTCAGGCGGGCAGGGACGGGGAGTTCGGTGCAGGTGTGGCGCTCCCACGGGACGGCGAGCGCGTCGAGGCGCTTGTCCGGGGTGATGCGGCCCAGGCGTCGGCCGCACTGGCAGGAGCCGTAGAGTTCGCAGTCGCCGTACTCGACGATCAGGGCGTGGCCGCCGGCGAGGGTCTCCGTGAACTCGTCGTTCTGCTCGGTGGCGTGGGGCTCGCGGAAGGCGCGGCCGAGCAGCTCGGCGGCGGCCGGGGCGTTGTAGCCCGCCTCCTGCAGGACGGCGAGGATCTCGGCGCGAGCAGTGGACCCGCCCGACCGCAGCAGGCTGCTGCGGCGGGTGCCCTTCTCCTTGCGCTCCGCCTCGGTCAGGGCGGTGTCGAGAGCCTCGGTGAGCTGGGGCACCGTCAGCGTCCACTCGACGTCCGTGCTCCCCGGGCCGAGTCCTTGGACCAGGCGCTCGCGCAGCTCGTGCCCGAGCACAGGGCGTTGCGGGCGAGGGCGGCGGAGGACGCTGGCGATGACGTCCGTACGGCTCGTCATACGGCGGCACCGCCCCGGGTGGTGATGGTGGCGAGGTCGGCGCGGGCGCGGCCGATGGCGGCGCAGCGTCCGGGGCAGTACCAGCGGGCGGGCTCGCGGGAGCCGGGCACGTGGACGCGGACCATCTCAGTGTTCGGCCGGGGCCGGTTGGCGTAGCTGCCGCAGCCGTCGACCGCGCACGCCTCGACGGCGGGCGTGTCCGTGGCAGAGCGGGACGTGCCGGTCTTGCCGCCATTCCACGCAAGGCGCGCCTTGCGCTGGGCTGCGCTGGCCTCGGGCAGGCGAGGCCGCTGGGATCGCGCACGCTTCGGCTGGCTGGCGCTGCCCATCAGACGGCCACCATCACGGGACGCTGCGGGAAGCGGGCGGTGATGTCGATGAACTCGGCCGCGTCCTCGACGGAGTCGTAGGCGTTGGAGGTGTACCGCCAGCGCATGGTGCAGATCTGGTGCGCACCCTCGGGGTCGGGGGCACAGCCCGCGATCCAGCGGCGTTCACCGACGGAGTCGCGGTAGGCGGTGATGATCCCGTACACGGTGGCTCGGGTGAGAGAGGCGGCCTGCAGGGTGACGAGGTACTGGTGCGGCTCGCCGCCGGGGACGACGGGGCGGCCGGGCCACAGCCACACCCCGCCCGCCTGGATGGGGGCCTGGCCCCAGCCGGTGAGCGAGGTGTGCGTGACGGCCTCGGTCAGGGCCTCGCCGCTGATGATGCGGACGGTGCCGCAGTCCTGGCACAGCAGCCGCAGCTGCACGCGCCCGAACGTGTCGGCGTGGCCGCAGATCTCGTTGGTGCACGCGTGGGCGGCGGCACCCGTGGACCGCGGCCGGACGCCGTCCGCGCGCCGCAGCTCGGCCACGTCCCACGACGGCGCGGGGCAGTCCGCGGCATGGGTGAGCGGGTCCCACCCGAAGTAGGTCTCGGTGATCAGTTCCATGCTGGTTCCTTGCGGTGGCGTGCGCGGTGCGGCTGCACGCAGGAGGGAGATACGGGCGGGCGCGGTGCGTGCCGGGCGGTCGACGGCGGGTGTGCCGGGTGGGGCGGGACCGCGGAGGCCGGGCCGGTCGGCTCGGCCTCCGCGGCCGGGGCCGGGCTGGTGCTGCGGGTGTCGACGGTGGCTTTGACCGCCACCGCGATGACCGCCCACGCGCCGACTCCGATACCGCCGGCGCGCAGCCAGTCCGCGACGCTCGCGGCGGAGCTCACCGCGGGTCCGGGGCGAGCAGCCCCATGAGGCGGGCGGCGGGTTCGTCGGTCAGCAGTGCCGGGACGCCGTCGCCGCGGAGCTGGACGGCGACACCGTCCTTCAGGCCCACGGCGTACGCGGCGCTGCCCTGCAGAGTGACGTCGCCGGGCTCGACGTTGAGGGTGTCGAGCCACCACCGCCAGGCGTGCAGGGACTGCGGCCGTACGGTCAGGCCGAGGTAGGCGCCGGTCGGCACGTCGGTGGCGGTCACGTCGGGCTGAGACCTGCGGAAGTAGGCGGCGAGTAACGCGGCGGGCGAGTTCTCGTCGACGTCCGTGCCGATGCGGGAGACGCAGGGGGCGAACGCGGTCGTGCGCACACTCATGTCTGCGGCCGGGCCAGGGCTGACGACGTCGTACGGTACGGGCGTGGTCTCGCCGTGGGCGTCGGCCTGCTCGGCGAGCAGCGCCTTCACGGCCGGGGCCAGCTCAAGGGCCAGCAGCTCGATGTGCCCGGCGTCCAGCGGCAGTTCGAGCACCGTGGAGGCCAGCTCGATGCGGGTGCGCAGCCACTGCTGCAGGTCCCGGCTCACTGCGCGTCCCCCGTGGCGGCGGCCTTGGCCGTGATCGGGATGACGGCGACGACCGGCACGACGGAGGCCGGGGCCGGTGAGGCCGTGCCGATGGCGGGGATGGGCTGCGTGTCCTGACTGGACGCGGGCTGCAGCAGGGTGTCGGCGTCGGCGGCCGTGGTCAGGGCCCGGGCGATCAGACGCACGCCCTGGTAGGTGGTGCGCGCCTCGATCCAGACGCTGCTGATCTCGCCGCCGCGGTCGATGTCCTCGCGGATCACCTCGGTGTCGGCGGCGGCGGCCGTCGCCAGCACGCCGCGGCCGGCGGCCAGACCGGTGCCGAAGTGCAGGCGGACACCGAAGACGTCGAGGCCGATCTCGCGGCGGGTCTCGACGCTGTCGGGCAGCACCTGGGCGCGGGCGATGAGCTGGTCGGCCAGGGCCCGCGCCCGCTCGTAGGAGGCGCGGAGCCCGGCCTGTTCGGTTGTCGTCGGTGCGGGCGGGGCGGTGGGCTGAGTAGCCTGGTCCATGTGACCCTCGCTTCAGGTTGGTTGATGTGAGGTGACGTCTCGAACGGGGCCGTTACGGACGGGCAGGTCCGTGGCGGTCCCGTTTGCGCGGTCAGGAGACGTTTGAGAGCGCCTGGCCGCGGCGCGGCAGGGGGCGCAGGCCCGCGAGCGGGTGAGTGCCCGCGGACTTCGGCGCGGTGGTGTTTGCCATCGGGCCGGTGGCCGGCTCGTGGTGGAACAGCGCGTCGATGCGCTCAAGGTCGGCGTCCGTGAAGTAGACGGTCCGGCCGAGCTTGGAGTGCGGCAGCTGCTTGATGTGCCGGCGCAGCCAGGACTCCTCGACTCCGAGTTCCTCGGCGGCCGTGGCGTACGGCATCCGGCGGGTCATGCCGCTGCCTCGGCGCTCTCGTCGGCAACCTTGCGGCCGGTCTCGGCCCACAGGCAGCCAACGTCGATGCCGATCACCCGGCAGATCTCCCGGGCCACCCACGCGGGCTGCGTCGCGGTCGTGCCGTTGAGCAGCCCTTCGATGGTGCCGTGCGGGACTCCGACCTCCCGGGCCAGAGCGCGGCCGCTGATCTCAGATCCGTCGCCGGTACGGCTCATGAGATCGCGCAGCGTGTGCGGCTTGAGCAGGCGATATCTGGGTTCTCGCGTCACGTGCAAACCTCTTGGGCAGTGCGTCCAGAAAAGTTGGGCAGCTCCAGAGTGGCACGAGATTGGGCGTGGTGTCCAGGAATTCTGGACACGGAATTGTGGGGGATTTGGTCAAGGTTGCGGCGAGGACTGGCGCGAGCGCGCCGAAATCTTGGACACTGTGGCTATGTAACGTGGGTGGTTGACCGTTTGAGCAGGGCATTTGCATCAGCCGCACCATGCGACACATGGGCACCCCACGGCCTACGTGACCAGGAGACGAGGATGATGACGGCCGACAAGGCTGCCGAAGGCACCGAGAGGACCGACCTGTCGGACCTCCTGCGTAACCGCATGGCTGAGCTCGGCCTGTCCATCAGGAGCGCAGCGGACGCAACCATCGATCCGCGCAACCCGGAGGCCGGCCCGCTCTACAAGCGCGGCACCCTTGAGAACCTCCTCAAGAACCAGGTCGCCCGCGCCCCCAGTGAGGCGCAGTGCCGTGCCCTGCATGCCGCCTTCAAGCTCCCCCTTACCGCGGTCCAGCGTGCCGTCGCGGCCCAGTATCAGGGCTATATCGCCGAGCGCTGGAACCGCTCGGAGAGGGCCCGCATCCTCGTCGCACGCATCGACGAGATGGATGACCAGGAACTCGAACGCCTGTCCAAGCTGGCCGACATCGCCCTCGGGGACGCGCCCCCGCACTCAGGCTCTGGCCAGGGGTGACTACAAAGCGTAACTTTCTCGTTCAACTCTGGTCACAACTTGGCCTGTGTGGCACAGTCGGTGATCCGCCTGGGAAGCGGTTTCACTCATCCAGGTCACTCATGCCTGCATGAGGGGGCAGGTGTGCGTGCGTGTGCAGCAAGGGGGCCAGATACATGGCACTGGACGACTCGGGGGAGTCCCAGAGCAAGAACAATGGCCGAGTGGCCGAGGTCGACATGCAGTTCGTACCGCACCTCCCAGACGGAAGGGCAGTCTTCCCAGCCGAGCGCGAAGGCAAGTTCGTGTGGCTCGTCGCGGAAGGCGCCATGACGCAGCAGTGCTTCACCGAAATGCGCAATTACCTGACCCACATCGTGGGCAGCGGCATGTGGGTCCAGAACTGGAGCGGTGAGCGTCAGCTCACCTGAACAGCGAAGAACCGTTCCCTCACCATCCGGGGCCGCGCACCGCGCGGCCCCGCCGTCATCTCTCACACCGCCTGCAACGACCTCGGCGACGGCACACTCATCGCCGCATCCACTGCCGCAGCGATCTCACCGTCCAGCGCCCGCACCAGATGCCCGTACCGGTCCACTGTCGTCGTGATCGACTCGTGCCCCAGCCGGGCCTGGATCGCCGGCAGCGGGATGTTCTTCTCGATCAGCCACGCCACGTGTGTATGCCGAAGATCGTGCAGCCTCGGCCGCTTTGTCAGCCCCCGCTCGATCGCCGCCTTCACTGCCCGCTGCCACTTGCGGTGGAAGAAGTTCGAGTGCCGCCACGCCGCGCCCATGCCACCTCGGAACACGAAGTCTTCCGGCTGCCTGCCCACCAGATGCCGACGCAGCATGTCCACCTGGCTCTGCGACAGCGCCAGGGTGCGCCGTGCCTTCCGCGTCTTGGGCGGGCCCAGCTCGAACGTGGCCGCGTCCCCGCGCCGTTTCCACGCGCGCTGGATGTTGATGGTCCGCCTGGCCAGGTTCACGTCGCGGGCCTGCAGTGCCGTCGCCTCGCCCCACCTCAGCCCGGTACCCACGAGGAAGTCGGCCAGGTCAGCGGCGTCGGGGTCGAACTCACGCATGCACGCGCTGATCCGCGCGTACTCGTCGTGCTCCAGGAACGTCATCTCCTCCGTGATCCCGTCGTCCGTCCGCGGCAGCTTCGACTTGCGGCAGGGGTTGTCCTCGCGCAGCGGACTTGCCGCGTCCACGGCTGCCTGGAACACGCAGAAGAGCAGACCGTGCCGGTTCGCGATGGACTTCGGGCTGGCCTTCCTGCGCAGCCACTCGCCTTCCTTCTCCGGGTGAGGCACGCCCTGCTCCTGCTGGCGGATCCAGTCCCGGATGTCGTCGGCCGTCACGTTGCAGACCGTCGCGGGGACGGCCGGGCCGCCGCCAGCGGGGGTGTGCCGGAGACCGCCGAGGCGCTCCCCGGTGCCGTCGGCGCGGGTGAAGAGGAGGCCGGCGAAGTGCCGGTCGATCTCACGCTTGTAGTCCCTGCGTGTCCGCTCGTCGATGCCGGTGAGCTTGTCGGCGTACTCGTGCGCGTAGGCGATCAGGTCCACGTCGTCGGGGTGGCTGTCCGGCTCCACGAATCCCTGGCCCTTGACCCAGCCGTACGGCCACCGGTTGCCGTGGGCCTCGACGAGCTGGCGGAACTGCTCGGCCTGCGCCTGGCCCTCCTCGCCCCCGAAGTTCTCGGTCTGCCACGCGCCGTCCTGGCGCCACTTCACCTGATACGTGATGTCGCCCGACTTCTTCGGGCGCGGAACGATGCTCGCCATGACAGGGGAAGATACGGCCCGAAACGGGCGCTCGGGAGGGGGCGGTGTTCCCGATTGTTCCCAAAGGGCTGAGGACGACGAAGGGCTGACCTGTTTCCACAGGTCAGCCCTTGATCATTAAGGGTGAGTGACGGGACTCGAACCCGCGGCATCCTGGACCACAACCAGGTGCTCTACCAGCTGAGCTACACCCACCATGACCGGCGGTTTCCCTTGGTGGTTCACCGACCGGCCGAGAAAAAGTGTACAGGGTCCGAAGGGGTGCTCGCGCCCGCCTTTTCCCGGGGTCCCCGGAGGGACCCCCGGAACCGCTACTGAGCAGGTACGACGTACTTCGCGGCGATGGCCCGGGCGGTCTCGGTGTCCGGGCCCGGCTGGGGTACGAAGACGGCCTCGCGGTAGTACTTCAGCTCCGCGATCGACTCGCGGATGTCGGCCAGCGCCCGGTGGTTGCCGTTCTTCTCCGGGCTGTTGAAGTACGCCCTCGGGTACCAGCGCCGGGCCAGCTCCTTGATCGAGGAGACGTCCACGATCCGGTAGTGCAGGTAGTCCTCCAGCGTCGGCATGTCCCGCAGCAGGAAGCCGCGGTCGGTGCCGACCGAGTTCCCGCACAGCGGCGCCTTGCCGGGCTCCTTGACGTGCTCGCGTACGTACGCCAGCACCTGGGCCTCGGCGTCCGCCAGCGTCGTACCGCCGGCCAGCTCGTCCAGCAGGCCGGACGCGGTGTGCATCTGACGCACCACTTCCGGCATCGTCTCCAGCGCCGACTCCGGCGGGCGGATGACGATGTCCACACCGTCGCCGAGCACGTTCAGCTCGGAGTCGGTGACGAGGGCGGCAACCTCGATGAGCGCGTCGTCGGACAGCGAGAGGCCGGTCATCTCGCAGTCGATCCACACCATGCGATCGTTCATGCGACCACCCTAAAGCTGACGTCACCGTTTGTGGGCCTCGCGGTGGCTCCCGGGCTCCGCGGACACGAAACGCCGGGCAGGTTCGTACACCTGCCCGGCGTCCGTCGTACGTCCGGGGCTCAGCTGCCGCTGCGCTGTCCCGGCAGTGTGGCCCGCGCCACGTAGCTCTCCCGGCCGCTCTCCGCGGCCGCCGCGGCGAGGGCCTGGCCCATCGACGTCGGCGCGGGGGTGCGGCGGGTCTGCAGCGGGACCGGGCCGGGCTCCGGGTGGAGCGCGGGCGTCGGGCCGGGGGCGGTGTCGGCGTCCGCGGCCGGCCGGTCACCCTGCGGGCGCCGGGCCCGGTACGCCGCCCGGTAGGCGGCGGGCGACGAGCCGAGCTGGCGCCGGAAGTGCCCGCGCAGGGCCACCGGCGAGCGGAAGCCGCAGCGCCCCGCGACCTCGTCCACCGAGTAGTCCGACGTCTCCAGCAGCCGCTGTGCCTGCAGCACCCGCTGGGTGATCAGCCACTGCAGCGGCGCCGATCCCGTCAGTGAACGGAAGCGGCGGTCGAACGTGCGGCGGGACATGTACGCCCGCGCCGCGAGGGTCTCCACGTCGAACTGCTCGTGGAGGTGTTCCAGCGCCCAGGCGACGACCTCGGCCAGCGGGTCGGCGCCGATCTCTTCTGGTAAAGAGCGGTCCAGGTAGCGTTCCTGGCCTCCCGTCCGGCGCGGCGGGACGACCAGACGGCGGGCCAGCGCACCGGCCGCCTCGTTGCCGTGGTCGGTCCGCACGATGTGGAGGCAGAGGTCGATGCCCGCGGCCGTACCGGCCGAAGTGAGCACGTCCCCGTCGTCCACGAAGAGTTCCCGTGGATCCACGTGCACCGACGGATAGCGCTTGGCCAGCGTCGGCGCGTACATCCAGTGGGTGGTCGCGGGGCGGCCGTCCAGCAGGCCGGCAGCGGCGAGCACGAACGCGCCGGTGCACAGCCCTACGATGCGGGCCCCTTCGTCGTGCGCCCGGCGCAGCGCGTCGAGCGCTTCCTCCGGTGGCGGTGAGGTGATCGAGCGCCAGGCCGGCACGACAACCGTGCCCGCCCGTGAGATCGCCTCCAGCCCATGTGGCGCGCTGAGTTCCAGGCCCCCTGTGGTCCGCAGCGGGCCTTCCTCGCCGCCGCACACCAGCAGTCGGTAGCGCGGCACGCCGGCGTCCTGGCGGTCAATCCCGAACACCGACAGCGGTATGGAACTCTCGAAAATGGGGCCGCCGCTGAACAGCAGCACCGCGACGATCTCCTTGCGGCGGCGCCCGGAGAGTTTCCGGGTCGCGGCTTCCGGCGCGGCAGTGGAGTCGTGGCTCATACTGCTAAGCCCCCCTCGGTGGTCGCGGCTCCTCGGTTGTGTCGCTCCTGCACGTTTCCCCTCGGTCCTGCACGAGTCCCCCGCCGTAGACAGTCAAGATCGAATCTACTGTGTCGCGTTGTGCCTCAGTGGCCGGTTCGGCATTCGGCACATTGTCGACTTGGCAACTTGGCGTGAAGCATTCGATCACGAAGCGTTGCACTCAGGGGCCGTGCAGGGAAGTGCGCCTTGTCGCCGTGGCCAAACCACGTAGGGTGCGCGACACCCCTCAGACCCTTTTCGTGCAGGTCGAACGGGGGTTGAGGGGTGGTTCGGGGTAGGGATGCGTGGTCGCCGGAAGTTGGCTGAAAAGAATCGCCCGGGGGCATGGAAACCGGTCAGCCGCCCGGTGTATTTCCCCCGGAGTGCCGTCCGCGCCGGGCGGAGCCGGCGCCGGGTGCGGTGGCCGCCCCGCGCTCGGACCGGCGCAGCAGGATCCGGCAGACGGCGGTGACGGCGGCGAGGCCGAGCGCGGTCCCGGTGGCGCCGGCCAGTGAGGTGCCGTACCAGAGGAGGAGGACCGGGACGAGGACGCAGGAGAAGGCCGCCCAGCGGACCACGTCGGTGGTGGAGTCGTGGGGCTGCTGTCCCGGCATCGCGTGCTCCCTGTTCGGCGGTTCGCCGGGATCAACGCGTGTTCGAGCCGTCGGTCACTGTCCGCGGCCCGCCCGTGACGTCCGCGGTGGCCCGCTTCCTGTGCAAACCGCCTGTACAGGGCAGCAACCATTGCGTTACGGGCGCACCCTCGTGCATGCTCCCTGGAACCCCCGCTGGAGCACCCCGCGGGATCTGGGCTAAGGAGGCGTGCCGCCGTACCCTTGGGGGTATGGGGTTGGGAAGATGTTTCCCGGACACAGCTCCGACCACACACTGTCGTCCCACCCACACAAGGATCACAACGCCGAGACAGCCATGGCCGGTCACGAATTCTTCGAACCCGCGGACCGCAAGCGGCCCGTCGCCGACCCCACGGCGGCCGAGCCCCTGGCGGCGGACGAGTCACGCCATTCCTGCGACCCCGCCTTCAAGCACGGCGTCGTGGTCGGTTTCGACGGTTCCACCTCCAGTGAGCGCGCCCTGGCCTACGCCATCGGTATGGCCCACCGCTCCGGCTCCGGCCTGATCATCGTGCATGTGGCCAACCGGCTGCCCACCACCGTCTGGGCGGGGTGCGAGCCGCCGGTCTTCGTGGATGTGCCCGATCACCGCACCGAGGTGCTGGGCCTGGAGCTGGCCTGCGCGGACTATCTGGCCGAGGTGCCCTGGATCCTGGTCGAGCGCGGCGGCGACATCTGCCACGAGCTCGAAGAGGTGGGCCGCGAGTACGAGGCGGACGCCATCGTGGTGGGCTCCACCCATGGCATCGTGGGGCGGATCTTCGGCTCCGTGGCGGGGCGGCTCGCCAAGCGGGCGCAGCGGCCCGTCGTCGTCATTCCGTAACTCGCCGTCGTTCCAGGTGAGATGTGCCGTCGGCGATCCACCGACCCCCCTCCCGTACGCATGAATCTACTGGCGCGTAGAGGTGTTTGTGCTCTTGTGAAGGGCATATATGGTTCACCGCGCAACTGAACATGCATGAAGGGAGCCCGCCGTGGACAAAGACGTCTCCGCGGGAAGCGGGACCACCACCGTGGTCGGCCGACTCGCCCTCGGAATAACCCTGTTGGCCTTCGGCCTCGGGTACACCGAAGTCATCGACGGTGTCTCGGCCGCTGACGCCGTCTCAATCGCCCAGTACGTGGGCGGTGTTGCCCTCTTCGTCGCCGGTCTGCTGGCATTCCGGGACCACGACAACGCCTCCGGTACGGCCTTCACCGCGCTCGGCGCGCTGTGGTTCACCTGGGCCGTCTCCGCCGACGCGACCGTCTCCGCGAACGCGGCGGGGCTGTTCCTGCTGCTGTTCGCCCTGGTGGCGCTCTCGCTGACCCTCGCGGGCGGCGATCAACTCGGCCAGGGCGCCTACGGGTTGTTCTCCCTGTCGTTGCTGCTGCTGTCCATCGCCATGTTCGCCGAGAACGACGGACTGGCGAAGGTCGGCGGCTGGTGCGCGGTCGCCGCGGGCGCGGTGGCCTGGTACGCCGCCACGGCGGCACTGGCCCACTGGCCCACGTCGATTTCTCGGCGGGCTGCCGGCCGGGGGGTGACGGCCACCGGCTGATAGGGCAGCCGAGGCCGGGGTGTTGGGCGCGCCCCGGCCGACCGAACGGCCCCCCGCGTGAGTGGTGGCATCACGTGGGGGGCCGTCCCATGTCCGGCGGGTGCCGGCCGCTCGACCGTCCGGGAGGCGCCCGCCGCCCAACCGTCCGGAAGGCGTTGGCTGTTCGGTCGTCCGGGAGGTGTCGGCTACTCGACCGTCACCGACTTGGCGAGGTTGCGCGGCTTGTCGATGTCCCGGCCCAGGGCGAGGGCCGTGTGGTAGGCGAGGAGCTGCAGCGGGATGCCCATCAGGATCGGGTCCAGCTCGTCCTCGTTCTTCGGGACCACGATGGTCTGGTCCGCCTTCTCCTGGTGCTGGTGGGCCACCGCCAGGATCTTGCCGCTGCGGGCCTTGATCTCCTCCATCGCGGCGCGGTTCTTCTCCAGCAGGTCGTCGTCGGGGACGATCGCGACCGTGGGGAGGGCCGGCTCGATCAGGGCCAGCGGGCCGTGCTTGAGCTCGGAGGCCGGGTAGGCCTCGGCGTGGATGTAGGAGACCTCCTTGAGCTTCAGGGAGGCCTCACGGGCCACCGGGTAGCCCCGGACGCGGCCGATGAAGAGCATCGAGCGGGCCTGGGCGTACTCCTCGGCCAGCTTCTTGATCGCGTCCTCCTGCTCCAGCATCTCGGAGATCTGGGCGGGCAGCTTGCGCAGGCCCTCGATGATCCGCTTGCCGTCGCGGACCGAGAGGTCCCGGGTGCGGCCCAGGTGCAGGGCGAGCAGCGCGAAGGCGACCGTGGTGTTGGTGAAGCACTTGGTGGAGACCACGCAGACCTCGGGGCCCGCGTGCACGTAGACGCCGCCGTCCGCCTCGCGGGCGATGGCCGAGCCGACCACGTTGACCACGCCGAGGACGCGCGCGCCCTTGCGCTTGAGCTCCTGGACGGCCGCGAGGACGTCGTAGGTCTCACCGGACTGCGAGACCGCGATGTAGAGGGTGTCCGGGTCCACGACCGCGTTGCGGTAGCGGAACTCCGAGGCGGGCTCGGCGTCGGCGGGGATACGGGCCAGCTCCTCGATCATCTGGGCGCCGATCATGCCCGCGTGGTACGAGGTGCCGCAGCCGAGGATCTTCACGCGGCGGATCCGGCGCGCCTCGCGGGCGTCCAGGTTGAGGCCGCCGAGGTGCACGGTGGAGAAGCGGTCGTCGATCCGGCCGCGCAGCACGCGGTCCACGGCGTCGGCCTGCTCGTGGATCTCCTTGTGCATGTAGGTGTCGTGGCCGCCCATGTCGTAGGAGGCGGCCTCCCACTCCACGGTGGTGGGCTCGGCGGTGGTGCGGGTGCCCTCGGTGGTGTAGGTGCGGAAGTCGTCGGCCTTGAGGGTGGCCATCTCGCCGTCGTCGAGGGTGACTATCTGCCGCGTGTGGGCGACCAGGGCGGCGATGTCGGAGGCGACGAACATCTCCTTCTCGCCGATGCCGAGGACGACCGGGGAGCCGTTGCGGGCCACCACGATGCGGTCCGGGAAGTCGGCGTGCAGCACGGCGATGCCGTACGTGCCCTCGATCAGCCGGACGGTCTCGCGGACCTTGTCCTCCAGCTTCTCGGCCTGCGAGCGGGCGATGAGGTGGACGAGGACCTCGGTGTCGGTCTCGGAGAGGAACTCCACGCCGTCCGCCTCCAGCTTGCGGCGCAGGTCGGCGGCGTTGTCGATGATGCCGTTGTGGACGACGGCGACCTTGCCCTCGGCGTCCAGGTGCGGGTGGGCGTTCACGTCGGAGGGGGCGCCGTGGGTGGCCCAGCGGGTGTGGGCGATACCGGTGGTGCCCTTGAAGCGCGCCGGGACCTTGGCCTCCAGGTCGCGGACCCGGCCCTTGGCCTTCACCGTCTTCAGCCCGGCCGTCTTCGGGGAGGTGATCGCTATGCCGGCTGAGTCGTAGCCGCGGTACTCCAGCCGCTGCAGGCCCTCCAGCAGCAGGGGAGCCACATCACGCTTCCCGATGTATCCGACGATTCCGCACATATATAGAGGTATCCCTAGCCGTAGACGATGCGGCGCAGTTGCCGGAGGGTCAGCTCCGGCGGTGCCACCGCCCGGTATTTCAGGTCCGCCGAGATCCGTTCGAAGATCGTCGCGTTCACCAGGCCCTGGGCCTGGAGCTCGCGGTGGCGGCGACGGACGAACTCCTCGGTCGTCTCGTCGAAGTAGGCGAGCACGTCCTGGATCACCCGCAGCGCCTCGCCCCGGTTCAGGGGGGTGGTGCGCGTCAGATGATCAACGAGTTCGTCGTGCACCCGGTAGATCCTGAGGTACCGCCACGGCTTTCGCAAGAATTCTGCCCGATTTCGGGCAGGGGTGTGTCGGGGAGCCCGAAAGGTGCTAAGGGGCCGGTGTACATGAGCACCGGGGTCGGGGCTGGGAATTGTTCGCGGGAGGCCCGCCCCCTGGGGCAGTCCGGCCGTGAAGGGCGGCGCGTCGAACGGGTGACGGGCTCCCCCTGGCGGGTCCCCGGGGCGGGTGTCACATGCGCTTCAGGACGGCCTGTTTGGCGAGGGCGAACTCCTCGTCCGTGAGGACTCCCGTGCGGTGGAGTTCGCCCAGCTCGCGCAGACGGCGCAGCAGGGCGTCGTGGTCGTCCTCGGCGGGCGCCGGGGGCAGCGCGGTGCGGTCCGGTTCGGGGTCCGGGTGCCGTACGTCGTCCGGGGGCGCCGCCGGGTGCGGGAGGCGGGCCTGGACGGCTGCCGCGACCAGGGCCATCAGGGGGTCCTTCTTGAAGCCCCACAGCTCCACCGCGTTCGGGTCGTACTTCGGCGGGGCCTCGGTCGGGGCGCCCCGCACGATGAAGCGCAGGTGGCCGTTCTCCAGGCCTGCGGCGGGCAGCCACTCCACCCCGGTGATGTCCTCCAGGTTCAGCGTGCGGGCCCCGGCCGCCGCCTTGGCGTCCTCCGTCTTCCAGTTCCACTCCAGTCGGATCCGCTCCCCGTCGAAGCTCGCGGTGCCGTCCCCGGCCGAGACCGACAGCGGGACCGGCGGGCCCGGCAGGAGGTACTCGCGCACCGGGTCCGAGGGGACCTGGTCCAGCATCAGGGCGGTGCGCACCTCCTCGGTGAAGTACTCGGCCACGCCGTAGCGGCCGGGTTCGACTATCAGCTGGTACGGGTCGTGGGGTTCGGTGAGCCGTCCGCCGGTGGCGTGCAGCAGCGGGTCCGCGCCGTCCCGCAGGCGCAGCCGGAGCCGCCCCGCCTTCTTGCCCTGCTCGAACGAGACCCCCGCCAACGCGCCCAGGGGGACGACGAGTTCACCCAGGGTCTTGCGGAGGAGGCTGACGTTCTTGTCCCGTCCGGGCGTCAGCCGCAGTGCGTCCCCGTCGAAGGCCCAGGTGCCGTCCTTCTGGATGATTTCCGCCATGGGGTGGATTGTTTCATCTGTCTCACGAGAGAGTGGTCCAGACCTCTTTGGGGGTTCCATGGCTTATGGACACCGGCCACAGGCCATGGCTCATGGAAGGGACGGTTTTGTGAGACAGCACCACAGAACGCTTCGCCTTCTCGGATCCCTGCTGCTGATCGCGGCGGGCGCCTCGCTCACCGGCGCCGCCCCCGCACCGGCCGCGTCCGCGACCGCCATCCCGCTCGACCGGGTGGTCCCCGCGCCCGCCTCGGCCCAACCGGGCGGCTCCCCCTACCGCATCACCCGCGCCACCCACATCCGCGTGGACGCCTCCCGCGAGACGCGCCGCGTCGGCGAGTACCTCGCCGGGATACTGCGCCCCTCCACCGGCTACCGCCTCCCCGTCACCACCCACGGCGCGGGCGGCATCCAACTGCGCCTGAAGAAGGGCCCGTTCGGCGCGGAGGGGTACCGCCTCGACAGCGGCCGCGAGGGCGTCGTCATCACCGCCGCCGAGCCCGCCGGCCTCTTCCACGGCGTCCAGACCCTGCGCCAGCTCCTGCCCGCGGCCGTCGAGAAGGACTCCGTGCAGCCCGGCCCCTGGCCGGTGGCGGGCGGCACCATCGAGGACCGGCCGCGCTACGCCTGGCGCGGCGCCATGCTCGACGTCTCCCGGCACTTCTTCGACGTCGGCGAAGTCAAGCGGTACATCGACCAGTTGGCGCTGTACAAGTTCAACAGGCTGCATCTGCACCTCAGTGACGACCAGGGCTGGCGCATCGCCGTCGACTCCTGGCCGCGCCTTGCCACCTACGGCGGCTCCACCGAGGTCGGCGGCGGCCCCGGCGGCTACTACACCAAGGCCGACTACAAGGAGATCGTCCGCTACGCCGCCTCCCGGCACCTGGAGGTCGTCCCCGAGATCGACATGCCCGGCCACACCAACGCGGCCCTCGCCTCGTACGCCGAACTGAACTGTGACTCAGTGGCGCCGCCGCTCTACACCGGCACCGAGGTCGGCTTCAGCTCGCTGTGCGTCGGCAAGGAGATCACGTACGACTTCGTCGACGACGTGATCCGGGAACTGGCCGCGCTCACACCCGGCCGCTATCTGCACATCGGCGGCGACGAGGCGCACTCCACCCCGCACGAGGACTACCTGGCGTTCATGGAGCGCGCCCAGCGGACCGTCACCAAGTACGGCAAGACGGTGGTCGGTTGGCACCAGCTCACCGGCGCCTCCCCGGTGCAGGGGGCGCTCGCCCAGTACTGGGGGCTCGACGGGACCGGCGCCGAGGAGAAGGCCCAGGTGGCCGCGGCGGCACGGAACGGCACCGGGCTGATCCTGTCGCCCGCCGACCGGATCTACCTGGACATGAAGTACGACGCGAACACCCCGCTCGGCCTGTCCTGGGCGGGCTATGTCGACGTACGACGCTCCTACGACTGGGACCCGGGAACCTATCTGCCGGGGGTGCCGCAGTCCGCGGTGCGCGGGGTCGAGGCGCCGCTGTGGAGCGAGACGCTGGAGAACTCCGAGCACATCGAGTTCATGGCGTTCCCGCGCGCGGCCGGGGTGGCGGAGCTCGGCTGGTCGCCCGCCGGGACGCACGACTGGGAGGACTACCGGGTGCGTCTCGCCGCCCAGGCACCGCGCTGGGAGGCACTGGGGATCGGCTTCCACCGGTCACCGCAGGTGCCTTGGCCCGCTGAGTAGGACGTCACCGAGCTGCCCGAAAACGTGTGCGTCCCGCGAAAACCCTGTGGAAGCGATGTCGGAGGGTGCCCTTATGCTGCACCGCGACGATCACGTGGATCAGGGGAGGGCGCGCAATGTTCGGCAGTCTGTTCGGCAGGGGCGGGGAGAGAACGGACGGCGATCCGCATGCTCTCCCCGCTCCGCGCAAGCGCAAGAACGGCACGTACGAGCTGGTCGCGCTCGGCGACACCCGGGTGCTCACCCTGATCGAGGCCGCCCAGGCGGGCGACTGGGCGGCCGTCAAGGCGGCGCTCGACCCCTTCGACCCGGGCCGCGACCACGCCGTCATCGGCCAACTGGCCGAGCTCGACGGGGTGCAGGACTGGATCGTCCGGGCCGTCGAGGAGGACAAGGAGCACCGGGCGACCGCCCTGCTGATATCCGGTATCCGACACATCCACTGGGGCTGGGAGGCGCGCACCGCCGACCGTGCCGCCAACGTCTCACGGGAGCAGTGGCAGACCTTCTTCGAGCGGCTCCGCATCGCCGAGGAACACCTGCTGGAGGCGGCCGAACTGCGCCCGGAGTGGATCACGCCCTGGCGCCACCTGCTCACCTCCGCGCGCGGCATGTCCCTCGACTCCTCGGTCGCCGAGGCCCGGCGGGACGCCGCGCTGCGCCGTGACCCGCTGGACCTGGACACCCACCTCGCCTGGCTCTCGCAGCTCCAGCCCCGCTGGGGCGGCGAGCCGGGGCAGGCCCTGGAGTACGCCCGCGAGGCGTACGCCGCCGCACCCGACGGGCACCGGCTCGGCTGCGTGCTGGCCATGGCGTACATCGAGGAGTGGGTGGAGTCCGACGACAAGAACTGCCTCCAGCAGCCCCGGATCCGCACCGAGCTGAGGCAGGCCGCCGAGCGCAGCATCCTGCACCACGCCTACGAGCGGCGCCTCGGCTGGCAGGGCGACTACAACATGTTCGCCATGGCCCTCTCCCTTGCCGGGAGCAGCACGGCCTCGAACGTCTTCCGCGAGCTGGAGGGCGTGTACACCGAGTGGCCCTGGACGTACATGTCGGACCCGCAGAAGGTGTACGCGCGCTTCCGCAAGGCCTTCTGAGCCCGCCGCACCCCGTCACCCCGCCGCCCGCGCCCCGATTACCGGAACTGCCGATGACTCTGCCCGCGAACGCCGCCGCCGACCGCACCTTCCAGGTCGACCTGCGCGGCCTCGTCGACCTCCTCTCCCACCACCTCTACTCCAGCCCCCGCGTCTACCTGCGTGAACTGATGCAGAACGCGGTGGACGCGCTCACCGCCCGGCACACCCTCGAACCCGACGCCCCCGCGGGCGCCTTCGGCATCCGGCTGTACGCCGACGGCTCCGTCGTACGCGTCGAGGACGACGGCGTCGGTCTCACCGAGGCCGATGTGCACACCTTCCTCGCCACCATCGGCCGCAGCAGCAAGCGCGCCGAGAAGATCGCCGAGCAGCGCGCCGACTTCATCGGCCAGTTCGGCATCGGTCTGCTGTCCTGCTTCCTGGTCGCCGACGAGATCCACGTCGTCAGCCGCTCCGCCCGCACCCCCGACGCCCCGGCCGTGGAGTGGCGGGGCCGCGGGGACGGCTCGTACAGCGTGCGCACCCTGCCCGCCTCCAGCCGGCCCCGCCCCGGTACGACGGTCACGCTGACCCCGCGCGCGGACGCCGCCGAGTGGACCCGACCCGCCCAGGTGCACTCCCTGGCCCGGCACTTCGGGTCCCTGCTGCGCCACCCGGTCACCTTCGACGACGGCACCGCCGGACCGGCCGCGCCCGTCAACCCCGAGCCCGCGCCCTGGGCGCAGAGCCACCCCACCCCGGGCGCCCGGGCCCGTGCGCTCGCCGCGTACGGCGAGGAGGTGTTCGGCTTCAAGCCGCTGGACACCATCGAACTGGACCTGCCCGCCGTCGGCCTGAAGGGCATCGCCTGCGTGCTGCCCGAGGCCGTACCCGCCGGGCGCCGCCACGGGCACCGGGTGCACGTCAAGGGCATGCTGCTGTCCGAGCAGGCCGAGGAGATCCTGCCCGAGTGGGCGTTCTTCGTCCGCTGCGTCGTCGACGCCGAGAGCTTGCGCCCCACCGCCTCCCGCGAGTCCCTGTACGAGGACGACACCCTCGCCGCCGTCCGCGACGCGCTCGCCGAGCGGCTGCGCGCCTGGATCGCCCGCGCCGCCGCCAGCGACCCCGACCTGCTCGGCCGCTTCCTCCAGGCCCACCACCTGGCGGTGAAGTCGCTCGCCGTGCACGACGACGAGATCCTGCGGATGCTGCTGCCCTGGCTGCCGTTCGAGACCACCGACGGGCACTGCACCCTCGACGAGTTCGCGCGCACCCACCGCACCGTGCTGGTCACCTCCACCGTGGAGGAGTTCCGGCAGATCGCCGCCATCGCCTCCGCCGCCGGACTCGGCGTCGTCAACGGCGGCTACACCTACGACCGCGACCTGGTGCACCGGCTGCCCGAGGTACGGCCCGAGATCAGCGTCGCCGACCTCGACCCGGCCACCCTCACCGCCCACCTCGACCCGGTCGACCGGGAGACCGAGCTGGCCGCCGCGGCCTACCTCGCCCAGGCCCGGGACGCCCTCGCCGTCTTCGACGTCGACGTCGCGCTGCGCACCTTCCAGCCGGCCTCCGCGCCCGCCCTGCTCATGGACAGCCGCGAGGCCCGCCACGAGCGCACCCGCTCCCAGCTCGCCCGGGAACAGGAGGGCGGCATCTGGGGCGACATCCTCGGCGCCCTGCGCCAGGAGGCCCCGCGCGCCCAGCTCATCCTCAACCAGCTCAACCCGCTGGTGCGCACCGCCCTGACCATCGACGAACCCGAGCTGGCCCGCACCAGCGCCGAAGCCCTCTACGGGCAGGCCGCGATGCTCTCCCGCCGCCCGCTCAGGCCCGCCGAGTCGAGCCTGATCAACCGCTCCTTCCTCGACCTTCTCGCCCACGCCCTGCGCAAGGACAGCTGACGATGCCGACCGCACCCCAGACCACCGACGAGCTGTACGAGGCGCTGCGCGAGAACGACCGCCGCCCCTACGGCCGCACCCGCACCCTCACCGCCGAGGAACTCGTCGACGCCGCCGAACAGTTCGGCGAGCACGAACCCCTGATCCACGCGCTGCTGGAGCTCCAGGAGGCCTATACCTACGGCTCCGAGCCGCGTAAGTCGCCGGTCGTCTTCGCCCGGCTGCTGAACCTCTTCGACGAGCAGCCCGACGTCTTCGACGGGCGGCTGCGGCACATGCTGTTCTGGCGGTTCAAGTGGGTCGCCAACGCCCTGCGCCAGCTGCCCGAGATACCCCTGGCCAGCCTGCGCCAGTGGCAGACGGAGATGCGCGACCGCTACGAGAAGGCGGGCCTCGGCCTCCAGCCGTACTACGGGCAGGCCTACCAGCTCGCCGCGCACGTGGGCGAGGACACCGCGCTCGCCTACGAGCTGTGGGCGGGCCGCACCCGCACCGAGCTGAGCGACTGCGAGGCGTGCGAGATCTGCGAGCGGGCGCTGTACCACCTCGCGGCGGGCGACGACGAGCGGGCGCTGCGGATCTGGGAGCCCGTCCTGTCCGGGAAGGAGTCCTGCCAGGAGGAGCCCGCCCGCTCCGTGTCGTACGCGCTGCTGCCCCTCCTGCGCACCGGCCGCACCGACCAGGCACGCGAGCTGCACCTCGCCGGGTACCGCGGCTGCCGCCGCAACCCCTCCATGGCGCCGGAGGTCGGGCGGCACCTGGAGTTCTGCGCGCTCACCGGCAACGAGGCGCGCGGTCTGGAGCTGCTGGCCGAGAACCGGAACCTGTTCGCGGAGGTCGACTCGCCGCTGGACCAGCTCCACTTCCTCACCGGCGTGGAGGTCCTGCTCCGGCGCGTCGAGCAACTCGGCCACGGGGACCTGCCCGCCGCCGGGTACGCCGGGCGCACCTGGACCGTGGCCACCCTGCGCGCCGAGATCCAGGGCCGCGCCGACGACCTGGCCGCCCGCTTCGACGCCCGCAACGGCACCAGCACGCACATCGAGCGGCGCCGGGCCCGGCTGGAGCGGGCGCCGCTGCTGGAGTCGCTGGAACTGACCCTGCGCACCCGCACCCTGGAGGACGTGGCCCCGGCCGCCCCCGTCGTGCCCGCCGCCACCCCCGCGACCGCCTCCGTCCCGGAGGAACTGCCGGAACTCATCGCACGGGCACGGGAGTTGGACGAGCAGGGCCACCCGGACTCGCGCGCCTGCTGGGAACGGCTGCGCGCCCTGGTCGCCGAGCCCGGCTACACCCACCCCGACGACCCGGCCCTGGGTTCGCTGACGCGGCTGCGCGCGGACCTGCTGGAGGACGAGGGCAACCGCCTGGGCGAACGCGACGCCTACGCCGAGTCCGCGGCCCGCTTCCAGGAGGCCGCGGAGCTGTACGAGGCCGACGGTGAACCGGGCCTCGCGGCCGTCGCCCGCGCCGGCGCCCTGCTGGCCGAGGCGGAGCTGTCCGGGAAGGACGCCGCCGCCGAGGACGCCTCCGGCGAGAAGGCCTCCGCCGAGACCGAGGACGCGGTGAAGGCCAAGGCCCTGGGCGAGGCGTACGACGCGATCGTCCGGCTGCACGAGCAGGTCTGCGGGCTGCGGCCCGTCCACGAGGCGCGGCTGCTGCGGATGCGGGCGACCGCGCAGGCGCTGCGGTTCCAGATCTCGCGCGATCCGGAGCACGCCGAGCAGGTCCTCGCCGAGGTCGGGGGGCTGCACGAGTTCGCCACCCGGCACGACATCCCCGGGCAGATCTCCGGTGCCGTGCTGCTGCGGGCGACCACCTACGCCATCTCCGGCGATCTGCCCACCGCCGTCACCGAACTCGACGCGCTCCTCGGCCGGCTGAGGGAACAGGGCCCCGCCTGGCACCTGCCCCGGGTGCTCGGACTGCGCGGCAAGGCGCAGCTCGGGATGGGGGACGCCGAGGCCGCGTACGCGGATCTGTCCGAGGCGCTGCGGGTGAGCGCCGAGTGGCCCACCGTGGGGCTCGGCGTCGCCCGCCTGCACAACGACCTGGCCGAGGCGTGCCTGCACCTGGGCCGCCCCGACGAGGCACTGCGGCACCTGACCCGGTGCGCCGAGCTGGAGCTGCGCGCGGGCAGCCGCTTCGACGCGTTCTGCACGTACAGCAACGCCGCCCGGCTCACCCTGGACCTGGGCCGGGTCGAGGACTGCATCGCGCTGCTCGACTCCGTGCTCGCCGAACCGGACGCCAAGGTCGGTGAGTTGGACGACCGGCTGCTCGCCCAGCTCCGGCTGACCCGGGCCCGCGCCCTGCACGCGGGCGAGGACCTGAAGGCCGCCACCGCCGAGTTCGTCGCCCTCGCTGCCGAGTCGGCGAAGTGGGACGACGACCCCGGCAGCCACGCCATGATCGCGGCGGAGACGGCCGTACTGCTCGCCGAGTCCGGGGAGTTCGACCGCGCCCGGGAAGCGGCCGACCAGGCCCTCGCCGCGCACGCCCGGGAACCGCGCTTCGAGCAGCTCAGCAACTGTCTGCGCGAACTCGCCCGGCTCCAGGCGCAGCGGCAGGGGCCGGACGGTCTGCCCGCCGCCCTCGGGTTCCTGGAGGACGCCGGACGGGTCGCCGACGAGGCGCGCGAGGCCGGGTTCCAGGCCCACGGGCGCTCCCTGGACACCGCGCTGGCCTACGAGTACGGCAGGGTCCACGCCCACGCCCGCGCCTACGAGGACGGGATCGTGGCGCTGGAGAAGGCCATGGCCCTGCTCGGCGAGCCGGGCGAGGACGCGGCGAAGGCGGGCGAGTGGGCCGAGTGCGTCCGTCTCGCCTCCGCGCTGGAGGGCATCTACCTGGAGCGCACCGCCCCCGCGCTGGCCCGCCTGGACGCGGCGATCACCCGGCTGACCCCGCTCGGCCTCACCGAGGACATCGAGCCGCTGACGGAGCTGGCGGCCCAGTTGCGCGACGGGAACTGAGACGAGGACTGGGACGGGAACGGAAACGCTGACGGGCGCCCCAGGAGGACCGTACTCCTGGGGCGCCCGCCGGTCTGTGCGGCCGCTACCGGCCCGCGATCGGGTTCTTCAGCGTGCCGATCAGCTGGAGCGCGCCCGCCGGGTCCGACAGGTCCACCATCTGCTGGTTGTTGCGCAGTTGGAGGCGGTTGAGGCAGGACAGGGCGAACTCCGGGGCGAACATGTCGTACTGGCGGAACTTCTCGGCCAACTCCGGCACGGATGCCTGGTACTCGCGGGTGACCTCGGCGACCGTGCCCCAGAACTCGTCCTCGGTGAGGACACCTTCCTCGGCCAGGTGCGCCGCGAGGAAGCGGAAGAAGCAGTCGAAGACATCCGTGAAGATCGACAGCAGTTTCGTGTCCTCGGGGACGTCCACGCGGATCCGCTCGACCGCCGGCGGCAGGACCGCCTCCGGGTCCATGACCGCGATCTCCTCGGCGATGTCCTTGTAGACCGCGCGCTGGACGACACCGTCCTTCAGGACCAGGATCACGTTCTCGCCGTGCGGCATGAACACCAGGTCGTAGGCGTAGAAGCTGTGCAGCAGCGGGGTGAAGTACGCCCTCAGGTAGCGGCGCAGCCACTCCACGGGCGTCAGCCCCGACTGCCCGATCAGCGCCGCAGCGAACGAGACGCCCTCGTGGTCCTGGTGGACCAGCGAGGCCATGGTGGCGAGCGTCTCGCCCTCCGTCAGGGAGCCCACCGGGCTCTCCCGCCACAGCGCGGCCAGCATCTTGCGGTACGGCGAGTAGCGGTCCGTCGCCGCCTCGTACTCCAGGTGCCGGTAGCCGACCGCCGCGCGCTCGCGGATGATCGTCAGGCCCGTCTCCCGGAGCACGGGGTCGTTCTCGATCAGCTGGGCCAGCCAGTCGTTGATGGCCGGGGTCGCCTCCATGTACGCCGCCGAAAGACCGCGCATGAAGCCCATGTTGAGCACGGACAGAGCCGTCTTCACATAATGCTTCTCGGGGGCGGAGGTGTTGAAGAAGGTCCGGATGGACTGCTGGGCCAGGTACTCGTCGTCGCCCTCGCCCAGGCACACCAGGTGCTTGCGGGCCACCTCGGCGGCGAAGGTGACGGTCAGCTTGTTCCACCACTGCCAGGGGTGGACCGGGATGAACAGGTAGTCGGCGGGGTCCAGGTCCTGCTCGCGCAGCACGGCGTGGAACCGCTCGACGGTCGCCTCGCCCAACTCGGCGCGGACGAAGGACTCGTAGTCGATGCCGACGCCGGCCGTGAACGCGGCCCGCGAGCGGTGCGCGGCCAGCCACACCAGCCGGATCGGGCTCGCGGCCTCCGGCGCGTACGCCAGGTACTCGTGGATGCCGAAGCCGAGCCGCCCGTTGTTGGCCACGAAGCAGGGGTGGCCCTCGGTCATGCCGGTCTCGATCGCCTGGAAGCCCGCGCGGGCCAGTTCGGCGGCCGGGACCTGCGGCTTGGTGAGCTTGTAGCAGATGCCGGAGAGGGTGGAGGAGACCTCCTCCAGGTAGACCGGCAGGATCGCGTCGCTCAGGCCCAGGGACTTCTGGAACTCGATGAAGAAGTCGAGTGCCGCCAGGGGCAGGTCGGCGCCGTCCCGGTGACGGGAGATCGAGGCGGCGTCGACCTGCCAGTGGTCGAGGGCGCGGCGGACGGCGGTGAACCGGTACACGGTCCGTCCGTCGTCGGCGCGCACCTCGAAGCCGCCGTCGGCCGTGGCCTCGGGCGTGATCAGCCGCTCGTGCGCGAACTCGGCGAGCGCCTTGCGCACGAGCCTGCGGTTGGCCTCCGCCCAGCGTTCGGGGGAGAGATGGGCGACGGAGTCGGCGAGGCTCATGCGGCCACCCCCGTCGCGGCCAGGAACTGCTCGCGGGTGCAGAAGCTGAGCAGGGCCCGCTTCTCCGGCTTCTGGATCTCCCGCTCGGGGACGAAGCCGACGGCCTCGTTCAGTGCGTGCACGGCCTTGTTGGAGACGTCCGGTTCGACGACCACACGGCGCACGGCGGGGTCCTCGAAGAGGTGTGCCATCACGGCGGTGATGACCGCCCGGGTGAAGCCGTGCACGGGCCGGTCGGTGGGCGGGGTGAGGAAGTGCATGCCGATGTCGCCGGGCTGCGGTTCGTAGAGGCCGACCAGTTCGCGGTGGGCGGGGTCGTACTTCTCCATGAGGAACGCCGGGGTGCCGTGCTCGTCGAGGCCGAGCAGGGCGTGGTGGTGCTCGTCGGCCGCGATCTCCATGTAGGCGCGCTCCACGTCCACCAGACGGGCGTCCTGCATCATCCAGAAGGCCGCCTTGGGGTGGGTGACCCAGCGGTGCAGCAGCTCGGCGTCCCTCAGCGGGTCGAGCGGGCGGAAGGTGAAGGTCATACGGCGAACTCCTGGAACGCGATGGTCTTCTCGACCGGGTAGTACTCGCTGCCGAGCAGCTCACGGATGATGTAGCTGTTGCGGTAGGGGCCCATGCCCAGGTCGGGGCTGGTGATGCTGTGGGTGTGCACCCCGGCGTTCTGCAGGAACACGCCCCGGCCGGTGACGTCGATGGCGTAGTTGCGGGCCACGTCGAAGTTGCCGTGCTCGTCGCGCACCAGCCGGTCCTGCACCGGCTTCAGGAACTCCGGCTCGGCGTAGGCGTATCCGGTGGCCAGGACCAGGCCCTGGGTCTGGAGCTCGTACTCCTTCTCCTGCTCCTCCTGGCGGAAGGAGAGGGTGTAGGTGCCGTTCCCGTAACGGGCCGCGTTCAGCGAGGAGTTGGTGAGCAGCCGGGTGGGGACCGGGCCGCCGAGGTTCTTCTGGTACAGCAGGTCGAAGATCTCGTTGATGAGGTCGCCGTCGATGCCCTTGAACAGGCCCTTCTGCTGCGCGGCCAGCCGGTAGCGGGTCGCCTCCGGCAGCGCGCGGAAGTAGTCGATGTACTCCGGCGAGGTCATCTCCAGCGTGAGCTTGGTGTACTCCAGCGGGAAGAAGCGCGGGGAGCGGGTCACCCAGTTCAGCCGGTAGCCGTGGACGTCGATCTCGGAGAGCAGGTCGTAGTAGATCTCGGCGGCGGACTGGCCGGAGCCGACGATCGTGATCGACTCCTTCTTCTGCAGCTCCGCCTTGTGCTGTACGTAGCGGGAGCTGTGGAAGAAGTCGCCGCTCAGGCCCTTGACGGCCTCCGGGTAGTGCGGGGTGGTCCCGGTGCCGAGGACCAGGTGCTTGGCCCGGTAGCGGTCACCGCCGGTGGTGCCGACGACGTACAGCCCCTCGGCCTCGTCGTACGTCACCTCGCTGACGGTGGTGTTGAAGCGGACGCTGCTCAGCTTGTTCGCGGCCCAGCGGCAGTAGTCGTCGTACTCGACGCGCAGCGGGTAGAAGTTCTCGCGGATGTAGAAGGAGTACAGCCGTCCCTTCTCCTTCAGGTAGTTCAGGAAGGTGTACGGCGAGGTCGGGTCGGCGAGGGTGACCAGGTCCGACATGAACGGGGTCTGCAGGTGGGCGCCGTCGAGGAACATGCCGGCGTGCCACTCGAAGTCGGGCTTGGATTCCAGGAAGACGGCGTCCAGTTGGTCGATGGGCTCGGTGAGGCAGGCCAGGCCGAGGTTGAACGGGCCGAGCCCGATTCCCACGAGGTCGTAGGTCTTGTTCGGGGATTCAGCAAGCGCGGTCAAGGGACTCTCCCAGGTACTGCTCGGCGTGGCCGGCGATCAGGTCGAGGACGGCGGCGATGTCGGCCGTCGTGGTCTCGGGGTTGAGCAGGGTGAACTTCAGGTAGTGGCGGCCCGCGACCTTGGTGCCCGCGACGACGGCGTCTCCGGAGGCGAACAGGGCCTTGCGGGCGTAGAGGTTGGCGCGGTCGATCTCGGCCGGGTCGGTGACGGCGGCCGGGATGTAGCGGAAGACCAGGGTGGACAGGCTCGGCTGGACGACCACGTCGAAGCGCGGGTCGGCGGCGAGCAGTTTCCAGCCCGCGGCGGCGAGGTCGACGACCTCGTCGAAGAGCTGCCCGATGCCGTCGGCGCCCATCACACGCAGGGTCATCCACAGCTTCAGCGCGTCGAAGCGGCGGGTGGTCTGCAGGGACTTGTCGACCTGGTTGGGGATGCGCTCGGTCACCATGCGGCGCGGGTTGAGGTACTCGGCGTGGTAGGTGGCGTGCCGCAGGGTGGCCGCGTCCCGGACCAGCACGGCGGAGGAACTCACGGGCTGGAAGAAGGACTTGTGGTAGTCGACGGTGACCGAGTCGGCGCGCTCGATGCCGTCGATCCGGTCCCGGTACTTCACCGAGGCGAGCAGCCCGCAGCCGTAGGCGGCGTCCACGTGCATCCAGGTCTCGTAGTGCCCGCACAGCTCCGCGATCTCGGGCAGCGGGTCGATGGAGCCGAAGTCGGTGGTGCCGGCGGTGGCGACGACGGCCATCGGGACGAGGCCGGCCTCGACGCAGCGCTCCAGCTCGCGGGCGAGGGCGACGGTCTGCATGCGCTTGTCGTGGTCGACGGGGATGGAGAGCACCGCGTCCGCGCTCAGGCCGAGGAGTTTGGCGGACTTCTTCACGCTGAAGTGGCTGACCTCGGAGGCGAAGATCCGCAGCTTGGCCAGGGAGTCGGTCTTGGCCTCCTCGCGGGCCAGCAGCAGGGCCTGGAGGTTGGACTGGGAGCCGCCGGAGGTGAACACGCCGTCGGCGGCGGGGCCGAGGCCGATACGGGCCGTGGTCCAGTCGATGAGCTTGCGCTCGATGAGCGTGCCGCCGGCCGACTGGTCCCAGGTGTCCAGGGAGGAGTTGACGGCGGACAGGACGGCCTCGCCGAGCACCGCCGGTATCACCACGGGGCAGTTGAGGTGGGCGAGGTAGCGGGGGTGGTGGAAGTAGACCGCGTCCCGGAGGTAGACGTCCTCCAGTTCGTCCAGCACGGCGGCGGTGTCGTGCAGCGGCTTGTCGAGGTCGATCGCGTCGATGACGGGGGCGAGGGAGTCGACGGTGACCCCGGTGAACGGGCGCTTGGTGGTGGCGAGTTTGGTGGCCACCCGCTCTATGCCTTCGGTCACGGAGCGGCGGTACTGCTCCGCGGTCGTGTCGTTGAGCAGGTGCGAGCGCATGGGGGGTCCTCCGAGGGGAAACCGGTGCGGAGTGGGGGGAGTGGGGACGAGTGACGTGGTGTCGACTTAGGTAAGCCTAACCTAATTCGATCACGCGTTGCGCATACCGAACCCGCCCCCGCCCGTGACGGTCGTCACGTCCACCGCTCCACTCACCGCTGCATCCCCGGCAGCGGGTTCGAGGGGTGCCTTCTTTCGCCCCCGCCGCCCTTACCCGTCCCTCCCCCAGGGGCTCTGCCCCTTCGACCCCGGGGGCGTTGTGTGTCGGGTGCGGGTGCGTGGGGGCTGGTCGCGCAGTTCCCCGCGCCCCTGGGGGGTGGCCGGTCGCCTTTCGGGTGCGGGTGGGTGGGGGTTGCTCGCGCAGTTCCCCGCGCCCCTGGGGGGCGACACGCCGGTGCAGTTCAAGAGCGGCGCCACGGAGTACCCCGTGACCCTCCGTCCAGGCTGCCCCAGGACACCCGGACCAGGGACGGACCGAGCCGCCTCGTCCGTACGACCTCAAGGGCGGAGAAACGGAACGAGACGGCTACGGTCGTGGCAATGGCAGGTCAGGAAACCTTCTTGGCGTTCTCAAGCGCCTCGGCCAGGTTCTCCAGCAGCGGGGTGCACTTGTCGTAGGACAGGATCGGCTCCGGCGAACGTGGGATGACCTGGCCCGCCTTGACGGCCGGCAGCTTCTTCCAGGTCGCCTCGGTGATGTCGGCGGGCTGGAGGGTCGAGGAGCGGTCGTCCATGATGATGATGTCCGCGTCGTACTTGTCGACCTGCTCCCAGCTCAGCGACTCGAACCAGCCGCCGTTGGCCTCCTTGGCCTTCTCCGAGGGCTCGACGAAGTTCACGCCGAGGGCCTTGAAGTACTCCAGGTCGATGGAGAAGTTGGTGCCGGAGACGTAGAAGATCTCCGGGGAGGCGGAACCGGCCAGCACCTTGATGTCGGGCTTGGCCTTGGCGGCGGCGCGCAGCCGGGCGGCGGCGGCCTCGAACTTCTTCTTGGAGTCGGCGATCCTGTCGGACTTCATGTCCGCGCCCAGCGACTCGGCCAGCTCCCACATGCGCTCCAGCGGCTGGCTCAGCTGGCGGTCGAATACGGAGATCGCGACGTCCGGGGCGAGCTTGGCGATCTTGTCGGCGGACTCCAGCGGCACCGACCACAGGGTGCCGGCGTCGTCGAAGGTGGTGGTGATGAGCACCTCGGGGGAGAGGGCCGCGTACTTCTCGATGTTGAGCTTGCCCCACTCGTTGCCGAGCACGGTGACCTTGCTGACGTCGAGGTCGCCGGCCTGGACGTCGGGCTTGCCCTCCTTGGTCGTGGTCGGGCCGAAGACACCCTTGACCTGGATGCCGTAGTCGAAGAGGGCGGCGGCGACGCCGGTGAACGCGACGATGTTCGCCGGCACCTTGTCGAGCTTCACGGTCTCGCCGCGGTCGTCCTTGAAGGTCCAGGGGCCGGACTTCGCGGCGGCCTTCTCCTCGCCGGAGCCACCGCTTTTCGCGTCGTCGTCCCCGCAGGCGGCGAGCACGGCACCGAGGCCGAGGGCTCCGCCCGCGGCGAGGATGCCACGGCGGGTGAGGTGGGTGGCTGCGTTGGGCATGGGTACGCTGCTTTCGAACAGGGCGATCTTGCGCCGGACAATTCGAAGGTAGGTTAGCCTAACCTCATCAGATGTCCAGGGGCGGGGTCACGCCCTGCACGCACAGAGGCCCAACTCCCGTCCACCGGACGGAAATCGGGCCTCTGCCTGGGGCCTTGCCAGGAACGGAGCGCTTACCCCACCAGCCCCAGCTCCCGCGCGATCAGCATCCGCTGGACCTCGCTGGTGCCCTCGCCGATCTCCAGGATCTTGGAGTCCCGCCACATCCGGGCCACCGGGTACTCGTTCATGAAGCCGTAGCCGCCGTGGATCTGGGTGGCGTCGCGGGCGTTGTCCACCGCGATCGTGGAGGAGTACAGCTTCGCCAGCGCCGCCTCCTTCTTGAACGGCTCTCCCGTCACCAGTCGGCTGGCCGCGTCCCGCCAGGCCAGCCGGGCGGTGTGGGCCTTCATCTCCATGTCGGCGATCTTGAACTGGATCGCCTGGTTGGCGCCGATCGGACGGCCGAAGGCGTGCCGCTCCTTGGCGTACTTCACCGACTCGTCCACACAGCCCTGCGCAAGACCCGTCGCCAGCGCCGCGATGGCGATCCGGCCCTCGTCGAGGATGCGCAGGAACTGGGCGTAGCCCCGGCCCTCCACGCCCAGCAGGTTCGCCTTCGGCACCCGCACGTCGACGAAGGACAGCTCCCGGGTGTCGGAGGCGTTCCAGCCGACCTTCGAGTACGGGGCGGCGACCGTGAAGCCCGGGGTGCCGGACGGGACGATGATCGAGGAGATCACGGGGCGGCCGTCGGGCTTGCGGTCGGTGACGGCGGTGACCGTGACCAGACCGGTGATGTCGGTGCCGGAGTTGGTGATGAAGCACTTGGTGCCGTTGATCACCCACTCGTCGGTCTCCGGGTCCAGCCGGGCCGTCGTCCGGGTCGCGCCCGCGTCGGAGCCGCCGTCCGGCTCGGTCAGTCCGAAGGCGCCGAGGATCTCGCCGGTGCACAGCCGGGGCAGCCACGCGCGCTTCTGCTCCTCGGTGCCGAACAGGTGGATCGGCATGGCGCCCAGCGAGACGCCCGCCTCCAGGGTGATGGCCACCGAGGAGTCGACCCGGGCCAGTTCCTCCAGGGCGATGCCGAGCGCCATGTAGTCGCCGCCCATGCCGCCGTACTCCTCGGGGAAGGGCAGCCCGAACAGGCCCATGCGGCCCATCTCACGGACGATCTCGTAGGGGAACTCGTGGCGCTCGTACAGGTCACCGATCTTGGGCGCCACGACGTCGTGCGCGAACTCCTCCACCGTGTGGCGCAGTTCTTCGAGCTCGGGGGAGAGCTTGTGGTCCATGGGGGTCACTCCTTGTGGGAGAGGGCTCGTACGGTGCGGGACGGGCTGGGGCGGCCCAGTCGGTCGGCCATCCACTCGCTTGTGGCGACGAGACGGCCGAGGTCGACCCCGGTGTCGATGCCGAGGCCGTGCAGCATCCACACGAGGTCTTCGGTGGCGAGGTTTCCGGTGGCGGACTTGGCGTACGGGCAGCCGCCCAGGCCGCCCGCGGAGGCGTCGACGGTGCTGACGCCGTACTGGAGCGCGGCGAGGGTGTTCGCCAGCGCCTGTCCGTAGGTGTCGTGGAAGTGCACGCCCAGCGCCTCGGTGGACACGCCCTCCGCGCTCAGCGCGGTGAGCAGCGCGGTCACCTGGCCCGGGGTGGCCACGCCGATGGTGTCGCCGAGGCTCAGCTCGTCGCAGCCCAGGTCGAGCAGCGCCGTGCACACCCGGACCACCTGGGCCGCGGGCACCGGCCCCTCCCAGGGGTCGCCGAAGCACATCGACAGATAGCCGCGCACATGGACGCCCTCCGCCTTCGCGCGGGCCACCACCGGCTCGAACATGGCGAGCGCCTCGTCGACCGTGCGGTTGAGGTTGGCCTTGGCGAAGGACTCGGTGGCGCTGGCGAAGACGGCGACCCGGCGCGCGCCGAGGGCGAGCGCGCGGTCCAGGCCGCGCTCGTTGGGCACCAGCACCGGCAGGTCCACCGGGAGGTCGGAGACCTGCGGGAAGAGCTGCTCGGCGTCGGCGAGCTGGGGCACCCACTTGGGGTGCACGAAGCTGGTCGCCTCGATGGTGGTCAGGCCCGCGTCGGCGAGGCGGCGGACGAACTCCGCCTTCACCTCGGTCGGCACGGTCGCCTTCTCGTTCTGCAGTCCGTCGCGGGCGCCCACTTCGTGGATGCGCACCCGCGCGGGCAGTCCGGGCGCGGGGACGGTCATGGGGAGGCCGAGGTCCAGGGTGCTCATGCGGATTCCTCCTCGTCGCTCTCCGCCGGGGCGATGACCGCGAGCACCTGGTCCATGGCGACCGTGGCGCCGGGCTTGACGTCCAGTTCGGCGACGGTGCCGGCGTGCGGGGCGGAGATGACGTGCTCCATCTTCATCGCCTCGACCACCAGCAGGCTCTGACCGGCGCTCACCTCGTCCCCGACGGCGACCTTGACCACGGTCACGGTGCCGGGCATGGGCGCGGTGAGGGAGTCGGCGCCGGAGTGGGCGGAGCGGGTGAGGGAGGCGGCGACCGGGTCGTGGTCGCGCACGTGCCAGGCGTCACCGTCGCGGCCGAGCCAGTCGGCGGCGCGGTGGAAGGTGTGCCGGACGCCGTCGAGGGTGACGGAGACGGCGTCGTCGGTGACCGTGCCGGTGCCGGGCGCCTCCTGGGTGACGGGGTCGAGGCCCGGTACGCGCAGGGGGAACGCGGGCGGTTTGGCCGTACCGCCGAGGCGCCAGCCGCTCGGCACCGAGAACGGGTCCGTCCAGCCGTCGCCTGCGGGCTTCAGCGCGTCCAGCCGTACGGCCGCCGCCGCCGCGTACACCTCCTCCGGGACCTCCGTCGACACCAGGGAGTCGACCTCGCGCTCGACGAGCCCGGTGTCCAACTCCCCGGCCACCACAGCGGGATGGGCCAGCAGGCGGCGCAGGAACCCGGCGTTGGTCTGCACGCCCAGCGTCACCGTCTCCGCGAGTGCCGCGCGGAGTTTGCGCAGGGCCGTCGGGCGGTCCGGGGCGTGCACGATGACCTTGGAAAGCATCGGGTCGTACAGGCTGCCGACCTCGGTGCCCTCGGTGAGCCCGGAGTCGGTGCGCACGCCGTCCCCGGCGGGCTCGCGCAGCCGCAGCACCGTGCCGCCGGAGGGCAGGAAGCCCCGCGCGGGGTCCTCGGCGCAGACGCGGGCCTCGACGGCGTGGCCGGTCAGGCGGATGTCGTCCTGCGCGAAGGCCAGCTTCTCCCCGGCCGCGACCCGCAGTTGCCACTCCACCAGGTCGATCCCGGTGATCAGCTCGGTGACCGGGTGCTCCACCTGGAGGCGGGTGTTCATCTCCATGAAGTAGTACGCCGACGGGTCTCCGCCGGGCACGATGAACTCCACGGTGCCCGCGCCCCGGTAGCCGCAGGAGCGGGCCGCCTGCACGGCCGCCTCGCCCATCGCGGCACGGGTCTCCTCGTCCAGCAGGACCGAGGGCGCCTCTTCGATGATCTTCTGGTGGCGCCGCTGGAGGGAGCACTCGCGCTCGCCGAGGTGGACGACATGGCCGTGGCCGTCGGCCAGCACCTGGATCTCGATGTGCCGGGGGCGGTCGATCCACCGCTCGACCAGCAGGGTGTCGTCGCCGAAGGAGGACGCCGCCTCGCGCCGGGCCGCCGCGATCTCCTCGCCCAGCACCGCCAGGTCCCGCACCAGCCGCATGCCCTTGCCGCCGCCGCCCGCGCTGGGCTTGAGCAGCACCGGCGCGCCCAGCTCGCGGGCCGCGGCGGCGAGTTCGGGGTCACGGCCACCGGGGACGACCGGCACCCCGGCCGCCTTCACGGTCTCCTTGGCGCGGATCTTGTCGCCCATCAGGGAGATCGCCTCGGCGGGCGGCCCGATGAAGACCAGGCCCGCCTCGGCGCAGGCGCGCGCGAAGGCGGCGTTCTCGGCGAGGAATCCGTACCCCGGGTGGACGGCCTGGGCGCCGGTGCGCTCGGCGGCCTCCAGCAGCCGCTCCGCCGACAGGTAGCTCTCGGTGGCGGGCGCCGGTCCGATCCGTACCGCCGTGTCGGCCTCGCGGACGTGCCGGGCGTCGGCGTCGGCGTCGGAGAAGACGGCGACCGAGCGGACGCCGAGGGCGCGCAGGGTGCGGATCACCCGGACGGCGATCTCACCGCGGTTGGCGACGAGCACTGTGTCAAACATGGGTCCTCACATCCGGAAGACGCCGAACTGGGGGTCGCCCAGTGGCGCGTTCGCGCAGGCGGTCAGTGCCAGGCCCAGCACCTGCCGGGTATCCAGGGGGTCGATGACCCCGTCGTCCCAGAGGCGGGCGGTCGCGTAGTAGGCGTTGCCCTGGCGCTCGTACTGTTCGCGGATCGGCGCCTTGAACGCCTCTTCCTCCTCGGCCGGCCACTGCTCGCCGCGCGCCTCCAGCTGGTCGCGCTTGACGGTGGCGAGGACGGACGCGGCCTGCTCGCCGCCCATGACGGAGATCTTGGCGCCCGGCCACATCCACAAAAAGCGCGGCGAATAGGCCCTGCCGCACATGGAGTAGTTGCCCGCGCCGTACGAACCGCCCACCACGACCGTCAGCTTGGGGACGCGGGTGGTGGCGACCGCGGTGACCATCTTGGCGCCGTGCTTGGCGATGCCGCCCGCCTCGTAGTCGCGGCCGACCATGAACCCGGAGATGTTCTGCAGGAACACCAGCGGGATGCCGCGCTGGTCGCACAGCTCGATGAAGTGGGCGCCCTTCTGGGCGGACTCGGAGAACAGGATGCCGTTGTTGGCGACGATGCCGACCGGGTGGCCGTGGATCCGGGCGAAGCCGGTGACCAGGGTCTGGCCGAACTCGGACTTGAACTCCGCGAACCGGGAGCCGTCGACCACGCGCGCGATGATCTCGCGGACGTCGTAGGGCGTGCGCGGGTCGGCCGGGACGGCGCCGTACAGGCCGTAGGGGTCGACCTTGGGCTCGACGGAGGGCAGCACCTGCCAGGGCAGCGGCCCGCGCGCGGGGAGCGTGGAGACGATGTTCCGCACGATCCTGAGGGCGTGCGCGTCGTCCTCCGCGAGATGGTCGGTCACGCCCGACACGCGCGAGTGGACCTCGCCGCCGCCCAGCTCCTCGGCGGTGACGACCTCGCCGGTGGCCGCCTTCACCAGCGGCGGGCCGCCGAGGAAGATCGTGCCCTGGTTGCGGACGATGACCGCCTCGTCGCTCATCGCCGGGACGTACGCGCCGCCGGCCGTGCAGGAGCCGAGGACCGCCGCGATCTGCGGGATGCCCGCGCCGGACATCCGGGCCTGGTTGAAGAAGATCCGCCCGAAGTGCTCGCGGTCGGGGAAGACCTCGTCCTGCATGGGCAGGAAGGCGCCGCCGGAGTCGACCAGGTACAGGCACGGCAGCCTGTTCTCCAGCGCCACCTCCTGGGCGCGCAGGTGCTTCTTCACCGTCATCGGGTAGTACGTGCCGCCCTTGACGGTGGCGTCGTTGGCGACGATCACGCACTCGCGCCCGCTGACCCGGCCGATCCCGGCGATCACCCCGGCCGCCGGGGCCTGTCCGTCGTACATGCCGTCCGCCGCGAGCGGCGCCAGCTCCAGGAAGGGGGAGCCGGGGTCCAGGAGGGTGTCCACCCGGTCCCGGGGCAGCAGCTTGCCGCGCGCCGTGTGCCGCGCGCGTGCCTTCTCGCCGCCGCCGAGCCGCGCCGCGGCGAGCTTGCCGCGCAGCTCCTCGACCAGCGCGAGCTGCGCCTCCTCGTTGGCCTGCCAGGCCGCCGACGCGGGATCTGCCGCGCTCGTCAGCTCGGGTGCCTCGTGCATCCTGCGGTCCCCTCACCCTTGTTAATGAGCGTTAACGCATTTCCATCAGGTTAACGACCGCTAACCTCCCTGTCTAGAATTGCTCGCATGGCAGCCACCAGAACCGACGCACCCACCCGGCGCGAGCAGATCCTCAAGGAGGCCGCGCGGCTCTTCGCCGAGCGCGGGTTCCACGGTGTGGGGGTCGACGAGATAGGTGCCGCCGTCGGCATCTCGGGCCCCGGTCTGTACCGGCACTTCCCGGGCAAGGACGCGATGCTGGCGGAGCTGCTGGTGGGCATCAGCGGCCAGCTGCTGACGGGGGCCAAGCGGCGGCTCGCGGAGGCCGACGGGGACGGGCCCGCGGCGGTGCTGGACTCCCTGATCGAGGGCCATATCGACTTCGCGCTCGACGACCGCCCGCTGATCACGCTGCACGACCGCGAGCTGGACCGGCTGCGCGACAGCGACCGCAAGCTGGTCCGCCAGCTCCAGCGCCAGTACGTCGAGCTGTGGGTGGAGGTGGTCCGCAAGGCCTACCCCGCGCTCACCGAGCCCACCGCCCGCTCCGCCGTCCACTCGGTCTTCGGCCTGCTCAACTCCACCCCGCACCTCGGCCGCCCCGGCTCCCTGCCCGGCCGCGGGGCCACCTCCCAACTGCTGCACCGCATGGCGAAGGGGGCCTTCGCGGCGGCGGGGGAGTGACGAGCGTTACGGGTCGGTTCCCCTGGACGGCGCTTCGTACTCGCCGGTACGGTTGAGTGAGCAAGCGCTTAGACATACGCAGGTGGAGGTGGCGGCGTGCGCCGTACTGTGTTCAACGAGGACCACGAGGCGTTCCGGGAGACCATCCGCGCCTTCATCGAGGCCGAGGTCGTACCGGTGTACGACGAGTGGTTCGCGGCCGGCCAGGCGCCCCGCGACTTCTACTACAAGCTCGCCGAGCTGGGCGTCTTCGGCATCCGCGTCGACGAGGAGTACGGCGGCGCCGGCATCGACTCGTACAAGTTCGAAGCGGTCATGTACGAGGAGACCGCCCGCGCCGGTGTGCAGTTCGGCGGCTCCGGCGTGCACGTGCTGCTCGGCCTGCCGTACATCAAGATGCTCGCCACCGACGAGCAGAAGAAGCGCTACCTGCCGAAGTTCGTCTCCGGCGAGGAGATGTGGGCGCTGGCGATGACCGAGCCGGGCACCGGCTCCGACCTCGCGGGCATGAAGACCACCGCCAAGCTCTCCGAGGACGGCACCCACTACATCCTCAACGGCGCCAAGACCTTCATCACCGGCGGCGTCCACGCCGACCGCGTCATCGTCTGCGCCCGCACCGCCGCGCCCACCGCCGAGGACCGCCGCCACGGCATCTCCCTGTTCGCCGTGGACACCAAGTCCGAGGGCTACTCCGTCGGCCGCAAGCTCGACAAGCTCGGCCTGAAGACCTCCGACACCGCCGAGCTGGCCTTCGTCGACGTCAAGGTCCCGGTCGAGGACCTGCTCGGCGAGGAGAACAAGGGCTTCTACTACCTCGGCCACAACCTGGCCTCCGAGCGCTGGGGCATCGCCTTCGGCGCCTACGCCCAGGCCAAGGCCGCCGTCCGGTTCGCCAAGCAGTACGTGCAGGAGCGCACCGTCTTCGGCAAGCCGGTCGCCGCCTTCCAGAACACCAAGTTCGAGCTGGCCGCCTGCCAGGCCGAGGTGGACGCCGCCGAGGCCGTCGCCGACCGCGCCCTGGAGGCCCTGGACGCCGGTGAGCTGACCCCGGCCGAGGCCGCCTCCGCCAAGCTGTTCTGCACCGAGGTCGCCCACCGCGTCATCGACCGCTGCCTCCAGCTGCACGGCGGCTACGGCTTCATGAACGAGTACCCGATCGCCCGCCTGTACGCGGACAACCGGGTCAACCGGATCTACGGTGGCACCAGCGAGATCATGAAGACGATCATCGCCAAGGACATGGGCCTGTAAGGACACAGGTGAGCCAGGCACTACAGGATCTCCTCGATCTGCTCGACCTGGAGCAGATCGAGGAGAACATCTTCCGCGGCCAGTCCCGGCCGGCCGTCGTCCCGCGCGTCTTCGGCGGGCAGGTGGCCGCGCAGGCGCTGGTCGCGGCCGGGCGCACGGTCCCCGCCGACCGCGCCCCGCACTCCCTGCACGCGTACTTCCTGCGCATGGGAGACCCCGGCGCGCCGATCGTCTACAACGTCGAGCGCATGCGCGACGGCCGCTCCTTCACCACCCGGCGGGTGGTCGCGGTTCAGCACGGCCGTCCGATCTTCGCCCTCTCCGCGTCCTTCCAGACGCACGAGGAGGGCCTGGACCACCAGGCCCCCATGCCGGCCGCGCCGGACCCGGCGACCCTGCCCACCTCCGGCGACCGGCTGCGCCGCTACGCGCATCTCGACCCGCGCGTGGTGGAGCACTTCCTCTCCGCCCGCGAGGCCGTCGATCTGCGCTACGTCGACGAGCCGCCCTACGGCAGGTTCGGCGAGCCGCGCGAACCGCACTCCCAGGTGTGGTTCCGCACCAACGGCAAGCTCGGGGACGACCCGTTGCTGCACGTCGTGCTCGCCACGTACGTCTCCGACATGACCCTGCTGGACTCGGTGCTGCTCGCGCACGGCCGGGGTGGCTGGGCGATCGGTGACGTGGTCGGCGCCTCGCTGGACCACGCCATGTGGTTCCACCGCCCCTTCCGCGCCGACGAATGGCTCCTGTACGACCAGGAGTCGCCCTCGGCCTCCGGCGGCCGGGGCCTGGGCCAGGCCCGCATCTACACCCAGGACGGCCGGCTCGCGGTGTCGGTCATCCAGGAGGGCGTGGTCCGCGTCCCACGCTGACCCCGCCCCCCTGGTCTCAGTCGTCGGTGCCCGGTTTGGTGCCCCAGACGTAGACGAGATCGTCCACGGCGAGCAGCCGCCACAGGGCCTCGGCGTCCTCCAGGGCGAGATTGACGCACCCGGCCGAACCGCCGCCGTCGTAGAGACTGCCGTGCCGGCCGTGCAGGGCCTGCCCGCCGTCGAAGAACTGGGCGTAGGGCATCGGCACGTCGTACAGCGTGGACCAATGGTCCTTGTTGCGCCAGTAGATCCGGTGCAGGCCGGGCCGGGTCTCCTCGGTGTCCCGGCCCGTGCGGACGGCGACCGGGCCGAAGCCGACCTTCTTCCCGGTCTGCACCCACAGCAGCTGCCGGTCCATGTCGACGCAGGTGACGCGTGCGGCACGGACCGGGCAGTGGCCCCCGGCGTTGGGGTTCGGCCGGGCCTGGATCACGACCGTGGTGCGGTACGTGGCGAGATCGGCGTAGCCGTCGGTGCGCGGCAGCCTCTCGCGCTGCTGGAAGGCCCGGATCGCGGCGCAGTCCTGCGGGGACTGCTCGCCGTCCACCGGACGGCCCAGGTACTGCTCCAGGGGCCGCTGATAGGGGCCCGTCGGCGCGGTACAGGGGCCGTCCTCGGCGGCCGGGGCGGACGGGGCGCCGCACAGCAGTGCGGCGAGCGCCGCGACGGTGGCGGCGCTCACGGTACGCACGGTGTCCACTGCGTCAGTCCTTGCAGTGCTTGCCGTAGCCGTCGTCCTTGCACGGTTCCCCGCGCTTGTTGGTGATGCTCACCCGGACCGGCGTGTCCGCGTTGTCCTTGTTGATCTCGTACGGCCCGAACACGTTCGGCCGGGGCAGGACATAGCCCTCGGGGACGTCGGTTTCGCGCAGGTAGTACTCACCCAGCGGCAGCTCGCGGAAGGTGCACCCGCCCCGCGGGTCCGTGGCGCAGCCCGATCCGATCCGGGTGTCCGGCCGCGCTCCGCCGGTCTGCAGTCCCTCGACCCCGTTCGACTCCCGCCACAGCTCGAACACCGCCCCCGCGAGCGGCCGCCCGGTCTTGGCGTCCGACTTCACCAGCTTCAGCGAACCCTCCGGGTCCGGTTCCGGCTCCGGTGTCTTGGTGTTGTGGGCGTCGAAGTGGACGCCCGTGGTGGCGTTGTCCTCGGTGAGTCCGAGGGGGCCGAAGACGGCGGGGTTGGGCAGGTCGTAGCCGGGGGGTGCCTGGGTTTCCTGCCAGTAGTAGATGCCGGTTTCGACGGTCTGTGCGCAGGTGCCGTTGGCGGGGGTGGTGCAGGGGTCGCCGATGGGGGTGTCGGTGCGTTGGAGGCCGGGGGTGTCGTTGGTTTCCTTCCAGAGCTGGAAGACGGCTCCGGCGAGGGGTTCGTCGGTCTCGGCGTCGCGTTTGGTGACGTCGATCCGGCCGGTGACCGGTTCGGGCGTGCTGCCGCAGTCGGGAAGGTCGCCCGTGAACGGGTAGGCGTGGAACTCCACGCCGGTGTTCGCGCTGGTGTGGGTCAGCGAACCGGTGGTGAAGAAACGGCCGTTGACGCCCGGCAGGGAGACCGTGGTCTGCGAGGACTGCTCGCCGACCAGGATGCTGCCCTGGAACTGGCCGGTGCCGACGAGGTCCACCGTGGTGGCGTCCGGGAAGTTCCACAGCAGCCGCTCGCGGTGGGCGTTGAGCGGGTCGGTGCTGTCCGCGATGCCGCCGCTGTACGTGTTGATACGGCGGTCGGTGCCGAGGACGTTGACCAGGATCGTGGCCCCCGCCGGGATGTTCCGGAAGACGATGCCCTGCTGCCTGCCGCTCGGGCCCACCATGTCGAAGTCGACGTTGAACACCTGGAGCGCCGAGACGCCGTCACCGGTGAACAGGGTCTGCTCGCCCTGGTTCACCGCCGTGCCGGTGGCCGTGCGCGGCTGCCCGTCCACGCGCGCGTAGCAACGGCTGGCGGCGGTCAGCTGGTCGCGCAACTGCGCGTACGGGGCGGTGGCGTTCGCGTCCTGCCGGAGGGTGGCGGTCACCGTGCCGGTGACCGTCCCGGCATGCCGGACGACCCCGTCCTCCGCCAGTACGCTCTGGCCCCGCGCGACGGTGATGTCGCCGCCCGTGGTCAGCCAGTCCGCGCCGACAGGGGGCGGCACCCGGGAGCCGACGCCCACCAGCCCGACGTTGTAGACCTGGCTGCCCATCGGGTCCTTGGCCATGTCGAAGTCGTCCAGGACGACGACCCGGCCCTCCGCCTCCGCGGCCCTGCCGCGGACCAGGAAGTCGTCGCCGACGAAGATGTTGATCGCGTTGTCCCGGCCCGCGATCGTGCCGTTGTGGATACCGGGGAAGGGCGAGGGGCAGCTGCCCGGAACACAGGGACCGAGCCCGCCCGGCAGGGGCGCGGCGGCGGCCGGGGCCGCCGTTCCGACGAGGAACACGGGGACGGCGGCTGCCGTGAGCGCGGCGGCGAGAGCGGTGGCCTGCGCCTTTCTCCCGCCGCGCGCCAGATGCTGTGCAATGCGGTGACTCATTTTTCGGAGTCTTATGGCCTGATTTGCCTACCGCCCGGACCGACCCGTTCGAGTCACTCCGTCGGACCAGTCGACGGGTCAGCCGGAGAGTCCCGCCTCGGCCAGCAGGTACGCCGTCATCGGGTCGTAGTAGCGGGGGCTGACCACGTGGTCGTCCAGCGGGACCGCCACCTGGAGCGTTCCCTCGGACTCGGCGAGGAAGAGGGCCGGGTCGTTGCAGTCCGCGTAGCCGACCGCCTCGACGCCGTGCTGTGCTGCGTAGCCCGCCCAGCCGTGGTCGGCGACCACCAGGTCCGGCAGCGGCCTGCCGATCCGCTCCAGGGCGGTCAGGATCGCCTTCATCGGCTCGCCCGAATGGGTGTGCCAGAGCGTGGCGCCGTGCTCCAGCACCGCCACGTCCGCGAACTGCATGACGTAGCCCTCGTCCGTCTGCAGTCCGTCCGGGATCACCACGATGTCGCAGCCCGCCGCGCGCAGGGCGGCGGCGGTGGCGCGGTGCACGTCCAGCAGACCGCCGGGGTGGCCGGTGGCGAACAGCACCCGCTGGCCCGCGTCGGCCGCCTTGCGCAGCCGGCTCGCCATGCGCTCCAGACCGGCGACGGTCAGCTCGGGGTCGATGGTGTCCTGGCCGAAGCGGTACTCGGGGTCGTCGTTCACCCCGACGCGCTCGGCCATCACCGCGAGCACGTCCTGCTCGTCGGTCCAGCGGTCACCCAGCTCCAGGCCGAGCCAGAAGTTGCGGTCGCCGTTCGCGAGCTTGCGGTAGTGGGAGAGGTTGTTCTCACGGGGGGTGGCGACATCCCCCGCGATACGGGTTCTGACGAGGTGTTCGACGAGCTCGGCGCGGCTGGGTGTCCCGGGTATCGGCATGTGTCCCATTGTGCGGCAGACCCCCGCGGGCGCGCGGGGCGACCCTGGGTGCTGGGACGTGGGTCACTGCCGGGTCGTGGCCGAGGCCATGGCCCGGTCATTGCCGTAGGGCGAACCAGAGTTCCATGCGGACGTCCGGGTCGTCGAGGTCGGTGCCGAGCAGGGCGGCGCAGCGGGCGATGCGCTGGCGGACGGTGTTGCGGTGCACGGCGAGGGCCACGGCGGTGCGGTCCCAACTGCCGTGCAGGGACAGCCAGGTGCCCAGCGTCTCCACCAGCGCGGGGGTGTCGGCGATCGGTTGGAGGAGGGTACGGGCGTACGCCTCGACTGCGTCGTCGGGGACGAGATGGGCGAGGCCGGTGCGGGCGCCGTGGCGGACCAGGGGGGTGCGGGTCGCTTTCGCGCGGGCGAGGGCGCGGGCGGCGCGGGTGTCGGCGGCGGGCCACTGGTCGGGGGGCACCGGGTCGCTGACGCCCAGGGTCCAGCCGGGCTGGGGGGTGATCTCGCGGTCGGCGGGGACCAGGACGCGGACGACGTCCGTCTCGGGGGCGAGGTCGACGAGGGGGGAGCCGAGGGCGGTGCCCAGGGCGGAGGCGGTGAGGGGGTCGGGGGTGGTGTGGGGGTCGGGGCGGGCGTGCACGACCACGTGTGCGCCGGGGCCCAGGAGGGGGGCGACGTCCTTCGGTTCGGCGCCGAGGAGGAGGCGGACCAGGGCGGAGGTGCGGGCGGCGCCGGTGCCGGTCTGCTGTTCGCCGGTGAGGAGGGTGAGGAGGACGGCGGCCACCGAGGCGATGGTGTGGGTGGCCTGGTCGGTGTGGGTGGTCGCGACTCCGAGTACGAAGCCGGGGGTCGGGCCGAGGGCGTATGCGGCGAGGTGGGTGCCGGCGACTGTGTCGGTGGCCGAGGCGGGTGCCGGTGCGGCGGCGCCGGTGGCTGGGGGCGGGGTGGGGTTCGCTTGCCCGCGCTTGCGGGGTGCCGCCTCTCTGGCTGTGGGGGCTGCCCCAGCGGCACGACTGCCCACAGCTCTGTCAGAAGGCCGTACCACCCCCGTCAGTTCCGCCAGGGCCTTCCTCGCCTCCGGCCTCGGACTGCGGCCCGCTGTTGACAGTGCGGTGCCGTCCGGCCCGTACAGCGCCGCCCACCCCCCGACCCGCTGCGACAGCTGGCGGAGGACCGACGGGACCGGGTCCGGGCGGGACGCCGCTGCGGCGAGGCTCTGCTGGGCCTCCGTCACGCGGCGGAGTTCGGAGAGGCGGGCCTGGGCCATGAGCTGCCAGACGGCTCGGGCCACCGCCGAGAACGGGGTCCGGGGCGGGACCTCCAGGAGGGGCAGGCCGTGGGTCTCGCAGGCCGCCACCAGGGCCGGCGGGACCGTGTCGTGGACCGGGGCCAGCCCGAAGCCCAGGGCGGCGCCGCCCGCCGCGACGATCCGGGAGACGTAGGTGCCGAAGTACGCGCCCGGGGTGTCGGGGGAGGGGATGTGGACGCCCGCGGAGAGGAGCAGCTCGCCGCCCAGCAGGTACGGGTACGGGTCCGCCATCTCCGAGGCGTGCGCCCAGTGGATCTGCACGGCGGCCGGGTCGGGCACGGCGGCGATGGGGCGCAGGCCCAGGTCCTCCCGGGCCAGCAGCGCCGACAGCGGGACGGGTGGGGTGGGTGGCACGGACGGGTCCGGCATATGTGCACTCCCTCCATTCCGTACCACCGCAATGGATAAAACGTACACTTCGCAGGTGCTTTCCGCCCGCTTAGGGTCGGTCCGGACCGGCAGACTGAGACGGATATACGCGCCGAAAGCGTAGGAAAGAAGGCAGTCCCCATGAGCAGCAACGAGACGCCCCGCGGCCCCGTCGACTCCTCGCGCATCCCCCGGTACGCCGGCCCCGCGACCTTCGCCCGGCTGCCCCGCCTCGACGAGGTCGGCCGTGCCGATGTCGCCGTCGTGGGCGTGCCCTTCGACTCCGGTGTCTCCTACCGCCCCGGCGCCCGCTTCGGCGGCAACGCCATCCGCGAGGCCTCCCGTCTGCTGCGCCCCTACAACCCCGCGCAGGACGCCTCCCCCTTCGCGCTCGCCCAGGTCGCCGACGGCGGCGATATCGCGGTGAACCCGTTCAACATCAACGAGGCCGTGGAGACCGTCGAGGCCGCCGCCGACGAGCTCCTCGGTACGGGCGCCCGTCTGATGACCCTGGGCGGCGACCACACCATCGCCCTGCCCCTGCTGCGCAGCGTCGCCAAGAAGCACGGACCCGTAGCCCTGCTCCACTTCGACGCCCACCTGGACACCTGGGACACCTACTTCGGCGCCGAGTACACCCACGGCACCCCGTTCCGCCGCGCCGTGGAGGAGGGCATCCTCGACACTTCCGCCCTCTCCCACGTCGGCACCCGCGGCCCGCTCTACGGCAAGCAGGACCTCACCGACGACGAGAAGATGGGCTTCGGCATCGTCACCTCCGCGGACATCTACCGCCGCGGTGCCGACGAGGTCGCCGACCAGCTGCGCCAGCGCATCGGCGACCGCCCGCTGTACATCTCCATCGACATCGACTGCCTCGACCCCGCCCACGCGCCGGGCACCGGCACGCCCGAGGCGGGTGGCATGACCTCCCGCGAGCTGCTGGAGATCCTGCGCGGACTCGCCTCCTGCAACCTGGTCTCCGCGGACGTCGTCGAGGTCGCGCCCGCGTACGATCACGCGGAGATCACCTCGGTCGCCGCCTCCCACACGGCGTACGAGCTGACCACGATCATGTCCCGCCAGATTGCAGAGGCACGCGCGCAGTGACCCACGACCACGACCTGGTGCTCCGCCCCACCGCCGCCCAGACGGAGGCGGCGCTCAATCCGCCGCCCGGGCGTACCGGCGGGGACCTGGTCGTGGAGACGCTGGCCGGGCTCGGCGCGACGACCGTGTTCGGGCTGCCCGGCCAGCACGCGCTCGGCCTGTTCGACGCGGTGGGCCGCAGCGATCTGCGCTACATCGGCCTGCGCGTGGAGAACAACGCCGGTTTCGCGGCGGACGCGTACGGCAGGATCACCGGCGAGGCAGCCCCGCTGCTGCTGTCCACCGGCCCCGGCGCGCTGACCTCGCTGCCCGCGCTCCAGGAGGCGGCGGCCGCCTCCGCCCCGGTGCTGGCCATCTGCAGCCAGGTCCCGACCGCGGGCCTGGGCGGCGGGCGGCGCGGCTATCTGCACGAACTGCCCGACCAGGCGGCCTCGTTCCGGGGCGTGGTGAAGTCCGTGCACACCGTGCGCGCCCAGTCGCAGATCCCGTCCGCGATCGCGGCGGCCTGGAAGTCGGCGCTTTCCGCCCCGCACGGTCCGGTGTGGGTGGAGATCCCGCAGGACGTGCTGAACGCCGAGACCTCCCTGCCGGTGGTGACCGGCGTGGACGCCTTCCCCGAGGAACTGCCGCCCCGGCCCGAACTGACCGCGCTCGCCGCCGACCTGCTCTCCCGCGCCGAGCGCCCGGCCATCATCGCGGGCGGCGGTGTCGTACGCGCCGACGCGAGCGGCAAGCTCAAGCAGCTCGCCGAGCGGCTGAAGGCGCCGGTCGTCACGACCCCCGGCGGCAAGGGCGCCTTCCCCTGGAAGCACCCGCTGTCCCTCCAGTCCTGGATCGAGGACCGGCACACCACCGACTTCCTGGAGGACGCGGACGTCCTGCTGGTGGTCGGCTCCGGACTGGGTGAACTCTCCTCCAACTACCACACGTTCGCCCCGCGCGGCCGGGTGATCCAGATCGAGGCCGACCTCGGCAAGCTGGAGTCCAACCACCCCGCGCTCGGCATCCACGCAGACGCCCGGCTCGCCCTGCAGGCGCTGCTGGAGACGGTGTCCGAGCGCACCGACGACACGGCGCCGGAGCGGGTGCGGGAGCTGCTGGCCAAGGTCGCCGCGCGGATCGCGGCGCAGGAACTCACCCTGGAGCGGCAGGTGCTGGCGGCGGTCCGCAAGGCGCTGCCCGCCGACTCGCCGTCGTTCTGGGACATGACGATCCTGGCGTACTGGGCCTGGTCCGCCTTCGACGCCAAGGGCCCCAACCACATGCACTCCGCGCAGGGCGCGGGCGGTCTCGGCTACGGCTTCCCTGCGGCGCTCGGCGCGGCGGTGGCCGACCCGACGCGCCCGGTGCTGGCGGTCTCCGGGGACGGCGGCGCCCTGTACTCGATCGCGGAACTGGCCACGGCCCGCCAGTACGACCTGGACGTCACCTGGCTGATCGTCGACGACGGCGGCTACGGCGTCCTGCGCGAGTACATGACGGACGCCTTCGGCCGGACCACGGGCACCGAGCTGACCCGCCCGGACTATGTGGCGCTGGCCGAGTCCTTCGGCGTGCCCGCCGTACGCACAAGCCCGGAGGCACTGGCGGCCGACCTGTCCAAGGCCCTGTCCGCACCCGGCCCCTCCGTCGTCGTACTCCCCGCCGTGCTGCGGCTGTTCGCGCCGACGCATGGGGATGCGGCGCCGGAGTCGGCCCGGTAGAAGCTGAGGTTGATGCGCGCGCCGGGGGCGACCACGGGCTCGGCGAGGCAGGTGGCGAGCCAACCGGGGCCGTGCACCGCGTGGTTGACGGGCAGTTCGGAGCCGTCGGCATGGGGGAGGGGCACGGAGGCGGAGGCGCGGTAGAGCGGGCCGGCCTCCGGGTCGGCGAGGACATCGCGCTCCAGGGCGGCGAGCCCGGCGCTGCCCGGCCGCAACTGCACGGCCTGCTTGAGGAACGGCATGATGGCCGGGGCCCAGGTGGTCTTCCAGTCCCGCAGCGATGTGGTGCGTATCACGGGGTCGAGCAGCAGCCCGCGCATCACGTTGGTGGGGATGTGTCCGGCCGGGAAGAACCGCCGGAACTCCTCGTTGTGCGCGACGATGTCGAACTCCGCGTCACTGACGTACGCGAGCGCCCCGCCGAGCCGGTCCAGCAGTTCCTGCCACATCCCGGAAAGCGCTGTCCCGGAGTGGTCGTGCAGCGCGCGGGGCGGGTTCTGCCTGCGGGTGAGCTGCCACAGGAACATCCACTCCTGCTCGCTGAGGTTCAGGCTCTTCGCGACCGCGGTGAGGAAGTCGGCGGGCGGCCGCCGCAGTTGACCGTTCTCGAACCTGTTGTACGTCCCCCGGGCGCGGGCCAGCAGATCGTCCATCTGCTCCTGGCTCAACCCCTTGGCCCGCCTCCCGGGCCCGCCGGCCCGCCGCGGAAACCCCTTGCTCGCGGGATCGATCGCAGCCCGCCGCTCCTGAAGCACCTTCTTCAGTGCGGCACGGTCGCCAGTGGTGAGTCGCATGGCTCGCATTATCTGCAATAACCGCACGTGGAAAGCGGGGCGGGGGGCGGGTGAGACTCTCCGTCGGACCGGTCGGGAACGACGCCGTCCGCTCTGTCGGTGGCGGACGGTTCACCGGCCCCGTCTCAGGGCCACTGGGGAGCCCTGAGACGGGGCCGGTGCGGCCGGTCGGATCACCAGATGGCCTCGACCCACTCCGGGTGGTCGATGAACGGGTTCCGGTTGCCCTGGTAGTTGGTGTGGATGACGTCGTTCCGGCGCTCCTCGAAGGCGTCCGGCGGGTCCTCGTCGTTCCACTGCTTGAGCACCGAGAGGCGGCCGTGGAAGCGCACGCTGCCGTTGATGGCGTCGTTGGGCTCCAGGTCGGGCCAGCCGTCGTCGCCCTCGTAGCGGACGGCCATGTAGAGGATCATGCGGGCCACGTCGCCCTTGACGGCGTCGCGGGGCTCGAAGGAGTCGGAGTCGGTCAGGCTGCCGCCGGAGTTGGTGAAGCTGCTGCCGCCGTTGTCGAAGTCCTTGTTGCCACGGGTGCTGTTGACCTGTACGTCCTCGGGGCGCAGATGGTGCAGGTCGGTGCCGGGGCCGGCGGAGGTGCCGAAGTTGCCGTGGGACTGCGCCCAGACGTGCTCCCGGTTCCAGTCGCCCACGTCGCCGCCGTTGAGCGACTTGCTGCGGGAGATGCCCGAGTACAGCAGCTTGACGTTGTTGCTGTTGTTCGGGTCCTGGTCGGTGACCTTCAGCGCCTCCCAGACGGCCGAGTACGACAGCTTGGTCTGGGACTTGATGATGGTGTGCAGGGCGCTCTTCAGGCTCGTACCGGACTTGCCGATCGCGTTCTTGTAGTACGTGCTGTCGTAGGCGGTCGTGGTCGCCGCGGCGGGGGTCGCGGTGAGGGCGGGGGCGCTCAGTGCGACCAGGACGGTGGCGGTGGCGAGGGCCACCTGCCGGACGCGGGGTATGCGTGTCGCCAGCATGTGGGGAGTCCCATCTACGCGGGTTGATTGAAGGCGGCACCAGTGAGAGTGACATGCACATGAGGGGCTGTAAATGGACGTCACGTGTCGATTGGGTGTCCGGAATCGGCAAATCGGGTGTTGTCCCCGCGAGTTGACACGTGAAACGGCCACGGCGCGATAACGGCTTGTACAACCCTTGCCCAACGCCTACAACCACCCCCGTCGCCCGCGGGTCAACCGGGCATGACTCACCGCATATCCAGACGGGCCCGTTGGGTCGCGGGCGGCGTGCTGCTCGCCTCCGTGGCCGCGGTCACCCCCGCGAGCGCCGCGACGCCCACCGTCAGCTGCACGTCCGCCAAGGCCGGACTCGCCGAGAAGCTGAAGAAGGACATCACCGCCGCGCTCGCCAACCGCAAGGGCACCATCGCGGTAGGGCTCTACGACCGGTCCACCGACACCACGTGCACCCTGCGCCCCTCGACCGCCTACGACTCGGCCAGCGTGGTCAAGGTCACCGTCCTCGCCACCCTGCTGTGGGACGCGCAGAAGACCGGACGCTCCCTCACCAGCCGGGAGAAGTCCCTCGCCACGGCCATGATCACCAAGTCGGACAACGCCTCGACCACCACCCTGTGGAACCAGCTCGGCGTCACCAAGGTGAAGAAGTTCCTCACCGCGGCCGGCATGACCCAGACCAAGCCGGGTGCCAACGGCTACTGGGGCCTGACCCAGATCACCGTCACCGACGAGCAGAAGCTGATGAAGCTGCTCATCGCGAAGAACACGGTGCTCACCGACGCCTCCCGCAAGTACGTGCGCGAGCTGATGGGCAAGGTGGTCTCCTCCCAGCGCTGGGGCACCCCCTACGGCGCTCCCTCCGACGTCCTCGTGCACGTCAAGAACGGCTGGCTGCAGCGCGCCACCAACGGCTGGCGGGTGCACAGCGTCGGCACCTTCAAGGGCGGCGGGCACGACTACGTGATGACCGTGCTGACCCACGGCAACAGCACGATGAACTACGGCATCACCACCATTCAGGGCGTCGCCAAGGTCATCCACCGCGATCTCGACGCGAGTTGACGCCCTGCGGTCTCCCGCCCGTCACCTGCCCGCCCTACGGTGACGGGCATGCGCCCGAGACGAGGACTCACCGCCGCCGCCGTCGCCCTGGCGGCGGCAGCAGGCCTGACCGCCGCCAACGCCCCGCAGCACCACGCCTGTTCACCGCACGTCTCCATCGACCGCTTCTCCGACGCGCTCGACAAGACGACGTACCAGGGCACGTTCGTCGGCAACTTCTCCGGGCTGGCCGTGGACCGGGACGGCTCGCTCGCCGCGGTCTCCGACCGCTCGGCCCTCTTCACCCTGAACGCACGCACGCAGGCCCCGAGTTCGGTCGTCCCCCTGGCCGACGAGTACGGCGCCGCCCTCGACTCCGAGGGCCTGGCCGTCGAGCCCGACGGCACCCGCCTGATCAGCACCGAGGGCGAACCGGCGGTCCGCCACTACGACTTTGCGGGCCGCCTGCTCGGACGGCTCCCGGTCCCCGACGCCCTCCGGGTCGCCCCGGCGGGCCGGGGCACCGCCAACGGCACCTTCGAGGGCCTGACCCGCCACCGCGGCGGCCTCCTGGCCGCCATGGAGTACGCCCTCACCGGCGACACCGACGGCATCGTCCGCTTCCAGACCTGGCGCCGCCACAAGGGCACGTACGCGCTCTCCGCCCAGTACGCCTACCGCACCGACACCGGCCTCGGCGTCCCGGAGGTCCAGTCACTCCCCGACGGCCGCCTCCTGGTCCTGGAACGCGGCTTCACCTCCGGCGTCGGCAACACCGTCCGCCTCTACCTGGCCGACCCACGCCGCGCCACCGACACCTCCGCCGTCCCGTACCTCACCGGGCAGCCCGGCGTACGGCTGATCCGCAAGACCCTCCTCGCCGACATCGCGGACTGCCCCGACCTCGGCGCGACCGCGAAACAGCCGCAGCCGAACCCCCTGCTCGACAACATCGAGGCCATGACGATCACCGGCCGCACCCGAAGCGGCACCCTGAAGCTCCTGCTCGCCAGCGACGACAACCAGAACCCGAGCCAGACGACACGGTTGTACTGGCTCCGGGTGCGGGTCTAGCGAGGGGGTGCGGGTCCGGCGAAGCCCGGTCCCGGTCAGTACCCCGGCCGCTCGTCCTCGTCGAGCGTGCCGTCGCCGTTCTTGTCATACATGTAGTCGTAGGAGTCGTCGTAGGTGTCCCTGTAGCGCGTGCACCTGCCCTCCGCGCGCAGCTCGGGATCGTCGGTGTACCAGTTGCGCTGGACGGTGACCCGGATGCCGTCGTCGAGGGTGGCCGTGATGCCGGTCCCGGTCTTCTCCACCTCGCGTCCCTCCGCCCGCCAGGCGGCGCCGAGCGCCTTCAGCGCGGCGCGGAAGTCCTCGTCGCGCTCGTAGCTCAGGTCCCAGGTGTAGATCGGCCGGTCCCGGGTGACGTCGCCCTCGTCGAAGCCGAAGTCGTCGACGCAGGAGGAGCTGCCCTCCTGGACCGGGTAGGGCGCGCCCCGCGGTCCCGGGGTCAGGGCCAGGTACACCGCGTCGCCCGTCCACGTGGTCCGGCGCACATGCGCGCGGAACTCCTCGTTCGTGCCCACCGGGCCGCCCGCTATCCGCTGGTACCCCCAGGCCACCACAGCGATCAGCCCGGTCAGGACGGCGCCGACTGCGGTGAGCACGATGTTCTTCCTCATACCGGTGATCAAAGCCCGGCGGCAGGGTGCGGGGGCAGCGGCCGGATACTCAGACGGGCTGAGCGATCGTGCTCACTCACAGGAGTGACCCCGGGGATGAAATCGGATCCCCGGCACGTTGCCCCTTCGTGGACGATCACAAGGGAGGGCCGGACGTGGCAGCGCGGCAGGGTTGGGCGCGGAGACTGTGGGGGTACGCCTGGCGCTACCCGAAGGACGTGGTCCTCGCCCTCGGCTCCTCCCTCGCGGGCATGGCCGTCATGGCACTGGTACCGCTGATCACCAAGGTGATCATCGACGACGTGATCGGCGACAGGACCCGCGGCATGGCCCTGTGGGCGGGCCTGCTGATCGCCTCCGCGGTCGCCGTGTACGTGCTCACCTACATCCGCCGCTACTACGGCGGCCGGCTCGCCCTGGACGTGCAGCACGACCTGCGCACGGCGATGTACGACACGATCACCCGGCTCGACGGGCGGCGTCAGGACGAGCTGTCCACCGGGCAGGTCGTCGGCCGCGCCACCAGCGACCTCCAGCTGATCCAGGGCCTGCTGTTCATGCTCCCGATGACCATCGGGAACTTCGCCCTGTTCGCGATCTCCCTCGTCGTCATGGCCTGGCTGTCCCTGCCGCTGACCGCCGTCGCCCTGGCCGTCGCGCCCGCCCTGTGGTGGATCGCCCGCCGCAGCCGCGCCAAGCTGCACCCGTCCACCTGGTACGCGCAGGCGCAGGCCGCCGCCGTCGCGGGCGTCGTCGACGGCGCCGTCAGCGGCGTGCGCGTGGTCAAGGGCTTCGGGCAGGAGGAGCAGGAGACCGGCAAGCTCAGGGACGTCAGCAGGCGGCTGTTCGCCGGGCGGCTGCGCACCATCCGGTTCAACGCCAGGTACACCCCGGCCCTGCAGGCGGTCCCCGCGCTCGGCCAGGTCGCCATGCTGGCCCTCGGCGGCTGGCTCGCGGTGCGCGGGCACATCACCCTCGGCACCTTCGTCGCCTTCTCCACCTACCTCGCCCAGCTCGTCGGCCCGGTGCGGATGCTCGCCATGGTCCTCACCGTCGGGCAGCAGGCCCGCGCGGGCACCGAGCGCGTCCTGGAGCTGATCGACACCGAGCCCTCCCTGAAGGACGGCACCAAGGAGCTGCCCGCCGACGCCCCGGCCACCGTCGAGTTCGACGACGTCTCCTTCGCCTACTCCGACGGCACCCCCGTCCTGGACGGCCTCAGCTTCGAGATCCGCCCCGGCGAGACCCTCGCCGTCGTCGGCTCCTCCGGCTCCGGCAAGTCGACGGTGTCCCTGCTGCTGCCCCGCTTCTACGACGTCACCCACGGCGCCGTCCTCGTCGGCGGCCACGACGTGCGCGAACTCACTGTGGACTCGCTGCGCGCCGCGATCGGCCTGGTCCCCGAGGACTCCTTCCTCTTCTCCGACACGGTCCGCAACAACATCGCCTACGGCCGCCCCGACGCCACCCAGGAACAGATCGAGCAGGCCGCCCGCGCCGCCCAGGCCGACCGCTTCATCGCCGAGCTGCCCGAGGGCTACGACACCAAGGTCGGCGAGCACGGCCTGACCCTCTCCGGCGGCCAGCGCCAGCGCATCGCCCTGGCCCGCGCCATCCTCACCGACCCGCGCCTGCTGGTCCTGGACGACGCCACCTCCGCCGTCGACGCGCGCGTGGAGCACGAGATCCACCAGGCCCTCGCCCAGGTCATGGAGGGCCGCACCACACTCCTCATCGCCCACCGCCGCTCCACCCTGAACCTCGCCGACCGCATCGCCGTCCTCGACGGCGGCCGGCTCGCCGACCTCGGCACCCACGAGGAGCTGCAGCGGCGCTCCGCCCTCTACCGCAGGCTGCTCACCGACCCCGACGAACTCGGCGGCGTCTCCCCGGGCCACACCCCGGCCGCGTGTCCCGAGGAGGAGGACACCTCCGTACGGGCCGAACTGGACGCCGAGTTCGACGCCGAGCGCGGTATCACGCCCCGTCTGTGGGCGGGCGAGCGCACCCCGCGCGACACCGCCATGGACGGCACCCCCGCCACCCCCGAACTCCTCGCCCAGGTCGAGGCGCTGCCCCCGGCCGCCGACACACCCAAGGTCGACGAGGCCCGCGCGGTCACCCCGGAGGACTCCTACGGCCTGCGCCGCCTGCTGCGCGGCTTCGGCCTGCCCCTGCTGGCCAGCCTCGGCCTGGTCGCCGTCGACGCGGGCACCGGACTGCTGCTGCCGGTGCTGATCCGGCACGGCATCGACAGCGGGGTCTCCGAACTCGCCCTCGGCGCGGTCTGGGCCGCCTCCCTGCTGGCGCTGCTCGCGGTGACCGTGCAGTGGGCCGCACAGATCGGCGAGACCCTGATGACCGGGCGCACCGGCGAGCGGGTGCTGTACGCGCTCAGGCTGAAGATCTTCGCCCAGCTCCAGCGGCTCGGCCTGGACTACTACGAGCGCGAGCTGACCGGCCGGATCATGACCCGGATGACCACCGACGTCGACGCCCTGTCGACGTTCCTGCAGACCGGCCTGGTCACCGCGTTCGTCTCGGTCGTCACCTTCTTCGGCATCATGGGTGCCCTGCTGGTGATCGACCTCCAGCTCGCCCTGGTCGTCTTCGCCACCCTGCCCCCGCTGATCATCGCCACCTTCTTTTTCCGCCGGGCCAGCGTGAAGGCGTACGAACTGGCCCGCGAGCGGGTGTCGGTGGTCAACGCCGACCTCCAGGAGTCGGTCGCCGGACTGCGGATCGTGCAGGCCTTCCGGCGCGAGCGCGACGGCGGCGCCCGGTTCGCCGAGCGCAGCGACAGCTACCGGCAGGCCCGCATCCGCGGCCAGTGGCTGATCTCGGTGTACTTCCCCTTCGTGCAGTTCCTGTCGTCGGCGGCCGTCGCGGCGGTGCTGGTGGTAGGCGCGGGCCGGATCGACGCGGCGACGCTGACGACCGGCGCGCTGGTGGCGTACCTGCTCTACATCGACCTGTTCTTCGCCCCGGTCCAGCAGCTCTCCCAGGTCTTCGACGGCTACCAGCAGGCCACCGTGTCGCTGGGCCGCATCCAGGAACTGCTGCGGGAGCCGACATCCACCAAGAGCGCGGACGAACCGCTCGACGTGCTCTCCCTGCGCGGCGAGATCGCCTTCGAGGACGTGCACTTCGCCTACGGCGCCGACGAGGAGGCGCTGACCGGCATCGACCTGCACATCCCGGCCGGGCAGACCGTCGCCTTCGTCGGCGAGACCGGCGCGGGCAAGTCCACCCTGGTCAAGCTGGTCGCCCGGTTCTACGACCCGACCTCCGGCCGGGTCACCGTCGACGGCACCGATCTGCGCGCCCTTGACATGACGGCCTACCGGCACCGCCTGGGCGTCGTCCCGCAGGAGGCGTACCTCTTCCAGGGCACCGTCCGCGACGCCATCGCCTACGGCCGCCCCGAGGCGACGGACGCCGAGGTGGAGGCGGCGGCCCGCGCGGTGGGCGCCCACGAGATGATCGCCACCCTGGAGGGCGGCTATCTGCACGAGGTCGCCGAGCGCGGACGCAACCTCTCGGCCGGACAGCGCCAGCTCATCGCGCTGGCCCGCGCCGAGCTGGTCGACCCGGACGTCCTGTTGCTGGACGAGGCGACGGCGGCCCTGGACCTGGCCACCGAGGCGCAGGTCAACCAGGCCACCGACCGGCTGGCGGGACGCCGTACGACGCTGGTGGTCGCGCACCGGCTGACCACCGCCGCGCGCGCCGACCGGGTCGTGGTCATGGACCACGGCCGGGTCGCCGAGGACGGCACCCACGACGAACTGCTCGCCCGCGGCGGCCGGTACGCCGAGCTGTGGCGGACCTTCCTGGGCGAACCGGTCGGAGTCGAGTCGGTCTGACGCCTCGCGCGCAACCGTCCGATGTCCGCCGTGCGTCCGTACATCAGTACGCTCATCGCCGGGGTACGGGGAGGACGACACGTGGACAGTGGTGCGATGCGCCGACGGCTGGGGATGGGGCTCGCCCTGCTGACCGCGTCCGGACTGCTGGCACTCGCGGCGCCGGCCGACGCGCACGCCGCCGGTACGTCGTGTCCCGGCCGCAAGGTCCGCACGGTGCCGTTCTCCACCGGGTCCGTGCAGGTGTACCGCAGCGGCGGCACGGTGTGCGCCTTCACCCTCGCCAGGAACCCCGGCCCCAAGCGCACGATGTCGGTCAGCGTGCAGGCGCGCGGCCACCGTCCGGTGCCGTACTCCGGCAAGCACCGGCGCAAGACCCGCACGGTGTCGGTGTACGCCGGTCAGCGCTGTGTGAAGGTGACCGGCCGGGTCGGCGGCGGCAAGGGAGCGTCGGGCTGGATCCTGTGCTGAGCCCGCCACCACACGTCCACGCCTCCCAAACCCTTTACCCGACCACACTTCTGAGCCCCTGTCACAGAAGGTTTTGTCGGTAACTCCTCTGGTGTGGTCGTCAGTTGCTCCGATAGCTTCCGGGCGCACATCTGACTCACAGGGGAGGGTGCATGCGCAAGGCGCTCAGATGGCTGCTGGCGCTCACGGTGCTCATAGGCACATTGAGCACGGCGGGGACGGCCACCGCCGCCCAGCCGGAGGCCACCACCGACATCAAGGACCGGCTGCTCGCGATTCGCGGTATGAGCCTGGTCGAGGAGAAGCCGTACCCCGGCTACCGCTTCTTCGTCCTGAACTACACCCAGCCGGTCGACCACCGCCACCCGTCCAAGGGCACGTTCCAGCAGCGGATCACCGTGCTGCACAAGGACGTCAGCCGGCCGACGGTGTTCTACACCGGCGGCTACAACGTCTCCACGAGCCCGAGCCGGCGCGAGCCGACGCAGATCGTGGACGGCAACCAGATCTCCATGGAGTACCGCTTCTTCACCCCGTCGCGCCCGGCCCCGGCCGACTGGTCGAAGCTGGACATCTGGCAGGCGGCCAGCGACCAGCACCGCATCTTCAAGGCGCTGAAGCCGATCTACGCCAAGAAGTGGATCTCCACCGGCGGTTCCAAGGGCGGCATGACCGCCACCTACTACGAGCGCTTCTACCCGCGCGACATGGACGGCGTCGTCGCCTACGTCGCCCCCAACGACGTGGTGAACAAGGAGGACTCCGCCTACGACAAGTTCTTCGCGAAGGTCGGCACCAAGGAGTGCCGCGACCGGCTGAACGGCGTGCAGCGCGAGGCGCTGGTCCGCCGTGAGCCGCTGGAGCAGCGCTACGCCGCCTTCGCCGCCGAGAACGGCTACACCTTCGACACCATCGGCAGCCTGGACAAGGCGTACGAGGCGACCGTCCTCGACTACGTCTGGGGCTTCTGGCAGTACAGCCTGCTCTCCGACTGCGCCACCATCCCGGCGGACGCGAAGAACGCGACGGACGAGGAGATCTGGAACTCCATCGACACCATCGCGGGCTTCAGCTTCTACACCGACCAGGGCCTGGAGCCGTACACGCCGTACTACTACCAGGCGGGCACCCAGCTCGGCGCGCCGACGATCGTCTTCCCGCACATCGAGAAGCGCTACATCCGCTACGGCTACCTGCCGCCGCGCAACTTCGTGCCGCGCTCGATCCCGATGCGCTTCGACCCGCACGCCATGCGTGACGTCGACTCCTGGGTCCGCCACAACGCCCGCCACATGCTCTTCGTGTACGGCGAGAACGACCCGTGGGGCGCGGAGCCGTTCCGCCTCGGCAAGGGCGCGCGCGACTCGTACGTCTTCACCGCGCCCGGCGCCAACCACGGCGCGCGCGTGGACGGTCTGGTGGAGTCCGAGAAGGCCCTCGCCACGGCGAAGATCCTCCAGTGGGCCGGCGTCGCACCCTCCTCGGTCCAGTCGAACCCGGCCAAGGCGAAGCCGCTGGCGAAGTTCGACGCGAAGCTCGACAAGCGGGGCGTGGAGCGGACGCTGCGTCCGTAGTACGACCCCGGTAGGTCTGTGCCCGGCCGGTCACACCGGCCGGGCACAGCCCACCGGACGCTCCCCGCCGAGCTGGACGTACAGGGCCGTCGAGGCCGGGCACTGGGACCGCTTGCCGACCGCCTTGACCACCTTGTACTGAGGCTTCTTCTCCGACTTGCCGTCGCAGGACGTCTCCCTCACCTGCCGCCCGCCGCCGGTGGAGTACACGCAGTCCCCGACGATCGTGCGGGGCCCGCCGCCCTCGCCCGGGTCGCCGGGATGCGGTGGCTCCAGATTGCGCATGCAGGCGTAGCCCTGGGGCACCGCCCCGTCGCCGTCCTCGTCGGACGGGCTCTGCTCGGAGATGTGCAGCACGAAGTCGGTGGTGCCGGGACAGGGCGGGCCGTCCTCCACGGTGCCGTCGTGCCGGGCGACCACCCGGGCCGCCGCACGCTCCCCGTCGCAGGGCACCTCGGTGAAGCTGGTGGTCCCGAAGGAACTGCACTCGTCCACGGCCAGGAACACCGAGCCGTACCCCTGGGGCCGGCGCTCGACGGGCGCCGACGAGGTGTTCTGGGCCACCGGTTCCTCCGACTGGCAGCCCGCCAGCAGCACCGCCGCCAGCAGGGCCGCCCCCACGGCATGTCTCCCACGCATCGCATTCCCCCCACTTCCCCCGCGTCCAGCGTGGCCCGCGCGGGCGGGCACACGCCAGACATACGGGGCGCAATGCGACGAACAGGGGTGGTGCGCCCATGCGGTGGCGTACCGGGACTACGCCGGATACGACAGCCCGTGCCCTACCGGATAGAGCACCCGGCCCGGATCGTCGGCCCGCTGCACCGGCACCGGCAGCTTCCCGCGCGGCCGCACCGCACCGGCGATCACCCGGGCCGCCGCCCGCAGTTCGACATCCGTCCACGAGTACGCGGCCAGGTACCCCTTCACCGCGGGCAGATGGGCGACGTCGTACGGGTTGCGGACCGCCACCGCCACCACCGGCCTCCCGGTCGCGAGGAGTTCGCTGACCAGGGTCTTCTGGCTGCTGGTCGCCGTCACGTTGTACGTCCCCACCACCACCGCGTCCGCCTCCTGCGCGGCGGCCACCGCGCGGGCGATGACCGCGGCGGAGGGTGCCGTGCCGGTGGACAGCGCGGTGGCGGTGAAGCCGAGTTCGGTGAGAGCGCCCGCGAGGACCGAGGTCGGCGGGCCGGTGGTGCCCGACGGGGAGGCCGGATCGGCGCCGACCACCAGGAGCTTCCGCGTCCCGGCGGGGGAGAGCGGCAGCAGGCCGCCCTCGTTCACCAGCAGGGTCGTGGTGCGCTCGGCGATCCGGTCGGCGGCCCTGAGGTGGGCGCCGATGCCGACCGTGCGGTCCACACCCCGGTGGGTGACGTACGGGCTGGTGAACAGGCCGAGCCGCGCCTTCAGCCGCAGGATCCGCAGGATCGACCGGTCCAGGCGCGCCTCGGTCAGCTCGCCGTCGCGCACCGCCTTCAGTACGGCGTTCCAGGCGACGTCCAGGTTCGGCGGGTTGAGGAGCTGGTCCACGCCCGCCTTCAGGGCCAGCACCGGCACCCGGTCGTCGCCGTACTTGGTGCGCACGCCCTCCATGCCGAGCGAGTCGGTGACCACGACCCCGTCGTAGCCCAGTTCCTCGCGCAGGATGCCGGTGAGGATCGGGTGGGAGAGGGTGGCCGGGTCGCCGGAGTCGTCGAGCGCCGGGACCATGATGTGCGCGGTCATGATCGAGTCGATGCCCGCCTTGACCGCCGCCCGGAACGGGGGCGCGTCCAGCTCCTCCCACTGGGCGCGGGTGTGGTTGATGACCGGGAAGCCGTAGTGGCTGTCCACCTCGGTGTCGCCGTGCCCGGGGAAGTGCTTGGCGGTCGCCGCGACCGAGGCGTGCTCGTAGCCCTTGACCTCGGCGGCGACCAAACGGGACACCGCGGCCGGTTCCGAGCCGAAGGAACGCACGCCGATGACCGGGTTGGCCGGGTTGACGTTCACGTCGGCGACGGGGGAGTAGTTCTGCCGGATGCCCAGCGCGCGCAGCTCCTTGCCGGCGATCCGGCCGAGGGTGCGGGCGTCGTCGGCCGAACCGCCGGCGCCGATGGCCATCGCGCCGGGGAACAGGGTGGCGGGCTCGCCCACGCGCGCGACTATGCCGTGCTCCTGGTCGGTGGAGATCAGCACGGGCAGGCCGCGCGGCAGGTCCAGGGACGCCTTCTGGATGCCGTTGGAGAGGTCGGCGATCTGGTGCGGGTCACGGGTGTTGTGGGCCCAGGCGAAGTAGATGATGCCGCCAACGCGGTACTTGGCGAGCAGTTCGGCCGCCGTACGGACGCCGATCTCCTTGAGGTTGGCGTCGATGTCGGCCTGGTCGGGAGCGGTGGCGGAGTGGCCGTAGACCCGCATCACGAAGAGCTGGCCGACCTTCTCCTGAAGCGTCATACGGGAGATGAGGGACCGGAGCTTCCTGTCGTCCGCGTGGGCGGTGCCGCCCACCGCGAGGGTGGCGGCGACTCCCGCCGTGGCGGCGAGGACGGTGCGTCTGGAGGGCAACGTGCACTCCTTCCGGAGGTGGTCCGGTGAAAGAAACTTCCGAGGAGTCACCAATAACCGGGAAGTTTCTGCCAGTCAAGAGAGTGCACAGTAACGCGAGCGCGGCGGTGAACCCGGGAATGAGGGCCGGGTGCGGCCCGCAGGTGAGGGTCCGCCATCGGCGCTTTGGAGGGGGGCGCGCCGATGGCGGAGAGGCTGTCGGCCGCGGCGCGGCGGAGAGGGTGGGTCAGCGTTCGCAGCCAGCAGCGAGGCCGACACCGCGCCGTGGTGACTCTCCGACAGCTCGCGGATTGGACGAGTGGGCGCGGGGCAGGGTTCCCGCCCGCGCCCGGTTTTCCGCAAGTTGGTACGCCCGTGCCGCACGGGACGGGTGAGGCGCTGTCAGCTCGCCTTCGCCGGGCCCGAGGTGTCGACGGCCAGGGAGACGGCGAGCCCGCCGAGCACGGTGCCCATGACATAGCGCTGGACCCGCAGCCAGCCGGGGCGGCGGGCGAGGAAGACCGCGATGGTCCCGGCGGCCAGCACGATGGAGAGGTTGACGGTCACGGCGACCGCGATCTGCACCGAGCCCAGCAGCAGCCCCTGGACCAGCACATGACCGGCCTGCGGGTCGATGAACTGCGGGATCAGGGACAGGTACATGATGGCGATCTTCGGGTTGAGCAGATTGGTCACCAGCCCCATCGTGAACAGCCGCCGCGGCGAGTCGTGCGGCACGTCCTTCGGCGCGAACACCGAGACCCCGCCCGGCCGCAGGGCGCACCACGCCAGCCAGCCGAGGTAGCCGGCACCGGCCAGCTTGACGGCGACGTACAGCTCGGGGACGGCGTAGAAGACGACGGAGAGGCCGAGGTTGGCGGCGGTGAGGTAGACGAGGAACCCGACGGCGACCCCGCCGAGGGAGATCACTCCGGCGCGGCGGCCCTGGGTGATGCTGCGCGAGACGAGGTAGAGCATGTTCGGCCCGGGGGTGAGCACCATGCCGAGGGCGATGACGAAGACACCGAGGACTCCACTGGGATCGACCACGACAAAACTCTCCAGTCCCTGAGTGCCTGAGTGCCTGAGTGCCTGAGTGCCTGAGTGCCTGAGTGCCTGAGTGCCTGAGTGCATTGAGCTTAGATCGCCGAATTGCCTCGATGCAATGAAATCATTGCACTCGGTGCAATGGTGTGGTTGGCTGGGCGATTGGCATTGTTCGACTGTGATGGGGACGGATCGGTGCGGGACTTCCGGAGCGTGGCCGACGAGGTGGCGGCGGAGATCAGGTCGGGTGCCCTCAAGCCGGGCGACCGCCTCCCCCCGCAGCGCGCCTTCGCCCGCCGCTACGGCATCGCCAACTCCACGGCCACCCGCGTCTACCAGGAGCTGGGCCGACGCGGACTGACGGTCGGCGAGGTGGGCCGGGGCACCTTCGTACGGGCGACGGCCGCGACCGACCCGCCCGCGCTGGGCGAGCCCGCGAGCAGCAGGATCGACCTGGAGCTGAACTACCCGTCCGTACCCGAGCAGTCGGCGCTGCTCGCCGGGGCCCTGGAGGGCCTGCTGCGCACCGACGCCTTCGGGCAGGCACTGCGCCCGGTGGGCCCGGCGGGCGGTCCGGCGGCACGTGAGGCGGCGGCCGACCTGCTCACCCGGGGCGGCTGGCGCCCGGACCCGGCGCGGGTGCTGTTCGCGGGGAACGGCCGCCAGGCCCTGTCGGCGGTGTTCGCGGCGCTGGTGCCGCCGGGCGGGCGGCTCGGGGTGGAGGAGTTCACCTATCCCGTGGCCAAGGCGATCGCGGGCCGCCTGGGCATCACGCCGGTCCCGCTGGCGATGGACGAGGAGGGCATCGTCCCCGAGGCCCTGGCGGAGGCCCACCGCGCGGCCCCGCTGCACGCGGTGTACGCACAGCCGGTGCTGCAAAACCCCCTGTCGCTGACGATGCCGGAGGGCAGGAGGACGCGGCTGGCCGAGCTGCTGCGCCGCCTGGACCTGCGCCTGGTCGAGGACACGATCTGGGCCTTCCTGCGCGACGAACTGCCCCCGCTGGCGGCGCTGCTGCCCGAGCGGACGGTCCTGGTGGACAGCCTCTCCAAGCGCCTGGCGCCGGGCCTCTCGCTCGGCTACGTGGTGACTCCGTCCCCCCTGCTCGGCGACGTGGCCGCCGCCCTGCGCTCGGGCGGCTGGACCGCCCAGCACTTCAACCTGGAGGCGGCGACCCGCTGGCAGGACGAGGGCGTGGTACGCCGCCTGGTGCGCGCCAAGCAACGGGACGCGGCGGCCCGCCAGGACATCGCGGCCCGCCGCCTGTCGGGCTTCGAGCTGCGCACGGACCCCCGCTCCTACCAGTGCTGGTGGCAGCTCCCCCGCCCCTGGCGGGCCGACACGTTCGTGGCGGCGGCCTCCCGCTACGGCATCGGCGTCCCCCCGGCCGCGGCCTTCACCGTGGACCCCGCCCACGCCCCGAACGCCATCCGCCTGGGCCTGGCCACCCCGACCCCGGAGACGCTGTCGACCGCCCTGAGAACCCTGGCGGCCCTGGCCCGCTCGACCCCGGACGACATGGCGACGGACTGATCCGCCGCTGGCTCGGGGCGCCCTCCGTCCGGGCCTGGCGGCCAAGCCACCGCAGACGCTGTCGACCACCGTGAGGACCCTGGCGGCTTTGGCCCGCTCTCCCCCGGAGGACGTGGGACGGCCTGATCCCATGCCGGCCCCGAACGCTCTCCGTCCGGGCGTGGCGGCCAAGCCACCGGAGACGCTGTCGACCACCGTGAGGACCCTGGCGGCCCTGGCCCGCTCGACCCCGGACGACAGGGCGACGGCCTGATCCCGCACCGCCATCGACCGATCTCACACCAGCCCCGAACGCCAGGGCCGAAGAGACCGGCGCCGAACGCCAGACCACCGGCACAGGCCCCGGGCGCCAGGGCCGAAGGCCCCCAGCCCCGAACTCAGCTCACCGGCACCGGCGCCGAACGCCAGACCACCGGCACAGGCCCCGGGCGCCAGGGCCGAAGGCCCCCAGCCCCGAACTCAGCCCACCGGCACCGGCGCCGAACGCCAGCCCGCCGGCACAGGCCCCGGGCGCCAGGCCGAGACAGCGCCCCCGGGCCCCGGCCGAACACTCCACCCCCGCCCAGTAACACCCGGCTGTCCAATTCGCGTCCATCTCGTGGACTTCCGGGCGGAGGCGGCGTGGGGCGGGCGATCATGGGGGTATGCCAGTCGTCGACATTCCCGGTTCCAAGTCCATCACCGCGCGCGCCCTCTTCCTGGCGGCGGCGGCCGACGGAGTCACCACCCTGGTGCGGCCGCTGCGGTCGGACGACACCGAGGGATTCGCGGAGGGGCTGACCCGGCTCGGGTACCGGGTCGGGCGGACACCGGACAGCTGGCAGGTGGACGGGCGGCCGCAGGGCCCCGCCGTCGCCGAGGCGGACGTGTACTGCAGGGACGGCGCGACGACCGCCCGCTTCCTGCCCACCCTGGCCGCCGCGGGCCACGGCACGTACCGTTTCGACGCCTCCGAGCAGATGCGCCGCCGCCCGCTGCTGCCGCTCACCCGCGCCCTGCGCGAGCTGGGCGTGGACCTGCGGCACGAGGACCGCGAGGGCCACCACCCGCTGACCGTGCACGCCTCCGGCGTCGCGGGCGGCGAGGTGACGCTGGACGCCGGTCAGTCCTCGCAGTACCTGACCGCGCTGCTGCTGCTCGGCCCGCTCACCGAGAAGGGCCTGCGCGTCCACGTCACCGACCTGGTCTCGGTGCCGTACGTGGAGATCACGATCGCGATGATGCGGGCGTTCGGGGTGGAGGTGGTCCGCCAGGGCAAGGACTTCGTGGTCCCGCCGGGCGGCTACCGGGCCACCACCTACCCCATCGAGCCCGACGCCTCCACCTCCAGCTACTTCTTCGCCGCCGCGGCCCTGACCGGCGGCGAGGTCACCGTGCCGGGTCTGGGCGAGGGCGCCCTCCAGGGCGACCTGGGCTTCGTGGACGTACTGCGCCGGATGGGCGCCGACGTGGAGATCGGCGCCGACCGCACCACGGTCCGCGGCACCGGCACCCTGCGCGGCCTGACCGTCAACATGCGGGACATCTCCGACACCATGCCCACCCTCGCCGCCCTCGCCCCCTTCGCCGACGGCCCCGTCCGCATCGAGGACGTCGCCAACACCCGGGTGAAGGAGTGCGACCGCCTGGAGGCCTGCGCGGAGAACCTGCGCGCGATGGGCGTCCGCGTGGAGACCGGCCCGGACTGGATCGAGATCCACCCCGGCGCGGCCCCCACGGGCACGGAGATCAAGACCTACGGCGACCACCGCATCGTCATGTCCTTCGCCGTCACCGGCCTGCGTGTCCCCGGCATCTCCTTCGACGACCCCGGCTGCGTCCGCAAGACCTTCCCGGGCTTCCACGAGGAGTTCGCGGCCCTGCGCGCCCGCCTGTGACCCCGGATCAGTCCGGCCGCGCGGCCCCGTTCCGCAGCTCCGGCGTACTGGTGGCGACGTAGGCCACCGCCAGTACGCACAGCAGCCCCCCGGTGACCAGGGCGGTCGCCCCCGACGTCCAGCCCGCCACCAGGCCGCCGCGCAGGTTGCCCAGATGCGGTCCGGCCTGGCCGACGATCTGCTCGGCGGCGGTCACCCGGCCGAGCAGCGCGTCCGGGGTACGGGTCTGCACGATCGTCGTACGCGACAGCACCGAGACCGAGTCCGCCGCCCCGGCCACCACCAGCAGCCCGAGCCCCGCCCAGGCGCTGGTGGTCATCCCGAACAGGGCGAGCGCCGCGCCCCAGACCCCGGCCCCGCACAGCATCACCGCGCCGGGCCGGGCCAGCCGGGTCAGCCGTCCGGAGAAGGCGGTCGCGGTGACCCCGCCGACCGCGACGGCGGACATGAACAGGCCCAGCGTGCGCGGACTGCCGCCGAAGCGCTCCTCGTTGACCAGTGGGAACAGACTCATCGGCATCGCCAGCAAGGTCGCCGCGAGGTCGGTCACGAGCGCCCCGCGCACCACCCGGTGCCCGCCCAGGAACCGCAGCCCGTCCCACACCCCGTGCAGTCCGGGCCGCGACGGCTCGCCCTCCGGCGGCAGCGCGGGCAGGCCGAAGGCGCCGTAGAAGGACAGGCCGAAGCTGAGGAAGTCGATCAGATAGCAGACGCCGATCCCGAACCAGCCCAGGAACAGTCCGCCCAGCGCCGGGCCGAGCAGCATCATCGACTGCCCGGTGACCTGGTTGAGGGCCAGGCCCGCCGCCACCTGGTCCTTCGGCAGCAGGCGCGGTACGAACACCCCGGCCGCCGGGCCGCCCACCGCGCCGAAGCAGGACGCCGCGGCCACCAGCGCGAGGATCACCGGCACCGGCACGCCCCCGGTGAACCCCTGCACCGCCAGCAACAGCGAGCACCCCGCCTGCCCGACCGTCGCGACCAGGAAGATCCGCCGCCGGTCGCCCCGGTCCACCCAGGCCCCGGCGAACAGCCCGACCACCACCAGCGGCACCGCCTGCGCGAGCCCCACCGCACCGCTCCACACCGCGCTGTGGGTCAGGTCCCAGACCTGGTACATGACCGTCACCACGGTCATGAAGGAGCCCAGCACGGAGGCGGTACGGCCGATCAGCAGCCGCCGGAAGACGGGGGAGGTGCGCAGGGGCCGTACGTCGACGAAGGTACGGGCCAGGCTCATGAGGGCATGGCGGAACGCGGCACGGCGAACGGGGTCATGCCGGGGACGCTAGCCCCCGCGCACCACCCCGGACCAACGAATTAATGCCCGCCCTACGCCGACTCGTTCAGCAGCCGCGCCAGATGGTCGTGCCCCGCGCCCAGCAGGTCCGGCAGCGGCGCCGCCGTCTCGTACCAGCGCTTCTCGTACTCCCAGCACAGCCAGCCGTCCCAGCCGTGCCGGGAAAGCACCTCCACGCACTCGGCGAGCGGCAGCACCCCGGCGCCGAGCGGGAGCGGGGTGGTGTCGGCGGCCGAGGCGATGTCCTTGACCTGGACATAGCCGAGGTAGGGGGCGAGGGCGGCGTACGACTCGTTGGGCTGCTCGCCGCCCAGCCAGGTGTGCATCACGTCCCACAGCGAGCCGACCTGCCGGTGCCCGACCAGCCCCAGCACCCGGATCGCGTCGGCCCCGGTGCGGTGCGAGTCGTGCGTCTCCAGCAGGATCCGTACGCCCCGGTCGGCGGCGTGCTCGGCGGCGGTGCCGAGCCTGCGGGCGGCGACGGCGTCGGCGTCCTCCGGCTTCTGGGAGTCCCCGGCGCCGGGGAAGACCCGCACGTACCCGGCGCCCAGATCGTGGGCCAGGTCGATCAGCCTGCGGACCTCCTCGACGACGGGCGCGTCGGAGCCGGGCGCGGCGACCTTCGCGTACCCGGCGACGGCGAGCACCTCGACGCCGGTGTCCTGGAACCGGGCGGCGGCCTCGGCCCGCTCGGCGGGGCCCAGCCCGGGATGCACCGGCTCCTCGGGGTGCGCGCGCAGCTCCACCCCGTGATAGCCGTGCGCGGACGCGAGCCGCACCACGTCGTCGAGGGGAAGGCCGGGGACACCGAGGGTGGAGAACGCCAGCTTCATGCCCGCGACTCTACGCGCTGTCCCGGCAGTTCACCCGGGAGCGCCGGTCAGGTCCAGGCGCCAGTCCTGGCCCACGAGGTCCTTGCCGAAGGAGCGGTGCGGCTTCTCGGCGACGAGGACGAAGCCGTGGCGCCGGTAGAGGCGGCGGGCGGAGGTGAGGACGTCGTTGGTCCACAGCACCAGGTCGCGGTAGCCGACGCCGCGCGCGAAGTCGATCACGGCGGTCACCAGCCGGTCGCCGATGCCGAGCCCGCGCGCGTCCGGCTCCACCAGCAGCAGCCGCAGCCGGGCGGTGGCCGGGGCCTCGTCCCGTACGCACATCACGCACCCCACCGGACGGCCGTCCAGCTCGGCGATCCACACCCGCTCCAGATGCGGGTCGTGGTCCTCGGCGAAGTCGGCGACGATCCGTGCGACCAGGCCCTCGTAGTCGGTGTTCCAGCCGAACTCGGCGGCGTACAGCGCGGCGTTGCGCTGCACGATCCACCCCAGGTCCCCGGCCTCCGGCTCGCGCAGCAGCACGTCCTCGCGGCGCGGGGTCCGCCCGTCGGAGAGGACCTCGCGAACGGTCCGCATCGCCTCGCCGAGCCGTTCCCGCTCGTCGGCCGGAACGCCCGCCAACAGGCCGGCGACGGCCTGGTCCGACCGCTCACCGAGCAGCGCGGCGGTCTCCCGTCCACGCGCGGTGAGCGTGATCCGCCGCCGCCGGGGATCCTCCGCGGACGGCGCCCGCTCGACCAGCCCGTCCCGCTCGAACCTCGCCAGGATCCGGCTCAGATACCCCGAGTCCAACGACAACCCGGTCCGCAGATCGGCGGCATCGGTACGCGCCGAGTGCGCCAGTTCGTACAGCACCCGCGCCTCGGTGAGGGTGTACGGGGCGTAGAGGTGACGGCTGTAGTCGAGGGCGCCGATGACGTTCGTATAGAACCGGTTGAAGGCCCGGACGTCCTGCACGCTCATGCCGCTCGCCCCACTCCCCGATGCGCCGATTGCTGACTCAGTCAGAGATATCCGTGGATCGAGCCTAGGCATCCCGGGGCGGACCCGGCTACCCCTCGGTGCGGTTCCCGGCCGTGGGCCGCCGGACGGCGCAGACCGGCTCCGGCGGGCGCATGCCCCCGCCGAGCGGCACCCGTGAGGCGGAGGCGGCCTCGCCACAGCGGGCGGCCGCACCCGCGGGTGCGGCCCGCACCGCCCTCGGCCCACCGCGACCGCCGAATCCGGCCCGCCGTGCCCGCCCGGCTACCCCTCGGCCCCGTCCCCGCCCGCCGGCCGGAACACGCACACCTGCGCCCCGGTCTTGGCCGTGGTCGTGGAGACCAGTTCCAGCGGGCGCTTGCCGCCGTCGGCCGGGAAGATCGACTTGCCCCCGCCCAGCAGCACCGGCATCACGACGAGCTGCAACTCGTCGACCAGGCCCGCCGCGATGAGGGCCCGTACGAGCGTCGGGCTGCCCATCATGGCGAGGTCGCCGCCCTCGGTGTCCCGCAGCTCGCGGATCCGGTCCAGGGCGCCCTCCGCCGGGATCAACTCGGAGTTGTTCCAGGTCAGGTCGGCCTCGGACAGCGTGCCGGAAACGACGTACTTCTTCAGCGAGTTCATCCGGTCGGCGAAGGGATCCCCGGCCCGCCCCGGCCAGGCCGCCGCCATGGTCAGGAACGTACGGCGGCCGAAGAGCAGCGCGTGCGCGTTCCGCAGCCCCGCGTCGAAGGCCCCGCCGAGCACCTCCGGGTCGAAGTACGGGTGCGACCAACCCCCGTGCGCGAAGCCGCCGTCGGTGTCCTCCTCCGGACCGCCCGGTGCCTGCACGACCCCGTCGAGGCTGATGAACTCGGTGACAACAATGCGCATGGGGGTGATCTCCCGCTCCGGTTACCGATGTTGTGGTGTCGGTAGTGAAGACCGGGGCGGGCCCGAAAACTCATCGGCGCGCCGGGAAGCCGTTCCCGACGGCACGCGTCACCCCCGAGGCGCCCCCGTCGACCCCCGCACCATCAGCTCCCCCCGGATCGTCGCGATCCCCCCGGGCGGCGCCTCCTCGCGGCCCATCGCGATGCGTCCGGCCCGCGCCCCCGCCTCCGCGAGCGGCAGCCGTACCGTCGTCAGGGCAGGCACCGCGTCGATGCTGAACGGCAGGTCGTCGAACCCGGCGACCGACACGTCCTCCGGGATGCGCAGCCCCGACTCCCGCAGCGCCGCGCACGCGCCGAGCGCGACGGAGTCGTTCGCGGCGACGACCGCGGTCAACGTCGGGTCCCGGCGCAGGAGTTCCAGCGTGGCCTCGTAACCGGAGCGCCGGTCGTAGCGGCCGTGGACCGTCCAGCGCGGGTCCTCCTCGATGCCGTGCGCCGCCAGCGCCGCCCGGTGTCCTTCGAGCCGGTGCCGGGTGGTGGTCCGCTCCTCGGGGCCGGCGATGTAGCCGAGGCGGCGGTGGCCGAGGCCGATCAGGTGCTCGGTGAGCTCCTTGCCGCCGCCGCGGTTCTCGAAGGTCAGCGCTATGGCCCCGGTGTCCGGCGCCGGCGGCCGCCCGCACAGTACGACCCGGGTCCCCGCCTCGCTGAGCTTGCGCAGCTTCGCCGCCACGGCCGCCGCGTGCGGCTCGTCCTCCACGGCCCCGCCGGTCAGCACCACGGCCGCCGCGCGCTGCCGCTGGAGGAGGGTCAGATAGGTCAGCTCCCGCTCCGGGGAGCCCCCGGTGTTGCAGACGACCGCCAGCCGCTCGCCCCCGGCCCGTCCGCCGGGCCCGCCGATCTCGGTCTGGATGGCGCTGGCCATGATCCCGAAGAAGGGGTCGGCGATGTCGTTGACGAGGATGCCGACCAGATCGGACGTGGCCGCGGCCAGCGCGCTGGCCGGTCCGTTCAGTACGTAGTCCAGCTCGTCCACGGCGCGCAGCACCCGCTCACGGGTGGACGCGGCCACGGGATAGTTCCCGTTCAGTACGCGCGACACCGTCGCGGGCGAGACCTGCGCGCGGGCCGCCACGTCCGCCAGGGTCACCGTCATCTCGTCGTCCTCCGGTCGAGCATGTCAGTCGTACGTCGTCGTACACGCGGGCGCCCATGGCCCGGTTCCGTGACTTTACGGCCAGGCCCCCCGGTTGTTCGCCCCCTCGAACAACTCGTCCTCATCACGGTCTTGTCCCAGGCCCTGCTCAGAGGCTAGCTTCTTGCTAGATAGAAAGCGCTTGCTGTCACGCCTATCCATAGGGGCGTACGCGGCGCGCACAACCGCGTACGACTTCTGCGAAGGGACCGACGTGACACGCAAGACGGTGCGTATCGCCATGAACGGCGTCACCGGGCGCATGGGCTACCGCCAGCACCTGGTGCGCTCCATCCTGGCCCTGCGCGAGCAGGGCGGACTCGATCTCGGCGACGGCACCGTGCTGTGGCCGGAGCCGGTCCTGGTCGGCCGCCGCGAGCACGCGCTCCGGGCGCTCGCCGACCAGCACGGCCTGGAGCACGTCTCCACCGACCTCGACGCGGTCCTCGCCGACCCGGCCGTCGACATCTACTTCGACGCCCAGGTCACCTCCGCCCGCGAGGAGGCGATCAGGAAGGTGATCGCCGCCGGCAAGCACATCTACACCGAGAAGCCCACCGCCACCGGCCTCGACGGCGCCCTGGAACTGGCCCGCCTCGCCGCCGAGAAGGGCATCAAGCACGGCGTCGTCCAGGACAAGCTCTTTCTGCCGGGCCTGCTCAAGCTCAAGCGCCTGATCGACGGCGGCTTCTTCGGCCGGATCCTGTCGGTGCGCGGCGAGTTCGGCTACTGGGTCTTCGAGGGCGACTGGCAGAGCGCCCAGCGCCCCTCCTGGAACTACCGCGCCGAGGACGGCGGCGGCATCGTCGTCGACATGTTCCCGCACTGGGAGTACGTGCTCCACGAGCTGTTCGGCCGCGTGAAGTCGGTCCAGGCGCTCGCCGCCACCCACATCCCGCAGCGCTGGGACGAGAACGGCAAGCCCTACGACGCCACCGCCGACGACGCCGCCTACGGCATCTTCGAGCTGGAGGGCGGGGCCATCGCCCAGATCAACTCCTCCTGGGCGGTGCGCGTCAACCGCGACGAGCTGGTCGAGTTCCAGGTCGACGGCACCGAGGGCTCCGCCGTCGCCGGACTGCGCAACTGCCGAGTCCAGCACCGCTCGGCCACCCCCAAGCCGGTCTGGAACCCCGACATCCCGGCCACCGAGGTCTTTCGCGACCAGTGGCAGGAGGTCCCCGACAACGCCGAGTTCGACAACGGCTTCAAGGCCCAGTGGGAGCTGTTCCTCAGGCACGTCTACGCCGACGCCCCCTACCACTGGGACCTGCTGGCCGGCGCCCGCGGCGTCCAGCTCGCCGAACTGGGCCTGAAGTCCTCGGCCGAGGGCCGCCGTATCGACGTACCGGAGATCACGCTGTGACGATCCGACTCCCCGACGCCGAGGGCGGGTTCAGGACGTACGAACCCCGCCCCGAACCCCTCGGCCTGCACCCCGGTTCCCCCTTCACCTCCCGTACGGTCTTCTCCGCCGCGCATGTCGTCGCCGACCCGTTCGCCGACGTCAGCCCCGACTCGCCCGCCGCCGTCGACTGGGACGCCACCCTCGCCTTCCGGCGCCATCTGTGGTCCCACGGGCTCGGCGTCGCCGAGGCGATGGACACCGCGCAGCGCGGGATGGGCCTGGACTGGGCGGGCGCCGCCGAACTGATCCGCCGCTCCGCCGCCGAGGCGCGCGCGGTCGGCGGCAGGATCGCCTGCGGCGTCGGCACCGACCAGATCGCCGCCGGAACCCTCGCCGAGGTCCGCGCCGCCTACGAGGAACAGCTCGCCGTGGTCGAGGAGTCCGGCGCACAGGCCATCCTCATGGCCTCCCGCGCCCTGTGCGCCGCCGCCACCGGCCCCGAGGACTACCTGGAGGTCTACGGCCACCTGCTGCGCCAGGCCGCCGAACCGGTCATCCTGCACTGGCTCGGCCCCATGTTCGACCCGGCGCTCGACGGCTACTGGGGCTCCGCCGACCTGGACGCGGCCACGGAGACCTTCCTGGAGGTCATCGCGGCCCACCCCGACAAGGTCGACGGCATCAAGGTCTCCCTGCTGGACGCCCAGCGCGAGATCGACCTGCGCCGCAGGCTCCCCGACGGGGTGCGCTGCTACACGGGCGACGACTTCAACTACCCCGAGCTGATCGCGGGCGACGACCAGGGCTTCAGCCACGCCCTGCTCGGCATCTTCGACCCCCTCGGCCCGCTGGCCGCCGAGGCGGTCCGGGTCCTGGACACCGGCGACACCCAGGGCTTCCGCGCCCTGCTCGACCCCACGGTCGAGCTGTCCCGGCACCTCTTCCAGACCCCGACCCGCTTCTACAAGACCGGAGTGGTCTTCCTGGCCTGGCTCGCGGGCCACCAGTCCCACTTCACGATGGTCGGCGGCCTGCAGTCGGCCCGCTCCCTGCCCCACTTCGCCCGCGCCTACGAACTCGCCGACGCCCTCGGCCTGTTCCCGGACCCCAAGCTCGCCGAGGAACGGATGAAGACCCTGCTCGCCCTGTACGGAGTGGACCAGTGACCGACGACCTCGCCCGCTTCTCCATCAACCAGATGACGGTCAAGCAGCTGTCACTCCCCGAACTGGTCGACGCCTGCGGCGAGTTCGGCATCCGCAACGTCGGCCTGTGGCGCGAGCCAGTCCAGGAGTACGGACTGGAGGCGACGGCGAAACTGGTCCGGGACGCGGGCCTGACCGTCACCACCCTGTGCCGCGGCGGCTTCCTGACCGCGCTCGGGCCGAAGGAGCGAGAAGCGGCCCTCGCCGACAACCGCCGGGCGGTGGAAGAGGCGGCCACGCTCGGCACCGACACCCTGGTCCTGGTCTGCGGCGGCCTCCCGGCCGGCTCCCGGGACCTGCACGGCGCGCGGGAGCGGATCGCCGACGCGCTCGGTGAACTCGGCCCGTTCGCCGAGTCCCACGGGGTGCGCCTGGCCATCGAGCCGCTGCACCCCATGTTCGCCTCGGACCGCTGCGTGGTCTCCACCCTCGCCCAGGCCCTGGACCTCGCCGAACGCTTCCCTGCCCAGCAGGTCGGCGTCACCGTGGACACCTACCACATCTGGTGGGACGACACCGCGCCCGCGCAGATCGCCCGCGCGGGCGAGGGCGGCCGCGTCCACACCTTCCAGCTCGCCGACTGGACCACCCCGCTGCCCGAGGGCGTGCTCAACGGCCGCGGCCAGATCGGCGACGGCGCCATCGACATGCGCGAGTGGCGCGGCTACGTCGAGGCCGCCGGCTACACCGGCGCCATCGAGGTGGAGCTCTTCAACGACGGCCTGTGGGCCCGCGACGGCCGGGAGGTGCTCCAGGAGACGGCCCGCCGCTTCCTGACCCACGCGATGTGAGCAGCGCGCCGGCCGCCGCGCGGTGCGGGTACGCACCTCTCGGCCCCGGCGCGCGGATACGCCCGCTTCGGCCGCGTGCTGCACGGGCGCCGTGGGTTCGGGGTGGCCGGGGCGTGCTCCGGGGGAGGCCCGGGTGCCTTCTGGCACCACGTGACGTGAGCTGTGCGTCGGCGGCCGTGGCGCGGGTACGCCCCCTTCGGCCGCGCGCTACACCGGCGCCGTGGGTTCGGGGCGGCCCGGGCGGGCCTCGGGGGAGGTCCCGGTGCCCTCCGAGACACGGGACGTGAGCAGGGCCTCGCACGCCGCCGTGCGGGCGTAGAGCACCCAGCGGCCGGTGCGGTGCGCGCTGACCAGGCCGGCGTCGCGCAGCGCGGTCAGTGACTGGGACACGGTGGCCGGGGACAGCCCCGTCCGCCGGGCCAGGTCGGTGGTGGCGGCGGGGATGTCCAGCTCGGTCAGCAGCCGGGTCCGCGAACGCCCGAGGACGACCGCCAGGGCGTCGGCGGCGGGCACCGGCCGGGGCCGCCACAGCCCGGCGGTGCCGCGCGCCGGGTAGGCGAGCTGCGGCGGGTCCGGCGGCGACACCCGGGTGAACAGACCGGGCCCGGCGAACACGGACGGCACCAGCACCAGTTCGGCCCCCGGCCGGGGCCCCCGGCCGCGCTGCCGCAGCCGCAGCGTGGGGGCCTCCCAGCGCTCCAGGGAGTGCAGGTCGTTCAGCAGATACGCGGTGCCGTGCTCGGCGAGCTGCCGGGCCCGGTGCATCACATCGGCGTCGAGCACGGCCCGGATGCGCGCCCAGTACGGGGCGAGCGCGAGCTGCCAGTACGTCTCGATCTCCTCGGCCAGCTTCGGCAACTGCGCCTCGGGATCGTCGTACAGGGCCCGCAGCCGGGGCCCCAGCGAGAGCCCCTGCTCCCGCTCCAGCCGCACCAGGTCCCGCCGCACCCGCTCGGCCGGTACCGCCCGGAGCACGGCCAGCTCCTCGGTGAGCGTCGGCGCCGGCCCGGCCGGCGCCGGATTGAGGAAGTCGGGCACGTACCCGTCGCAGGGCACCAGCTCCGCGAGCCGGTCGCGGTCCAGCCCAGCCGCCGTCACCCGTGGACGCACCTGCTCCATCCAGGGACGGTGCACCGCGTGCGCGAGCCCGGCCGAGAGCAGCCGAAAGCTCGTCGCCACCTCCCACAACGGAGACACCGCGAACCGAAGTCCGGCCGGGTCCCCACCCGGCCACACCAGTTCCGCCTCCATGACCACTACCCCCCACTGGATTCTGGCCACGGCCCAAATATTGGCGGTGAGCTTAGCGCCGGAACCCCGGTTTCGGCACGGCTGTCCAGGAGGTATGCCTGCGAAAAAAATCTCCCCGGAACCGTGCAACCCTCCACGGGGGTCGCGGGTCGTACTTGGCGTCAGAACTTCTTGGAGGGGGATCTGGGGGGATCGCGGGGGGTTCTGACACGGAGGGGGAGAAGTCGAGGGGCCCGGTCGACGGACCGGGCCCCTCGAAGCATGTCCGGGCCCCTACAGCGCCTCGACCTCCGCCGCCGTCGGGAACGACCCCTGCGCCCCCTCCTTCGTGACCGCCGCCGCGCCCACCCGCGCCGCGTATCCGGCCGCCTCGGTCAGAGAGTCACCCGAGCCGAGCCGGTAGGCCAGGGCCGCGGTGAAGGCGTCGCCGGCGCCCGTGGTGTCCACGGCCGACACCTTCACCGGCGGGACACGGGTCACGCCCTCGGCGGACGCCACCAGCGCGCCCTCCGCGCCGAGCGTCACGACCACCGAGCGCGGCCCCTTCGCCAGCAGGATTCCCGCCCAGTCCTCGGGCCGGCCCCCGACCGCCGCGTCGCCGAGGACGACCTTCGCCTCGTGCTCGTTGACGATCAGCGGATCGCAGGCGGCCAGCACCTCCGAGGGCAGCGGGCGCGGCGGCGACGGGTTCAGCACGAACCGGCTGCCGTCCGCCAGGTTCCGCACCACCTCCACGACCGTCTCCAACGGGATCTCCAACTGCGCGGAGACCACCCGGGACGCCTGGAACAGGCTCGCGGCGGCCCGTACGTCCCGCGGAGCGAGCCGGGCGTTGGCGCCCGGCGAGACCACGATGCTGTTGTCCCCGGACGGGTCCACGGTGATCAGTGCGACCCCGGTCGGCGCCCCGCCCACCAGCACGCCCACCGTGTCCACCCCGGCCCGCCGCTGCGAGTCCAGCAGCAGCCGCCCGTAGGCGTCGTCGCCGACCCGGGCCAGCAGCGCGGTACGGGCACCCAGCCGGGCCGCCGCGACCGCCTGGTTCGCGCCCTTGCCGCCCGGGTGCACGGCGAGATCGGAGCCCAGCACCGTCTCCCCGGCACCGGGCCGCCGCTCCACACCGATCACCAGGTCGGCATTGGCGGATCCCACGACCAGAAGGTCGTAGTCGTCCATGAGTTCACTCCCCGCTCGCGTCGATTCGAGATCCCTGTCCACGGCGTCCCACCCGCGTACAGCCTGCCGCATCCGACCCCCTCCCGTGGTCGCGCTCCGCGCCGGAGGGGACCAGGCTGGAAGTACAGACGGCTCGGGGACGCTCCGGGAAGTGAGAGCCATGACCGCAGTGACCAGGGACGGCGCACCGGTCGCCATGGAGGGCGACGGAGTGGAACTGCGTATCGAACCGATCGGCGGCGGCATGTCCGTCGGCTTCGTCCGCCTGCCCCAGGGCACCGACCTCGGCCCCGCGCTCAAGGGCCTGCCCGGCGACGCCTGCCAGTGCCCGCACTGGGGCTATCTGCAGAAGGGCCGGCTGCGCATGGTCTTCGCGGACGGCGAGCGGGTCTACGAGGAGGGCGAGGCCTATTACTGGGGCCCCGGGCACGTCCCGGTCGCCCTGGAGGACTGCGAGTTCGTGGAGTTCTCCCCGACCGAGGAGTTCGCGAAGGTCATCGACCATGTGAGGGCGCAGGCCGGTTGAGGGCCGGGGCCCGCTGTCGTACCCGGGCGGTACCGTCGGATCATGTCCAATCCGGCGGTGATCGAAGGCGTGCTGGAACGCATCACGTACGCCAATGAGGAGAACGGCTACACGGTCGCCCGTGTCGACACCGGACGCGGTGGCGGCGACCTCCTCACGGTCGTCGGCGCGCTGCTCGGCGCCCAGGTGGGGGAGTCGCTGCGGATGGAGGGGCGGTGGGGCTCGCATCCGCAGTACGGGCGGCAGTTCACCGTCGAGAACTACACCACCGTCCTCCCGGCCACCGTGCAGGGCATCCGCCGCTATCTCGGCTCCGGGCTGGTCAAGGGCATCGGGCCGGTCTTCGCCGACCGCATCACGCAGCACTTCGGCCTGGACACCCTCAGGATCATCGAGGAGGAGCCCAAGCGGCTCATCGAGGTCCCGGGGCTCGGCCCCAAGCGGACCAAGAAGATCGCCGACGCGTGGGAGGAACAGAAGGCGATCAAGGAGGTGATGCTCTTCCTGCAGAGCGTCGAGGTCTCCACCTCCATCGCGGTGCGCATCTACAAGAAGTACGGCGACGCCTCCATCTCCGTGGTGAAGAACCAGCCCTACCGGCTCGCCGCCGACGTCTGGGGCATCGGCTTCCTCACCGCCGACCGCATCGCCCAGTCCGTCGGCATCCCGCACGACAGCCCGGAAAGGGTCAAGGCGGGCCTGCAGTACGCGCTCTCCCAGGCGAGCGACCAGGGCCACTGCTACCTCCCCGAGGAGCGTCTGATCGCCGACGCGGTGAAGCTGCTCCAGGTCGACACCGGCCTGGTCATCGAGTGCCTCGCCGAGCTGTCCGAACCGGACGAGGAGAGCGGCGACCCCGGCGTCGTACGGGAGAAGGTCCCCGGGGAGCACGGCGAGCCGGTCACCGCCGTCTACCTGGTCCCCTTCCACCGCGCCGAACTCTCCCTCTCCGGCCAGCTCCTGCGCCTACTGCGCACCGACGAGGACCGCATGCCCGGCTTCCAGGACGTGGCCTGGGACAAGGCGCTGGCCTGGCTGAAGGACCGTACCGGCGCCGACCTCGCGCCCGAGCAGGAGGCGGCGGTCAAGCTGGCGCTGACCGAGAAGGTCGCCGTGCTGACCGGCGGGCCGGGCTGCGGCAAGTCCTTCACGGTCCGCTCCGTGGTGGAGCTGGCCCGCGCCAAGAAGGCCAAGGTGCTGCTGGCCGCACCCACCGGCCGCGCCGCCAAACGCCTGGCCGAGCTGACCGGCGCCGAGGCGTCCACCGTGCACCGCCTGCTGGAGCTGAAGCCCGGCGGGGACGCCGCCTACGACCGGGACCGCCCGCTCGACGCCGACCTGGTGGTGGTCGACGAGGCCTCCATGCTGGACCTGCTGCTGGCGAACAAGCTGGTCAAGGCGGTCCCGCCGGGCGCCCACCTGCTGTTCGTCGGGGACGTCGACCAGCTGCCCAGCGTCGGCGCGGGCGAGGTCCTGCGCGACCTGCTCGCCGACAACAGCCCGGTCCCGGCGGTCCGCCTCACCCGGGTCTTCCGCCAGGCCCAGCAGTCCGGCGTGGTCACCAACGCGCACCGGATCAACGCCGGTCAGCACCCCGTCACCGACGGCATGAAGGACTTCTTCCTCTTCGTCGAGGACGACACCGAGGAGGCCGGCCGGCTCACCGTGGACGTCGCCGCCCGCCGCATCCCGGCGAAGTTCGGCCTCGACCCGCGCCGGGACGTCCAGGTGCTCGCACCCATGCACCGCGGACCGGCCGGCGCCGGAACCCTCAACGGCCTGCTCCAGCAGGCCATCACCCCGGGCCGCCCCGACCTGCCCGAGAAGCGGTTCGGCGGCCGGGTCTTCCGCGTAGGGGACAAGGTCACCCAGATTCGCAACAATTACGAAAAAGGGGCAAACGGCGTCTTCAACGGCACCGTCGGTGTGGTCACCTCGCTCGACCCGGTCGAGCAGCGCCTGACGGTGCTGACGGACGAGGACGAGGAGGTGCCGTACGAGTTCGACGAACTGGACGAGCTGGCGCACGCCTACGCGGTGACCATCCACCGCTCACAGGGCAGCGAGTACCCGGCGGTGGTGATCCCGGTCACCACGGGCGCGTGGATGATGCTCCAGCGCAATCTCCTCTACACGGCGGTCACCCGGGCGAAACGGCTGGTCGTGCTGGTCGGCTCACGCAAGGCGATCGGCCAGGCGGTGCGCACGGTCTCCGCCGGGCGGCGTTGCACGGCGCTGGACTTCAGGCTCGCACCACGCGCGCTGGAGGGCTGAGTGGCAGGCTCTCAGCCCCCGAAGGGATGCTCTCAGCCCCCGAAGGGTTGCTCTCAGCCCCCGAATGGGAGGGGTGAGTGAAATTTGATCGATCAAACGAGTCGCAAAGGTCACAGAGCCCTTCCGGTTACCGGGGCGGAGGGGGCAGGATGAGCAGGTTGGCGGCACTGAGTGCCGTCAATAAGCCCAATGGTCGACCCCGAGTGCACTCTCCTGCGCCAAATGGGGGATGGTAGAGACAGTCAGGGCACCTCGAAGAAGAGGCACAACGTCGGTGAGGGATGACGTGAGCGACAACTCTGTAGTACTGCGGTACGGCGACGGCGAGTACACCTACCCGGTGATCGACAGCACCGTCGGTGACAAGGGCTTCGACATCGGGAAGCTCCGCGCCCAGACCGGTCTGGTGACCCTGGACAGCGGCTACGGCAACACGGCCGCGTATAAATCCGCCATCACCTACCTCGACGGCGAGCAGGGCATCCTCCGGTACCGCGGCTACCCGATCGAGCAGCTGGCCGAGCGCTCCACCTTCCTGGAGGTCGCCTACCTGCTGATCAACGGCGAGCTGCCCACGGTCGACGAGCTCAGCACCTTCAAGAACGAGATCACGCAGCACACCCTGCTGCACGAGGACGTCAAGAACTTCTACCGGGGCTTCCCGCGCGACGCCCACCCGATGGCGATGCTGTCCTCGGTGGTCTCCGCCCTGTCGACGTTCTACCAGGACAGCCACAACCCGTTCGACGAGCAGCAGCGCAACCTCTCCACCATCCGCCTGCTCGCCAAGCTTCCGACGATCGCGGCCTACGCCTACAAGAAGTCGGTCGGCCACCCGTTCGTCTACCCGCGCAACGACCTCGGCTACGTCGAGAACTTCCTGCGGATGACCTTCTCGGTGCCGGCGCAGGAGTTCGACCTCGACCCGGTCGTCGTCTCCGCGCTGGACAAGCTGCTGATCCTGCACGCCGACCACGAGCAGAACTGCTCCACCTCGACGGTCCGCCTCGTCGGCTCCTCGCAGGCGAACATGTTCGCCTCGATCTCGGCCGGTATCTCCGCGCTCTGGGGCCCGCTGCACGGCGGCGCCAACCAGTCCGTGCTGGAGATGCTGGAGGGCATCCAGGCCAACGGCGGCGATGTCGACTCCTTCATCAACAAGGTGAAGAACAAGGAGGACGGCGTCCGCCTGATGGGCTTCGGCCACCGGGTGTACAAGTCCTTCGACCCGCGCGCCAAGATCATCAAGGCGGCGGCGCACGATGTCCTCTCCGCGCTGGGCAAGTCCGACGAACTGCTGGACATCGCCCTGAAGCTGGAGGAGCACGCGCTCTCCGACGACTACTTCGTCTCGCGCAACCTCTACCCGAACGTGGACTTCTACACGGGTCTGATCTACCGCGCGATGGGCTTCCCGACCGAGATGTTCACGGTCCTCTTCGCCCTCGGCCGCCTGCCGGGCTGGATCGCCCAGTGGCACGAGATGATCAAGGAGCCGGGCTCCCGCATCGGCCGCCCCCGCCAGATCTACACGGGCGTGGTCCAGCGCGACTTCGTCCCGGTCGAGGAGCGCTAGCACCTGCCGGTGGGGGGCGCCGGATTCGCGTCGGGGCCTGCCACTTGAGGAGCGTGGGCGGCTGCCGGCCGGCTCTGGCCGGTCGCGCAGTTCCCCGCGCCCCTGGGTGGGAAATGCCCCCGGTGCTCATCAGTACTGGCGATTTCAGCAAGCGAAAGGCGCCCTGGCGCCGGTCCCCCCACGGGCCGACGACCAGGGCGCCTTCCCATGTCCCGGTGCGGATTCCCCCCACGGGATCCGGCCGGGCGTCTGTGAGGACAGCGCCTGAATCGCTGTTTTTCGGTGGTGCGTTGAGCAGAACGAGCAAAAGAACTCGTACTACTCCATGTGTCGCTGTGTTGCTCGTGTGCGGTCTGCCGGGACAACGCACGCTCGGGAGGGCCGCTCAAAGCTCCCCGGTGTGCGTGCCCCGGCAACGCATCTCTGAGGAAGTCCCCCAAGACATCCCCAGATGCCAGTTCGCGCCCCCCAAGACGCTCCCTGACATCGCCAACTTAGACCTTCGAACCCCTTCGATGGTTACGTTCACATCACTGTGATCTGCGTCTCTTGCATATGTCCGTTAGATGCGCAAGAGCCCCGATCAACCGAACGAGACCCAAGCGTAAGGATGATGCGCGAGCCTTGTGAAGAGCTTATGTGAGGCTCGCGCCGGACTCCAGAGGACCCCCGCCCTCCGTACCGGTTAACTGCCGGTAACTTGCGCGGTCTTCAGCGGAACGTTCGCAGGCGCAGGCTGTTCGAGACCACGAACACCGAGGAGAACGCCATCGCGGCACCGGCGATCATCGGGTTCAGCAGCCCCGCCGCGGCCAGCGGCAGCGCGGCCACGTTGTATCCGAACGCCCATACAAGGTTTCCCTTGATCGTGGCAAGGGTGCGCCGGGACAGCCGGATCGCGTCGGCCGCCACCCGCAGATCCCCGCGGACAAGCGTCAGATCCCCGGCCTCGATCGCCGCGTCCGTGCCCGTGCCCATCGCCAGTCCCAGATCGGCCGTGGCGAGCGCCGCCGCGTCGTTGACGCCGTCGCCGACCATGGCGACCGTGCGGCCCTCGGCGCGCAGCCGCCGTACCGCCTCGACCTTCTCCTCGGGCAGCACCTCGGCGATCACCTGCTCGATCCCGACCTCGCGGGCCACCGCCTCGGCGACCGCCCGGTTGTCCCCGGTGAGCAGCACGGGCGTCAGCCCCAGCGCGCGCAGCTCGCGTACGGCCTCGGCGCTGGTCTCCTTGACGGTGTCGGCGACCGCCAGCACGGCCCGTGCCGTGCCGTCCCAGCCGACGACGACGGCCGTACGTCCGTCGCTCTCGGCCTTCTCGCGGGCCCTGGCCAGCTCCTGGGGCATTTCGGGGAACAGGCGCCCCACGGCCACCTCGTGGCCCTCCACAAGGCCGCGTACGCCCCGCCCCGGCACGTTCTCGAAGTGCTCGGCCTTCGGCAGCTCCCCGACGCGCTCCTCGGCGCCCAGGGCGACCGCGCGGGCCACGGGGTGCTCGGAGGCGTGCTCCAGGGCCCCCGCGAGGCGCAGCGCCTGCCGCTCGTCGGTGCCCTCGGCGGTGTACACCTCGTGCAGGGTCATCCGGCCCGTGGTGACGGTGCCGGTCTTGTCGAGGACGATCGTGTCGACGCGACGCGTGGACTCCAGCACCTCGGGGCCCTTGATCAGGATGCCGAGCTGGGCGCCGCGCCCGGTGCCGACCATGAGCGCGGTCGGGGTGGCCAGGCCCAGGGCGCAGGGGCAGGCGATGATCAGGACGGCGACGGCCGCGGTGAACGCGTCCACGGTGTCGCCGGTCGCGCCCAGCCAGCCGCCGAAGGTGGCGACCGCGAGCACCAGCACGACCGGTACGAACACCGCGGAGATCCGGTCGGCGAGCCGCTGCACCTCGGCCTTGCCGCTCTGAGCCTGTTCCACCAGCCGCGCCATCCGGGCGAGCTGGGTGTCGGCGCCGACCCGGGTGGCCTCGACGACCAGGCGTCCGCCGGCGTTCACGGTGGCCCCGGTGACGGTGTCCCCGGCCGCCACGTCCACCGGCACCGACTCGCCGGTCAGCATGGAGGCGTCCACGGCCGAGACGCCCTCGACGACCGTGCCGTCGGTGGCGATCTTCTCGCCGGGCCGCACCACGAACCGGTCCCCGACGGCGAGCCGCGCCACCGGAATGCGCTCCTCGCGCCCGTTCCGCAGGACGGCCACGTCCTTCGCGCCCAGCTCCATCAGCGCCCTGAGGGCCGCTCCCGCGCGCCGCTTGGCCCGCGCCTCCAGATAGCGGCCGAGCAGGATGAAGGCGACGACGCCGGAGGCCACTTCGAGGTAGATCGACGAGGCGCCGTCCATGCCGCCGACGGTCAGCCGGAAGCTCTCCCGCATCCCCGGCATGCCCGCGTCGCCGAAGAACAGCGCCCACAGCGACCAGCCGAACGCGGCCAGCGTGCCGACCGAGACCAGGGTGTCCATGGTCGCCGCGCCGTGCCGGGCGTTGGTCCAGGCGGCGCGGTGGAAGGGCAGTCCGCCCCAGACGACGACCGGCGCGGCGAGGGTGAGCGCCAGCCACTGCCAGTTGTCGAACTGGAGCGCGGGAACCATGGAGAGCAGCACGACGGGCGCGGCGAGCAGCGCGGAGACCGTGAAGCGCTGCCGGTAGGCGTCGGTCTCGGGGTCCCGCTCGTGCGCCGCCTCGTCGGCCGGTTCGGGCTCGGGCGGCGGGGGTTCCTCGGCCGTGTACCCCGTCTTCACGACCGTGGCGATCAGGTCCGCCACCTCGACCCCCGCCGGATAACTGATCCGCGCCTTCTCGGTGGCGTAGTTGACGCTGGCGGTGACCCCCTCCATCCGGTTGAGCTTCTTCTCGACGCGGGCCGCGCAGGAGGCGCAGGTCATCCCGCCGATGATCAGCTCGACCTCGGAGACGGGAGCTATCGGGGCGGTGGGGGTGGAGGTGGTGGCCATGACCGGGGGCTTTCCGTAGGTCTCGGGCGACGGTCTCAGGCGACGCCGACGAGTTCGAAGCCGGCCTCGTCCACGGCGGCCCGTACGTCCTCCTCGCGCAGCGCCTCGGCCGAGATCACGGTCACCTCGCCGGTGGAGGCGACGGCCTTCACGGAACTGACCCCGGGCAGCTCGGAGATCTCGCCGGAGACGGCGCCCTCGCAGTGTCCGCAGCTCATCCCGCTGACCTTGTAGACGGCGCTCACGCTCATGTTGCACTCCTCGTCGTGGCATGTGGGGCTCACGGGGTCCACGGGGGACCCCGCTCTCCACGGTATACCCCTATGGGGTACTACTCCAAGGAGGGTTCATGTCGCAGACCGGGACGCTGGTCCTGATCATGTCCATCGCGGCGGTGGCACCGCTGCTCGCGCACGCGGTGGGCCGGTGGCTCCCGGTCCCGCTGGTCATCTTCGAGATCACGCTGGGCATCCTGGTGGGCCCCGACGTGCTCGGCTGGGCGGGCAAGGGCGAGACCGTCGACACCCTCGCCCACCTGGGCCTGGCCATGCTGATCTTCCTGGCCGGGTACGAGATCGAGTTCGACAAGGTATGCGGCGACACCCTGCGCCGCTCGTCGGTGGCCTGGCTGATCGCACTGGCCGTGGGCCTGGGCCTCGCGACCCTGATCTCCGGCTTCGACCGGGGCGTCTACCTCGGTACGGCGCTGACCAGCACCGCCCTGGGCACCGTCCTGCCCGTCCTGCGCGACGCGGGCCAACTGCGCACCCGGTTCGGCGCGGTGATGATGTCCTTCGGCGCGCTCGGCGAGTTCGGGCCGATCATCGCGATCACCCTGCTGCTGAGCGGTCGTTCGCCGGGCCGCTCGACCCTCGTGCTCGGTGCGTTCGCACTGCTGACGGCGCTGGTGGTGTGGTGGGCGACGCGCCCGCGCTCGGCGTGGTTCACCCGGGTCGTCGAGACCACCCTGCACACCAGCGGCCAGTTCGCCGTACGCCTCGTGGTGCTGCTCCTCGCCCTGATGCTCGGACTCGCCGAGGAACTGGGCCTGGACACCCTCCTCGGCGCCTTCGCCGCCGGGGTGATCACCCGCCTGGTCCTGCACGGCTCGGCGCCGCGCAGCGCGGAATGGGTGATGCGGAAGGTCGAAGCCATGGGCTTCGGCTTCCTGGTCCCGGTCTTCTACGTCGTCACCGGCATCGAGTTCGACCTGGCCGCCCTCCTCTCCGGCGGCCGCGCGCTGCTGCTCCTGCCGGTGTTCCTGGGCCTGTTCCTGGTGGTCCGAGGGGCGCCCGTGTACGCCCTCGCACCGCGCGACCTCGACCGCGGCGACCGCAACGCCCTGACCCTGTTCGCCTCCACCGCCCTCCCCCTGGTCGTCGCCATCACCACCATCGGCACCGACGCGGGCACCCTGCCCACCTCCGAGGCGGCGGCCCTGGTGGGCGCGGCCATGCTCTCGGTCCTGCTGTTCCCCCTCAGCGCCCTCCGCCTGCGCGGCGCCCGCCCGCCGCAGTGGCGGACGTCGAAGGAACCGGAGACCTGGTGAGCGCGGAGCGCCTAGCCTGCACCCCGGAGGAAAGGAGCCCCCATGCGAGCCGTGGTCTTCGAGCGGTACGGCGAAACACCCGAGGTGCGTGACGTGGCCGATCCCCGGCCCGCCGGGCACGGAGTCGTGGTGCGGGTGGAGGCCACCGGGCTGTGCCGGAGCGACTGGCACGGGTGGCAGGGGCACGATCCGGACATCACGCTCCCGCACGTGCCCGGACACGAGCTGGCCGGGGTGGTCGAGGCGGTGGGGGCCGGGGTGACCGGGTGGCGGCCCGGCGACCGGGTCACCGTGCCGTTCGTGTGCGCCTGCGGTAGCTGCCCGTCCTGCGCGGCGGGGGACCAGCAGGTGTGCGAGCGGCAGACCCAGCCCGGCTTCACCCACTGGGGCTCCTTCGCCCAGTACGTGGCCCTGGACCACGCCGACGTGAACCTGGTCGGCGTACCGGACGACATGGATTTCGCCACCGCCGCCTCGCTCGGCTGCCGGTTCGCCACCGCCTTTCGCGCGGTGGTGCGGCAGGGCCGGGTCGCCGCGGGGGAGTGGGTGGCCGTGCACGGCTGCGGTGGGGTCGGCCTGTCCGCCGTGATGATCGCGGCGGCCTGCGGTGCCCGGGTCGTCGCCGTCGACGTGTCGCCCGAGGCGCTGGACCTGGCACGGAAGTTCGGCGCCGCGCACTGCCTGGACGCTTCCGGCGCGCAGGACACCGCCGAGGCGGTACGGGAGCTGACCGGCGGCGGCGCGCACCTGTCGCTGGACGCCCTCGGCGCCCCCGCCACCTGCGCCGCCTCCGTCAACGGCCTGCGGCGCCGGGGCCGGCATGTCCAGGTGGGCCTGCTGCCCTCCGCCGACGGCACCACCGCGGTCCCGATGGCCCGCGCCATCGGCTGGGAGCTGGAGATCATCGGCAGCCACGGCATGGCCGCGCACAGCTACCCGCCGATGCTGGAACTGGTCCGCTCCGGGGTGCTGCGCCCCGATCTCCTGGTCACCGCCACCATCCCCCTCGACCGGGCCCCGGCCGCGCTGGCCGCGATGGGCGCGGCACGGGGTTCCGGAGTGACGGTCATCGCGCCCTGGAGCTGAGGTCCGGGGCGCCGCGGTCTCAGTCCCTGGTCCGCCCCCGGTTCCCCGGCCGGGACGCGACCCACGCGCGAACGGTCTCGGCGTACCAGAACGGCTTACCGCTCTCGACGTGGTCCGGCGGGGGCAGCAGCCCGTGCTTGCGGTAGGAGCGGACGGTGTCGGGCTGCACCCGGATGTGTGCCGCGATCTCCTTGTAGGACCAGAGCCGTCGGTCGGTCATGTGCACCTCCACGGGGGCGGACGATCACCCACCCTGTGCCCCGTGCAACGAGACCCGGTGACCGAGAGGAAGGGGTTGTGCACGACGTGTGACGCCCTACCCGCGTATGCGCGACATGTGTGACACAAGGGGGGCTTTTGTGACAGAGGTGACGCATGGAGGCGCACGGGGAGCACGAGGGAAGCGTGAGGGGCGCGGATCGGCCGTTCTCGTCCGAATGTCTGGACAAAATATTGACAGGGCTCCCGGCGCGGGACTACAAAGCCGGGGAGAGCCGATACGAAGGGAACGCGATGGCGTACGACCTGATCACCATGGGGCGGATCGGAGTGGACCTCTATCCGTTGCAGACCGGCGTCCCCCTGCCGCAGGTCACCTCCTTCGGCAAGTTCCTCGGCGGATCGGCGGCCAATGTCGCGGTCGCCGCCGCCCGTCTGGGCCGGAACACCGCCGTCATCACCCGCACCGGGGACGACCCGTTCGGTACCTACCTGCACGAGGCGCTGCGGGACTTCGGCGTCGACGACCGCTGGGTCACCCCGGTGCCCGGGCTGCCCACGCCGGTCACCTTCTGCGAGGTGTTCCCGCCGGACGACTTCCCGCTGTACTTCTACCGCCGCCCCAAGGCGCCGGACCTGGAGATCGACGCCCACGAGCTCGACCTCGACGCCGTCCGCGAGGCCCGTATCTTCTGGATGACCGGCACCGGCCTGAGCGAGGAACCGAGCCGCACGGCCACCCTCGCCGCCCTCGCCCACCGCGCCAAGTCCGGCATCACGGTCTTCGACCTGGACTGGCGCCCGATGTTCTGGTCCGACCCCGACCAGGCCCGCCCCTTCTACCGCGAGGCCCTCAGGCACACCACCGTCGCCGTCGGCAACCTCGACGAGGTGGAGGTCGCCACCGGAGTCCGCGAACCGCACGCCGCGGCCCGCGCCCTGCTGGACGCCGGGGTCGAGCTGGCCGTGGTCAAGCAGGGCCCCAAGGGCGTCCTGGCGGTCAACCGCGAGGGCGAGCAGGCCGAGGTCCCACCGCTGCCGGTGACCGTCCTCAACGGCCTCGGCGCCGGTGACGCCTTCGGCGGCTCCCTGTGCCACGGCCTGCTGCACGGCTGGGACCTGGAGACGGTCATGCGCCAGTCCAACGCCGCCGGCGCCATCGTCGCCTCCCGCCTGGAATGCTCCTCGGCCATGCCGACGCAGGAGGAGGTGACGGCGGCACTGACGGCGGGCGCCGTACTGACCGATACGCCCCTCAACTCCCAGGCCGCCCGGCAGGCCGATGGCGAGGCCGCAAAGTGACCGTGGACATCGCGGAGCTGATCCGCACCCGCACCCGCCACCCCGAGGCCGTCGCCGAGGCGGCCGCCCGCCGCAAGCGCCGCCCCCTGCTCGGGGACACCGGCCGGCTGATGATCGTCGCCGCCGACCACCCCGCCCGCGGCGCGCTCGGCGTCGGCGACCGCAAGTTCGCCATGGCCAACCGCGCCGACCTCCTCGAACGGCTGTGCCTGGCCCTGTCCCGCCCCGGCGTGGACGGCGTCCTCGCCACCGCCGACATCCTCGACGACCTGCTGCTGCTCGGCGCCCTCGACGACCGGGTCGTCATGGGCTCGATGAACCGTGGCGGCCTGCAGGGCGCCAGCTTCGAACTCGACGACCGCTTCACCGGCCACCGCCCCGAGGACATCCAGCGCCTCGGCTTCGACGCCGGAAAACTGCTGCTGCGCATCGACTACGACGACCCGGGCTCCCTGAACACCCTGGAGTCCACCGCGCACGCCGTCGACGACATGGCCGCCCGCCAACTGCCCGTCTTCGTCGAGCCGTTCATCAGCCGCCGCGCGCCCGACGGCAAGCTGCGCAACGACCTCTCCGCCGAGGCCGTCACCCGCTCCATCGCCATCGCCTCCGGCCTGGGCGGCAGTTCGGCCTACACCTGGCTCAAGGTCCCGGTCACCGACAACCCGGACGACATGGCCCAGGTGATGGAGACCTCGACCCTGCCCGCCGTGCTCCTCGGCGGCGACGTCGGGGACGACCAGGACGCCGCCTACGAGAAGTGGCGCGGCGCCCTCCAACTGCCCACCGTCTGCGGCCTGGTGGTCGGCCGTTCGCTGCTGTACCCGGCGGACGGCGATGTGGCCGCCGCCGTGGACACCGCCGTAGGACTGCTGTGAGGGCCGCATGAACAACGAGTTGTACGTGCCGAGGGGCAGCACCGCCGACGCCGAACACGTCCTCGCCATCGAACCGAAGCGTGCCGGGTGGACGTACTCAAGTCTGCGGATCGTCGAACTGGAACCGGGCGGCAGCCACAGCTTCGCCACCGGGGACAGCGAATGGATCGTGCTGCCGTTGAACGGCGGTTGTACCGTGCGTGCAGCACAACAGGAGTTCCAACTCCTGGGCCGGGAGAGCGTCTTCGCGTCGGTCACCGACTTCGCGTACGTCCCCCGGGACACCCAGGCACAGATCGCCTCCGGCGCGGGTGGCCGCTTTGCTTTGGCAGGAGCAAGGTGCGAGCGACGACTCCCCGCCCGCTACGGCCCCGCGCCGGAGGTTCCCACGGAGGAGCGAGGCAGCGGCAACCGGCTGCGGCACGTGCGCAACTTCGCCTCCGCCGACGCCTTCGAGTGCGACCGGCTCATCGCCGTCGAGGTCATCACCCCCGGCGGCAACTGGTCCTCGTACCCGCCGCACAAGCACGACGAGCACCGGCCGGGCGAGGAGGCGGAGCTGGAGGAGATCTACTACTTCGAGATCGACGGCCCGCACGGCTTCGGCTACCAGCGCGTCTCCCCGTCCCGCGAGGGCGGCGCCGACGTGCTCGCCGAGGTCCGCTCGGGTGACGCCGTCCTCGTACCCGACGGCTGGCACGGCCCGTCGATCGCCCAGCCCGGCCACGACATGTACTACCTGAACGTGATGGCGGGCCCGGGGGAGACCCGGGAATGGCGGATCTGCTTCCACCCGGACCACACGGAGGGCTACCGATGACGATCAGGCTGACCGTGGCGCAGGCGCTCGTCCGCTTCCTCGCCGCGCAGTACACCGAACGCGACGGCGTACGGCACCGGCTGATCGGCGCGACCTGGGGCATCTTCGGCCACGGCAACGTCGCCGGACTCGGCCAGGCGCTGGTCGAGCACGCCGACGTCATGCCGTACCACCAGGGCCGCAACGAGCAGTCCATGGTGCACGCGGCCGTCGGCTACGCCCGCCAGTCCAACCGGCTGTCCACGCACGCCGTGACCACCTCCATCGGCCCCGGCGCCACCAACCTGGTCACCGGCGCCGCCCTGGCCACCATCAACCATCTGCCGGTCCTGCTGCTGCCCGGCGACATCTTCGCCACCCGCCCCGCCGACCCGGTGCTCCAGCAGCTCGAAGTGCCGCACGCCGGCGACATCAGCGTCAACGACTGTCTGCGCCCGGTGTCGAAGTACTTCGACCGGATCACCCGCCCCGAGGCCCTGATCCCGGCCGCCCTCCAGGCCGTACGGGTGCTCACCGACCCCGTGGAGACCGGCGCCGTCACCCTCGCCCTGCCACAGGACGTGCAGGCGGAGGCGTACGACTGGCCGGAGGAGTTCTTCGCCGAGCGCGTCTGGACGGTCCGCCGCCCCGGCGCCGACCCGACGGAGCTCGCCGAGGCCGTCAACGCCATCCGCGCGGCACAGCGCCCCCTCCTCATCGCGGGCGGCGGCGTCCACCACAGCCGCGCCGAGGAGGCCCTCGCCGAGTTCGCCGCCGTCACCGGCATCCCGGTCGCCTCCACTCAGGCAGGCAAGGGCTCGCTCCGGTACGACCACCCGCAGGACGTGGGCGGCGTCGGCCACACCGGCACCGCCACCGCCGACGAGCTGGCCCGCACCGCGGACCTGGTGATCGGCGTCGGCACCCGGTACACCGACTTCACCACCGCCTCCGGCACCCTCTTCCAGGAGCCCGGGGTCCGCTTCCTGAACCTCAACATCGCCCCCTTCGACGGGCACAAGCTCGCCGGACTGCCGCTGATCGCGGACGCCCGCAGCGGACTGCAGGAGCTGACCGAGGCGCTCCAGATGCACGGTCACCGCGTCCCCGACGCCTATGCCGCCGAGTACGCCGCCGACAAGGAGCTGTGGGAGCACCGCGTCGACGCCTGCTTCGAGGCCCCCGAGCCCGATGTACGGCCGACGCAGCCGCAGGTCATCGGCGCACTGGACGCGATCGTCGACGAGACGGACGTGATCATCAACGCCGCCGGTTCGCTCCCCGGCGACCTGCACAAGCTCTGGCGCGCCCGCTCGGCCGACCAGTACCACCTGGAGTACGGCTACTCCTGCATGGGCTACGAGATCCCGGCCGCGATCGGCGTGAAGCTGGCCGCGCCCGAGCGCAACGTCTGGGCGCTGGTCGGCGACGGCACCTATCTGATGATGCCGACCGAGATCGTCACCGCCGTGCAGGAGGGGATCGCCATCAAGATGCTGCTCGTGCAGAACCACGGGTACGCGTCCATCGGCGGTCTGTCGGAGTCCGTGGGCGGGGAGCGGTTCGGCACCGCCTACCGCTTCCCGGCCGGTGACGGCACCTACACCGGGGCCCCGCTCCCCGTCGATCTCGCCGCCAACGCGGCCAGCCTCGGCATGCGCGTCCTGCGCGCCAAGACCGTCCACGACCTGCGCGAGGCACTCGCCGAGGCGCGGGCCGCGGACACTCCCACATGTGTCTACGTGGAGACCGAAACGGCAGACACAGTGTCGGGCGCGCCCGAGGCGCAAGCCTGGTGGGATGTTCCTGTGGCCGAGACCGCGACCAGGCCTTCCGCGGTCAAGGCCCGTGAGCTGTACGAACGGCACGTGTCTGCTCGACGCCGCCATCTGTGAAGGAGTAACTGGGCATGACGAAGATCGTCAACCACTGGATCGGCGGCAAGACCGTCGAAGGCGCGTCGGGTAACTACGGCCCGGTCACCGACCCGGCCACCGGCGCCGTCACCACCAAGGTCGCGTTCGCCTCCGTCGACGAGGTCGACGCCGCCGTGGCCGCCGCCAAGGAAGCGTTCGTGACCTGGGGCCAGTCCTCGCTGGCCCAGCGCACCACGATCCTGTTCAAGTTCCGGGCCCTGCTGGACGCCAACCGGGACGCCATCGCGGAGCTGATCACCGCAGAGCACGGCAAGGTGCACTCCGACGCCCTCGGCGAGGTCGCCCGCGGCCTGGAGATCGTCGACCTGGCCTGCGGGATCAACGTGCAGCTCAAGGGCGAGCTGTCCACCCAGGTCGCCAGCCGCGTCGATGTCTCCTCGATCCGGCAGCCGCTCGGCGTCGTCGCCGGCATCACGCCGTTCAACTTCCCGGCGATGGTCCCGATGTGGATGTTCCCGATCGCCATCGCGTGCGGCAACACCTTCGTGCTGAAGCCGTCCGAGAAGGACCCCTCGGCCTCGATCAAGATCGCCGAGCTGCTCGCCGAGGCGGGCCTGCCCGACGGTGTCTTCAACGTCGTGCACGGCGACAAGGTGGCCGTGGACCGGCTGCTGGAGCACCCGGACGTCAAGGCCGTCTCCTTCGTCGGCTCGACCCCGATCGCCCGCTACATCCACACCACCGCCTCCGCGAACGGCAAGCGCGTCCAGGCGCTCGGCGGCGCCAAGAACCACATGCTGGTCCTCCCGGACGCCGACCTGGACGCCGCCGCCGACGCGGCCGTGTCCGCCGCCTACGGCTCGGCGGGCGAGCGCTGCATGGCGATCTCCGCGGTCGTGGCGGTGGGCGCGATCGGCGACGAGCTGGTGGAGAAGATCCGCGAGCGCGCCGAGAAGATCAAGATCGGTCCCGGCAACGACCCGACCTCCGAGATGGGCCCGCTGATCACCAAGGTCCACCGCGACAAGGTCGCCTCGTACGTGGAGAACGCGGCGGCCGAGGGCTGCGAGGTCGTCCTGGACGGCACCGGCTACACCGTGGACGGCTTCGAGGACGGCCACTGGATCGGTATCTCGCTGCTGGACAAGGTGCCCACCAGCGCCAAGGCCTACCAGGACGAGATCTTCGGCCCGGTGCTGTGCGTGCTGCGCGTGGACACCTACGAGGAGGGCCTGGCCCTCATCAACAACTCGCCGTTCGGCAACGGCACCGCGATCTTCACGCGGGACGGCGGCGCCGCCCGCCGCTTCCAGCTGGAGGTCGAGGCCGGCATGGTCGGCGTCAACGTGCCGATCCCGGTCCCCGTCGGCTACCACTCCTTCGGCGGCTGGAAGGACTCCCTCTTCGGCGACCACCACATCTACGGCAACGACGGGACACACTTCTACACCCGCGGCAAGGTCGTGACCACCCGCTGGCCCGACCCGGCCGACGCCCCCGCGGGCGTGGACCTGGGCTTCCCGCGCAACCACTGAGCGCAGCACGCGAAAGGGCCCGGACACCGCGGAGGTGTCCGGGCCCCGGCCGTGTCACTGGCCGTTCTGCTCCTTGACCGCCTCGGTCAGGTCCGCGGTCTGCGCGGCCGGCGGGGTGGTGATGTCCTTGGTGGCCCCGAACTTGTCGAAGTCCATGGTGACCTTCATGGTGCCCATGACCTGCTTCAGCCTCACCGGCAGGTCCTTGTCGTTGACCCAGATGTCCATGGTCATCGTGGTGGCGCCACCGGTCATGTCGCCCAGCAGACTGTCCTCGCCGCTGTAGGCGTCCTTGAACTGGCCCATGTCGTTCTGGTCCAGGACGGCGCGGTAGTGGGTGGCCTGCTGGCCGTTCACGCTCTCGCTGCCGAGGTCCTCGACGTCGCTGGCGTACTTCAGGCCCTTCAGCGAGGCCGTCGGGTTGCCGGCGCCGCTGCCGCTGTTCTTGTACGCCTGGCTGCCGCTCTCGCCGAACACGGCCGAGGAGTCGATCTTGATCCACTCCTTGCCCGCGATCGGGCCGGACGCCTGCGGGTCGACGTCGTAGTAGTAGACGCCGTCCACCAGCAGACAGTGGATGGTGGGGTCGTCCTGGAGGGCCTCCATCTGGGCGGCCTTGGTGTCCATCTGGATGTCGTAGGCCATGCCGTCGCCCCAGGAGTAGGTGCCCTCCATGGCTATCGGGGTGCCGGTGCCCAGGTCGGTCGACATGGTCACCTCGGCCGAACCCAGCTTCTCGGTGCGGTCGGTGGCGCGCGCCAGGGCGGCCATGATCTTGTCCGCGCCGCTGACCTCGGCCGCCTTCTCCGTGGTCTTCTTGGCCGCGTCCGAGCCGCACGCGGTCGTGGCCACCAGTGCCGCCGCCGCGAGCCCCACCCAGGCCGTGGTGTGCCTCAGCTTCATGTCTGTCCCCACCCGTTCACTGTGTCTTGTCTGTGTGATGAACGGACTCTAGCGGCCCCCACTGACACGTCCGTATGCCGGACCCCGGCAATTTTTTCGACCGCCGGATTGCGGTTCCCGCACACCGCCGAGCGCCGAAACGGCCGACCTGTTCTGCTGTTTACGCCACCAAGAGGCCTGCTTTGCTACGGATTTCGTAGTCAAACAACCATTGACGTGTTGTTTTCGTCGGTGTTTCCATTCCGAACCACTGCTGTCACAGTGCCACCTCCGCCCGAGCCGATCGGAACCGCCGCATGACCGACACGCTTCAGAAGTCCCCCGTCGTCGAAGACGTCCCGGCCCATGCGCCGGAGCTGAAGCGCTCCATCGGTGTCGTCGGCGGCACCCTGCTCACGCTCTCGTGCGTGACCCCGGCCTCCACCCTCTTTGTTGTGGTCCCGGACCTGTTCGGCTCGCTCGGCACCGCCACCGCCCTGACCATCGCGATCGGTTCCCTGCTCTGTGTCGCGGTGGCTTTCTGCTACTCGGAACTGGGCACGCTCGTCCCCAGCGCGGGCGGCGAGTACGCGATGGTGACCACGCTGGCGGGCCGGCTCGCGGGGTGGCTGGTATTCGTCCTCTCCCTCCTGGTCGTGATGATCGTTCCGCCCGTCATCGCGATGGGCACGGCCGGCTACCTCGCCCCGATCGTCCACCTCGACCCCGCGATGACCGGCGCCGGCGTCATGCTGCTCGCCACCCTCGCCGGCCTGCTCGACCTGCGCGCCAACGCCTGGATCACCGGCATCTTCCTGGTCCTTGAGGTGATCGCGGCCGCCGTGGTCGCCGTCCTCGGCTTCGCCCACGCCGAGCGCGGCCCGGACAGCCTCGTCTCCCTCCAGGTCGCGGGCGCCGACGGCGGCCCGGACACCGTGACCGCCATGCTGATCGTCTCCGGGCTCGCCATCGCCCTGTTCATCACCCAGGGCTTCTCCACCGCGGTCTACCTCTCCGAGGAACTGGAGAACCCGCGCAGGAACGTCGCCCGTACCGTGCTGGCCACCCTCGGCATCTCCGCGGTGATCATCCTGGTCCCGGTCGTCGGCATCACCCTCGGCGCCTCCGACCTCGCGGAGCTGACCGGCGGCGACATCGGCTCCATGGTCACCGCCTGGTCCAACTCCGCGGTCGGCACCTTCGTCAGCCTGTGCGTGGCCCTCGCGATCATCAACGCGGGCATCGTCATGGTCATCCAGAACTCACGCGTCCTGTTCGCCTCCGCCCGCGACCAGGCCTGGCCCCGGCCGGTCAACACCGCCCTCGCCAGGCTCGGCCGCTTCGGCTCCCCGTGGGTCGCCACGCTGGCGGTCGGCGTCCCCGGCGCCGCCCTCTGCTTCGTCAACCTGGACACCCTGTACGGCGTCACCGGGGTCTCGGTGACCGGCATGTACCTGCTGGTCGCGGTCGCCGCCCTGCTGTCCCGGCGCGGCGGCCACCGCAACACGCCCGCGTGGCGCATGCCCCTGTGGCCCGCGACGCCCGTGCTGCTGATCGTCGTACTGGCCTACATCCTGACCCAGCAGGAGACCGAGTACCTGCTGTGGACCGGCGGCATCACCCTGGTCGCCACCCTGTACTGGGCCCTGTACCTGCGCCCCCGCCGCACCACCCGCTGGCTGGTCACCCTCCCCGAGGACGCTCAGGCATAGGCCCCGACCCCGACCACGATGTCCCGCAGCCGCTCGGCGTACAGCCGCAGGTTCTTGTGCGCGACATCCGTGTCCGGGTACCGGCAGGCGAACCACAGCCCCTCCGGCAGCCGGTTCACCCACACACAGACCTGATCCCCGTACGACACCCGGATCAGCGCGTACGCCGACTGCCCGGTCCAGTCCCCGGAACCCGGGAGCGGCCGGGCGTCGACGTACGACACGATCGAGTACAGGTCGGGCGAGGTGGGCCGGAAGTCGGCGCCCAGCAGCTTCAGCACCCGCGCCAGCGGCATCCGGGCGAGCGGCCGCGCCGCCTGCAACTGCGCCCGCACCAGCCGCAGTGCCGTCGGCAGATCCGGCGCCGGGTCCAGCGGCACCTCGATCGGCGCGCCCCCGACGTACCAGCCCACCGACTCCGACCAGCGCGAGCGGACCCGGGTGTGGAACGGCACCACCGTGCGGTAGACGGACTGCCCGCCGATCTCCCGCACGATCAGCGCCGTGGCCGCGAGCAGCCCGACCAGACTGCCGCCGTACGGCCTGCAGTACGCCTCGAACGCGGCGGCCGACTCCGCGTCCACCAGCGGCTCGCCCATCAGCTTCTGCTCGGGCAGCGGACCGCCCGCGTCGAGCCCGAGGTCGACCGGGAAGGCGGGCAGGGTGCCGTCGCAGCGGCGGATGAACTCCCGCCAGCGCGCCACGATCTCGTGACCCTCGTCGATCCGGTCCGCGTCCGCCCGCTCGATCTCGCAGAAGTCGATGTAACTGCTCACCGGGGGCCGCTGAAGCGCCCGGCCCGCCACGGCCGCCGCGTACAGCTCGTGGATCTCGGCCGGGATGCGGTGGATGGAGTAGGCGTCGACATTGGTGTGGTCGAAGGCCATGTACACGCTCGCCCCGTCCGCCCGGACGACCGCCGTATAGATCAGATTCGGCCAGGACAGGGCGTCCGCCGCCACGTCGAAACGGTTCTGGAGGTGGCGCACCAGCTCCGCCGGGTCCGTGAAGTCGCCGACCACCTCCTGGTGCAGCGCCACCTCCCCGGGGTCGAGGGTGAACCGGCGCAGCGCTTCGCCGTCCGTCCGGAAGCCGCTGCGCAGCGTTTCGTGCCGCACCGTCCACTCGCGCAGCGCCGACTGCAGCGCGTCCAGGTCGACCGGGCCCGGCACGTCGAACGCGGCGCCCAGCCAGGTCGGTACGAAGAGTCCACCCTCGCGCACGGTCCGGGCGGTCCTGATGTGGGACTCCTGGATGTACGCCGGCGGCCGGGTGTCCTCCGGCAGCAGCGCGGCTCTGGCGACGGTCGCCGGACTGAGCGTCCACTCGACGAGCCGGCCCGGCCGGACCTCGCAGCGCTGGATGTCGGTGATGCGCACAGGGCGTCTCCGTTCACAGTGGGGGGATCTTGCATCCTCCGCCGCCACCGGAAGCGGGGTGTGTGGTTCCGCCCGGTTTCAGTGGATCGGGTGGCGCCTCGAACAGCGGTCCTCGTACGACGGGTGCGGTATGCGCGGGGGTCCGCGTACACCCCTGGGAGGTGGGCGGGTTCGGCCTTCGGTCGACAACTTGCCGACAGGTTCACCCCGTACGGTTGAAGCATGGATCTTCGACTGCGCGGGCCGCTGCGGCGGCCCCGGCGTCTGCTGGCCGCCGGGGCCGCCGTTCTCGTGCTCGCCGGCGCCGGTACGTGGACGGCCGTCGCCTCCGACGACGGGCCCGCGGTGCGCCGCGCGGACCGGGTGATGGCGGTGAACGGCGTACGCCTGGACACCTCGTACTTCACCACCGACGCCGACGGGCCCCGCCCGGCCGTCCTGCTCGGCCACGGCTTCGGCGGCAGCAAGGACGACGTCCGCGAGCAGGCCGAGGAGCTGGTCGCCGACGGATACGCGGTGCTCACCTGGTCGGCCCGCGGCCACGGCCAATCCACCGGCAAGGTCGGCCTGAACGGCCCGAAGACCGAGGTCGCCGACGTAAGCAAGCTGATCGACTGGCTCGCGCGCCGCCCCGAGGTGCTGCTCGACAAGCCCGGAGACCCGCGTATCGGCATGGCGGGCGCCTCCTACGGCGGCGCGATCAGCCTGCTCGGCGCCGGGTACGACGACCGCGTCGACGCCATCGCCCCCGCGATCACGTACTGGAACTTGGCGGACGCCCTGTTCCCGAACGGCGTCTTCAAGAAGCTGTGGGCGGGCATCTTCGTCAACTCCGCGGGCGGCTGCGAGCGGTTCGAGGCGAGCCTGTGCCGGATGTACGAGCGGGTCGCCGAGTCCGGCACCCCGGACGCCGCCGCCCGCGCACTGCTGGAGGAGCGCTCGCCGTCCGCCGTCGCCGGGAACATCAAGGTCCCCACGCTGCTGGTGCAGGGCCGCTCCGACTCCCTCTTCCCGCTCGGCCAGGCGGACCGGGCGGCGAAGGCGATCGCGGCCAACGGCGCCCCCGTCGCCGTCGACTGGATCGCGGGCGGCCACGACGGCGGCGACGCGGAGACCGACCGGGTCCGGGCCCGCGTGGGGTCCTGGTTCGACCGGTACCTGAAGAAGGACACCTCCGTCGACACCGGCCCCGCCTTCCGCGTCTCGCGCACCGGCGGTGTCGACTCCACCGACGGGCAGGCCCAGTTGCGCGGCGCGAGCGCCGACACGTACCCGGGCCTGGAGAGCGGACGGCGCACCGTCGCCCTGACCGGCCGCGAGCAGCGCCTGGCCAACCCGCCCGGCGCCAACCCGCCCGCCGTCTCCGCCCTGCCCGGCCTGGGCGGCGGGGGCCTCGCCCAGCTCTCCTCCCTCGGCGTGGGCGTCTCCCTCGACTTCCCCGGCCAGTACGCCCGCTTCGACTCCGCCCCCGTCAAGGACGACCTGCGCGTCACCGGCTCCCCGACGGTCACCGTCCACGTGGAGTCCACCAGCAAGGACGCCGTCCTCTTCGCCAAGGTGTACGACGTCAGCGCGGACGGCACCCAGCAGGTGCTGCCCGCCCAGCTGGTCACCCCGCTGCGGGTGACGGACGCCGAGTCCGGCAAGGACGTGACGATCACGCTCCCCGCCGTCGACCACGAGATCGACAAGGGCCACCGGCTGCGCCTGGTCCTGTCCTCCACGGACCTCGGCTACGCCTCCCCGGCCGCCCCCGCCACGTACACCGTCTCCCTGCAGAGCGGCCTGTCCGTGCCCACCGCCCCCGGCGTGAGCACCGCCGCCGCCCCGCTCCCGGCATGGGTGTGGTGGCTTCCGGTGGCAGGCGTCCTGATCGCCGCGGCCCTGCTGCTGACCGCCCGGCGCCGCACCACCGCCCCCGCCCCCGCCCCGGAGCTGGCCGAAGTCCCGCTGCAGATCACCGGCTTGAGCAAGAAGTACGCGGGCGGCGACCGCTACAGCGTGCGCGAGCTGACCTTCCGTGTGGAACAGGGCCAGGTCCTCGGACTGCTCGGCCCGAACGGCGCGGGCAAGACCACCACCCTGCGCATGCTGATGGGCCTGATCCGCCCGGACGACGGCGAGATCCGCGTCTTCGGCCACGCCATCCGCCTCGGCGCCCCGGTCCTCTCCCGCGTCGGCGCCTTCGTCGAGGGCGCCGGATTCCTGCCGCACCTGTCCGGCCGGGAGAACCTGGAGCTGTACTGGGCCGCCACCGGCCGCCCCGCCGAGGACGCCCACCTGGACGAGGCGCTGGAGATCGCCGGGCTCGGCGACGCGCTGGCCCGCGCGGTGCGCACCTACTCCCAGGGCATGCGCCAGCGCCTGGCCATCGCCCAGGCCATGCTCGGCCTGCCGGACCTGCTGATCCTCGACGAGCCGACCAACGGCCTGGACCCGCCGCAGATCCGCGAGATGCGCGAGGTGATGATCCGGTACGCCGCCGCCGGACGCACGGTCATCGTCTCCAGCCATCTGCTGGCGGAGGTCGAGCAGACCTGCACCCACCTCGTGGTCATGGACCGCGGGCAATTGGTCCAGGCGGGTCCGGTCGACGAGATCGTCGGCTCCGGCGACACCCTCCTGGTCGGCACCGCCACGCCCGTGGAGGAGCCGGCCGCCGAGAAGGTGGCCGCCCTGCCCGGCGTCGCCTCGGCGGTCCGCACCGACGACGGGCTCCTCGTCCGCCTCGGCGCCGACGGCAGCGCGGAGAAGCTGGTCGCCGAACTCGTCCGGCTGGACGTGCCGGTGCGGTCCGTCGGCCCGCACCGCCGCCTGGAGGACGCCTTCCTCACCCTGATCGGAGGTTCCGCATGAGCACGCTCACCGAGGTCGCCTCCGGTTACCGGGCGGGCCGCACCCTGCCGGTGCGCGTCGAGCTGGTCCGCCAGCTCAAGCGCCGCCGCACGCTGGTGATGGGCGCGATCCTGGCCGCCCTGCCCTTCGTGCTGCTGATCGCCTTCGCGATCGGCGGCGAGCCGGAGGGCGGCGACAACCGCATCACTCTGATGGACACGGCCACCGCCTCCGGCGCCAACTTCGCCGCCGTCAGCCTGTTCGTCTCCGCGGGCTTCCTGCTGGTCATCCCGGTCGCCCTGTTCTGCGGGGACACGGTGGCGGCGGAGGCCGGCTGGTCCTCGCTGCGCTATCTGCTCGCCGCTCCCGTGCCGAGGGCCCGGCTGCTGTGGTCGAAGCTGGTGGTCGGGCTCGGCATGAGCCTCGCCGCGATGATCCTGCTGCCGGTGGTCGCCCTCGCCGTCGGCACGGCGGCCTACGGCTGGGGTCCGCTGGAGATTCCCACGGGCGGTTCGCTGGCCCCGGGCACGGCCGCCCAGCGGTTGGTGGTCGTGGTGGCGTACGTCTTCGTCTCCCAACTGGTCACCGCCGGGCTCGCGTTCTGGCTGTCGACGAAGACCGACGCTCCGCTCGGCGCGGTCGGCGGCGCGGTGGGCCTGACCATCGTCGGCAACGTCCTGGACGCCGTGACCGCCCTCGGCGACTGGCGTGACTTCCTGCCCGCGCACTGGCAGTTCGCCTGGGCGGACGCCGTACAGCCCACCCCCGAGTGGTCCGGCATGATCCAGGGCGCCGCCCTCTCGGTAACGTACGCCGTCGTCCTGTTCGCGCTGGCCTTCCGCGGTTTCGCGCGCAAGGACGTGGTGTCGTAGGTCAACGGAGGATCACCCACCGGTCTCGACGGACCCCCGTCGTGCCCACTTCGAGACCCACCCGCAACGCTTCGTAGCGCACGTTCCGCACCCTTGGCCCGTCACAGTCACAGAAGTCGACGTCAACGGACCAAGGGGGAACGGACGATGGAGCGACGACGGTGGCGGGGCGCGACCCTCGCACTCACGCTGGCGGGCCTGCTGCTCACCGGCTGCAGCGGAACGGCCGACCAGTCCGGGGAGAAGTCCTCGGACCGGCATTACGACGGCCAACCCGCTCCCGACAGCGGCCAGTACGGCGGTGAGGACTCCGGGAACTCCGAGGGCGCCGAGGACTCCTCCCGCGAGATCGCCCCGGAACCCGACCACCTGTCCACCTTCGCCCTCGACGTCGACACCGCCTCCTACGGCTACGCCCGCCGCACCCTCGCCGACGGCGACCTCCCGGACCCCTGGTCGATCCGTCCCGAGGAGTTCGTCAACAGCTTCCGCCAGGACTACGAACGCCCCGACGGCGACGGCTTCTCGGTGACCGTGGACGGCGCCCGCACCGACCGCGAGGACTGGTCGCTGCTGCGGGTGGGCCTCGCCACCCGGGAGGCGAGCAAGGAGGAACGCCCGCCCGCGGCACTGACGTTCGTCATCGACATCTCCGGCTCGATGAGCGAGCAGGGCCGCCTGGACCTGGCCCAGGAATCCCTCGGCGTCATGACGGACCGGCTGCGCGACAACGACTCGGTCGCCCTCGTCACCTTCAGCGACGAGGCCGAGACCGTGCTGCCGATGACCGAGGTGGGCGGCAACCGCGACCGCATCCACGAGGCGATCGACAGCATGGAGCCGACCTACTCCACCAACCTCGGCGCGGGCGTGCGGGAGGGCTACGCCGTGGCGGTCGACGGCCTGAAGAAGCGCGCCACCAACCGAGTGGTCCTCATCTCCGACGCCCTCGCCAACACCGGTGACACGGACGCCGAATCGATCCTTGAGTCCGTCGAGCGCGCCCGGAAGAAGTGGGGCATCACCCTGTTCGGCGTGGGCGTCGGCAGCGACTACGGCGACGCCCTGATGGAACGCCTCGCCGACCGGGGTGACGGCCACACCGTCTATGTCTCGGAGAAGGAGGAGGCCCACGAGGTCTTCAGCGAGCAACTCCCGCGCAACATCGACCTGACGGCCCGCGACGCCAAGGCCCAGGTGTCCTTCGACCCGGAGAACGTCGAGGAGTTCCGGCTGATCGGCTACGACAACCGGCGGGTGGCCGACGAGGACTTCCGCGACGACTCGGTCGACGGCGGCGAGACCGGCCCCGGCCACACGGTGACCGCCCTGTACGCCGTCCGTACCGCCCCGGATGCCCGCGGCCACCTCGCCACCGCCACCGTCCGCTGGCTCGACCCCCGCTCCCGCACCCCGCACGAGGAGTCGGCCGACCTGGAGTCGGGCACCCTGGCCGACGGCGTCTGGAGCGCCTCGCCGCGCTTCCAGGTGACCGCGGTGGCCGCCTACTTCGCGGACCGGCTGCGCCGGGGCGCCGACGAGTGGGAGTCCCTGCCGGGCGCCCCCGGCCTGGGCGAACTCGCCGGGCGCGCGGACGACTTGGCGGAGCGCACGGGTGACCGGAAGGTGGCGGAACTGGAGACGGCGATCCGGCGGGCCGACGAGATCATGTGACCACGGGCCCTTCACGTCGCGCCCATTGACCTCGGGCTACGCGTGAGTAAGTTTACTCCGAAGTAAGAACAGTGGGGACGACCACAGTTGGAGTAGGCACAGCTCACGCAAGTCCGAGCCGCACCGCCGCGACCGGGAGCCGTCATGGGCGTACGCAAGGATCTGAAGCGCGCGAAGCACCGCACCGATCTGCTGACCCGCACCCGGGTCGAGATCACCAGGGACGACGGCGGCACGGTCCGCGAGGCCCGTGTCCCGCCGCTCGCCCCGCGCCACCCCGCCGGTACCACCGCCGACATCCCCTTCACCAACGCCGTGGAGGCCCCGGAGGCGGTGGTGCTGCGCCGCAGGGAGCACGGCACCTGGCGGGCCGTCACCGCCGCCGCGTTCGCCCGCGAGGTCACCGCCCTCGCCAAGGGCCTGATCGCGGCCGGCCTGGAACCCGGCGGCCGGGTCGCGGTGATGTCCCGCACCCGCCCCGAGTGGACCCTGCTGGACTTCGCGATCTGGGCCGCGGGCGGCCAGTCCGTGCCGATCTACCCCACCTCCTCACCGGACCAGGTGGAGTGGATCGTCCGCGACTCCGGCGCCACCCAGGTGGTCACCGAGACCGCCGACAACACCACCACGGTCACCACCGGCACCGCCGCCCACCCCACCCCGCCGCGCGTCTGGGAACTGGACGCGGGCGCCGTCACCCACCTCACCGCCCTCGGCCGGGACATCCCGGACGAGGAGGTCACCAAGCGCCGCACCGCCCTGACCGGCGACAGCATCGCCACCGTCTGCTACACCTCCGGCACCACCGGCCGCCCCAAGGGCTGTGTGCTCACCCACGCCAACCTGCACGCCGAGTCCGCCAACACGGTCGAACTCCTGCTGCCGGTCTTCCGCGAGGTCACCCGCCAGACCCCGTCCACCCTCCTCTTCCTCCCGCTCGCCCACATCCTCGGCCGCAGCCTGCAGATCTCCTGTCTGATGGCCCGCATCGAGATCGGCCACTGTCCGAGCGTGAAACCCGACGAACTCCGCCCGGCGCTCAAGGAGTTCCGCCCGACCTTCCTGGTCGGCGTGCCGTACCTCTTCGAGAAGATCCACGACACCGGCCGCGCCACCGCCGAGAGGATCGGCCGCGCCGCCTCCTTCGACCGCGCCGACCGCATCGCCGTCCGCTTCGGCGAGGCCCACCTCAGCCGCTTCCTCGGCACCGGCAAGGGCCCCGGCCTCGGCCTGTACGCCGCCTGGGCCCTGTACGACCTGCTGGTCTACCGCCGCGTCCGCAAGGAACTCGGCGGCCGCCTGCGCTACGCCATCAGCGGCGGCTCCCCCCTGGACCGCGACCTCAACCTGTTCTTCTACGCCGCCGGAATCGTCGTCTACGAGGGCTACGGCCTCACCGAGACCACCGCCGCCGCCACCATCGCGCCCCCGCTCAGGCCCCGCCCCGGCACGGTCGGCCCCCCGGTCCCCGGCACCGCCGTCCGCATCGCCGACGACGGCGAGGTCCTGGTCAAGGGCGGCATCGTCTTCTCCGCGTACTGGAACAACCCGGCCGCCTCCCACGCCGTCCTGCGCGACGAGTGGTTCGCCACCGGCGACCGGGGCTCCCTCGACGAGGAGGGGTACCTCACCATCACCGGCCGCAAGAAGGACCTCATCGTCACCTCCGGCGGCAAGAACGTCTCCCCGGCCGTCCTGGAGGACCGGCTGCGCAGCCGGGCACCGATCGGGCAGTGCGTGGTCGTCGGCGACAACCGCCCCTTCGTCGCCGCGCTGATCACCCTGGACCCCGAGGCGATCGCCCACTGGCTTGCGGTCCGCAAGCTGCCCGCCGACACCCCCATGGCGGAGCTGGTGCGCGACGCGGACATCCGCGCCGCCGTCCAGAAGGCCGTCGACTACGCCAACCAGGCCGTCTCCCGCGCCGAGTCGATCCGCGCCTTCGCCCTGGTCGCGGGCGAGTTCACCGAGGAGAACGGCATGCTGACCCCGTCCCTGAAGGTCAAACGGCACACGGTGATCCGGGCCTACGAGGAGGAGATCGAGGCCCTCTACCGCCGCTGAGGCGGGCCGGGACACGAAGAAGCGGGCCACCGGGAAACCCGGTGGCCCGCCGTGGTGCGGGGAGGATCAGCTGTTGCCCGCGCCGTTGCCCGACAGGGCCGAGATGTCGTCCAGGATGTGCGACAGCGGCTCGTCGCCCTTGGCCTGGGTGGAGTTCTCGACGCACTGCTGGTTCTGCGGGGCCGACAGGATCGGCACGTCCTGGAGAACGCCGACGGCCGCGAGACCGACCAGGCCCTGCGCGTTGAGCTTCGCAGGCAGGCCGATGCAGGGCTTGTTCAGCGAACCCTGGACCAGCGAGAGCTGCGGGCTCATGTCGCCGAACGTGGCCGAGTTGCCGAACTCCTGCTTGGCGCCGTTGCCGCTGGCGGACGTGGTGCCGTTGTCGTTGCCGATGGCGAGCGCCGGGGCCGCGGTGGCCGCGGCGAGACCGGCGGCGGAGGCGGCGACAGCCGCGGTTGCCCACAGCTTCTTCATGTTCGTTCCCTTCGAAAAGCGGACTCCGGGGGAGGAGCTGCATGATCGTCAACGCCTCGACCCCCGCCGGGGTTGCGGGCTTTGCCCCGATTGGCCCAGCGCGCATTCCGCACGGCGCGCGCCCTGGGCGACCGAGTGCGCGCCCCTTGTCGCCACCCGCCCCGGAAACAGCCCGGCGGGCCACCGGGAAACCCGGTGGCCCGCCGTCGTGCCGGTCGGATCAGTCGTTGCCGGCGCCGTTGCCGGCCAGGACGGAGATGTCGTCCAGGATGTGCGACAGCGGCTCGTCGCCCTTGGCCTGGGTGGAGTTCTCGACGCACTGCTGGTTCTGCGGGGCCGACAGGATCGGCACGTCCTGCAGAACGCCGACGGCGGCGACGCCGAGGATGCCCTGGAGGTTGGCCTTCGCGGGCAGACCGATGCAGGGCTTGTTGAGCGAGCCCTGGATGAGCGCCATCTGCGGGCTCATGTTGCCGTAGGTGGCGGAGTTGCCGTACGACTGCATCGCGCCGTTGCCGCTGGCGGAGGTGGTGCCGTTGTCGTTGCCGATGGCCATGGCCGGCGAGGCGGCCCCGACGACGGAGGCGGCGACCGCGGCGGAAGCCAGAACCTTCTTGATCACTTGCTAGTTCCCTTCTGAAGAAACCCCGTCCACCGGAGCGCTCTGGTCAACTGCTGGCGGACCGCTTGGTTGCTGACATTCACTCCGATGGCCCACACGCGGGGAAATGCGCGGCGGGTACGGAACTCTGCCGCCGATCCACCGTTCCGTTAATTCCGCAAGCCCGAACGGCCCGATCGGGTGAAGGGCCGAAACCAATCCCCGCGGGCCGGGTTGATGCGAGGGCAGGAACAACGCGTCTTGCCTCAGGGTGTGTCCGGACCCACGGCGCTTCCTGCCTCAGAAAGGAAAATTGCGACATGCTGAAGAAGGCAATGGCCGCTGCCGCGGTCACCGCGTCCGTCGTCGGAGCGTCGGCCGCGGCCGCCCCCCAGGCGCTTGCCATCGGTGATGACCACGGCACCACCTCCGCCAGCGGCAACGGCGCCACCTCCGAGTTCGGCAACCAGGTGACCAAGGGCGACATGAGCCCGCAGGCCACCCTGGTCCAGGGCACAGCCAACAAGCTCTGTGCCGGTGTCCCGGTGAAGGCGAACCTCCAGGGCATCGTCGGCCTCATCGCCGCCGTCGGTGTCGCCCAGGACGTGCCGGTCCTGTCCGCCGCCCAGAACCAGCAGTGCGCCGACAACTCGACGCAGGCCAAGGGTGACGAGCCGCTGTCGCACATCCTCAGCGACATCTCCGCGCTGTCCGGAAACGGCGTGCAGAACGGCTGACGTATTTCGCCGGTCAGGCAGAACCGTCCGCCGATCCCCTTTCCCCAGGGATCGTCGGACGGTTTCGCCGTGCCCGATTACAAAAACGTGCGTGAGGGGCGCGTGTGGTTCTTCCGTGTCAATTCCGTGAAGGCGAAAGAGTGAATTGACCGGCGACTCGCGTTCCGTAGTTTCTTCGTCTGTCTATCACTCGTTCTACAGCCTGCCGGTCATGGTGCGAGCCGTTCCCGTTGCGCTCGCTCGGCCCTCGGCCGTCAACAGGGCATGACCGCAGAGAAGGGATAGTTCATGAAGAAGAGCGCTGCTGTCGTCGCGGGCGCCATCCTGGCCATGGGCATGGCCACGCCGGCGATCGCCGACTCGGGCGCGGGCGCTGTCGCCGAGCACTCCCCGGGTGTTCTGTCGGGCAACGTCGTCCAGGTCCCGATCCACATCCCGGTGAACGTCTGCGGCAACACCGTGAACGTCATCGCCCTGCTGAACCCCTCGTTCGGCAACATCTGCGTCAACGACTGACGACGCACACGCACCAGCCGCTCGGCTTGTGTCAGGGCCGGCCTTGGACACCTTCTCCGCGTTCCGAGGCCGGCTTTCCCAATTCTTCGAGCAGGAAGACAACGAGATTGCGACAGACCCTGGGTAAGGGAATGGTCGCGGCCGCTGCCGCGACAAGCATTCTGTCCCTGTGTGGCAGTTCCGCGCTGGCCGACACGAGCGCGGAGGGGAACGCCAAGGAATCGCCCGGTGTGCTGGCCGGCAACAAGATCTCGGCGCCGGTCGAGGTCCCGGTCAACGTCTGCGGCAACACCGTCGACGCGGCCTCCGCGCTCAACCCCTCCTTCGGCAACGACTGCGCCAAGGGCGCGAAGGCGTACCGCCACCACGGCGGGTACGGCGACGGCGACGGCGACTCGGGCTACGGCCACGGCGGGTACGGCGACTCCGGGTACGGCCACGGCGGATATGGCGACTCCGGGTACGGCCACGGCGGGTACGGCCACGACGGTCCCGGCTACGGCGATGACGACGAGGGCGGTTACGGAGACACGCCTCCGACGACCAGGCCGCCCACCACGAAGCCGCCGACGACGAAGCCGCCGACGACGAAGCCGCCGACGACGAAGCCGCCGACGACGAAGCCGCCGACGACGAAGCCGCCGACGACGAAGCCGCCGACGACGAAGC